>NZ_JANFNY010000003.1 GCF_024437745.1 Roseomonas sp. GC11 | reverse complement strand
TCCGTGAAAACCTGATTGTCGCTGCTCTCCACCATGCCCAGAACATGGGAACAGCATTCAAGCTCTAACAGGCCTTACACCCAGGCCCCGCTCTGCCGCGGTGCCGCCCGGGCATAGAGAGGCGCCGCCACCTCCAGCGGATTGCCGATGGAAAGCCCCGGCGCCGGATAATAATCCACGAAGAGATTGATCCGGTCCGCCTTCCCCTTATTCCTCACGGAATGGCGCACGCGGTTGTTGAAGTCATAGGCGTGGCCCTTGAGCATGGTGAACTTCCGCCCGTCGATCTTGTATTCGACGCTCGGCGTGCTGCTCAGCGAGACATGGATGCGGTGGGCGCGGGCGGCCATGGGCTGGCCGTCGATATGCGGCGCGACCGTGGCGCCGCCGCGCAGCCGCACCAGGGCGAGGCGCGTCACCACCCCGTGCGGCCGGTGCAGCGGGGCGATGGCCTGGCGCACCACCGGCTCCAGCAGGCCGCGGAAGCGCTGCCAGTCCGGCAGGGTAAAGACCGGCCAGAGGTCGGTATCCTCCCGCGCGAGGGGCATGTAGGGCTCGGGGTCCAGGCCGCGCTGCCGGGCCCAGACATAGACGAGATCCTCGAAATGCTGCAGCCCCGTGGCGCTGGCCGAGGGGTGCCACTCCGTCTTCATCACGATGCTGTCCGTGGCCGAGTGCACCCCGGCGGCCAGCACGTCGCGGCGGAAGGTGTTGCCCGTCCAGTCCTCTTCCGTCAGCCCGCTGATGGCTTCCAGCAGGGGGGCGACATCGATGGGGCCGAGGTCGCGCAGGGGGGTTCCGATATCCATGGCCTATCTCCTCCCCGGGCGAGGGCTGGCGCAGGGCGCAGAACACCGCGCGCTGCCGCGCGCGCGGCACCGTTTCAGCCCGGTATTTTGAGAATTTTGAAAAAGCGCGGTCGTTCGGGCCCGCAAGCGTGCCCGTTACAGTATTAAAACTCCTGCCTTATCGCAGCCGGGGATTCATGCGCAGAGAAGGCGGAATTTTGAACCTGGTTTTTTTTGATAACGACTATCGCTTTCACCGATGAATGGGCACGGCGTTGTGATGATCTGTCATTCCGGTGAAAACGAATCCGTGACAATTTCAAAAAGAGAGGAATCTTCTTTTTCTGAAGAAAAAGAAGCAAAAAGACTTTGTCCGGGAAAAGGCCTGGTTGGGGTGGTGCCGCCGCTTGGGCGGCACCGCTCAGCCCCAGCGGCGGCGCGCCGCCTGCTCCAGCCGCGAGGCACCCAGGAAGCAGAGCACCGAAACCACCGTGGCGATGGCGCTCGCCCCCAGGGCGCGGTTCATGTCGAGATCGGCCCGCGCGGCATGGAAGATCTCGCCCAGCCCGCCGCTGCCCATCAGGAACTCGGCCAGCATGGCGGCGAGGATGGCATTCGCCCCCGCCAGCCGCAGCGCCACCGTCCAGTCCGGCAGCGCCGCCGGGCCGGCCAGCAGCCGCAGCCGCGCCCAGCGCGAGGCGCCGAGCACGCGGAACAGGTCGTCACTCCCCGGCGGCAGGGCGCGCAGGCCGGAGCCGGTGAAGACGAAGGAGGGGAAGAAGGAGATGATGGAGACGATCGCCAGCACGGTGCGCGTGTCATAGCCGAAGAGCCGCGCCAGCACCGGGATCAGCGCCACCACGGGCACCGAGGCGAAGACCAGCCCGAGCGGCGTCAGCAGCCCGCCCAGCAGGCGGGAGAGCCAGGTGAGCACGGCCATGCCCGTGCCCAGCGCCATGCCGAGGACCAGCCCCGCCGCGGCCAGCCACAGCGTCTGCCCCGTGGCGGCGAGGTAGAGGCCCGGCGCCGCCACGATGTCGCGCAGCGCGCCAAGCGGCCCCGGCATGACGATGCTGTTGACCCCGGACCACTCCACCGCCACCTGCCAGCCCAGCAGCAGCGCGATGACCCCCCAGAGCCGGCGGAAGGCGCCCCAGAGGCGCAGCGCCGCGCTCACCGGAAGCGCCGCGCCAGGGCGTGCTGCACGAGGCCGAGCAGCCCGTAGAGCACCAGGGACACCAGCACGGCGAGCAGCACCGCGCTCCACAGCAGCGGGATCTGGAAATTCTGCATGGCGTTGATGATGAGCACCCCCAGGCCGCGCGGCGCGCCGAACCATTCGCCGATGAGCACGCCGATCAACGCGGCGGGTGCGGCCATGCGCAACCCGCTGCCCAGCACTGGCAGCGCCGCCGGCAGCTCGACCCGCCACAGCCGTGCCACCCGCCCGCCGCCCAGCACGCGGATCAGGTCATGCAGCACCGGCGCCGCGGCGCCCAGGCCGGAACTGGCCGAGACATAGATGATGAAGAAGGTGGCCAGCCCCGCCAGCGCCGCCGGCGTGACCTCCCGCCCCAGCAGCAGGATCATCACCGGCGCGAGGGCAATGGCGGGAATGGCGTGGATGACGGCGGCCAGCGTCTCCAGCCCCGGCCGCAGCGGCCGCGCCGCATGCGCCAGCAGCGCCGTGCCCAGCCCCGCCCCCAGCCCCGCCGCATAGCCCAGCCCGAGCGCGGCGAGCGAGGCGGAGAGCGCCCGCTGATAGAGCGGCCAGCGCGCCGGGTTCAGCAGCAGCGCCAGGACATCGCTCAGCGCCGGCCAGGAGAGGCCGAGCAACCGCTCCCGCCCCACCACCTCCCAGGTGCCGAGGAACAGCGCGATGCCCAGCCCGCCCAGCGCCAGGCCGCGCAGCCGCTCCGCCTGTGCCGGACTCATGTCGCGGGGGCCTCCAGCGCCTCGGTCAGCTCGTCGCAGAGCTGGTGGAAGAGCGGCTCGCGCATCATCTCCGGCGTGCGCGGGCGCGGGAAGGGCACGGCGAGGTCGCGCACCACCCGGCCCGGGCGGCCGCTCATCACCAGGATGCGGTCGGCCAGGAACAGCGCCTCGTCCACGCCATGGGTCACCAGCAGGGTGGTGGTGCGCTGCTCCGTCCAGATGCGTTGCAGCTCGATATTCATCTGGCGGCGGGTGACGGCGTCCAGCGCGCCGAAAGGCTCGTCCAGCAGCAGCACATCGGGCTTCAGCACCAGGGCGCGGGCGATGGCCACGCGCTGGCGCATGCCGCCCGAAAGCTGGCGCGGCCGCGCCTTCTCGAACCCGGCGAGGCCGACGAGGCGGATCAGCTCCGCCACCCGCGCCGCATCCACCGGGCGGCCCGCGACGCGGTAGGGCAGCGCGATATTGGCCGCCACATCCAGCCAGGGCAGCAGCGCGTGCTCCTGGAAGGCGACGCCCAGCCGGTGCTGGCGCGAGAGTTCCGCCGGCGCCCGGCCCTCCACCGTCACCCGCCCCTCGCTCGGCGTATCGAGCGCGGCGACGAGGCGCAGGATGGTGCTCTTGCCGCAGCCGCTCGGCCCCAGCAGGGCGACGAACTCGCCCTCCCCCAGGGCGAGCGACATGTCGTGCAGCGCGCGCAGTTCCCGCCCGTCATCCAGGCGGAAGCGCTTGCCGACCGCCTCCAGGCGGATCGCGGAACCGGCGCCGCTCATGCCACCACCGCGTCGAAGCGCGCCATGATCTCCGGCCGGCGCTTCGCCAGACGGTGGCGCAGCGCGTCCATGTCGATGGTCAGCACCTCGCGCTCCCTCACCACCAGCCGGCCATCGACGATGACGCTGCGGATATCCTGGCCCACCACGCAATGCGCGGCGAGGAAGAGCGGGTCCTCCGCCCCCATCTGGTCTGCCCCCGTGGTGTCGGCCAGCAGGATATCGGCGCGCTTGCCGACCTCCAGGCTGCCGATCTCGGCGCCGAGGCCGAGGGCGCGGGCACCGCCGCGCGTCGCCACCTGCAACAGCGCCTCGGCGCTCATCGGCGTGCGGATGTGGTAGGGGTGGCCGATCATCGCCGCCTGGCCGATGCGCGCGGCATGCGCCACCTGGAAGATGTCCAGCGTGCCCGCCGTGGCCGCGCCATCCGTGCCCAGCCCGATATCGATGCCGCGCCGCCACATCTCATGCAGCCGGGGCATGCCGATGCCGTAGTTGTTCATCGCGCAGTGGCAGGCCGAGACGCGGTGCTTCTGGTAGAGGTCCACCTCCTCCGGCGTCAGGATCACCGAATGGGCGCCGTGCAGGTGGCGCGACAGCACGCCCAGCTGCTCCAGATACTCGGTCGGGCGGCAGTTGAAGCGCTCCAGCGCGTAATCCACCTCATAGGTGCCCTCGGCGAGGTGGGTGTGGATCTTGGCGTCCAGCTCATGCGCGGCGGCGGAGATCTGGCGCGTCAGTTCCGGCGTGCAGACGATGATCTGGCGCAGCGCCAGCGTCCCCTGCACCCGCCCCTGCCCTTCCCGCCGCCAGCGCCGCACCAGGGCGACATTGCGCTCCAGCGCCCCATCCGTGCTCATCAGCATGGAGGGCGGCATGGCGGGCCCGGCGAAATCCGTGTTGCGGTCCACCGTGGAGAGGGCGACGAAGCCGCGGATGCCCACCTCCAGCGCCGCGCGCGCCATCTCATCCGGGTGCGGGCCACCGGCATCGGCGAAGCAGGTGGTGCCGCAGAGCAGCATGTTGGTGTAGGCGACGAGCCCGCTGAGATGGACGTCCTCCGGCTCCAGCAGGCCCTCGAAGGGGATGTAGTAGTTCTTCCAGGGCGGCATGCGCAGCGCGCGGCTGCGGCTGATCTCGGCCAGCTTGCCGCGCAGCAGCTGTTGCGCCGTGTGCACATGCGCGTCGATCAGCCCCGGCATCGCCAGCCGCCCGCGCCCGTCCAGCACCGTCTCCGCCCGCGGCAGGCCCTCGGCCGCGGCGCTGCCGATCCAGGCGATGCGCCCGCCCGAGACGGCGATGGCGGCATCGCGCAGCACGGTGCCGGCATCGTCCAGCGTCACCACGTCGCAGCCACGGATCAGGATGTCGGCCGTCTCCGGCGGCGGTGTGGTCATGATTTTCTTCCTGAATCCATTCAGATTTTTCTTTCAGTCTGGCGTCCCGCCTCTGGCCTGATGCGGAACGCCAACTGAAAGAAAGTTTTTGGTTCTTTTTACAAAAAGAACCTTTTTTAAATGCCCTGATGCGCCTCGGCCACCACGTCGAAATCGGCGATCTTCGCGATATCGGGCAGGTTGGTGCGGCCCGTGGCGCGGGCGGCGGCATACATCGGGCCTTCGATCAGCGCACGGTCCAGCGAGAGGCGGGGGTGGCCCGGCTCGCTGTAGGTGGTCAGATCCTTCTGGAGTTCGTTCTGGCGGATCTGCTGCTGCAGATCGAGGCCGAGATCCACGCCATACTTCTCCACGGCCAGCTTGGCGCCCGGCAGGGGGTCCTGGTCGTTCAGCGTCCAGGCCTGGATCTGGGCGCGGACATAGCCGACCACGGCGGCGCGGTTCTTCTCGAGGAAGGCGCGGGTGGTGATCATCACGCCGCCATAGCTGCGGAAGCCCAGTTCATCGAAGCTGGCGAAGTGGAAATCCTTGCCCCATTTCAGGCCCATGCGCTCCAGCACGATGGTCTGGTTGGCGCTGAAGGCGGTGTAGCCATCGCCATCGCCGGCCAGCAGCGGCTCGGGCGAGAAGCCGGCGGGCACCGGCGTCCAGCGCACCGGCAGCCCGGCGAGCGACAGGGTGGCCTCGATGGCGGTGCGCTCATTCGGCCCCTGCACCAGGATCTTGCTGCCGACGATATCGGCCGCCGTGCGGATCGGCTTGCGCGGCAGGGAGAGGATGCCGAGCGGGTTCTTCGGGAAGACCGCGGCGATCATCACCAGATCATTGCCCTTGGCCACGGCATCGAGGAAGGGCAGCCAGCCGGCATAGCCGAGATCGGCCTTGCCGGCGGCCAGCACCACGGGCGCCGGCAGCGCGTTGGGACCGCCGGGGAACCATTCCACCGCCAGGTTCTGCTTCGCGAAGAAGCCGCGCTCGATCGCCAGCCACTCGCCGACATACTGGACATTGGGGATCCAGCCGAGTTGCATGCGCACGCGGGTGGGCGCCGGCTGGGCCAGGGCCGCGCGGGCAAAGGGCGAGACGGCGGCGGCCAGCGCAAGCTGGCCCAGGAGATGGCGGCGGTTCACGGCGGCTCCGTCGGGCTTCTGGGGAAAGGGGGCACAATCCCGCTTCTGCTGCGCCGCATCAAGAGGCCGGAGCGGACTCTTCCGCAGGCGCCCAGACCACCGGGTGGGTGAGACCGGTCTGCACATTCACCAGCCCCTCGGGCGCCTGGGGGCAGGGCGCCACCAGCACCCAGCGCCAGGGCGCGCAGGTCAGGGTGGCGAAGCAGAGCCGCTCCGGAAAGCCCGGGAACCAGCGCGGGTGCCAGCTCGGCTCATACATCCACTCCACCGCCTCGCCGGCGGCGTAGAGGGCGCGCATCTCATCATCCAGTTCCCCGGCGGGGCGGCAGGTCATCAGGCCGCCGACCTCGTAGCGGACGGTGGCCACCAGTTCCCCCTCCCGCACCAGGGCCCAGCCGCCGCCCTGGTCGCGCAGCGCGTTCACCGCCCGCGCCATGGCGGCATCGCAGGAGCCGACCACCCAGATATTGTGCTTGTCATGCGCGACGGAACAGGCGAGTGCCGTGCCCGGCGTGCGGGGCCCGCAGCCGAGCCAGAACATGCGCGCCACCTTTCCCTCGCCCGAGAAGCGGTCGACGATGGCGAATTTCGTCACGTTGCGGGCGGGGTCGCGCTGCACCAGCCCGCCTTGCACCGGCAGGTCCATCTCCAGCAGGTCGTCATGCCAGTGGAAGGGGCGCAGCAGGGCGGCGCGCATGGTGGCCCGGCCCGGTGCGGCGGGGATGGCGAAATCCGCCGCCGTCAGGTCCCGCCGGATGTTCACCGTATCCGTGGCCCAGCCGGGCCAGTCGATGCGCGGCACGGGGGCGATGTGGCGGCCCTCCTCCGCCACCTTCCGCCCGTCCGCCCAGACGGCGGCGATGTCGAGGGCCGCGACATCGCGCAGCAGCACGACGTCGGCGAAGCGCCCCGGCGCCAGGCTGCCGACCCAGGGCGTCAGCCGCATGTGCCGCGCCGGGTTCAGGGTGATGCATTGCAGCGCGATCTCGGGCGCGAGGCCGAGGCGGATGGCCAGCCGCGCATTGTGGTCCGTCGCCCCCAGGCGCAGCGTGTCGGAGGCGCTGCGGTCATCGGTGGTGAAGGCGATCTGCGACCAGTCGGCGAGGCCGCGCGCCAGCAGCCAGGGGATCACCTCCTCCATCGAATGCGGGCGCAGCTCGATGAAGAGGCCGTGCTGGAGCTTTTCCCAAACCTCCTCCGGCGTCCAGCCCTCATGATCAGAGGCCAGGCCGGCGGCGGCGAAGGCGTTGATGCTGGCGAGGTCGCGCAGCCCCGCGCCATGCCCCTCCACCACGCCACGCGCGGCGAAGGTGGCGCGGATCATGCCCCAGAGCCGTTCATGGGACGGATTGTCGGCATCGCGCAGAGCGGGCCAGTCCATCACCTCGTCCAGCCCGGCCACCATCAGGCTGCGGGCGAGGAAGCCGCGCTGCTCCGCCTCGCCATAATGGCCGCCGCCCCATTCATAGGCGGTGGGGGGCACGGCGGAGCCGGGCAGCGGGAAGATCTTCAGCGGCGAGCCCTGGCGCCGCGCCTCCAGCCAGAATTCCAGGTTGCGCGGGCCATCGACATTGGAGAATTCATGGCTCGCCTCGCAGGTCCAGGTATTGCCGCGCGGCAGGACCAGCGCCGCTTCCCATTCCGGGGTGAGGTGGGAGCTTTCGATATGCTTGTGCACCTCGCCGAAGCCGGGCACGGCGGCGAGGTCCGGGTATGCCACGCGCTGCCGCGCCGTGCCGCCATACTGCCCGGCGGGGCCGACCCAGGCGATGCGGCGCCCGCTGATGACGATCTCCTGGTCCTCCAGCCATTGGCGGCTGTGCACCTCGAAGAGCCGGCCGACGCGCAGCACCGTATCCGCCGGGGCGCGGCCGAGCGCCACCTGGAGCAGATGGCGGCGGATGCGGACCTCGCCCTCGGCATCGATCAGCAGGTCGTCGGCGGGGTCTTGCGGCATGGCGCGCTCCGGTGTGGCAGGGCTGGCGGTGAATAGGGTCCGCGGCGGCGGGCTGGCAAATCCCCCCGCTGCCGGGCCGCGCGGGAAAGGAGTAGAGCTTCGCTTCCCATCGGCCGCCAGAGGATCGCCGCGATGCCGTTCTTTCGTTCCTCCCATCCCCTGCGGCGCCGGGGGGCGGCTGTGGCGCTGGTGCTGGCGCTGGCCGGCGGCGCCCAGGCCCATTTGGCGCAGGCCCAGCCGGTGACGGCGCAGCGGCAGATGGCGGCCACCGCCAACCCGCTGGCGACGGAGGTGGCGCTGCGCGTGCTGCGCGAGGGGGGCAGCGCGGTGGATGCCGCCATTGCCGGGCAGATGGTGCTGGCGGTGGTGGAGCCGCAGGCCTCGGGCCTTGGGGGCGGCTCGCTGCTGCTGGTATGGGACGCGGCGCGGCGGGATCTCGCCTATTACGAGGGCCTGGCCAGCGCCCCGGCGGGCCTGCCGCAGGATTACGCGCATGACGCGCAGGGCCAGCCCATCCCGGCGGAGGCGCTGGCGCGCAGCGGGCGGGTGGTGGGTGTGCCGGGGACGCTGCGGACCCTGGCGCTGGCGCATGCGCGGCATGGCCGCCTGCCCTGGCCCCGCCTGTTCCAGGAGGCGATCGCCCTGGCGCGGGATGGCTTCGCCCTGCCGCGCTACCTGCATGCCGTGCTGCGGGCGCAGCCGGGGCTGGCGGGCAAGCCGGGCTTCGGCCTGTATTTTGGCGCGGATGGCCAGCCTCTGCCGGTGGGCAGCCGGGTGAGCAACCCGGCCCTGGCCGCCACCCTGGCGCAGGTCGCGACGGATGGGGCGGAGGTCTTCTACCGTGGCCCGATCGCGCAGCACATGGTGGCGGCTGTGGCGGCGCATCCGCTCCCCGGCACGCTGAGCCTGCGGGATCTGGCTGAGTATCGCCCGGTGCAGCGGCGCCCGGTCTGCCTCGGGGTCTTCCGGGTGACGCTGTGCAGCGCCGCGCCCCCGGCGGCGGGTGGCATCGCCGTGCTCCAGCAGTTGTTCCTGCTGGAGCAGGCGGGCATCCAGGCCCATCCGCCGGGCAGCCTGGAGGCGGCGCATCTCTTCCTGGAAGCCTCGCGCCTGACCGAGGCCGACCGGCGGCGCTTCCTGGGTGATCCGGACCAGGTGCCGGTGCCGGAGGCCGGGCTGTTGGAGGCCAGCTATCTGCGGCGGCGCGCGGCGCTGATGGACCCCGCCCGTGCCATGCCACAGGTGTCCCCCGGCCAGCCCACAGGGCGCAAGGCGGAGGCCGCACCCTCGGACCCCCTGGCGCTGCCGGCGACGACGCACCTGTCCATCCTGGATGCGGATGGCAATGCCGTTTCCTTCACCACGACACTGAACCTCAATTTCGGCGCCGAGATCGTGGTGGATGGCGTCGTGCTCAACAATGGGGTGACGAATTTCGCGACCCGCCCGGTGGTGCAAGGGCAGGTGGTGGCGAATGCGGCCGCCCCGGGCAAGCGGCCGATCACGACCATGGCGCCGAGCATGGCCTTCGCGGAGGATGGCAGGCTGCGCCTGATCCTGGGCGCCGGGGGTGGCGCGCGGATCATTGACTCCGTGGCGCAGACGGCGCTGGGGGTTCTGGGATGGGGGCTGGATGTGCGGTCCGCCATCGAGCAACCCCGCATGGGCGCGCAGAACCGGGCAGAGGAACTGGAAAAGGGCACGGCCGCCGAGGCTCTGGCCCCGGGCCTGCTGGCGCTCGGGCATGCGCCAAAGATAGCGGTGATGAATGCGGCAGTGCAGGCCATTGCCGTGCAGCCCGCGCCAATGGCAGGTTGGGCGGACCCGCATCGGGATGGCAGCGCCGCCGGCGATTGACCGGGCAACGCGGACCAAGGCGCAGTGGGTTTTTACACGGTAAAAGCGGTTTTACACGGTCAAACCCCCTCTCGTCTTCTGGACCGGGTTCGGGCATGTTGCCGCCCGTGACCCGGATCAGAAGTTCCATGACAAAACCCAGGATCATCATGGTTTCCAGCCCCAAGGGTGGGGTCGGGAAATCCACCTTGTGCCGCAATCTGCTGGTCTGTGCCGCGCATTCCGGCAAGCGTGTGCTCGGCGTCGACTTCGATGCGCAGGGCACCCTGGCCACCTGGGCAAGGCGGCGCGAGACCCTGCGCGCCGCCATCCCGGATTGCCTGCCCGTTCCCGTGCAGCAGGCGGAACTGGCCGATTGGCGCGCCGCCCTGGAAAAAGCCCGGAGCAGTGGCGCCGATGTCGTCTTCTTTGATACGCCGCCCAGCGTCGAGGTGAATATCAGCGCCATCCTCAGCCTGAGTGCCGAGGCGGATTTTCTCCTGGTGCCCTGCCAGCCTTCTCAAGATGATCTCGATTCCGCCACGCCCTGGATGACGCGGCTGAGCAGTGCAGGGGTGCGGGCGGCCTTCGTGCTCAACAAGGCCAATCGCCGCACGCGTTCCTTCGGCGTGATCCGCACGCGGCTGCTCTCCCTGGGCCATGTCTGCCCGGTGGAAATCCCAGCCCTGGAGGAAATCGCCGAGGCTTCCGGCAAGGGGCTCGGCGTGATGGACCTCAGCCGTTCGCAGAGCGCCGAGGTCTTCGAAGGCATGTGGAGCTATGTCGCGCGGGAGGTGCAGCTGTGAAAGGCATTTCGCTCAAGCGGGTCCGCAACCTGCCGGCCGAGGATGTGACTGTTGCCGACCTGCGGCCCCAGCAGATCGACCAGTTGACCCAGATTCCCGGCGAGTTGCTGGACACCATCCAGGATGTCTTCGCCGGTACGGATTTCACCAGCCGGCCGGAGCATGTGCGCGCCCTGCTCGATGCCCGGCGTGAGGTCGTCTCCGCCTGGGGCAGCGCACGCCAGGCCTTCCTGGAAATCGGCCGTGCCCTCAATGCCCTGGACCGCACCCTTCTGACCCGGGAGGAGCGCGAGGCGCTACAGACCGGCTTCGGCCGCATTTTTCCTTTCAGCGCCCCGGTGGCCAGCCAGTTCCGCAGGGTGGCCGAGATGATCGACAGCGGGCGGGTCGCGCTGGAACAATGCCCTGGCTCCTACAGCGCCGCCTATCAGCTGGCGCTGATGCCGCCGGAGCAGATCGCCATTGCCCGGCAGCGCGGCTTGATCAGCCAGAGCACGACGCGCGCCCAGCTCATGGCCCTGCGTAAGGAACTCTCGCGCGCGGCACCCTCCACGGTGGATCTGGGGGCGCTGCTGGCAGAACGGCGGCGCCTGCAGGAAGCCCGGCTGCGGGGGCTGGAGGAACTGCGCCGTATCCGCACCCGGCTGCGGGAAATCAACCGCGTGCTGGAAGGCGGCGACCCGGCTTGAGGGGGCGAAGCCCCTCAAACTCCCCCCTTTTTTCCCTTGGGCAGGGGAGATGCTCCCCGGCACTCGCCGTCCGATGGGTTTTCAAAGGGCTCAGGTCTTTGGTCGCGGCAAGGCATTGCCGTGCAGGGTTGAGAGGGGCGAAGCCCCTCTCCTCGCGGTCGCTCAGAAACGCGGGCCGTGGTCGGCGAAGATCACATCTCGCCGCGGGCGGGAATACCGTCAGAACTTGACGGGGGGAGGGGAGGGGCTGAGCGAAAGCCCCTTTTCCACCACCTGCACCTTTGCGGCGCGATAGGCGGCCAGGGCCAGGGCCAGCGGCTCCTTGAACTCGTCCTTGAAGGTTTTCAGGTGCTTCTCGCGGCCGAATTGTCGCCACAGGGCAGGCCAGCTCACCACGGTTTCGTTCTTGAGCGCATGCAGGCGGAAGGCCAGCCACAGATAGATGTCGATGGCGCGTGGCGAGGACTGGATGTCCTTGATGGCCGAGCGATCAATGGGAATCGGGTGGCGGCGCAATTCGCGATAAAAGGCCTCGGAGAGGACCACGCGTTCGATCATGCGCACGGGGCGCTTGGTGCGCGGGTCGTCTTCCGTCACGTATTGGAAGGCTTCCACCAGCCTTTCATTGACGATCACCGCCTCGCGGTCCGAACCGAACTTGAAGTCGATGGCGCAGCGGGCGAGGCGCTCCAGCTGGTCGGCGATCTTGCGGCTGACAGGCCCGCCGCGCGACAGGCCGAGCCGCTTCAGCAGCACATTCGGATTGCGGCCCATGACGATTTCGCGCGAGCCTTTTTCAAAGGCTTCCGTCTGCCAATCGATCAGGATCAGCCGTGCCAGCGTGCCGACGGGGACGGAGAGATGTTCACGCGTGCCATTGTCCATCACCCGCACGCCGGGGCGGACCAGAAGCTGGGCGTAGTCCGTGCCGATCAGCCAGTCCTCGCCGGGTGGATGCTCACGGTGCGGCAGGCCGGCCAGGCACCAGGCGGAATAAGTATAGCCGATCTCGAAATCCTGCTCGACATCGCGGATGATGCTGGCGGCGGCGGTATCGGCGATGCGGCGGCCATTGCGCCCGGCGACGGTCCTGATCAGCGAGGCTCGGCCTGGGTCGGTATCCTCCAGCCGCGCGGCGATGCCGCCGGCCGATGTGACCGCTTCCTGAGCCCCTTTGGCCTCGACCAGCTCGTGAATGGAGCCGAAGAGGTCTGCCTGGTCCACTGCGCTCATGAACGTTCAAACCTCAATAACCGATGTCTCGGCGGCCCTTTCGATGGCACAGCATGGCAGGGTCGTCGATGTGTCTTTTGCCGACCCTGGCCTTTCCACAGGATGTGTCTCTTGCCGGCACATCCAATAAGAAGATTGGATTCTTAGAACTATTGAAGTGGTCGGCAGAAGACACTGGGATAACCCTCTCATCTCCTTGGAAATTAAGCATACTGGCTAAAATTCCTTCCGCGGGCGTTCGGAAGGCGGCCGGCAATAATCACATCCCGGGCCGCGCCAAGGCGGCGGTCGGCAATCGTCACATCGCCCTGCGCGCAGCCTCCCACCCCGCGCAAGCCCGGTGAGGAGTCGCGCAAAACCGCCCGAGTCCCGCCGATTCTGGCCGGCAAGGATCACATCCACCGCCCCTCCGGCAGGCCGGTCTGGTCGGCAAGGATCACATCCGCCCGGCCCCACCCGCCCGCTGGTCGGCAACAATCACATCCTGCCGGGGGAGGGGGCCGCCGCCCGCATCTGGCCTTCAGCGGGCCGGGCGGCTACTTCCCTGGCGGGTGCCCCGCACCCGCCCCTTCCGCCCGGAGCCGCGCCCATGCCCGAGGATGACCCTCTGTTCCAGCTGGAGGAGGCCGGCTTCCGTGCCGGGCCGCGCTGGCTGCTGCACCCGCTCAGCCTGCGCCTCGCCCCCGGGCGCATCATCGGGCTGATCGGGCATAACGGCTCCGGCAAGTCCACCCTGCTGAAGCTGCTGGCGCGGCAGATGGCGCCGAGCCAGGGGCAGATCCGCTTCGCCGGCCGGCCCCTCGCGGCCTGGGGCGGGCGCGATCTGGCGCGGCAGGTCGCCTATCTGCCGCAGCATCCGGCCCCCGCGCCGGGCATGCTGGTGCGCGAGCTGGTGGCGCTCGGCCGCTACCCCTGGCACGGCGCGCTGGGCCGCTTCGGCGCGGCGGATGCGGAAAAGGTGGAAGCCGCCCTGCGCGCCACCGAAGTGGCGGCGCTGGCGGAGCGGCAGGTGGAGACCCTCTCCGGCGGCGAGCGGCAGCGCGCCTGGCTCGCCATGCTGGTCGCGCAGGAAGCCCGCTGCCTGCTGCTGGACGAGCCGATTTCCGCCCTCGATGTCGCGCATCAGGTGGAGGTGCTGGAGCTGGTGCGGCGGCTGGGCCGGGAGCGGCGCATCGGCACCATCCTGGTGCTGCACGACGTCAACATGGCCGCGCGCTATTGCGATGAGATCATCGCCCTGCATTCCGGCCGGCTGGTCGCGCAGGGGGAGGCGGCGGCGATGATGCGGGCGGAGACGCTGCGGGACATCTACGGCCTGCCCTTCGTCATGCTGCCCCATCCCGCCGGGGCGGTGCCGCTGGCCTTCCCGGCCTGAGGGTGGCCAGAGGGGCGGCCTGCGGGCTCAGGCGGCCTCGGCCTCCCCGGCGAAGCGGGCGCGCTCGGCCCGCGCCGCGCGGTCGATGAAGTTCACCAGCGCCCGCACCCGCGCCACCCCGCGCTGTTCCCGCTTGGTGACGACAAACACCTTCTCGCGCGGGCCCTCGGGCTGGACGGGGATGCGCACCAGGCCCGCCTGCGGGTCGCCCAGGAAGCAGGGCAGGGCCGTCACCCCCACCCCCGCCAGGGCGGCGGCCAGCAGCAGCGGCATGGTGCCCGCCTTCATCGCCGGTGGCTGCTCGCCGAACAGCACGCTCATCCACAGCGCCTCGGGCATCGGCATTTCCTGGCCCGTGGTCTGCAGATAGGGCACGCCGCCCAGCCCGCCCGCCTGCCGGATGCGCGCCGCCAGCGCCGGGGTGCCATAGAGGGCGAAGCGGCATTCATTGATGCGGCGGATATCCAGCCGGTCCGAGACGGGGCGGCTGATGCGCAGGCCGAGATCGATCTCCCCCTGCAGCAGCGAGTCCAGGGAGAGATCGCCGAACATCGTCACCGTGATGCCGGGGCAGGTCTCGCGGAAGGCGGGGAGGTGGGGCGCCAGGAAATGCGTGAGCAGCGCGAGCGGCGCGGTGACGCGCACCTCGCCTTCCAGCCGCGCATCGGCGCCGCCGGCGCTGCGCGAGAAGCTGGCGATTTCCTCCTCGATGCGCTGGGCATGGGTCAGCACTTCCTCCGCCGCCTCGCTGCGCACCAGGCTCTGGCCGCGGCGGTGGAAGAGGCGCACCTGCAAGGCGCCCTCCGCCGCCGCGAGGCGCCGCGCCACGGTGCTGTGGCTGACGCCGAGCTGCCGCGCCGCGCTCAGCAGCGTGCCGCAGCGGTCCAGCGCCAGCAGGACACGGAGATCATCCCAGTTGAAATCGGCCACGGCCATCCCTGCGCGGTGATCGCGCCTATGAAGCCATGACGCGGCGCACAAACCAAGCCGCCGTGGCGCCGGGCGGCGGCTTCGGGCATCACGCCGCCTGCACCGGAAAAAAGGCCCGCCATGTCGCGCATGATCTTTCCCGAGGGCAGCCTGCTGGCGGCCCTGTCCGGCCCGGAGGCGCCGCCGGAGGGCCGCCGCCTGGCGCGCCACCTGCGTGCCGAGGGCGCGCCGGCCGTGGCGATCGGCCCCGGCATCATCGCCCTGGCCGAGGGGCTGGCCCTGTCCGAGGTCGCGCATTCACCCGCCGTGCCCGAGGCCCTGCCGCCGCTGTGCTGGATCGAGGCCGGCCCGGTGGAGGGCGCGGGCGCTCTCGCCGGCTGGGTGGTGGAGCGGCGGGGCGATGGCCTCGCCGCCCGCGGCTTTGGCCGTGACCTCGGTCCGCCGGAGGCCATCCTCCTCGCCTTCAGCGGCCGGCGGCGGGAGGAGGAGCCGGCCGTCCGCCGGCTGCGTGGGCTGGCCACCGCCCTCAGCCTGCCGGGGGTGATGGCGGAGATGGGAGAAAGCGCCCCCATCCTGCTGATGCCGGCCGAGGCCGCAGGCCCGGAGGCAACCCTGCTGCGCGGTCTGCGCCTCTCCCTCGCCCTGCTGCGCGACGCGGTGCCGTGAGGCGCGGGAGGTAGGACGGCTTTTCAGGAAATTGTTTCTCCAGGCGCGATGCCAGGACCTGCGCTCGCCGGCCGGAAGGCGTCGCGCCGGCCTGAGGGGGCTGCGCCCCCTCAAACACCCTCCATTCTCTCCCTTGGGCAGGGCACAGGTTCCCCTGCCCCCGCCTTGCAAAAGCTTGCCCGGGGAGAAAGTGGCTGCTCAGAAGCTGTAGGTCAGGTTGCCCTTCACGCCGTTGCTCCGCACCTCCCCGCCGAACTGCCCCTGGTAGCTGATGCTCAGGGAGAGTTGCGGCGACAGGCTGTGGCTCAGCCCGGCGCCGAGGATGGCGCTATCCCGCGCGAGGGGCAGGCCCCCCACGCGGAATTCCGGCCCGCCGCCCTGGAAGGCCAGGGCCGCGCTGCCGGCGGTGTCGCCAAAGGCATGCTGCCAGCCCAGGCTCGCCTGTGGCCGCAGCGCGAGGCCGCCCAGGGTGACACCGCCCTCCGCCCGCAGGCCGAGCGTGGTGTAGGTGGTCTCCACCGTGCCGGCGGAGCCGCGCAGGGCGGCGGTGGAATCGCGCTCGCCGAAGGCGCCGCCATCCACCCGCACATGCGCCAGCCCGGCGAAGGGCTGCACCTGGAGGCCCCCCAGCGGGAGGCGGTAATGCACCTCGCCGAAAAGCTGCGCCGTGCCGGCGTCGTAATCGGCGCGGGCGGTGCTGGCATAGCCGGGGAAGGCGATGCGCCGCTTCGTGCCGATGTCGTGCCAGGTGTAGGCCCCGCCCGCCAGCAGCCCCAGCGCGCCATATTGCCCGCCGAGATAGAGGCCGAGATCCAGGTTGTCGCTGTCGCCCGAGGCGCCGCGCGCCCCGGCGCGGAAGCTGGTGCGGCTGCCCCCGGTGACGAGGCCCGCCCGCCAGTGCGCGCCCAGCGGCGCATCCAGGCCGAGCACCATCCCGCCCAGCGTGGCCGAGAGCGCGGCGGCATTGCCGTCACTCCCCGCCCGCGACCAGTTGCCGAAGCCCTGCCCCCAGGCGGTGAGCCCGCCCAGGCGGCTGTGCCGCGTGGCGGGGCCGGCATCGCCGCCGCCATTGTCATCGCCCTCGCCGGGTGTGCCCCCCTGGCGCAGCCGCGCGCCCACCGCATCGCGCAGGAAACGCGACTGGCGCGAGAACAGCCCCGGCAGGCTGGCATGGATCTCGCCCGAGAGCGCATCGAAGCTCGTCGCCGCCCCGGAGGTGGTTTGCGCCAGCACCCGGTCATGGACCGTGTTGCCAAGGCCGAGCGCCTGCACCGCGGTGGCCGTCGCGCGCTGGTTGGCGGTGCGCGCCAGGCTGGTGAAGCTGACATCATTGCGCGCCAGCACGAGGCTGACGCTGGTGGCGTCATAGCTCAGCAGCGGTGTCAGGAAGGCGAGGTTGCTGGTGACCGTGCCGAAAGTCCCG
Source organism: Roseomonas sp. GC11 (assembly GCF_024437745.1). Classification (GTDB taxonomy): domain Bacteria; phylum Pseudomonadota; class Alphaproteobacteria; order Acetobacterales; family Acetobacteraceae; genus Pseudoroseomonas. Next base: position 109,012 of record NZ_JANFNY010000003.1, on the reverse strand, counting down.
CTCACGCCGCCATCGGCGCGCAGGATGACATAGCTGGCATAGGGGATGGCATAGCCGGACTCCGCCACCACCGCGACCGTGCCGCCGAGCAGCGTGGCCGTGCCGCTCGCCAGGATCTGGTCATGCGTGCCATCGGTGAGCACCTCCACCTGATAGGTGGAACCGGCATTGAAGGTGACATGGCCGCTGACGTTCAGCGTGCCCGGCGAATAGCCGGGGGCGGCGAGGCCGCCATTCTCCACCACCAGCCCGCCGATGGTGCCGCTGCCGCTCAGCGTGCCGCCGCTGCCGATGGTGTAGCTGGAGGCGGAGCTGGAGCCGCTCGACAGCATGAAGCTCGTGTCGCTGACGGTGACGGCGCCGGTATAGGCATCGGCGCTCTCGAACAGCACGGTGCCGCCGCCGGTGAAGCGCACCGTGCCGCTGCCGGTGATGGTGCCGGGGAAGGTGTAGCTGTCCGAGCGGTTGAAGACGAGCGCGCTGTTGTTGACGATGGTGCCGACGAGGCTGCCGCTGGTGCCGCCATCGCCGATCTGCAGCGTGCCGGCGCTGATGGTGGTGCCGCCGGTATAGGTGCTGGCGCCGGTCAGGATCAGCGTGCCGGCGCCGGTCTTGGTCAGGCTGCCGCTGCCGGTGATGGCCTGGGCATAGGTGGCGGTGTCCGCCTGCTCGAAGACCAGCGCGCCATTGTTGACGATGGCGCCACTGCCGAGGCTGGCGACGCTGCCCACCAGCGTGCCGCCGGAAATGGTGGTGCCGCCGCTATAGGTGTTGGTGCCGCTGAGCCGCGTCGTGCCGCTGAGCACCAGCAGCCGCCCGGCGCCGGTGATGTTGCCGGCCAGCGTATAGTCGGTGCCGGTGTGGTTGAGGACGATCTGCCCGTCGCCCTCGCCGAAGCGGATATGGCCCGCCGCCTGGACGAAGCCCGGCGCCGCCGCCGCCTCGCCCTGCAGCGCGCCGATGGCGAGGGTGCCGCTGCTGCCGCCATAGGTGGCGATCTCGATGAAATTGTCGGTGGAGAGCAGCGCGCCCTCGCGCACCACCAGCGTGCCGGTGCCGCTGAAGCCCACGCGCAGATTGCCGCGGTAGGGATCGCGCGCCAGCACGCTGTAGGTGGTGCCGGCGCCGGAGAGGATGAGCGTGCCCTCCGACCCGCTATCGACGCCGAGCGCGCTGGTGTTGGAGGTGACGCTGGCACCACCCGAGACGATGGCCAGGCCACGCCCGGGCGAGCCATTGCCATTGCCGCCGATATAGAGGCTGAGGCCGTTCTCCCAGCGCGTGCCGCTGCCGGTCACCGTGATGGTGGCGAGGCCGGTGGTGGAGTCGATATAGCTGGCATCGGCGGCGAGGGTGGCGCCGCCGCTGATGGTGGTGGTGCCGCCGCCCTGGCTGAACCAGCCATCGCCCGCGTTCCAGTCCGCCGGCGGCTCCGCGTGCAGCGTGCCGATGCGCAGGGCCGAGCCCTGGCCGGAGACGCTGATGGTGGCGCCATCGCCGGTATAGAAGCCGCCGCCCTGTGTCTCGAAGACGCCGCCATTGGTGATGGTCAGCGTGCCGGTGGAATTGGTGTTGCGGCCGATCTGGGCATGGCCGGCATTGACCCAGCTGCCGCCATCGAGGGTGATGGCGCTGGTGCCGCCGCTGCCAGATTCCACCACGGTCGCCGCGCTGCTCAGGCTGCTGCCGGAGAGGAGGCTCACCGTGCCCGTGCCGCCGCTGCCGACCGTGAGCGTGCCGCTGCTGGTGAAGCTGCTGCCGCCCTCGAGGGTGAGCGTGCCGCTGCCCCCGGCATTGACGCCCAGCGTGGCCGCGCCGGTGGTGAGGCTGCCCTGGAGGGTGAGCGTGCCGCTGCTGCTGATGCCGAGCTGCAGATCGCTGGCCGTGGCACTGGTGCCGGTGGAGACCACCGGCCCGGCGGAATCGATCAGCACGCTGTCGGCGGCGGTCGGCGCATGCGCATCCCCGGCCCAGTTCGCGTCACTCGACCAGTCGCCGCCCGAGCCGCCGCTCCAGGTGACGCTGCCCGCCGCCGCCGGCAGGGCGAGGGCCAGCCCGCTGAGCAGGGCCAGGGCGCTGGCCGAGCCGCGCAGAGGCCGCCTCCCCCTGGCCGTGTGAGACGCTTCCCACCCTCGACGAGGGATGGGCGCCGTTTTGTTTTGCATGGCGAGTCCAGCTTTTTTGCTTATTGTAACACGATCGTATCGTTGTCATGGCTGGCGCGCCGGGGCAAGGCGAAAAGATGGACGCTTTATGTTGTGAATTTCATCAAGGAAGCCTGAAGCAGGCGCGGGCGCACCGGAACCCCAGGGCACAGGGCGGGTGGGGAAGGGGGCGGGAAGGGCAAGGCCGGGGGCGGTCCCCGGCGCCCCCGCCCAGCTCTCAGCCGCCGGATGTCAGGCCCAGTAGGTGCCTTCCATCGGCACGGCCAGGAAGCGGCTGTTCAGCTCCGCCGTGGTCGCCGCCGGGTCGAGATCGGCGCAGCGCTCCGGGTGGAACCAGCGCGCCAGCGCCTCCAGCATGACGATATGCGCCGGCGTGTCGTTGAAGGGATGCCAGATGGCATGCGCCCGCCCGGCCTTCACGGCGGGCAGGATGTCCAGCCGCTCGCGCTGGAGCATGGCCGCCATCTCGCGCCGGGCCTGGGCCGGCTCCACCCCCGTGCCGAGCGAAATGCCGCCGCGCCCGCCATAAGGCCCGCCCGTGGCCACATAGATCGCCGGGTCCTGGTCCAGGATGTATTCCAGCGAGAGCTGCCCGACATTGCCCGGCAGCAGGTCCGCCCCGATATTGTGGCCGCCGGCGAAGCGGATCATGGCATCGAAGGCGCCCTTGCCCGGTGAGGCACAGCAGGGCGTGCCGCCGGCATGGGCATGCACCACCACGCGCGGCCGCGCCGCCCCCAGCCCCTCCAGCCGCGCGGCGATGCGCTCCATCCGCCCGGCATAGAAGCGGTCGAAGGCGGCGGCGCGCTCCTCCAGCCCCAGCAGCGCGCCGAGGATGGCGATGCTGCGCCGCGTGTCGCGGATGGGGTTGCTGAAGAAATCGATGACCACGACAGGAATGCCGGCGGCGGCGAGGCGGTCGAGATTCTCCTGCAACTCCCCCCGCAGCGCGGCGCCACTGGCGATGATGGCATCCGGCTGGGCCGCCAGCACGGCCTCCACCGACAGGCCGCCGCCCTGGCTGCTGCGCGAGACGATGGGCACGGCATCCGCCTTGGGGAAGCGCGCGCGCAGGGCGGCGTATTCCGGCGCGTTCATCTGCCGCAGATCATCCGCCCAGCCGGCGACGAGGGAGACCGGATCCGGGTGCAGCAGCCCCATGGCCAGCACATGCCGCGCCTGGGTCAGCACCACGCGCCGCGCCGGGCGGGGCAGGGTGATCTCGCGCCCGCGCAGGTCGGTGAGGCGGAGCGGCGCCTGCGCCCGCGCCAGGCGGGGCAGGGCCGGGGTGGCCAGCAGCGGCAGGGCAGCCCCGAGAAGGTGGCGGCGGTTCATAGCGTCTCTCCGGCCGGGCAGAGGGCGAAGCGGGTGGCGCGGAGCAGGGCGTGCAGCTTGGCCGAGCCATGATCCTCGCCGGGGAATTCCAGGAAATCCGTGTCCAGCCCGGCCTCGCGCAGCAGCGCCGCCAGGGCGCGCGCCCGGGCGATCATGCGGCGCGAGACCCGCAGCGGGCCGCGCGGGCCGTTGTTGCTTTCCTCCAGCCCGCCCACGGTGACCAGCAGGCGCGTGCCCGCGGCGGCGGCAGGGGGGGCGGCGGCGAAGCGGCGCGCCGCCTCCATCGCCAGGCCATCCTCCCACCACAGCGAGGGGCTGGCGGCGATGATGGCGTGGAACAGCCCGGGCCGCGCCAGCAGCGCATAGGTGGCGAAGAGCCCGCCCAGGGAATGGCCGAACAGCGCCAGCCGGGTGCGGTCCACCGGGTGGCGGGTGGCCAGGGCCGGCAGCACCTCGCTGGCGATGAAGTCGAGGAAAGCCTCCGCGCCGTCTCCGGCCAGGGGCTGGCCGGGCAGGGGAGGGGTATAGTCGCGCTGGCGCGCCGGCGGGTCATAGCCTTCGCCGCCGCCATGGCCGAGGCCGAGGATCAGCGCCGGTGGCGGCGGCGGTGCCGTGCTGCGCCAGCGCAGGGCGCGGTAGGCCTCGACCGCCGTGGCGAAGCAGGGATTGGCATCCAGCACCAGCAGGACGGGGTAGCCCTCGGGCGGCGGCGGCTCCTCCGGCCAGGCCAGGGCCAGGCGGTAGCGCCGGGCGGGATCGCCGCCGGCCGTCATGTCCCAGCTCAGGCTGCGTGGCAGCGCGACGGGCGGGGTGTCCATCATGCGCCCCCGGCATGGCCGGTGGGGCCGCGCGTCTCGCTCAACCGCATGGTGGCGGGTCGTCCTGTCCTGATAATGCGAACTGTTCGCATTTTCTTGTCGCAGAGCCTGCGGCGCTTTACAAGAGTAGCGGGTGTTCCTCCACCGGGTGTCCGCCGTGTCATCCACCGGCAATTGCTCCACCTGCGCATTTTTGATAATGCGAGGCAATTGCAAAATCTTACCCACAAGGCCAGTCCATGCCGACATATGCTTCCCATGGCGCCCTTTCCCGCCCGATGATCGGACGCCGCCATGCCCTCGCCCTGCTGGGTGCGGCCGGGCTGGCCCTGCGCGCCGCGCCGGCCCGCGCCGCCGCCGCCGTGGAGAAGACGGTGAAGGTCGCCCCCGGCCTTTATGAACTGGCCGTCAGCAGCACCACCAACCTTGTCCATGTCGCGGCCGCCGGGGCGCGTGGCGCCAATGCCGCCAAGGTCATCGGCCTCGACCTGCGCACGCTGGAAGTCCGCTCCACCATCGAGCTGGGCGAGGAAGCCGTCTTCGGCCTCGCGGTGAATGACCGCAGCGGCACGCTGTTCGGCACCGGCACGCGCGCGGGCAAGCTGATCGCCATCGACCTGCGCAGCGGCCAGATCAAGGCGCAGATCGGCGAGGGCGAGGGGGCGCATCTGCGCCAGGTCGTCGTCGATGAGGCGCGCGACCGGGCCTTTGTCTCCGTCGTCGGCGTGCGCGGCAAGCCGAGCGCCATCTGGGTGGTGGACACCGCCGCCGGCAAGGTGGCGCAGGTGATCACCGAGGGGCTGGACGGCATGTTCACCGGCCTCACCTATGATGCCGCCGGGGACCGCCTCTTCGCCACGGCGTTGCAGAGCAACGAGGTGGCCGAGATCAGCCTGTCCCGGCAGGCGGCGGTGCGCCGCTTTGCCGCGGGTGGCGAGGGCACGGTGAATGTCGCCTTCGACCCCGCCAGCAAGCGCCTTTACTGCGCCAACCAGAAGAGCGGCGATCTCAGCGTGATCGATGCCGCCTCCGGGCAGGTGGTGAAGGCGGTGCCGACGGGGGAGGGCGCGCTGGGTGTCACCCTCTCGGCTGATGGCGCGCTGGCCTATGTCGCCAACCGCGGCGCCGGCACGGTGAGCGTGGTGGAGACGCGTGGCCTGACCGTGCTCGCCAGCCTGCAGACGGGCACCCACCCCAACACCGTGGCGGTGGATCGCCGCAGCGGCCTCGCCTACGTCACCAACAAGGCGAAGATGGGCCCGCGCCCGCAGCCGGGTCAGGCGCCGGTGCCGCCGCCGGAAGACCCGAATGGCGATACCGTCAGCCTGATCAAGGCATAAGAATTTTCTTTTTCTGAAGAAAAAGAAACAAAAAGACTTTTTCAGTTTAGCGTCCCGCCTCAGGCCCGAGGCGGGACGCTGACTGAAAGAAGTTTTTTGGTTCTTTTTTACAAAAAAGAACCCTTCTCTTTAATTTTTCCAGTTCCGCCGCAGTTCCGCCGCGATGAAGCCCGTCGCGGCCTCGCCCACCATTTCGCCGTGGGTGGCGGGGATCTCCACCACCTCGACCCTGGCGGCGTGCGGTGCCCAGAGGGCGGGGGTCAGCCCCGTGCCGGCATGGTCGCGCGCCGCGCGCAGATGCAGCAGCGTGCCATCGAAGCGCCGGTGCTGGTGGCCGCGCACCAGGCGGTTGTTGCCGGCCATGACGCGCATGGCGCCATCCAGCACCGCCTCCGGCAGCCGCCCCAGCGGCGTGCCGCCCTGGCGCAGGAAGGCCAGCACGGCGGCGCGCTCCATCGGCAGGCTGGCGAATTCCGCCGGCTCATGCCCGGCGATGGCGAGCAGCGCGCGGAACAGCGCGGCCTCGTCCGGCTCCGCCTCGGCGCGCCAGATCTCGGCCGGATAGGCATCGAGCAGCGCCAGCAGCGCCACCTCCCGCCCCTGCGCGCGCAGATGCACCGCCATGGCCTGGGCGATGATGCCGCCCACCGACCAGCCGGCCAGATAGACCGGGCCTTCCGGCGCGGCTTCGGCCAGCCGCGCGGCATAGTCGGCCGCCAGGGCGTCGAGGCTGGCGGGCGGCGGTGTCTCGCGGTCCAGCGCCGGGGCCTGGAGGCCGAGCACGGGAATATCCGGCCCCAGCGCGCGGGCCAGCCGCCCATAGCACCAGGACAGCCCGCCCGCCGGATGCACGACGAAGAGCGGTGCCCGCCCCGGCGCGCCCTGGCCAAGGCGGATCAGCGGGCGCAGCCCGTCATCCGGCGGCGGCAGGGCGGCGGCGTCCAGCAGCCGCGCCAGCCGCTCCACCGTCGGGTGCTCGAACAGCGCGCCCAGGCCGGGATCGCGGCCGAACTCCTCCTGCACGCGCAGCATCAGATCGACGGCGAGCAGGGAATTGCCGCCGGCCGCGAAGAAATCCTCCTCCGCACGGATCTCCGCGCGGTCGAGCGCGGCGGCGAAAAGGGCGGCGAGGCGCGTTTCCGTGGGTGTCGCGGGCGCACGCCCGGCCTCGCGCGGCAGGTCGGGGGCGGGGAGCGCGGCGCGGTCCAGCTTGCCGCTGCTGTTCACCGGCAGGGCGGGCAGCGGCACCAGGGCGGCGGGCACCATGTAGTCCGGCAGCCGCGCCGCCAGATGCGCGCGCAGCGCCGCCGCGTCATAGCCCGCGCCGGGCACGAGATAGGCGACGAGGCGCTTATCCCCCGGCCGGTCCTCCCGCGCGATGACGCGGGCCTGTTCCACCAGGGGCGAGGTGGTCAGCGCCGCCTCGATCTCGCCGAGTTCGATGCGGAAGCCGCGCAGCTTCACCTGCCCGTCCAGCCGGCCGAGATAGAGGATGGCGCCATCCTCGCGGAAGCGCGCGAGATCGCCGGTGCGGTACATGCGCTGGCCGGGGTGGAAGGGGTCGGGGATGAAGGCGCGTTCCGTCAGGTCCGGGCGGCCGAGATAGCCACGCGCCAGCTGTACCCCGGCGATGAAGAGATGGCCGGTGACGCCGGGCGGCACCGGGCGCAGTGCCTCGTCCAGCACATACATCCGTGTGTTCCACACGGGAAAACCGATTGGCAGCGGGTTGCTGGCATCACCGCGCGAGGCATCCCACCAGGTGACATCCACCGCGGCCTCGGTGGGGCCGTAGAGATTGTGCAACTCGGCCGAGAGGGTGGCGTGGAAGCGGTCGCGCAGATCGGCCGTCAGCGCCTCGCCCGAGCAGAAGACGCGCGCCATGGACAGGCCGCGCGCCGCCGGATGCGCCAGGAAGGCGGCGAGCATGGAGGGCACGAAATGCGCCGTGGTCACGCCTTCGGCGCGGATGAGGCGGGCGATGGCCTCCGGGTCGCGCTGCGCCCCTGGCGGCGCGAGCACCAGCGTGGCGCCGGTGATCAGCGGCAGGAAGAATTCCCAGACGGAGACATCGAAGGTGGCGGCGGTCTTCTGCAGGATGCGGTCCCGCGCGGTGAAGCCGTAATGCTGCCGCATCCACTCCAGCCGGTTGACGATGGCGCGGTGCTCGATGACGGCGCCCTTCGGCTCCCCGGTGGAACCGGAGGTGAAGATGGCATAGGCGGCATGCTCCGGGGCCGGATGGTCCGGCGCTGTGCCGTCCTGCGGCCATGCGGATGGCGCCAGGGTGTCCACCCCTGGGAGGGGCGTGGCGGCCAGGGCCAGGCGCGGCTTCGCCGAGGCGAGGATGCGCGCCAGCCGCTCCGGCGGATGGGCGGGGTCGAGCGGCAGATAGGCCGCGCCCGCGCGCAGCACGCCGAGCAGCGCCACCACCAGCTCCGGCGAGCGGTCCAGCGCCACGGCGACGAGGTCATCCGCCCCGGCGCCACGCGCGGCGAGGGCAGAGGCCAGGGCGGCGCTGCGCCGGTCCAGTTCGCGATAACTGAAGTGCCGGCCTTCGAAGATCAGCGCGGTGGCCGCGGGCGTTGCCGCCATCTGCCGCGCGATCAGCGCCACCAGCGTGGTATCCGGCACCGGATGCGCCGTGGCGTTGAGGCTGTGGATCAGGCGCTCCGCCTCATCCGGCAGGGCGCTGGGCACGGCGTCGAGCCGCCCGGCTTCGAGGGCGGCGGCGACGAAGCGCGCGGCGCGCGCGGCATGCGCCGCCGTCTCCGCCGCGCTGTAGAGATCGGGGTTGGCCTCGACATCGAGGCGCAGCCGCCCGGCGCCGGGATCGGTGCGCAGGTCGAAGGTGATGTCGTCCACCGGACCGGTGCCGAGGATCTCCAGCCGGGTCTCAAGGCCGGGGAAGGCGGGGATCTGGTGGAAGGGCTGGATGTTGATGATGGCGCCGTGCAGCCGCCGCCCGCCGCCGATGCGGCCGAGGTCGCGGCGCAGCTGCTCGCCCCGGTAGCGGCCATGCCGGCGCATCCGCGCCAGCTGGCCCAGCATCGCATCCAGGGCGGCGGGGAGGGGGGTGGCCTCGTCCAGGCGGAGGCGCAGCGGCAGGACATTGGTCAGCGTCGCCGGCACGCGCGCCGCCGCGCTGCCGAAGCGGTTCATGAAGGTGACGCCGAGCAGCGCCTCCTCCTCCCCCGTCAGGCGGCGGATATAGGCGCCGAGCAGCAGGGCCAGCACATCGGGCCATGCGGTGTCCGCCTGCGCGGCGAGGCGGTGCAGCGCCGGCCCCGCCCCGGCATCGAGCAGGGCATGGGCGCGGTGCGCGGCGCGCGCCGTGCGGGTCGCGCTGCCGGCGGAAAGGCCCACCACATCCGGCGCGCCCGCCATCGCCTTCTGCCAGTAGGCGGCATCACTGGCGCGGCGCGGCGCGGCGCGATAGGCGGCATCCTCGCTGGCCACGGTGGAGAAGGGGGCGAGGGCCGGGCCTGGGTCGCCGCCGGTGACGCGCGCGGCATAGAGCGCGGCGGCGCGGCGCATCAGCAGATCCGTGCCGAAGCCATCCACGGCGAGGTGATGCGCGCGGTGATACCAGAGGTGATGCTGCGGCCCGAGGCGATAGAGCCGCTCCGCCGCCAGCCCGCCGCGCGCCGGGTCGATGGGCGTGGCCATGTCGCGCGCCATCGCGGCGCGGGCGGCGGCCATGGGGTCGGCCTCGGCGGAGAGATCGATGATGCGCAGCCAGGGGCGCAGCGCGGGGTCGATGCGCTGCGTGATGCCGCGTGGCGTTTCCTCGAGGCGCAGCGCCAGCGCATCGGCCTCGGCCACCATGCCGTCCACCGCCGCGCGGAAGGCATCCTCGTCGAGGGGGCCGCGCAGTTCGAGCCGATGCGCGGTGTTAAAGATGGGGTTGCCGGGGTCGAGGCGCTGGGCGAACCACAGCCCCTCCTGCGCCTCGGTCAGCGGGAAAGCCAGGGGAAGAGCCTGCGCGGCCACGCGGTCGCCGTCAGCCATGGGCGCGCTTCGCCAGGGCCTTCTCCGCCACGCCCCACCAGGCGGAGAGGGTGAGGTTCTCGGCCAGCTCGGCGAAGTCGAGTTCCAGCCCGCCCTCGCTCCAGCTCAGCATCAGGTTCATCGCCCGCAGGGAGTCGAGGCCGAGATCGGCGAGGTTGTCGTCATCGCCGATTTCCTCGGCCTCCATCCGCAGCAGGCGGGCCAGCGCGGCCCGCATCTCCTCGCGCGTGGCGGGACAGGTCTTGGTGGTGGGGGACATGGCGCGCCTTCTCTTCCTTATTCCGCCGTTTCGCCGGCCAGCAGCCGGGCGCGCAGGCGGGCGCGCAGCTCGCGGCGGCTGATCTTGCCCGCCGCCGTGGTCTCGAAGGCCTCGACCAGCACGATCTGGTCGGGCACCTTGAAATCGGCGATGCCGCGCCCGCGCATCCAGCCCTTCAGCGCCGCCGCGCGCGGCCGCTCCCCGCGCGGGATGATGAAGGCACAGCTGCGCTCGCCCAGGAACTCGTCCGGCACGGAGACGACGGCGGCATCGAAGACATGCGGGTGGGCGAGAAGATGATCCTCGATCTCCTCGGCCGAGATCTTCTCGCCGGCGCGGTTGATGTGGTCCCCCGCGCGGCCCTGCACGACGAGGTTGCCCCCCGGCGTGCGGCGCACCACGTCGCCGGTGCGGTAGAAGCCATCGGCGGTGAAGGCGCGCGCATTCGCCGCGTCGTCATTGTGATAGCCGCGGATGGTGTAGGGGCCGCGCGTCAGCAGATAGCCCGGCTCGCCCTCCGGCACCGGCTCGCCGGCATCATCGACGATCAGCACCTCGTCATCCGGGCTGATCGGGCGGCCCTGGGTATCAAGGATGACCGCATCCGGGTCGTCGAGGCGCGTGTAGTTCACCAGCCCCTCGGCCATGCCGAAGACCTGCTGCAACTGGCAGCCGAGCGCGGGGCGGATGCGGCGCGCCGCCTCCGGCGTCAGCTTCGCGCCGCCGACGAGGAGCACGTCCAGGCTGGTGAGGTCATGCGGCGTGCGCTCCGCCGCCTGCGCCCAGAGCAGGGCGAGCGGCGGCACCAGCCCGGTGATGGTCACGCCCTCCCGCGCGATCAGCGGGAAGGCCGCTTCCGGGTTCGGCGTGGGCGAGAGCACCACCCGCGCCCCGGCATAGAGCGCGCCCATATGGCCGGGCGAGCTCATCGGGAAATTATGCGCCGCCGGCAGGGCGACGAGGAACACGCTCTCCGGCCCGACGCCGCAGATCGCGTTGCTGGCGCGGAAGCTGTAGATGTAGTCGTCATGCGTGCGCGGGATCAGCTTGGACAGGCCCGTGGTGCCGCCGGAAATCTGCAGGAAGGCGACGCTGGCCGGGTCGGGCTCCGGCGGCAGGCTGGCGGGGTCGCCGCCCAGGCTGGCGAAGGGGGTGAATTCCTCCGCCTCGCCCACCAGGATGACATGGCGCAGGCCCGGCGAGGCGGCGCGCAGGTCCCGCGCGAGCGGGCGGTAGTCGAAGCCATCCGTGCCGCGCGCGGCGGCGATATAGCCGGCGGCCTCCGCCTTGGCGACGAAATGCGCGATCTCGGTCAGCCGGTGCGCCGGCAGGGCATAGACCGGCACCATCCCCGCCAGGAACAGGCCGAACACGGCGGAGAAAAATTCCGGGATATTGCCCAGCTGCACCACCACCCTGTCGCCGGGACGCAGGCCGAGGGCGAGGTAGCCGGCGCCAGCGGCCTCGGCGCGGGCCAGCAGCTCGGCATAGCTCCAGCGCTGATCGCCGCCGATGATCGCCGTGGCCTCCGGCCGCCCGGCCGCGCGCTGGCGCAGGAAGCCGGGGAAGGTCTCGCCGCGCCAGTAGCCGGCGGCGCGGTAGCGGGCCGCGAAATCGGCGGGCCAGGTCTGCTGGAGGGGTGTCACGTCAGGCGTCCGTCCTGGGGTGCCGGGAAGAGGCGGGCCGCTTCGCTCCCGGAGAAGATAATAATGATTATCAGTAGCGGTCTGTGGCGGGCTGGACAAGGGGAGCACCCTATGCCCGCCCAGCCGGAACCAGAACCCGGACCAGGGCCCGAACCAGGGATGGGGCCAGTGCGGACAAAGCCACGGCCAGCAGCATCGCGCCGATCAGCAGATAGGGCAGGGCCAGGAAGCCCGGGCCCGGCATGGACAGCAGTCCGCCCGCCAGCGGCCCCACCACCATGCCGAGGCCCTGCGCCGTGCCCACCGCCCCCGCCGCGGCCCCCTGCTCCTGCGGCCCCACCGCATTGGCCGCCATCGCCGGGAAGGCGGGGAAGACCCAGCCCATCCCCGCCGCCGCCACGCCATAGCTCGCCGCCAGCATCCAGCCCTGTTCCGCCAGGGTGACCGAGGCGAAGCCCAGCCCCGCCACCAGCGCGCCACAGCCGATCATCCGCTCCGGCGGCCAGCGCAGCCGCGTGGCCACGGCCTGGGACAGCACCAGCGCCACCCCCACCGCCATCAGCGCCGTGCCGGCCGCCGCCGCCGCCGCATCCGGCGCCAGCCCCAGCCGGTCCAGCGCGTAGAACCCCACGCTGACCTGCGCGATGGCCACGCTGAACATGGCGGTGAAGCCTGTCACCAGCGGCCGGCGCAGCCGCGCATCGGTCAGCGGCAGGGCCTTGCGCGGCGGATGGGCGCGCGGCGGCTGCGCCGGCACCTGCCACCACAGCACCAGCAGCGCCAGCGGCGGCAGCGCGGCGGTGAAGAGCAGGGGCGCGCTCAACCCCTGCTGCGCCAGCAGGGCGGCCAGCGCCGGCCCGGCCACCAGCCCGGCCCCGCTGCCCGTGCCGAGCATCGCCATGGCGGCCGCGCGGCGCTCGGGCGGCACGCGGTCGGCCACCAGCGCGCCGCTGGCCGCCGGAATGGCCGCGTAGCTGCCACCGACCAGCGCCCGCCCCGCCACCAGCCCGGCGAAGACCAGCAGCGCCGGCCACTGCCAGCGCAGCGCCGCGTCGATGAACAGGCACAGCGCCCAATAGGACAGGGTGAAGCCCAGCGCGCCGGCCAGCAGCACCCGGCGGCGGCCATGCCGGTCGCTGGCCAGGCCCCAGGGGCGCGCCCCCAGCATCCACATCACGCCCGAGGCCGTGACCGCCAGCCCCGCCTGCCACGGCGCCAGCCCCGCCACCCGGGCGATCGGCCCCACCAGCGCCACGAAGGCCATCATCGCCATGCTGCCGGCGAAGGTCGTCAGCATCAGCGCCAGCAGCACGGGGTCCCGCGCGCGGGAAGAAGAGAGGCTCGTCTCAGCCGGGGAGGAGGATGTCATGCTCGGTCCTTCTCGGGCCGCCTGCCCGGCGGCCGGAGCGGAGCTTATAGGTGCATCATGATGATGCGTCTAATTCGCAGGTGAGGCGGGGGACGAGAAACGGGTTGGCCGGCGGGAGGGCGGCGGGGACGTGGCGTGTTTTCTTCCCGTGTCAGGATCAGGGTGCGGGTGATGCGGGCAGGTCGGCCTCCAGCCGCGGCGTGGCCTGCTCGAAATCGCTGAGCCGCAGGTCGAGGCGAAGCTCCCAGCGGCCGGGGCGGGCGAACGCATCCCCCTCCAGGCGGAACAGGCCGGGCGCTTCGCGCCGCAGCGGGCGGCGCAGCCCGGCAATGCCGGCCTCCGGCAGGTCGCGCGGCGCTCCATCGGGGCCGCTCACCCGCAGCAGCAGGCTGTTATGGCCCGCCCGGCCCGGCACCAGCTCCAGCACCACGGCCAGCCCCGGCGCCTGGGTGGCGAGGCGCAGCGGCGCGGCGGGGGGCGCCGGGTGGTCGTGCTGGTGGTGCTCCGCCGGCGCGGCGGCACGCGGGGCCGGCGCATAGCTCGACGGCATGCGCCCGGCTCGCCAGCACCACCAGCAGCAGCGACCAGGATTTGGCACGGGGGCGCATCGTCAGCCCATGGCCTGGTCGATGAGGGAAAGCCTGTCACCTGGAAGAAAAGGGCGGGGCAGGAAGAGTTCTTTTTTGGAAAAAAGAACCAAAAAACTTTTTCAGTGGGTGGGGCGCCGCCGATGCGGGTTGCATCGGCAAGCCCGCCAACGAAGCAAGGGCGGAAAAGACCCGCGGAACCGACCCGCCCGATATTCTTAAACGGTATTTTCAAACGGTCTCTCAGAACTGCGCCGTGAGGGAAAGGTAGATCCGCCGCTCTGCCTCCAGCCCGATGCCCTGGCGCTGGTGGCCGGTGAGCAGGTTCGACCCCTCCAGGGCGAGAAGCAGGTCCGGCGTGATCGGATAGGCGGCACGCGCCGCCAGGGTGGCGGTGTTCTCCACCTGCATATATTCGTAATCGGCCTGGGCACCGCTGCGCAGGCTCCGCAGAGTGGCGCGATAGCCGGAAACCATGCTGGCATAGCGCAGGAAGCCATCGATCCGCACCGGCTCGAACGTCCAGCCGCTGCGCAGGGCCAGGATGTGGCGGGGCGAGGCCTGCCCGAAGCCGGCCATATTGGGGGCGGGCGGGTTGTCGGCCACGGCCATGCGGTATTCCAGCCCCCAGTCCTGGATCGCCGACAGCCGCCCATTGGCGGAAACTTCCACGCCATAGGCGGCGGCGCTGCCGACATTGCTCGGCACCAGGACATAGGTTCCGAGCGCGGGCTGCATCGTCACCTGTGAGGCTAAGGAAGCGTTCAGGTTGTTGTTCATCTGGTAGAACAGCGACAGCCCGGCACCGCCCTCAATGGCGGCGATGCTGCGCCGGTAGCCGAGTTCGTAATTGTCCACCGTGGTGGGGCGCAGGGTGGGATTGCCGAGGATGGCCGAGCCTGCGGCGGGCGAGGCGCGCGCCCCGAGATCGCTCAGGCCCGGCGCGCCAAAGCCGCGGGCGATGGTCACGCGGAAAGTGTCGTGCTCGCTGGCCTTCCAGAGCAGGGCGCTGTTCCACGAGCTCCCGCCATGCTGGCGGTCATAGGCGGCATCGCTGTAAGGCGTGGCGCCATAGGGAAAGAGCGGGGCGTCATGACCCCCGCCGCCCAGCCAGAAATGATCATGCCGGACGGCATTGGTCCAGGACAGGCCGGGGGTGAGGTCCCAGTTCCACATCACGCCCGCCGCGGCGATCTGGGCGCTGATGCGCCAGCCCGGATCGCTGTAGCCATGGGCCGGCGCGTGGATGGAGCCGCCGGCGCTGAGCTGGTTGTAGCGGTATTCCACGAAGGGCCGCAGCGTGTGGGCGGGGCCGGGCTTCATCGTGTGGCTGAGCTGCGCGACCGTCACGCCCTGGTGCAGGCCGGAGGTGTTGACCAGCGAGCTGCCGAGGCCGTTGTGGTAGAGCGCGGCCTCGGTGATGCCGGAGGCGGTGGTGGCCGAAAGCCGGGCGCGCAGGCTCCAGCTGCGCATGTCCCAGGGCAGGAAGAAGCCGGAGAGGTGGTAGTCGCTGGTGATGGACCGGCTGTAGCTGGCATCGAGGCCGAAGCGCACCGTGTCGGACAGCGCGACCGAGGCGGTGCCGGCGATCTGGTAGCGGGAGGGCTCCTCCTCCGCCGCGTAGAAGCGCGCCAGCTGCGTCTCGCCGCGCGACCAGCGGTCTTCCTTGCGGATCCCGGCGGAGAGGCGGATGCCGCCCCCCTGCGCCAGCCGGGCGCTGGTGGCCCCCGAGACCTCCCGGCCATGGCCGCTGCCCAGGCGCAGCGTGGCCTCGTTCACCGGATGATAGGCCGGGTCGTAGGTGAGGATGTTGATCACCCCGGCCACGGCGTTGAAGCCATAGAGCGCGCTGTTCGGGCCCTTGATGATCTCGATCTGCCGGATCTCGGCGAGCTGGACGGGGATGAGGTGCCAGACGGTGCGGCCGTAATCGTCGAGATAGACCTGCCGCCCGTCGAGCAGCACCAGCAGGCGCGGGGAATTCGGGATGGCATAGCCGCGCACGCCCACGGCGGCGTCATGCGTGTCGTACTGGTTCACGTCGAGCGAGGTATAGCGCGCCAGCACGCCGGGCAGGTCGCGCGCGCCGGAGCGGCGGATCTGCTCGGCGGTGATGATGTCCATGGCGAGCGGCACATCGGAGAGGCGCTGCGGCCGCCCGGTGGCGCTCATGGTCACCGGCTCGCCGAAGAGGTCTTCCAGCGCGGCGCGGTCGAGGCCCTGCGCCGCCGCGAGGCCGGGCAGCAGCAGGGGGAGGGCGATGGCCGGGGCACGGATCCAGGCGGGGCCACGCATGGTCAGCGTTCCTGGATCATCATGCGGAAGGCGGCGGCGAAGGTGACGCCGCTGGCCTGGGCGGCGGCGCGGTTCACCACGATCTCGACGCGCGGCTCGCTGCGGATGGCCATGGCCACCAGCCCCTGCTCGATCGGGGCGCGGTCGGTGGCGACGGTGAGGATGGCGCGGCCGGCGACGGCGGCGGCGACCATGGGGGCCTGCGGCAGGGCGCTGCGGGCCAGCAGCAGCGCCGCGGCCCTGCTGTCCCGCACCCGGTCGAGCGGCACCAGGATCGGGCGCAGCTGCAGGTTGCCGGCGCGCAGCCCCTCGCCGAACAGCGTGGCGATGCGCCGGGCCTCGGCCTCGCCCTGGCTGTCGCCGGCGGCGTAGACAATGCCGATCTCGGCCAGGCCGCGCGGCGCGGGCTCCAGGAAGCCCAGGCTGCGGGCGAGCACCTGGAGGTCCCGGAGCGAGGGCTCGGCGGCGCGGGCGGCGCGGTGTGGCAGGGCCTGGAGGGCCAGCGCCAGCAGCAGCAGCAGGGGCCGCCATGGAAGGGCCCCCCGGCGCGTCCTGGGCCCGGACGCATGCCATGGCCTGCGGAGGGAAAGCGGGGGGGACAGCACAGCGCGGACTCCATTTTGGAGCGGTTCGGCCAGGCTTGCCGCGGCCACGCGGACCCTAGGGGGGAAGGTTGAAGAAAACGCGAAGGCCCCGCCGCTTTGCCGGGGCTGCGTTCAGGAAGTTTTCAGCTTTGCCGGGTGAGGCTATGGCCATGGCATTCCGTCCGCTTGTCCCGCAGGCCCTGCTGGCTTGGCTGCGCCTGCGCGGCGGGTGGCCCTGGCATGGCGGCTGGCCGGCGGCCGCGCCGGCCTCGCCCGTGGGCTCCGCCCCCAGCGCTTCCGGGCCAGGGGGATTTGTCCCGGCGGGATTTGTCCCGGCGGGGCGCGCGCGGGCCTCGCGGCAGAAGCCCGGCATCCTGGTGGCGCGCATTGTCACGGGCATGGCCGGGGGCGCCGCGCTGCTGGTCGCCCTGGCCATTCCGCTGACCTATCTCCAGGCCGCGCGCTCCCGCCTGCTCGGCGCGGTGGAGGTGAGCGCCCGGCTGCACGCCGCCGAGGTCGCCGAGCTGGCCCGCGCCAACCCCGCCTTCTGGGAATTCGAGGGGCTGCGCGTCTCCGTCCCGCATGTGGACAGCGCCTCGCCCGAGCAGCGGCGCGTCTTCGGCCATGGCGGGCGGCTGGTCATCGAGGCGGTGCCCGAGGGCGGCCTGCCCTGGCCCGTGCTGAGCCACCGCGCGCCCATCCTGGTGCGGGGCCAGCCGCTGGGCGAGGCCGAGGCGGCGCGCTCCCTGCGCGGGGAGGTGCTGGCCGCGCTGTGGCTCAGCCTCGCCTCGCTGGGCTTTGGCGGGCTGCTCTTCGCCGTGCTGCGGATGCTGCCGCTGCGGCTGCTGAACCAGGCGCTGGAGCGCGCCAGCTACCTCGCCACCCACGACCTGCTCACCGGCCTGCCCAATCGCGGCCTCTTCGCCGACCGGCTGGAGCATGCGCTGGCCCAGTCCCGCCGGGAGGCCGGGGCGCTCGCCGTGCTGTGCCTCGATCTCGACCGCTTCAAGGAGGTGAACGACACGCTGGGCCATGCCGCCGGGGACCTGCTGCTGAAGGCCGTCACCGCCCGGCTGCAGGCGGTGCTGCGCGACAGCGACACCCTGGCCCGGCTCGGCGGCGATGAATTCGCCATCATCCAGGCCCGGGCGCGCCAGCCGGAGGCGGCGGAAGTCCTGGCGCGGCGCCTGATCGCGGCGCTGGAGGCGCCGGTGGATCTGGCCGGCCATCAGGCCATGGTCGGCCTCAGCATCGGCATCGCCGTGGCCGGCCCCGGCTTGGCAGATCCCGGCGGGGCAGATCCTAGCGGGGCCGATCCCGGCCAGATGATGCGCGATGCCGACCTCGCCCTCTACCAGGCCAAGGAGAATGGCCGCGGCGGCCATTGCTTCTTCGCCCCCGAGATGAACCGCAAGCTGCAGGAGCGCCGGGCGCTGGAGGGGGATCTGCGCGCCGCCCTGGCGCAGGGGGATTTCCGCCTCGCCTACCAGCCGGAGGTCAATCTCGCCTCGGGCCGGATCATCGGCGCCGAGGCGCTGCTGCGCTGGGAGCGGCCGGGCTTCGGCAACATGCCGCCCGGCCTGTTCATCCCGCTGGCGGAGGAAACCGGGCTGATCGGCCCGATCGGCGCCTGGGTGCTGCGCGAGGCCTGCCGGCAGGCGGCATCCTGGCCGGCGCATCTGACCATCGCGGTGAATGTCTCGCCGGTGCAGTTCCGCCAGGCGGGGTTTTGCGAGGCCGTGGCCGCCGCGCTGGCGGAGAGCGGGCTGCCGCCGCGGCGGCTGGAGCTCGAAATCACCGAGGGCGTGCTGCTGCACGACACGCGGGAGACGCTCGAGACCTTCCAGCGCCTGCGCGGCCTGGGCGTGCGGATCGCCATGGATGATTTCGGCACCGGCTATTCCAGCCTGGGCTACCTGCAGAAATTCGCCTTCGACAAGGTGAAGATCGACCGCTCCTTCGTGCAGCGCCTGGGCCATGACAGCAGCGCCGGCCCCATCGTCCAGGCCGTGGTCGGCATCAGCCGCGCGCTCGGCGCCTGCGCCATCGGCGAGGGGGTGGAGACGCCGCTGCAGGCGGAATTGCTGCGCCAGCAGGGGTGCGACGACATGCAGGGCTATATGTTCGGCCGCCCGATGGCGGCGGCGGCCTTCGAGGCCCTGCTGGCGGAGGGCCTCCCGCCGCCCCGGCCGGCCGCGGCCGTGCCGGAGCCGGGCCGGGAGGCCGGCTGAGGGCGCTGGCCCGCGCGGGAACCTCAGGCGGGCCGCTCAGGCTGCCCCCCCAGGCTGCCCCGCACCAGCCGCGCCTGCCCTGGCCTGTTCTGTTCTGGCATGGCCGGGCGCGCGCAGGCGGTAGAGCGCGCGCGCCCCGGCATCCAGCAGGAAGCCGAGCAGGCCGATCAGCAGGATGACGGCCATCAGCTCGGAATAGGCCAGCCGGTCCCGCGTATCGAGGACGAGATAGCCGAGCCCGCCCGAAACCCCGAGCATCTCCGCCGGCACCAGCACGATCCAGAGGATGCCGATGGCCAGCCGCGTCCCCGTCAGCACCGGCGCCAGCACGCCGGGCAGCACCACGCGCGCCAGCGTCTCCCAGCGCGTGGCGGCGAGGCTGCGGGCCAGCAGCAGCCAGCGCGGGTCCAGCCGCCGCACCCCCTCGGCCGTGTTGAGCAGGATCGGCCAGAGTGCTGCGAAGGCGAGGAGGAAATGGATCGGCGCATCGCCGACGCCGAAGACCATCACGGCCACCGGCATCCAGGAGAGCGGCGAGATCATCCGCAGGAACTGGAAGGCGGGGGAGGCCGCCGCCTCCACCGCCCGCACGCCGCCCAGCAGCAGGCCGAGCGGCACGCCGATGAGCAGCGCCAGCGCCAGCCCCACCAGCACGCGGCGCAGGCTCAGCGCCACATGGGTCAGCAGCTCGCCCTGCGCCGCCAGCTCCCACAGGCTGGCGAAGGCGGCGCCGGGGGCGAAGCGGCGGGCGAAGCCGCCCTCCGCCACGAAGGGCACCGTGCCCAGCCACCACAGCCCGAGCAGCAGCGCCAGCCCGGCGAGGCCGGGCAGGGCACGCCGCCACGCCGCGCCCGGCAGGCGCCACACCAGGCCCCGCCCCAGCCGCAGGGGGAGGCTGGCGCTCATGCCTCGATCACCTCCTCACGCGTGAAGCTCTCGGGAATGCCGAAGACGCCGGGGCCGCCGAGATCGGCGATGGCGCGGCGCACGAAGCGGTCATCCACCAGCTCGCGCGCCGCCCGCGCGGGGTCGAGCGTGTCGAGGAAGCCCTTATTGCCCTCGATCAGCGTGTCCTTCAGCCGGCGGACCAGCTCTTCCGTGTAGCTCGGATAGGGGAAGGGCTGGAAATCGATGCGCCGGTTGCTCCACTCGGCGTGGCGGATGGCGCCCGCGGCCTGGTAGGCGGCGCGCTCCGCCGCCTCCGGCGCCAGCACGCGCGCCAGCACGGCGGCGGGGTGGGGGGTGTAGCGGTTGGGATGCTCGCGCGAGAGCAGATGCGCCGTCTCCGCCCGGTTGGCGCGGATCCAGAGCTGCGCCTTGGCCACCGCGCTCACCACCTTCTGCGACCAGTCGGGCCGGCGCTCCAGGTCGGCCTCCTGCATCAGCACCACGCAGCAGGCATGGTCACGCCAGACATCGCCGGTGAAGCGCAGCACCTTGCCCACGCCCTGCGCCTCGGCCGCCGCGTTGAAGGGCTCGGCCACGATGTAGCCGGCGATGCGCTGCGCCGCGAGGGCGGGCACCATGTCGGCCGGCGCCATGACCACGAGGTTCACCTCGTCCGGCGCCGGGGTGCCGCTGCGCAGCGCCACGGGCTTCAGCCCGTGGCGCTTCAGCAGCGCGCCCAGCACGACATTGTGGATGGAATACCAGAAGGGCACGGCCACCGTGCGCCCGCCCAGCTCCGCCACGCTGTTGATGCCGGGCAGCACGGTGAGGCCGGAACCATCCAGGTGGTTCCACGCCACCACCTTCACCGGCGCCTGGCTGCCGAAGCGCGCCCAGACCGCCATCGGCGAGAGCAGGTGGACGACATCGACCTGCCCGGAGAGGAACGCCTCGATCACCTGCGCCCAGCTGCGCAGCAGGACGGGCTTCTCGGCGCGCAGCCCCTCCGCCTCGAACAGGCCGCGGCCATGCGCCACCAGCAGCGGCGTGGCATCGGTGATGGGCAGGTAGCCGATCCGCAGCGGGGCATCGGCCGCGCCCTGCGCGCGCGCGGCGCCGGCGCGCAGCAGCGGCAGGGCGCCGGCGGCGGTGAAGAGGCTGGCCAGACGCAGCGCGTCGCGGCGGGAGAAGATCTCGCTGTCCATGGTGCGGCTCCGGTCAGTGGGGGCGCAGGGTGGCGCGCAGGCTGCGCAGGATCTCGACGCGCAGCGCGCCCAGCTCGGCCAGGAAGGCGTCGCGCGGCTGCGGCAGGGCGGGGCGCCAGACGCCCGCCAGCCCCGCCGGGCTGCCGCCCAGCAGCAGCACGCGGTCGGCCAGCAGCAGCGCCTCGTCGATGTCGTGGGTGATGAGCAGGGTGGCCGGGCGGCGCTCGGCCACCACCTGGAGCAGCAGGCGCTGCATCTCGGCGCGCGTCACCTCATCCAGCGCGCCGAACGGCTCGTCCAGCAGCAGCACCTCCGGCTCGCGCGCCAGGCAGCGGGCGAGGCCGGCGCGGCTGGCCATGCCGCCCGAGAGCTGCGCCGGGTGCAGGTGCCGGGCATGGTGCAGCCCGACGGCGCGGATCGCCCCCTCCACCAGCGCCTGCCGCGCCGCGCCATCGCGCCGCGGCTGGTGGCGGAAATCCAGCCCGAAGCCCACATTCTTCTCGAGCGACAGCCAGGGCAGCAGCGCCGGGTCCTGGAAGGCGATGGTGACGCGCGGATGCGCGGCGGTGAGCGGCGCGCCCCGCACCGTGATCCGCCCGGCACTCGGCCGCTCCAGCCCGGCCAGGGCGCGCAGCAGGCTCGACTTGCCGACGCCGCTGGGGCCGAGCAGCGCCACGACCTCGCCGGGATGCAGGTCGAGATCCAGCCCCTCCAGCACCGGCCGCGCCGCGCCCGGATGGTGCAGCGCCAATTGCCGCGCCGACAGCACCGGCGCCTGCCACCTCTGATCCTGTCGCCCCGGATCTTGTCCCACGGGCGCCACGCCGGGGGCGGCGGTGCTCATGCCGCGCGCTCCGGCCGGGCGGCGGCGGCGAGGGCCGCCTTGAGCTGCACCAGGCTGGGGGTGATGACCGGCAGGAAGGCCGCCTCGCGCCAGCGCCGGGCGAATTCCACGCCCTGCGGCTGGAGATAGGCGCGCCCGCCGCTGGCCTGCAATTCCAGCCCCACCGCCTCGGCCGCGATCTCCGCCAGGGCGATGCGGATGCGGAAGAGCGGCGCGGCCTGGGCCTGGAAGCGCCCGGCCTCCAGCCCCTCATACAGCGCCTGGACCTCCGCGGCCAGGCGGGCCTCCAGCGCGGCGAGGGGCGCGCGCAGCACCGCCCGCGCCGGGCCGGACTGCGCCTGCGCCACCTCCAGCGCCCGCCGGGCCAGGCCGATGGACAGGCCGCATTGCAGGCCGAGGAAGGCCGGGCGCACCTGCGGCAGCCAGCGCGCCGCATCCTCGTGCAGCACATGCTCCGCCCCCACCGGCGCGGCGTCGAGGGTGATGGCGGCGGTGTTGGTGGCGCGCATCGCCATCAGCTCGAGATCGGCCGAGCGGTGCAGGCCGGGCGTGTCATGCGGCAGGGCGGCGACGAAGGCGCCCCGCCCATCGCCATGCCCGATGGCGGCGGCGACATGGAAGCCCTCGCGCCGCAGATTGGTCACCCAGGGCATCAGCCCGTCGAGGCGCCAGCCCGCCCCCTCCGGCCGCGCCGTGATCTGTAGCGCCTCCAGCCCGGAGAGGAATTTCATGGCGTTGGACAGGCCCGTGGCCCCGGCCACCGCGCCGCTGAGAAGCCCGGGCAACAGCCGCTCCCGCAGCGCCGCATTGGGGCTTTGCAGCAGGTATTCGATGAAGCTGCGCTGGCTCCAGGCGACGAAGCCGGCGGCGAGGGAACGCGCGGAGAGCCGGGCGATGGCCTCCACCGCCTCGGCCAGGGCGGCCTGGCCCGGGCGCGTGGCCCGCCCGCCCAGCGCCTGCGGCACGCCGGCGCCGAACACCCCGGCGGCACCCAGCCGGGGCAGCAGCAGGGCCGGCTCCGCCGCGCCGCTGTCGAGCGCCTGGGCCTGCCCGTCGAGCCATGTGGCCAGGGCGGCCTCCGCTTTGGCGTCCGCTGGGGCATCCGCTGGGGCATCCGGGGCGAGGAAGGTCATGGCGGCGCGCCTTACCCGGCCACCAGGACGGGGGCGGCGCCATCCCAGCGATAGGGCTCCAGCTGCGGGTTCAGCGGCGGCTGGCCGAGATTGTTGGCGAAGTTGCAGAGCGTGGCGAGGCTGACGCCCAGCACCACCTCGAGCGCCTGCTGGTCGGTGAAGCCGGCTTCGTGGAAGGCGGCGAGATCGGCATCGGCCACCTGGCCGCGCGTCGCGATGACGGCGGCGGTGAAGCGGCCGATGGCGGCGAGGCGGGGCTCCGGGGCGGGCTCGCGGGCGCGCAGCGCCTCCACCGTCGCCGCGTCCATCCCGGCCTTTCTGGTGGCGATGGCGGTATGGCCGGCGACGCAGAAGCCGCAGCCATGCGTGGCGGCGGCGGTGATCTGCACCACCTCGCGCTCCGGCAGGGAGAGGCTGGCGCGGGCATTGATGCCGGAGACGGTCAGGTAGGTCTCGAGCGCCACGGGGGCATTGGCCAGCACGCGCAGCAGGTTCGGCAGGTAGCCATTGGCCTGCTGCGCCGCCTCCAGGGCGGGGCGGGCTTCGGCCGGGGCATTCTCAGGGGTGCGCAGGGGCAGGCGGGACATGGCTTTCTTCCTCCGGTCCTTGCCGGGGTGCCCCGTGCGGTCGGGCGCATCCATCCGGGCTTTGCGGCCTCATACGTCGGATGAAAGCGCATTATCAAGCATCACGATCAGGAAGTGTTGTTTTTGCCCGCCGGCGGCGGGAATGGATGTACCCTGTCTGAATGATGACATGGAGTTCATTTTATGCCATGAAGCGCCCGATCCGCCCTCCTGGTGGGCGGCTTTCAGGGATGCAGGCATATCGATGTTCGGTCTGTTCAAGCCGCAGGCTCCGGCGCTGGCGCTCACCCCCCGCAACTGCCTCGTCGTCTCGCTGATCTATTGCATGGGCGCCGATGGCGAGGTGGATCACGAGGAAATCGGCCATCTCCATTCGGTGCTCGGCCCTTCGGCCACGCGCCAGCAGCTGGAAGCCGTCATCGGCTATGCCCGGACGACGGCGCCGGACGCCTTCCTGGCCGCCGCGGCGCCGCAGCTGCGCCATGACCAGAAGCTCTGCATCGTCCTCAACATGATCGACAGCGCCATGGCGGATGGCGATGCGGAGCCCGGCGAGCAGCGCCTGGTCATGCAGTTCGCCGAGGCCTTCGGCCTCACCGAGGCGGAGCTGACCCCGCATTTCCGCACCCTGGTCGCCAAGAACGACCGCGCGGTGCTGGACCGCTGATCGCAGCCAGGGGAGGGGCGGGCGCATCGCGGCGCCCGCCGCCCGTGGCGCGGGGGATTATCCCCGCTTCGCCCTGCGCGCGGCCTCGGCGAGGCCCACCAGCCAGTCCTGATGGCCATTGATCATCGGGTTGGGCCGGGCCCTGGCGAGGTCCTTCGCCGGTTCGCCATTCTGCGTCTCCTGCGTCAGGATGCGCAGGCGCCCGCCGGGCAGGTCTTCCAGCAGCCAGGCATGGTGCACATCGAGCCGCGTGGCGCCCTCGCCGGCCCAGCCATGCCAGGCGAGGCGGGCGGGCTGGCCCGGCTCCGGCGGCACGCATTCCACCACCTGCGCCTCCACCGGGAAGCCGAAGGTCCTGAAGAAGAAGCGGCGCTGCGGCGTCAGCGCCTCGCCTTCCCCGTCATGGAAGCGGATGTCGGAGGAATTGGCGTAATAGGCCGGCCAGCGCGCCGGAATGGCCAGGAAGGGCCACACCTCGGCCACGCTGAGGCCCTTCACGATGACCTCGTTGGAGGCAAAGTTGTCGCACTCGCCGGGGATATAGCCCTCGGGCCAGATAATCGCGTGCATCATGCTGCTCCGTGGTGGTGTGGTGGACGCGGCCCGGGCGCGGCCGGGCGGCAGAAGGCTCGCCAGCAGGAGCCAGCGCCTGGGGAAACTCATGCCTCGCCTCGCGCCCAGCGGCGGTGCAGTTGCACGGCGCCGGTCATGTTGAGCTCGCCCAACCCGGCCTCGATGGCGCGGCGGAAGACGTCGCGCACCGCCGCGCTGGCCGGCAGCTTCTCGGCCGCGCCATCGCAGGCCAGCAGGTAGCCAAAATCCTTCTCGATCAGCGCGACGGGGAATTGCGGGGCGAATTGCCCGGCGACCATCGAGCCGGCGAGATAATGCGCCACCGGCGCGAAGACCGAGGTCTGCGACAGGATCCGCACCGCCGCGCCTGGGTCCATCCCTTGGCGCTCGATCAGCGGGATCAACTCCGCATAGGCGGCGACCTGGATGCCGAGCAGCGCATTGGTCACGAGCTTCAGCACCGCCCCGGCGCCGAGCGGGCCGGCATGGTGCACGGCACCCCCGATCGCGCCCAGCACCGGCATGGCCCGCGCCAGCACCCCGGCCTCGCCGCCGGCCAGGACCACCAGCTGCCCCGCCTCCGCCTGTGGGCGCGAGCCGGACACTGGCGCCTCCAGCAGCGCCACGCCGCGCGCCATGGCCGTGGCGCCCAGCTCGCGCACCCAGGCCGGCGTCAGGGTCGAGCTTTCCAGGGCGGTGCTGCCGGCCGCCATGCCGCCCAGCGCGCCGGTTTCACCCTCCAGCCAGACGCTGCGCGAGGCCTCGTCGTCGCGCAGCATGGCGAGCACAAAGGCGGCGCCCGTGGCCGCCTCGCGCGGGGTGGCGGCCTGCCGGGCACCCTGAGCGACCAACGGCGCGGCAGCCTCCGGGCTGCGGTTCCAGACGGTCACGTCATGGCCGGCCTGGAGCAGGCGCGCCGCCATGCGGGAGCCCATCGCGCCAAGACCAAGAACAGAGATACGCGACATGGCCACTCCTTCTCGCGGGCCAGGGAGGACCCGCTGACGGGGTGGGTATCAGCGTATTTCTGATATCAAACCAATCGCGGTTGGATATATGAGCCATCATGGCTCACGATATCAGGACCCTCGACCTCAACCTGCTGAAGACGCTGGATGCCCTGCTGGAGGAGCGCAGCGTCACCCGCGCGGCGGCGCGGCTCGGCCTGACCCAGCCGGCGGTCAGCGGCATGCTCACCCGCCTGCGTGACGCCTTCGGCGACCCGCTTTTCATCCGCGCCCAGCGCGGCATCGTGCCGACGCCGCGCGCGCAGGAACTGGCCGCGCCACTGCGCCAGGCGCTGTCTGGCATCGAGGCGATGCTGCAGCCCGCGGCATTCGATCCGGCGCGGGCCGATTTCACCCTGGGCATCGCGGCCACGGATTATGCGCTGCGCGCCATCCTCGTGCCCTTCATGGCCGCGCTGCGGGCCCGCGCGCCGGGTATTCGTGTCGCGGTCCTGCCGGTGCAGGCCGCCCGCCTGCCGGAGCAGCTGGAGCGCGGTGAAATCCACCTCGCCCTGGTGACGCCGGAGAGCCTGCCCCCTGGCCTGCGCGCCCGCCGCCTTTTTGAGGAACGCTATGTCTGCGCCCTGCGCGCGGGGCACCCGGCCGCCGCCGCGCCGCTCGACCTGGACCGTTTCTGCGCGCTGGACCACGCCATGGTCTCGCTCACCGGCGGCGGTTTCCTGGGCGTGACGGACGAGGCCCTGGCGCGCCTCGGGCGGCAGCGCCGGGTCAGCCTCTCGGTGATGAGTTTTCTCGCCCTGGTCGAGATCCTGCGCGAGAGCGACCTGATCGCGGTGGTGCCGGAGCGGCTGGTGGCGGGCGCGGCGGGGCTGGCGCTGCGCCCGCCGCCGCTGGATATTCCCGGCTTCACCAAGCTGGCCGTCTGGCATGAGCGGACACAGCGCGACCCCGGCCACCGCTGGGTCCGCGCCCTGCTCGCCGGGCTCTAGACAATACGGCGCGGGGTTCTTGAGTGGGGCTTCGCCCCTCTCCGCACCTGCGCGGCAGTGCCGCGCAGCCACCCAAGGCCAGAGGCCTTTGGAATCCCTTTCTGAGGGCGGGTGCAGGGGACCCTGTCCCCTGCCCAAAGGAAGAAAGGGGGGAGTTTGAGGGGGCAAAGCCCCCTCAAGCCACAGGCGGCCTGCCCGTCTCTCAGGCCACCGGCCGGTAGC
Source organism: Roseomonas sp. GC11 (assembly GCF_024437745.1). GTDB lineage: Bacteria > Pseudomonadota > Alphaproteobacteria > Acetobacterales > Acetobacteraceae > Pseudoroseomonas. Next base: position 82,296 of record NZ_JANFNY010000003.1, on the reverse strand, counting down.
GCTCCAGCCAATGGGCATAGGCGGCGGGCAGCACCCAGGCGGCCTTCTCCACCCCGAGGGTCCTGGCTGCCTCATAGGCCCAGTGCGGGTTCGCCAGGAAGGCGCGGCCGACCATGGCGAGGTCGAGCTGCCCCTGTGCCACGGCCTGCTCCGCCAGCTGCGGCGTGTGGAAGCCCCAGGCCGAGCCGACCGGCAGCCCCGCCTCCTCCCGCACGCGCTGGGCGATGGGTGCCATGAAACCCGGCGTGGACCAGGGAATCCGCGCCTCCGGGGTCGAGAAGCCCATGCTGACGGAAAGAAAGTCCAGCCCGCGCGCCTTGAAGCCGCGCGTCACGGTGATGGCCTCGGCCAGCGTCTCCTCGTCGCGCCCGTCATATTCCAGCACGCCGAAGCGGGCGGTCAGCGGCAGGTGTTCCGGCCATTCGGCGCGCACGGCCTCCAGCGTCTCGAACAGGAAGCGGCTGCGCCCGGCGAGGTCGCCGCCATAGGCATCCTCGCGCCGGTTGGCATGCACGGAGAAAAAGCTCTGGCCGAGATAGCCATGGGCGAAATGCAGTTCCAGCCATGCGAAGCCGGCATCGCGGGCGCGGCGCGCGGCGGCGGCGAAATCGGCGCGCAGGCGGGCGATATCGGCCGGCGTCATCGCGCGCGGCACGCGCGGCAGCGTGTCGCTGAAGGCGATGGCGGAGGGGGAGATCGTCTCCCAGCCGCGCGGGTCGCCCGCGGCGATATGGTCATCGCCCTCCCAGGGGCGGTTGGCGCTGGCCTTGCGCCCGGCATGGCCGATCTGGATGCCCGGCACGGCGCCGGCGGCGCGGATGGCGGCGGCGATGCGCGCCAGCCCCTCGGCCTGGGCGTCGTTCCACAGGCCGAGGCAGCCCGGGGTGATGCGCCCCTCCGGCGAGACGCCCGTGGCCTCGACGATGACGAGGCCCGCGCCGCCGCGCGCGAGGCTGGTGTAATGCGCCTGGTGCCAGTCATTGGCGAAGCCATCCTCGGCCATGTACTGGCACATGGGCGGCACCGCGATGCGGTTGCGCAGCGTGACATCCTTCAGCGTGAAGGGCGTGAACAAGGCGGACATGGGGTCGTGTCTTTCGTCAGGCGTGTGGCCGGCGCGGGGGCCGGCCGGAGGCGTGGCGCCGCCGCGCCCGGTGGCGCGCGCGGCGTGGAAAATGCTGTGGTGGGGGAGGAGGCCAGGGCCGCGCCAGGAGGCAGGGCGCTACGGGCAGGGCGCTACGGGCAGGGCGAGGGGCTGGGCATCGGTCCATGGTCCTGGGAGGATGGTCGACCTCCAGATAGGTCCGGTATTCCATCAGGAGAATATCGTCTCTCTTATGGTTTTAATAAGATATCATGATCGCAAAACCGGAATGGCTGCGCTCCTTCGCCACCACGGCGGAACTCGGCAGCTTCACCCGCGCGGCGCAGCGGCTGGACCTGACGCAGGCCGCCGTCAGCCAGCATATCCGCGCGCTGGAGGCCCGGTTCGGCCCCCTGCTGATCCGCCGCCCCCGGCAGGTGGAGGTGACGCCGGCCGGGCGCGCCCTGCTCGGCTACTGCGCCGAGGTCGACCGCGCCGCCCGCTGCCTGGCCGCCCGGCTGGCCGGGCAGGAGGAAAGGCGGGGCGAGATCGGGCTGATCACGCCGGGCAGCGTCGGGCTTTTCCTCTACCCGCTGCTGCTCGACCTGCAGCAGGCGCAGCGCGGGCTGGTGGTGCGGCACCGCTTCGCCCCCGATGCCGAGGTGATCGAGGCCGTCCTCGACAGCCGCTATGAGCTGGGCCTCACCGCCCGCCGCCCGGACGACCCGCGCCTGGAGGTGGCCGCCTTCGCGCAGGAACCGCTGGAGCTGGTGGTGCCGGCGGGGGAGGCGGTCACGGGCTGGGCGGATCTGCAGCGGCTGGGCTTCATCGACCACCCGGATGGCCAGGCCATGGCCAACCGCCTGTTCAGCCAGCGCTTCGGCCGCCATCCCGGGGTGCAGGCGCTGCCCTGCCACGGCTTCAGCAACCAGGTCTCGCTGCTGCTGGAGCCGGTGGCGCGCGGGCTGGGCTTCACCGTGCTGCCCCGCTATGCGCGCCGGGCCTTCCCCCGGCCCGAGGCGGTCCGGGTGGTGGAGGAGGGCGCGCCGGTGGTCGATACGCTCTGGCTGATCCACCGGGCGGAATGGCCGGTCTCGGCGCGGGCGCGCTATGTGCTGGGCCACCTCGCGGCCTGGATGGGCTGCGCCTGGACGGCGGCGCCCGCCCCGGAGGCGGCGGGGGGCGGCCGCGGCCCATAACATTTCCTCATGGAGTCCATGCCGCTGGTCAGTTCCCCCGGCGGGGCGGCCTGCGGCAGGATCCCCCCGCCGACCGGCCCCGTTCCGCCGCCGCTTCCGAGGGAAACCATGCACGACCTGACCCGCTGCGTTCAGCACCCCGTTGTCTCCCAGGAGGGCTTCCGCAGCCTCGCGGTGCCGACCTACCGCGCCTCCACCATCCTCTACGAGGATGCCGGCAGCTTCGCCGCGCGCGGCCAGCGCGGCTTCGACGGCTATACCTACGGCCTGCACGGCACGCCGACGACGCGCACGCTCGAGGCGCAGCTGACGGCGCTGCACAACGGCATCCGCACCGTGCTGGTGCCCTCGGGCCAGATGGCGGTGTCGCTGGTCTTCCTCACTTTCCTGCTGCCCGGCGACCATGTGCTGGTGCCCGACAACGCCTATGGCCCGGTCCGCTCCGTCTGCCGCGACTATCTCGCGCCGCGCGGCATCCGTCACACGCTCTACGACCCGCTGATCGGCGCCGGCATCGCCGGGCTGATCGAGCCGCGCACGCGGCTGGTCTGGGTGGAATCCCCCGGCTCCGGCACCATGGAGGTGCAGGACATCCCCGCCATCGCCGCCGCGGCCCGGGCGCGGGGCGTGCTGGTCGGCTGCGACAACACCTGGTGCACGCCGCTGCTGTTCAAGCCGCTCGACCATGGCTGCGACTTCGCGGTGGAGGCGCTGACCAAGTATGTCGGCGGGCATTCGGATCTGCTGCTCGGCTCCGTCACCGTCCGGGATCTCGCGCTGCGCCAGGGCCTGAAGGAGGTGCTGCGCAGCCTCGGCATCGGCGTCTCGCCGGACGAGGTGGCGCTGGCGCTGCGCGGGATCGAGACGATGGGCCTGCGCCTCGCGCATGTCGGCCGGGTGTCGGAGGCCTTCGCCCGCCGCCTGCAGGACCACCCGGCGGTGGAGCGGGTGCTGCATCCCTGCCTGCCCTCCTGCCCCGGCCATGATGTCTGGGCGCGCGACATCCGTGGCTCGGGCGGGGTGTTCAGCATCGTGCTGAAGCCGGGGGCGGAGGCGGCGCTCAACCCGGCCCTGACGGCGCTGAAGGTGTTCGCCATCGGCGCCTCCTGGGGCGGCACGCGCAGCCTGATCGCCCCCATGGCGGTCCAGGGCGACCGCAGCGTGACGCCCTGGACCCATCCCGGCGCCGTGCTGCGCATCAGCATCGGCCTGGAGGAGGAGGGCGAGCTGTGGGCCGAGCTGGAGCGGCTGCTGGACGCCCTGGCCACCGCCGGCGCGCCGGCCCTGGCCTGAGCGGGCGGGCGCGCCGCTGGGGGCCGGGCCAGCCCCGCCCTATTCCGCCGCCCGCGCGGGGCCTTTCCCTTCCGGGCGGGCCTAGCGCGCCCTGGTGGAGGCGGTGCCGCGGAGGCGCGGGGTGGTGGCCTTGCCCGCCCCCTGGTCGCGCGCCGCCAGCAGGGCGGCGACGAGGTGCTTCACCAGGATCGATTTCTGCGTGTCCGGGCGGAACAGCAGGTAGGTCCTGAAATAGACCTCCGGCTCGAAGGGCCGCAGGACGAGGCCGCGCTCCAGGAAGCCCTCCGCCGCGACGGCCTGCGCCAGCCCCACCCCCACCCCCTCCAGCGCCAGCGCGCAGACCGTGGCGGCGAAGGGCGTTTCCACCACCACATTCGGCCGCGACCCCGCCGCGTCCAGCACGGCGTTGAAGCGCGCCCGCGCGCGGTCCTCGGCCGAGAGGGCGATGAAGGGAAGGCCGTCGAGATCGGCGGGGCGGATGACCGCCCGGCTGGCCAGCGGGTGGCCCGGCGGCATGACGCAGCAGGCGCGCCCGCTCGAGAACACCCGGTGGTCGACGCCGGAGAGATCCACCTCATCGGCGGCGAGGCCCAGGCTGAAATTGCCGTTCACCACCAGGTCCCGCACCTGCGACGACAGGGCGATCTGGAAGGTGATGGCGATATCCGGGTGCCGGTCACGGAAGAGGCGGATGGCGCGCGGCACCACGGTGTGGCCATAGGCGGCGAGGCTGGCGATGCGCAGGGTGCCGGCGCCGAAATCGCGGATGCGCGCCGCCGATGTCCGCAGCCGGTCGAGGCCGATGAAGCTGGCGCGCACATCGGTGAAGAACAGCTGCCCCTCCGGCGTGGGCACGAGGCGGCCGCGCACCCGGTCGAACAGGGCGAAGCCGATGGCCGCCTCCAGCTCGGCGATGGCGCGGCTGACGGCGGGTTGCGTGACCCGCAGCAGTTCCGCCGCGCGCGAGGCGGAGCCGCTGATCATGACGGCGTTGAACACCTCAAGCTGGCGGTGGTTCACGGCATCCTCTCCTGTCGCCGCCGCCCCGGCGGCTCATCCCGCGCGCCGCGCGGCCCTGGCGCGGGGTGCCGCGCCCTTCCCGGCCGCCTGCCCGGCGCGCGATGGCGGCGGCGTGGTGAAGGCGTCCAGCCCGCCCGCCGCCAGCACCTGGGCGACGCAGCCATCGATATGCGCCCGCAGCACCGCGCGGGCCGTCGTGGCATCGCGCGCCAGGGCCGCCTCGAGCAGCCGGCGGTGCTCGGCCGCCGCCACCTCCCCCCGGAAGACCACGGCGACCATCTGGTAGCGCAGGTAGCGGTCATAGGCGGCCATGTGCGCCCGCAGCAGGGTGCGCGAACCGCAGGCCGCGATCAGGGCGTGGTGGAACTCCCAGTCATAGCGCTTCCACAGGGCCGCATCGGCCGCCTCGCCCGCCAGCAGGCTGCGCTCCAGGGCCGCCAGCTTGTGGTGGGCCGACACCACGCCGCCCTCCCAGTCGAGCCCGCCGGCGGCGAAGGCATGTTCCAGCGCATGCGCCTCCAGCAGCAGCCGCAGCGCCGCCACCTCCTGAAACTCCGCGGTGGAGACGGGCGCGACCTCGAAGCCGCGCTGGCCCTCGGCCACCACCAGCTCCTCCGAGGCCAGGCGGTTCAGCAGCTCCCGCAGGGTGCTGATGCTGGTGCCATAGGTCTCGCGCATCCAGTCCAGGCCGAGCCGCTGCCCGGGGGCGAGGCGGCCAAAGACGATATCCGCGCGGATGCGGCGATAGGCGGCTTCGCCGACCGAACTGTCCTCCATCTCGTCTCCGGGGCCGGGGGTCACAGGCGCGCAGAGTTTCACCAGCCGGGCATGGCGTCAAATATCCGTTTTTTCCGATATCATCCGATGATTATCATCATATCGGTTGACTCCCTCCTCCACCTGCGCCGAGATGGCGGCGAAGAGGGGAGAAAACGCCGTGTCACCCAAGCCCGGCCGGGATGCCGCCCCGGTGAGCCGCTGCATCCATGTCCTGAACGGCCCGAACCTGAACCGCCTCGGCCGGCGCGAGCCGGACATCTACGGCCACACCACCCTGGCCGAGGTGGAAGCCCTGTGCCGCGCGGCGGCGGGCGCCGACACGGTGGTGTTCCGGCAGACCAATTGGGAAGGGCAGCTGGTGGAGTGGATCCATGAGGCGACGGATGGCGATGCCGCCGGCCTCGTCATCAACCCCGCCGGGCTGAGCTTCACCTCCATCCCCGTGCTCGATGCGCTGAAGATGTTCGGCCGCCCCGTCATCGAGCTGCACATCTCGAACATCCACCGGCGGGAGGCGGTCTATCACCGCTCGCTCGTCTCCACCGTGGCCACGGCGGTCATCGCCGGGCTCGGGGCCCGCGGCTATGCCACGGCCATCCGGGCGATGCAGGAGCTGCTGGCCTGAGGCGGCCACGGCCAGGCCCCGGCAAAACCACAAGACGCAAAACCACAAGACGCAAGACCAGAAGACGACACCAGGGAGGAAAAACCATGCGGGATGCGACAGAAGAGGCGCCGGCGCTCCGCCGCCGCGCGCTGCTGGCGGGGCTCTCGGCGGGGCTTGTGGCGGGGCTGGGCGCGCTGCCGCTGGCGGCCGGCCGCGCCGCCCGGGCGCAAACCCCGGCCCCGGGATATCCGAACCGGCCCGTCACGGTCATCGTGCCCTTCGCGCCGGGCGGCTCGACCGATTTCGTGGCGCGCCTGCTGGCGCAGCATCTCTCGGCCCGGCTGAACGGCAGTTTCGTGGTGGAGAACCGCGCGGGCGGCAGCGGCACGCTGGGCCATGGCGCCGTGGCCCGCGCGCGGCCCGATGGCTATACCCTCGGCGTCTCGCCCACCGGCACCTTCGCCCTGGCGCCCTTCCTCTTCGAGAAGCTGCCCTATGACAGCGAGAAGGGCTTCGCGCCGATCAGCCTGCTGGCGGGCAATGCCATGTTTGTCTGCGTCCATGCGTCGAGCCCCATCCGGGACTATGCCGGCCTGGTCGCGGCGGCGAGGGCGCAGCCGGGCAGGCTCAGCTATGCCTCGGCCGGGGCGGGCACGATCGCCCATCTGGCGCCGGAGCTGATGCTCGACATGTCGGGGACGGAGATGCTGCATGTCGCCTACCGCTCGGGCGGGCTGCAGGTGCAGGCGGTCATCGCGCGGGAGGCGCAGCTCGGCTTCATCGATACCGTGACGGCCATTCCCTATATCCAGTCCGGCGAGCTGCGCGCCCTGGCGGTGACGAGCCCGGAGCGCAGCCCGCAGGTGCCGCAGGTGCCGACCCTCGCCGAATGCGGGCTGGCCGGCTACCGCGCCACCAATGATTTCGGCTTCTTCGCCCCGGCGGGCTCGCCGCCCGAGATCGTGCGGCAGCTTTCCGCCTCGGCCCGCGAGATCCTGGCCCTGCCGGAGGTCAGGGTGCGTTTCGAGGCCGCCGCGATCGACATCTATGCCGGCACCGCCGAGGCCTTTCCGCCCTATCAGGCGGAGGAAGCCCGGCGCTGGGGCGAGCTGATCCGCCGCCGCAACATCCGGATGGAATAGGGGCGCGGCCGCATGACCCCCGCGATGCTCGCCATCTGGAGCGATGTGGCGCCGGAGCAGGAGACGGATTACCTGCACTGGCTGACGCGCGAACACACGGCGGAGCGGCTGGGCATTCCCGGCTTCGAGGCGGTGCGGGTCTTCCGCGCCAGCCTGCCGGAGGCCTGCCGCTACCTGATCCTCTACGACCTCGCCGCCGCCGCGGTGCTGGTCAGCCCGGCCTATCTCGCCCGGCTGAACGCGCCGACGCCCTGGTCCCGGCGCATCATGCCGGGGCTGCGCAATTTCGCCCGGGGCGGCGGAGAGATCCGCGCCGGCCGTGGCACCGGCGGCGGCGGGCATCTGCTGCCCCTGCCCCTGCCCCTGCCTCTGCCCGTGCCCCTCGGCCAGCCGCCCGGCGGGGTGGAGCCCCTGCTGGACGCCCTGGCGGCGGAGGATCGCGTCTGCGCCGCGCGGCTGCTCGAAGTCGACCGCGAGGGGTCCGCCGTGCCGACGAATGAGAAGGCGCTGCGCGGCGGCGATGCGAGCTTCCCCGGCCTGCTGCTGGTCGAGGCCACGGACGCGGCCACGCTGCGCCGCGTGCTGGAGCGGCACCGGCGGGCTTTCGCCGCGCTCGGCGCCGGGGAGGAAGAGCCCGTCTTCTGCACGCAGGTGTTCTCGCTGCGGCAGGCGGCGCCGGCGTGAGGCGCGGCCCCTTCACGGCCCGCCGGCGGGGAGGCCGGCCATGCGCGCGCGCAGGCGCGGCACGGCCCAGTCGAGGAAGCGCCGGAGCTTGAGCGCCGGCGGGCCGGCCGGCGCGTGGAGCAGATGCACCGGCAGCGGCGCGGGCGCGAAATCCGGCAGCAGGGCCAGCAGCCGGCCCGACCGCAATTCCTCCGACACCTGGTAGGACAGCACGCGAAGGATGCCGAGCCCCGACAGCGCCGCCTGGATGGCCGCCTCCGTCGTGTTCACCGCGAGCTTCGGATGCGGCTCGACCGCGAAGGCCGCGCTGTCCCCCCGGTAGCGCCATTCCGGCGCCGTGGCGAAGCCCTGGAAGCTGATGCCGTCATGCCCGGCCAGATCATCCGGCTGGCGTGGCATGCCGCGGCGGGCGAGATAGGCGGGGCTCGCGCAGATCACCCGGCGCACCTGGCCCACCCGCGTCGCGATCAGCGCGCTGTCCGCCAGATGGCCGATCCGCAGGGCCACATCGACATGCTCCTCCACCAGGCTGATCGGCCGGTCGACCAGGGACAGGCGCAGGTCGATCTCCGGCTGCTCCCGCAGGAAGCCGAGCGCGATGGGCAGGAGATGGCGCTCGCCGAAGGCGACCGGCGCGGTCACATGCAGCCCCCCGCGCAGCGCGCCCTGCTGGCCGGCGGCCTCGCGCTCCGCCGCCTCCACCTCCTCCAGGATGCGGCGCGAGGCGGCGACGAAGGCGCGGCCCTCCTCCGTCAGCCCCAGGCCCCGCCGGGTGCGCAGCAGGAGGCGCGCGCCCAGATGCCGCTCCAGCTCGGCGACCTTGCGGCTGACCGTGGCCAGGGGGGCGCCCAGCCGCCGCGCCCCCGCCGAGAGGCTGCCCGCCTCGACCACCGCCAGCAGCACCGCCATCGCGTCCAGCCGGTCCATCGCATCCTCCCGGAAAGCGGGAGGCTCGCTCCCGCAAGGGCGGGATACTCCCACAAACGCCGGCTCATTAGCGTCACGCTATGGTGGGCAGGCCGTCCTGGCCCTCCGCCGCATTCCCATGACCAGAGGAGGGTGTCATGCCTCACATCTCCCGCCGTGCCTGGGTCCGTGGCCTTCCCCTTGGCCTGCTCGCGGGGGGGCTGGGCGGCGGGCTCGCGCCCGCCAGCGCCCTGGCCCAGGCAGCGGTCTCCGGAACGGTTTCTGGAACGGTAGCCCCGGCCCCGGCCCCGGCCCCGGCCCTGGCCCCGGTCAGCGTCACGCCGCTGGCGCAGATCCGCATCGGCCGCTTCACCGTGACGGCCCTGACGGATGGCTATGCCGACATGCCGTACAGCTATTTTCCCGGCCGCAGCGCCGCCGATGTCGCGCAGGACGCGGCCGCGCAGTCCACCGCCCGGCCCGGCGGCGTGCGCTTCCTGTTCAACCAGTATCTGGTCGAGGAAGGGGGGCGCCGCATCCTGATCGATGCCGGCCCGGCCGGCTCCATCGGGCAGACCGGCGCGCTGCCGCAGGCGCTCGGCCAGCTCGGCCTGCGGCGGGAGCAGATCGACGCGGTGATCGTGACGCATCTGCACCAGGACCATATGGGCGGGCTGGTTGTGGAGGGGCGGAACAACTACCCCGGGGCGGAACTCTATGTCGACCGGCGCGACGTCGCGCACTGGACGGACCCGGCGAAGCGCAGCGGCGCGCCCGACTACCTGCGCCCCAGCTTCGACATGGCGGCCGAGCTGGTGCGCCTCTACCCCCGGCTCCAGGCGATCGATGGCGAGCGCGAGATTTTGCGCGGCCTCTCCATCGTCGACCTCACCGGCCATACTCCCGGCCATATCGGCGTGCGGGTCGAGGATGGCGGGCAGAGCCTCATCATGGTGTCCGACATGCTCTTCCCCGTGGTGCATCCGGGCGCGACCGATGTCTGCTTCCTATTCGAACAGGACCGCGCGGCGGCGCAGGCGATGCGGGAGCGCTTCTTTCCGCGCGCCGCCGCGGAGGGCGCGCTGATCGCCGCGACGCATATGCCCTTCCCCGGGCTGGGCCGCATCGTCGCTGACCGGGGGCGGATGCGCTGGCAGGTGGCGGACTGGGCCTTGCAGGGCTGAGGACAGGGCAGGGCTGAGGACAGGGCAGGGCGCCGGGCCGGGGGAGCTCCCCGGCGGCGGCGCGGGGAGAGGCGGAGATGAGCAGCCGGTATCTGGAGATCGCCACCACCCCCTCCGTCGCCGCCGCGCGCGCGCATGGCGGCGGTGTGGCGCGGTGGACGCAGGGGGGCGTGCAGGAGGGCGGGGCCTTCGCGGGCCCTGAGCCGGGAAGGGAGGATCCGCGCCAGCCCCTCGGGGCGCCCGAACGCGCCTTCATCGCGGCGCGCGATGGCTTTTACCTCGCCAGCGTCTCGCAGACCGGCTGGCCCTATGTGCAGTATCGCGGCGGGCCGCCCGGCTTTCTCCGGATCCTGGAGGACGGGATGCTGGGCTTTGCCGATCTGCGCGGCAACCGGCAGTACATCACCACCGGCAATGTCCAGGCGGATGGCCGCGTCTCGCTGTTCCTGATGGATTACGCGCACCGGCAGCGCCTGAAGATCTTCGGCCGGATGCGCCTCATCGATGCCGCCGCCGATGAGGCCCTGCGGGAGCGGCTGGCCGTGGCCGGCTATCCCGGGCGGGTCGAGCGCCTCGCCCTCATCACGGTCGAGGCTTTCGACTGGAATTGCCCGCAGCACATCACCCCGCGCCTCACGCAGGCGGAGCTGGAGGGGGTGCTCCGCCCCGTGCGCGAGGAGCTCGCGGCGCTGCGGCGGGAGAATGAGCGCCTGCGCCAGGCGCTGCACGCCCAGGACCCCGCCCCGCGCGCCGGGCCGGAATGACGCCGCGCCCCCTTCAGGCGCCGAGATGCTGCGTGAAGAAGGACTGGATCCTGTCGAAGGGGATCACCGAGGCGCGGTCATACAGATCGACATGGTTGGCGCCGGGGATGATCAGCAGTTCCTTGGGTTCCGCCGCCGCGGCATAGGCCGTTTCGCTGAAATAGCGCGAATGCGCCTTCTCGCCATGGATGAAGAGCACCGGGCGGGGCGAGATTTCCGCGATGTAGCGCAGGATCGGCATGTTCATGAAGGAGAGCGGGGTGGTGAGCGACCACGAGCCGTTCGAATTGACGGAGCGCGGGTGGAAGCCGCGCGGGGTGCGGTAGTAGTCGTGGTAGTCGACCAGGAATTGCGGCTCGCCGCCCTTCAGCTCGTTCATGACGGGGCCATGGGCCGGGCTGCCCCGCTCCGCATCCTGCCAGCGCTGGCGGCTGAGCTGCTCCAGCGTCGCGCTGCGCTGTTCCAGGGTCACGCTGTCATTGTAGCCCTTCGACATGACGCGGGTCATGTCATACATGGTGCTGGCGACGACGGCCTTGACGCGCTTGTCCACCGCCACGGCGTTCAGCGCCATGCCGCCCCAGCCGCAGATGCCGATGACGCCGATGCGCTCACGGTCGGCGGCGGGCAGGAGGCCGAGATGGTCCACCGCCGCGCTGACATCCTCGGTATTGATGTCGGGCGAGGCGATGTCGCGTGGCTCGCCGCCGCTTTCACCGGTATAGGAGGGATCGAAGGCGAGGGCGATGAAGCCACGCTCCGCCATGGTCTGCGCGTAGAGGCCGGAGGACTGCTCCTTGACGGCGCCGAAGGGGCCGCAGACGACCAGCGCCGGCAGCCGCGCGGCGGGCGGGTTGCGCGGCGTGTAGAGGTCGCCCGCCAGGGTGATGCCGTAGCGGTTGCGGAAGCGGACCTTCTGGTGCGCCACCTTCTCGCTGCGGGGGAAGACCTTGTCCCAGTCCTGTGTCATGCCCTGCGCCTTTGCCGGGGTGGGGGAAAGCAGGGTGGTGGCACCCAGGGTGGTGGCGCCCAGGGCGGCCAGCCCCGTGCCGCCTGCCTTCAGCACGCCGCGCCGGGTGGCTTCCACCGGCGGCGGCCCGGGGGGGAACTTGCTGGCATCCTGTTCCATGGCGGCGGCTCCTTGCGGAAACGGATTGCGTCCCCGCTGATCTATCCCCGGGGCCCGGCGGCGTTTAGCCGGCTGGCGTCGATCAGGGTCATGCCGCCACGGCATCAGTGGCGGCATCCGCGCCCGCACCGGCCATGGCACGCGGCGCCGCTCAGGGCGTGATCGACGAGGCGCCCGCCGTGGCGATCTCCTCCTCGCTCATGCCGCGCCGCCAGTGGGAGAAGGCGACGCATTGCCCGGCCGCCAGGCCCGCCTCCTTCAGCAGGTAGTGGCGCAGGTCGCGGAGGGCGCTGAACTCGGCCCCGCCCCAGAAGAAGAGGCCGCCCTTGTCCGCCGGCAGCGCCAGCCGGCGGGCCTCCTCCACCAGCAGGCGCGTGCTGCCCGGCGCGGCGCCCGCGCGGTGCAGCCAGCGGATCTCCAGCCCGGGCGGGCGGGCAAGCTCCTGTTCCTCCTCCGGCCCGGCGATCTCGACCAGCGCCACGCCCCGCGCCGTGGCCGGCAGCCCCTCCAGGATGCGGGCGATGCCGGGCAGCCCCGTCTCGTCCCCCGCCAGGAGATACCAGCTGGCCGGGCGCGGGCCATGCGCGGCGGGGCCGAGCAGGCCCGCCACATCACCCGGCACCGCCCGCAGCGCCCAGCGCAGCCCCGGCCCATCCCCGGCATGGCGGACGAAATCGATCTCGACCACCCCCGCCGCTGCGTCGATGCGGCGGAGGGTGTAGATGCGCGAGGCCAGCCGGCCCGAGCGCGGCCAGAGCACGCGCCCGCCATCATCGAGATGCGGCCATTCCGGGGCGGCGTTCCCCTCGCCCGGGAAGAGCAGCCGGCAATGCAGCTGGTCCGGCGCGTCATAGCGGGCGAGGTCATGGCCGGTGAAGCGGATGCGCCGCACCCCCGGCGTCACGTCCCGCACCTGCCGGACGGTGAGAACGCGCAGGTCCGGCGGCAGCATCGCCCCGGCGGTGTCGCCGTCCCAGGCGATCACCAGGGCTTCCTCGCGCGCGACGAAGTCGATCAGGCTCGTCAGGTCGTGCTTCAGCCGGTTGAAGGCGGGGCCGTCCGGTGCCTCGATGGTGATGTCGAGCCGCCCCGGCCCCGGCACCAGATGGCCCCGCCCGCCGAAGGGCGAGGTGACCGCGTGGCCGCCGGGCAGGGGCCGCAGCGTGAGGTGATGCGCCGCCAGCGAGGCCAGGATGCGCTCCAGATAGGTGGCGATCCGGGGGAAGGGGATGCTGGTCCGGGCTTGGAGGGCAGGCATGTCAGTCTTTCAGGGCCAGGGGATCGGAAGCGGGGGATCGGAAGCGGGGGATCGGCAGCGCGAGGCTCAGGCGAGGCTCACCCAGAGCGGCCCGGGCAGGGGCCGCGCCAGGAAGCGGCTGTTGAGCAGGCCGAGCGTCTCGCCCGGGTCGAGATCGCGGAACAGGCCAGGGTGCAGCCACCGCGCCGCCGCCTCGACGAAGAGCAGGTTGAGCGGCCGGATGGCGACCAGCCCGCTCCAGATGCCATGGACGCGGCCGTCCCGGATGGCGGGCAGCAGGGCCAGCCCTGGCCGGGCGGCGAGGCGGCGCAGCGCCGCGCGGGCGGCCTCCGGCTCCAGCCCGGGGCCGATGGCGGGGCGCAGGCCGGGGGCATAGGCCCCGCCGGTGGCGATATAGGCCGCCGGCGCCTCGGCGATCAGCTGTTCGGGCGACAGCTTCGCGAACCAGCGCGCCCCCGCCGCCCCGGGCACCCGGCCGCCGGCCAGGGCCAGCAGCGCGCCCCAGATGCGGCCGCCAGCCGCCCAGCAGCACTCCTCGAAGGTGGATTGCACCTCGAGATAGGTGCTGCACGGCGCCACATGGGCCAGCCGGTCCGTGACCCTGCCCAGGCGCTCCTCGACAAAGCCGGAAAAGGCCGTGGCCTCCGCCTCGCGGCCGAGCAGGGCGCCCCACAGGGCCATGAGCCGCGCCAGGCTGTCCAGCGGGCCCCCGGCGGCGTCCGGCGCATCGGGCCGGTTGGCATCGGCGCTGCTGAAGACGGTGGGGATGCCCGCCGCGGCCAGCTGGCGCACCAGGGGGCCGCCGGCCAGGTCCGGCTCGGCCTGGGCGGTCGCCACCACGAGGTCGGGCGCCAGGGCGAGGATGGCCTCCGGCGAGCGGGACTCCGCCGTCACGCCGCCCACCACGGGGATCGGCCCGCCGCCGGGGCGCGCATCGTAGTCGCGCCGGAGCAGGTCGCTGTCGAGCAGCTCCACCCCCGCCCAGCCGGCGACGAGGCTGGCGGGGTCCGGGTGCAGCAGCGCCATGGCCATGATGTCCCGCGCATCCAGCAGGACGATCCGCCGCGGCGGGCGGGCGAGCGCCACGCGCCGGCCGAGCATGTCGGTGACGCGGGGGCCGCCCGGCGGCACGGCGGCGGCGAGGAAGGGCGTGGCGAGCAGGGCCGCGAGATGGCGGCGGCCGGGCCGCGGGCGCGGCGCCCTCACCAGCGGTAGCGCAGGCCGCCCAGCACCCGCGCGCCATTGCCGTACTGGCAGTAATAGGTGGAGCTGCAGCTGGCGTAATATTCCCGGTCGAACAGGTTGGTGACGTTCAGCGTCGCCTGCGCGCCGGCCAGCGCCGGGCTGATCTTCGCCAGATCGTAGCGGGCCGCGAGATCAACCAGCGTGTAGCCGCCGGCGCGCACGGTGTTGGCGTCATCGCCATAGCTGCTGCCGACGAAGCGCAGCCCGGCGCCGAGCGTCAGCCCGTCCAGCACGCCCTCGCCCAGGCTGTAGCTGGCCCAGACCGAGCCGTAGTAATCCGGCGCCGCCTGCGGCCGCTTGCCGATATTGGCGGTGGTGGTGGAGCGGGTGACCTCGGTGTCCAGCAGCGTCAGGCTGGCGATCAGCTCAAGGTCGCGCGTGGCCTTGCCGCGCGCCTCCAGCTCCACCCCGCGCGAGCGCACCTCGCCCTGCTGCACCTGGAAGCCCGGGATGGCGCCGGGGGTGAGCACATTCTCCTGCCGGATCTCGAAGACCGAGGCGGCGAAGAGCGCGTTCATGAAGGAGGGCTCGTATTTGAGGCCGGCTTCCCATTGCCGCGCCTCGGTCGGCCGGAAAGCGCTGCCCTGCGCGTCCACCCCCACCACCGGCTCGAAGGAGGTGGAATAGCTGACATAGGGCGCGATGCCGTTCTGGAAGCGGTAGAGCAGCCCGGCGCGGTAGCTCGGCGACTGGCTGGACTGCGTGCTGCTGGTGCCGGCCAGGCGGTTGTCGCTCTGCTGTTCCGTCCAGTCATGCCGCGCGCCGAGCAGCAGGCGGAAGCCGCCGAGGCTGATCTGGTCCTGCACGTAGAGGCCGGCCTGCTGCAGCGTCTGCCTGCTGTCGATGATCTTGGTGAGCGCGCCGACGGGGATGCCATAGCGCGGCGCCATGACATCGAGCGGGGAGGCCGCGCCGTAGAGATAGTCCCAGGTGCTGACCGAGCGTTGCAGGTCGAAGCCGACCAGCGCCCGGTGCGCGAGCACGCCGGTGGTGAAGGTGATCTGGGCGTTGTTGTCGGCGGCGATGCCATCCACCCGCTCGATCGAGCGCAGGGCCTGGCGCGGCATGAGGCCGCTTGCGCTGACCGGGCCCGCCATCTGCAGGCTCTGGAAATCGAGGTCGATCGCCGAGTAGCGCAGCTTCGAGGTGAGGCTGACGGCGGCGTTGACGCGGTGCTCCAGCGTGTAGCCCAGGGCGTATTGCGTGCGGTCGTAGCGGTCGAAGGAGGGATCGCCGACATTCAGCTCGCGCGTCAGGAAGCGCCCCACCGCGGGCGAGGCCAGGCCGCGGGCATAGAGCGAGTTGAAATAGCCGCCCTCGGGGTCGTGCTGGTAGAAGCCCTGCAGGGTCAGCCGGGTCTCGGCATTCGGCTGCCAGGCGAGGGCCGGCGCCACGGCGATGCGCTGTTCCTTCACGCCGTCATACTGGCTTTCGGCGGTGCGGCCGATGCCGCTGAAGCTGTATTGCCACACCCCCGCCGCGTCGAGCGCGCCCTGGCTGGTCAGGCCCGTCTGCAGCCGCGCATGGCTGCCGGCCTCCAGCCGCACCTCGTTGGAGGGGGTGGCGGCCGGGGCGCGGCTGATCTGGTTGACGAGGCCGCCCGGCGTGGTCTGGCCATAGAGCACCGCCGCCGGGCCGCGCAGCACGTCGAGGCTGTCGAGCAGGAAGGGATCGACCGCCGGCAGGGCGAAGGCCTGGCCGCGCGGCAGCCGCAGCCCGTCCAGGAAATCGACCACGCTGGTCGTTGTGCCGAAGCTGCCGAAGCCGCGCAGGAAGATGCTGTCGTAGCGCGTCGTCGTCTCCATGCCGGAGAGCACGCCGGGGGTGTAGTTCAGCGCGTCGCGGCCGGTCTGCGCGTTCTGGTCGTCCAGCTGCCGGCGGGTGACCGTGCTGATCGACTGCGGGGTCTCGGCCACCGGCGTGCCGGTCTTGGTGGCGGTGGCCGAGCTGCCTTCCAGATAGCTCTCGGCGGTGCCGCCCCGGCTACCTTCCACCGCGACCGCCGGGAGGGCGAGGGGATCCTGCTGCGCCCGCGCCGGGGCGGAGAGCGCGGCCATGGCCACCGATGCCAGCAACACGGCGCGCCGGCGCGCGCTCACTCCGTCATGCATTCCCAGTCTTCTCCCGCTCTGGCCGAAGGGCATCCGGCGTTTTGCGAATGGTTATCACTCGCGAGTCGGGGGTGGCTTATAAGGTAAACGGGACTGATCCGTCCAGTTTTTCCATATTGACCACGGGAAGAGGCTGACGGGAAGCACTCCCGCATGGGATCTGGAGCAGGATCAGGCTCCAGAGCGGGCGCCAGCACCCGGCCGGTGGCCGGCCAGGACGGAGAAGGAGAGACGCATGAGGCGAGTTCACCGAGGCCCGCCACGCCGGGGCCAGGCCGCGCCCCAAGGCACCCTCCGGGGCGCCCCCTGGGGTGCCCCGCGCGCCCGATGAGCCCCCCGCCCCCCGCCCCCCGCGCAGACCGCCCCCGGACGGGCCGCCCCTCCAAGGGGGAGGCCGCCGGGATGGCCAGCCGGATCATCGACGCCGCGGCGCGGCTCTTCGCCACCCAGGGCTTCGCCGCGACCTCGATGGAGCAGGTCGCGGCGGCCTGCAATGCGGGCAAGGACACGCTCTACCGGCGCTTTCCCTCCAAGGCCGCGCTGTTCAACGCGGTGCTGGAGCGGCTGCGGCTGCGCATCCTGGAGCGCCTCAAGACCGAGATCGCCCCGGCCGGGGGGGGCGGCTGCGCCCTGGCGCGGCTGCGGCAGGTGGCGCGGCTTTTCCTCACCCTCAACCTGGATGCCGAGTTGCTGGCCTACCGGCGCATCGCCTTCACCGAGGGGCTGGTGTTCGGCGCCGCGCGGCCGGAGGCGCCGCCCGCGGCCGACCCCATCCTGGACGAACTGGTCCTGGCGGTGGCCGAGGCGCAGCGCGCCGGGGCGCTGCGGCCCGGCCCGCCCGAGCCCCTGGCCCGGCACCTGCTGCACAGCATCGTCTATGGCCCGACCAACGAGGCGATGCTCGGCCGCGCCCCCGCCGCCGACCCCGCGGCGCAGGAGCGGGAATTCGCGCAGTCCTGGGAGTTTTTCCTGCATGGGGCGGCGCGCGGTGATGCGCCTCTTTGACGGCATGCAATCCGCGGATAAAACCGGCATTGCATGGAGATGAGGCTGGACCATGTCCCCCCCCGCTGACACCCCGGCCTGGCTGCCCAGCCTCGACCGCGCCGCCGGCCCCCTCTATCGCGGCATCGCCGATGCGCTGGAGCGCGACATCCAGGCCGGCCGCGTCGCGCCGGGAACCCGCCTGCCGCCGCAGCGCCTGCTGGCCGCGCGGCTGGGTGTGGACTTCACCACCATCGCCCGCGCCTATGCCGAGGCCGCCCGGCGCGGCCTTGTGGAGGGGCGCGTCGGCCAGGGAACCTTCGTGCGCGGCCCCTGCCCCCTCCGGCCCCGCCCCGCCCTGGCCAGGGCGGCGGGGCCGGAGGGGGGAGGGGCGGCGCCGGCGGCCCGCGCCGCCGATCTCCGCATGAACGCGCCCCCCCTGCCCACGGCCCCCGGCCTGCGGGAGGCGCTGCGGCGCGAGATGGGGGCTTTCGCGGCGACGCTGGATCTGGACCTGCTGCTCCGCTACCGGCCGGTGGGCGGCGGCGCGGCGGAGCGCGAGGCGGGCGCCGCCTGGCTGGCGGGGCGGCTGGAGGTGCCGCCCGGCCGCCTGCTGGTCTGCGCCGGGGCCCAGGGCGCGCTGCTCGCCCTGCTGAGCGTGCTCTGCGAGCCTGGCGACCTGCTGTGCTGCGAGGCCCTGACCTATCCGGGCTTCCGCAGCCTCGCGGCGCATCTGCGGCTGCGGCTGGCGCCGCTGGCCATGGATGGCGCCGGCCTGCTGCCCGAGGCCTTCGAGGCCGCCTGCCGCGCCCATCGCCCGCGCGCGCTCTATTGCACCCCCACCCTGCACAACCCCACCACCGCGACCCTGCCCCCGGAGCGGCGCCGGGCGCTGGTGGCGATCGCGCGCCGGCATGGCGTGCCGATCATCGAGGATGACGCCTATGGCGCCCTCGCGCCGCAGGCACCGCCGCCGCTGGCGGCCCTGGCGCCGGAGGCGGTCTATTATGTGGGGGGGCTGGCCAAGCCGGTCTCGCCGGCGCTGCGCATCGCCTATCTCGCCGTGCCCGAGCCGCGCCCGCTGCCCCGCCTCGCCGCCGCCATCCGGGCGACGACGGGCATGGCCTCGCCGCTGGCCGCCGCGCTGGCCACCCGCTGGATCGGCAATGGCCTCGCCGCCGCCATCACCGCGGGCATCCGGGAGGAGACGGCGGCGCGGCAGGCCATCGCCCGCGCGCTGCTGCCGCCGGGGCTGCTGGCCACCGATCCCGCCGCCTTCCATCTCTGGCTGCGCATGCCGGAGGGCTGGAGCCGGGGGGAGTTCCTGGCGCGCCTGCGCCCGGGCAGCCTCGGCCTTGTCGGCAGCGATGGCTTCGCCGTCGCCGCGCCGCCCGAGGCCGTCCGCGTCGGGTTGGGCGCGGCGGAGGACCGGCAGAGCCTGCGCGCCGGCCTGTCCCAGGTGGCGGAGCTGCTCGCCGAAGGGCCGGCCCTCTCCTCGCTGATCGTATGAAGGGCGACGCAGTCCAATTGAATGCATTCAATTTGACAGTGAATGCCTCGGAGGAGCATTCAATCTCTCCTTGAATGCAGGCATTGCTCCGCCGAGGGAGCAGGCCAAAGGAGCCAGCGATGTCATCCGACCCGGAGTGGCCGCCTCTTCCCCCCCTGCGCACCGGCCTGCGCGGCCGCTGCCCGCGCTGCGGGCAGGGCCATATGTTCCGCGGCTTCCTGGCGCTGCGCGCCCGCTGCGAGGTCTGCGGCCTGGATTATTCCTATGCCGACCCGGCCGATGGCCCCGCCTTCTTCGTCATCTGCTTCGCCTGCGTCCCCAGCGTCATCCTGGCGCTCTGGCTGGAGGCGAAATTCGCGCCCGCCAACTGGGTGCATCTCGTCACCACGCTGCCCTTCATGCTGCTGACCTGCATTCCGCCCTTGCGGCCGCTGAAAGGCTGGCTCGTGGCCAGCCAGTTCTTCTTCAAGGCGGAGGAAGCCCGTTTCGGCGCCCCTGCCCCGAAGGACCCCCGCTGAACGGCGATCACCTGGCGCCAACGGATGGGTTTCCAAAGGCCTCAGGCCTTTGGTGGGGAGAGTTTGAGAGGGGCGAAGCCCCTCTCAAGGGGAGCGGGCTGTCTTCCCAGGCCGTTTCTCAACCGGCCCGCAGCGCCGGCGCCGCCTGCCGTTCCACCTGGCGCATCCCCTGGCGGGCGGTCAGCGCCGCCAGCAGGGCGGCGGCCAGCAGCAGGCCGGCGCTGGAGCCGAAGGTGGCCACAGGGCCGCTGGTGTCGAACAGGATGCCGCCGACCACCGCGCCGGCGGTGATGGCCAGCTGCGCCACGGCCACCATCAGGCCGCCGCCGATCTCGGCCTCGTCCGGCAGCGTCCGCGCCACCCAGGTCCACCAGCCGACGGGGGCGGAGGTCGCGAAGAGGCCCCACAGCCCGAGCAGCACCGCGATCATGGCCACCCCGCCCCCCGGCAGCAGGAGCGCCGCGGCGATGAGCGCCATCAGCAGCGGAATGACGGTGAGGGTGCGGTAGAGCCCGCCCTGGAGGAAGCGGCCGATCAGCGAGGTGCCGATGAAGCCGGTGACGCCCATCGCCAGCAGCAGCAGCGACAGCGTCGCCACATCGACATGCGCCACCGTCTCCAGGAAGGGCCGCAGATAGGTGAAGAGGGCGAATTGCCCCATGAAGAAGAGGCTGAGCGCGGCCATGCCGGAGGCGACGACCGGGCGGCGCAGCACGCGGAAGATGCCGCCGATGTTGGTGCGCCCCTGTGCCTGCATCGCCGGCAGGCTGGCCATCTGCCAGACGAGGACGATGGCCGCGACCGGCACGACGAAGAAGAAGGCGCCGCGCCAGCCGATCAGCCCGCCGAGGAAGCTGCCGAGTGGCGCCGCCACCACCGTGGCCAGCGCATTGCCGCCATTCAGGATGGCCAGGGCGCGGGGGACCTTGTCCTCCGGCACCAGCCGCATGGCCGTGGCGGCGGACATCGACCAGAAGCCGCCGATGACGATGCCGATGAGCGCGCGCCCCAGCATGAAGATCTCATAATTCGGCGCGAGGGCGACGACCGCGCCGGAGAGCATCATCACCCCGGTCAGGCCGAGCAGCAGCCGCTTGCGGTCGAGATCGCCGGCCAGCACGGAGATGAACAGGCTGGTCAGCACGGCGAAGGCGCCGGAGACGGAAATGGCCTGCCCCGCCTGGCCCTCGGTGATGTGCAGGTCTGCGGCGATCGGCGTCAGCAGGCTGACCGGCATGAATTCGGAGGCGATCAGGGCGAAGGCCCCGAGGGAAAGCGCGAAGACGCCCCCCCAGGACGGGGCGCGGGCCGCCCCGGCGGCGCCGCTGGTCGGGGAGGACATAGGCTGCATCGGGCATGGACCTCATGGCGCGCGGCATGGCGAAGCGCGCCGCGGGGCACCGCTTCAGGCCGGCAGGATGAAAAGGGCGCTGTTGACCGGGTTTCCCGCGTGGCGGAGCACGCCATGCCGGCGGCATGGCCCGCCCCTGGCGAGGCCGCCCCGATCCGCCTGTGGTTGCAGAGTAAGCGGCGGGCCCCGGGGCCACTAGGCGGGTGAATCCGCTTGGGATTATGCCGCAGCGCCATGAATGCCCGCCCATGGCGGGAGAGGCGCGGCGGGGTGGCCTCAGCCTGCCGCCACCCCGCCGCGCGCGGCCAGGATGAGGCGGAACAGCGCCTCGGCCGCCGGCGAGAGGCTCTCATTGCGCCGCCGCACGAGGGCCAGGGCGCGGCGCAGCACCGGCTCCACCAGCGGCACCTCGACCAGCCCGGCGCGCAGCTTGCCGTGCTGCTGGGCGGCGGGGAGGATGGCTGCGGCCATGCCCGTCGCCGCGATGGCGATGGCGCTTGGCGTGTTCTCCACCACGAAGCGGCTGCGCAGGGGCAGGCCGGCGCGGAGGAACTGCTGCTCGACCAGCAGGCGGTTGCCGCTCGTGCCGCCCAGCGTCACCAGGTCATGCCCCGCGAGCTCCGCCCAGGGCACCGCCGCCCGCCCGGCCAGGGCATGGGCCGGGTGGCAGACGAGGACGAGCGGGTCCGTCGAGAGCAGGTCCTCCACCAGATCGGCCTGCGCGCCCTGCATGATGTGGATGCCGAATTCCGCCGCCCCGCCGCGCACCGCCTCCGTCACCGCCGTGCCGGAGCGCTCCACCAGCATGACGCGGTTGCCGGGAAAGCGCCGGGCATAGTCGGCCAGCAGGCCGGGCAGGCGCTCATAGGCCACGGCCGGCATGGTCGCCAGGGTGACATCGCCGGCGGAGAGGCGCGAGGTGGTGCGCAGCCTTTGCAGACCATGCGTCAGCTCCTCCACCACGCGGCGGGCGAGGGGGAGGAAGTCGCGCCCCGCCGCCGTCAGCCCGGTGCGCCGTGTCGTGCGGTCGAGCAGCGGCAGGCCGACATAGGCTTCCAGCCGCTGAATGCGGCGGGTGAGCCCCGTCTGCGTCAGCCCCAGCCGGTCCGCCGCGCGGCTGAAGCTGCCCAGCTCCGCCACCAGGACGAAGGCCTGGATGTCGTCCATCGGCAGGTGCATGAAGCTTGCTCATCAATCAATGCCATTAATGCATTATACGCGGGGTGTGGTTTTTGCCAGAGTGGCGGGCAAGAGGAAGCGCCGCGCCAGGCGCCGCCGAGGAAGCCATGGCCCAGGACAGCCCCCCGCCGCGCGCCTGCGACGCGCATCTGCATGTGATCGACGGCCGCTTCCCCGGCGCCGGCCCTTCCACGGGCCCCACCACTGGCCCCACCACTGGCCCCACCACTGGCCCCACCACTGGCCCCACCACTGGGCAGAGCCTGGCCGAGTATCGTGCCGTGCAGCAGCGCCTGGGCCTCTCCCGCGCCGTGCTGGTGCAGGCCAAGCATCACGGCTTTGATCCGGCCTGCCTGCTCGATGCCCTGGCCGCGCTGGGCGGGGCCGGGCGGGGCATCGCCGTGGCGCAGCCCGGAATCAGCGAGGCCGAACTCGCCCGCCTCGATGCCGGTGGCGTGCGCGGCCTGCGCTTCAGCCTTTGGAACCCCGCCGATGCGCCGGTGAGTGCGGCGATGCTGGCGCCACTCGCCGCGCGCATCGCCCCCCTTGGCTGGCATGTGCAGCTGCACCTGATGGCGGAGCAGATCCTGGACCTCGCCCCGCTGATCGAGGCGCTGCCCTGCCCCGTCGTCTTCGACCATATGGCGCGCCTGCCGCCGGGGCAGGGGGCGGCGCACCCGGCCTTCGCCCGGGTCGCGCGCTGGATGCAGGCGGGGCGCGCCTGGGTGAAGCTCTCGGGCGCCTATCTCAACACGGCGGAAGGCCCGCCCTATGCCGATGCCGGGCGCATCGCCCGCGCCTTCATCGCCGAGGCGCCGGAGCGCCTCGTCTGGGGCAGCGACTGGCCGCATGTCACCGAGCGGCACAAGCCCGATGCCGCCGCCCTCCTCGCCCTGCTCGCCGACTGGGCCGGGGCGCGGCGGGCCGCGCGCATCCTCTGCGAGAATCCCGCCGCGCTCTACGGTTTTACCGGGCAGGACTGAACGCCATGACCCTCGCCTCGCTCCGCGCCATGCGCAGCAAGCTCTTCCTGCCCGGCAGCCGGCCGGAGCTGTTCGCCAAGGGTGAAGCCTCCGCCGCCGATGCGCTGAGCTTCGATCTGGAGGATTCGGTGGCGCCCGCGCGCAAGGCCGAGGCGCGCGCCGCCGTGGCCGCCGCCCTGCGCGCCCGCGCCGCCGCCCCGGCCACGGGCGGCAAACTCGCCATCGTGCGCGTCAACGCGGCGGAGACGCCGCATTTCGCGGCCGATATCGCCGCCATCCTTGGCCCGGGGCTGGATGCCATCAACCTGCCGATGGTCGAGGATGCCGCCGGGCTGCGTGCCGCCATCGCGCAGATCGCGGCGGCGGAACAGGCGGCGGG
Source organism: Roseomonas sp. GC11 (assembly GCF_024437745.1). Lineage (GTDB taxonomy): Bacteria > Pseudomonadota > Alphaproteobacteria > Acetobacterales > Acetobacteraceae > Pseudoroseomonas. Next base: position 58,986 of record NZ_JANFNY010000003.1, on the reverse strand, counting down.
CCTGCCGCCCTGTGCCATTCTTGCGAATATCGAAACGCCGCGCGGGCTGCGCTGCGCGGCCGAGATCGCCACGGCGCATCCGCGCATCGCCGGATTGCAGATCGGCTATGGCGATCTCTTCGAGCCTTTCGGCATCGCGCGCGATGAGGAGGTGGCCTTGCAGCAGGTGCGGCTGGCGGTGCGCCTGGCCGCTGCCGAGGCGCGTATTCCGGCTTTTGACGGGGCGCTCGCCGCCATTGCCGCGCCGGAGCGCTGCACCGCCGAGGCCGTGGCCGCGCGGCGCCTCGGCTTCGCCGGCAAATCCTGCATCCATCCGAGCCAGATCGCCCTCGTCAATGCCGCCTTCGCCCCCGGGCCACAGGAGATCGCCCATGCCGCCCGTGTGGTCGCCGCGGCCGAGGCGGCGGAGGCGCAGGGCATCGGCGCCTATACCGTCGATGGCCAGATGGTGGATGCGCCCTTCGTCGCCAGCGCGCGCGCGGTGCTCGACCTTGCCCGCCGCCTTGGCCTCATGCGCGGAGAGGCGGTTTGAGGATGCCCTGGAGCGAGTCCCCCCTCAAACACCCCCCTTCCATCGGGTTTCCAAAGGCCTCAGGCCTTTGGTGGGGAGAGTTTGAGAGGGGCGAAGCCCCTCTCAACGCCACGCGCCCTCTCTTCCAACGGTCTCCAAGAAAAAAACCAGGAGGAACCACAAGAATGTCCCGCACCATCCCAGGCCGCCGCGCGCTGCTGCGCGCCGGGCTGGCCGCCCCGCTCATCCTGCCCGGCCTGGCCCGCGCGCAGGGTGCCTGGCCGGCCCGGCCCGTGCGCGTCATCGTCCCCTTCACCCCTGGCGGCTCGAATGACGCCGTGGCACGGCCGCTCGCGGAGCATCTCTCACGCCGCCTTGGCCAGCCCTTCGTTGTCGAGAACAGGCCCGGTGCCGGCAGCACGCTGGGAACGGCCGAGGTGGCGCGCTCGCCGGCGGATGGTCTGACGCTGCTCGTCACCTCCTCCACCTTCGCGACCAGCGCGGCGACGCAGCGCACGCCCTATGATGCCACAGGCGATCTCGAGGGCGTCGCCCTCTGCGCCACGGCGCCGCTGCTCGTGCTGGCCAACAGGGAATTCCCGCCCAACAATCTGGCTGAACTGGCCGCCTATCTGCGCGCCAATCCCGGCAAGGTGGATTACGGCTCGGCCGGGCCGGGCAGCATCAACCAGCTCGCGGCCGAATTGTTCGCGCAGCGCGCTGGCGGGCTGAAGCTGGTGCATATTCCCTATCGCGGCATGGGGCCGGCCACCACCGATCTGGTGGCGGGCAATATCCAGCTGCTCTTCACCACCGTGCCTTCCGCCGCCGGTCTCGTGAAGGAGCGCTCCGCGAAGATCCTGGGCTGGACTGCGGAGAACCGGCCGGAGGGCCTGCCCGCCGCGCCCACGCCGAAGGAGAGCGGGATCGACTACAGCGCGGAGATCTGGTGGGGCCTGCTGGCCCGCCGCGGCACGCCGCCCGAGATCCTGCGCCGGCTCAACGAGGTGGCGAACGAGGCGCTGCTGGAAGGCCGCCTCGCCAGCTATCTCCGCAGCGAGGGCGCGGCCCCGGCGCAGCAGGATGCCCGCGCCTTTGACCGCTTCCTCCGTGAGGATCTGGCGCGCTGGCGCCAGGTGGCCGAAACCGCGCAGATCCGGATCGACTGAGCATGAGCGAACGCCCTGCCCCCCGCCTCGCCCGCAAAGCCTTCGACCCCGCCGCGCGCGGCGCGCTCGATGGGGTGCGGGTGCTGGACCTCGCCCGCCTCGTCGCCGGCAATACGCTCAGCATGGTGCTGGCCGACCACGGCGCCGAGGTCATCAAGGTCGAGCCGCCGGAGGGCGATACCCTGCGGGCCTGGAAGGTGCAGGGCGTCGAGACCTCGTGGAAAAGCTGGTGCCGCAACAAGAAAAGCATCTGCCTCGACCTGCGCAGCGACGAGGCGCGGGCGGTGCTGCACCGCCTCGTGGCCGGGGCGGGGATGCTGCTGGAGAGCTTCCGCCCCGGCGTGCTGGAGGCCATGGGCCTGGCGCCGGAGGTGCTGCACGCCATCAACCCCGCCCTGGTGATCGTGCGCATCAGCGGCTGGGGGCAGGATGGCCCCTTCCGCCACAAGCCGGGTTTCGGCACGCTGGTGGAAGGCTATTCCGGCTTCGCCGCCGTCAACGGCTTTCCGGACCGCGAGCCTGTGCTGCCACCGATGTTCATGGGCGATTGCTATGCCGGGCTCTATGGCGCGGCCTCGGCCATGATCGCGCTGCGCCACGCGGAGCGGACGGGGCAGGGGCAGGTGATCGACCTCTCCCTGATCGACCCGATGCTCGCGGTGATGGACCCCCAGGCGGCGAATTACCGGCTGACCGGGCGGCTCAAGCAGCGCACCGGCAGCCGCAGCACCAACACCGCGCCGCGCAATGCCTACCAGACGCGCGATGGCGGCTGGGTCTGCCTCTCCTCCTCCACCCAGGGCATGACGGAGAAGCTGCTGCGCAGCATCGGCCGGGCGGAGCTGATCGAGGATCCGCGCTTCCGCACCAATCCTGACCGGCTGCGGAACTGGCAGGAGTTGGATGCCATCATCGGCGGTTTCATCGGCGCGCGCGACAAGGCCGAGGTGCTGGCGCATTTCGATGCCGCCGGCGTGACCATCGGCCCGATCATGACCGCGGCCGACCTGCTGGAGGATGAGTATGTCGCCGCGCGCGAAGCGCTGATCGAAGTGCCGGACGCGGATATGCCCGATGGCGTCGTGCCGATGCATGGCATGGTGCCGCGCCTCTCGGCCACGCCCGGCATCCTGGCCCGCCCGGCGCCACGCCTCGGCGAGCACAATGACGCGATCCTCCGCCCGGCCCTCGGCGAGGCGGAATATGCGCGGCTCACCGCCCGGGGCGTGATCCGCGCGCAGGAAACACGGGAAGGAACACGGACATGAAGGCTTTGAACCGGCGCGGCCTGCTCGCCACGGCTGCCGCCACCCTCGCGCCCCTGCCGCTGCGCGCGCAGGAATCCTGGCCGGCGCGGCCGGTGCGCATCGTCGTCAGCTATGGCGCGGGTGGCGCGGTGGACACCGTGGCGCGGCTGGTCTTCACCGGGCTGGGGGCGAAGCTCGGCCAGGGCTTCGTCATCGAGAACCGCGCCGGCGCGGGCGGTACGCTCGCGGCCAACAGCGTCGCGCAGGCGCGCCCCGATGGCTATACCTTCCTCGACGACGCCAGCGGCTTCGCCATCAATGCCAGCCTGATGCCGCGCCTGCCCTATGACCCGCGCCGGCAGTTCACGCCGGTGGCTGGCCTCGTCACCGTGCCGAATGTGCTGCTGCTCGGCCCCGCCTGCCCGGCGCGCGATGTCGCGGAACTGGTCGCCCTGGCGCGGGCGCGCGGCACGGAGATCACCTGCGCCAGCACCGGCACCGGCTCGTCCCAGCATCTCGGGCTGGAATTGTTCAACCGCATGGCGGGCGTGGAGATCACGCATATTCCCTATCGCGATGCGCCGGCCGCGCAGAATGACCTGCGCGCGGGCCGCATCGCGATGATTGTCTCCACGGCGACCTCCGCCCTGCCGCTGCACGGGCAGGAGGGCATCCGCGTCATCGCCCATGGCGGGCAGCAGGAGATCGAGAAGCTGCCCGGCGTGCCGCCCGTCGGCGCGACCCTCGCCGGCTACCAGAGCCTCGAATGGCAGGGCCTCTTCGCCCCCGCCGGCACGCCCGCGGCCATCCTCGCCACGCTGAACGCCGCGCTGCGCGAGAGCCTGGCCGCGCCCGAGACGCGCGCGCGCCTCGCCGTGCTGGGGGCCAGCCCCATGGCCCTCTCCCAGGCCGCCTTCGCCACCTTCGTCGAGGCGGAGATGGAGAAATGGGGCCGCCTGATCCGCGAGGCGGGGATCAGCGCGGGGTGAACGGGGCCGCGCCTTTCGGCGCGGCCGGGATGGAGGGGGCTTCGCCCCCGCAAAGGCCCCTCCTTCCTTCCTTTGGGCAGGGGGCGGGCTCCCCCGCACCCGCCTTCGGTTTTCAGGGCTTTGGGCGCCTGCTCAGCGCAGCACCGCCAGCCCGTCCGCCGCGCGGGTGCCGTGGCCCTCGGGCAGCACGAAGAGCGGGTTGATCTCCGCCTCCACCAGCCTCTCCCCGGCGGCGCCGGCCATGGCGGCGAAGGCCAGCACGGCCTCCACCAGCGCCGGCACATCCGCCACGGGGGCGCCGCGATAGCCGCGCAGCAGGCGGCTGGCCTTCAGCTCCTCCACCATGGCCTCAGCATCGGCGCGGGTGATCGGCAGCAGGCGCAGGCTGGTATCCTGGAAGAGCTCCGCCGCGACGCCCCCGGCGCCCAGCAGGAGCACCGGCCCCAGCTGCGGGTCGCGGTGGAAGCCCAGGATCATCTCCACCCCGCCGCGGATGCGCTCCTGCACCAGGAAGCCCTCGGGCGCGGGGGCGCCGGCGGCCGCCAGCCGCCGCAGCATCGCGGCGCAGGCCTCCGGCACCTCCCCGGCGGAGAGGCCCACGCGCACACCGCCGAGCTCGCTCTTGTGCGCGATGGCGCGGGAGAGCAGCTTCAGCACCACCTCGCCCCCCATCGCCCGCGCGGCGGCGGCGGCTTGCGCGGCATCGGCCGCCACCTGCTCGCGCACCACGGGGAGGCCGAAGCGGGCGAAGAGGGCCTTGCTCTCCGCCTCGTTGAGCGGGCCGCAGGGCAGCCCGGCGAGGGCCGCGGCTTCCTCCCGCACCGGCTCCTCCCGCACCGGCTCCGGCGGCGGAGGCAGGGGCGCGCCGTGCAGGGCGCGCAGCATGGTGGCGCAGCTTTCCGGCGTGGCGAAGGCGGGGATGCCCCGGCCGTTCAGCAGCCGCACCAGATGCGGCGCGTGCGGGCTGACATAGGCCAGCACAGGCTTCTCGCTGCGCGCCTGGCAGGCCAGGATGGCCTCCGTCACGATCTCCGGCGTGGCCAGGGCGGAAGAGCCCACCACCACCACCGCCGCGTCATGGGCCGGGCTGTCGAGCAGCGCGGCGAGCGCCCCGGTGAACAGATCGGTCCGCAGCCCGGCCAGGGTGACATCCACCGGGTTGCGCGCCATGGCGGCCGCCTCCTCGCCGAGCAGCGCGGCGAGGCGCCCGGCCGTCTCCGCCTCCAGCGCCGGCAGGTCGAGCCCCATCAGGCCGCATTGATCCGCCAGCAGCGTGCCGGCGCCGCCGGTGGAGGTCAGGATGGCGGCGCGCCGCCCCGCCATGCGCCGCCCCGCCGCGAGCGCTGCGGGAATATCGAGCAGGTCGTTGAAGCTCTGGGCGCGGATGACGCCGCATTGCCGGAACAGCGCGTCATAGACGCGGTCCGCCCCCGCCAGCGCGCCGGTATGCGACACCGCCGCCCGCGCCCCGGATTCCGAGCGGCCGACCTTGTAGACCACGATGGACTTGCCAAGTTCGGCGGCGCGCCGCGCGGCGCGGCGGAAGGCCTCCGGCCGGCGCAGCCCCTCCATATAGACGGCGATGACGCGGGTGGCCTCGTCCTCCACCAGATGCGCGATCATCTCGCTGCTGTCGAGATCGGCCTCGTTGCCGGTGGAGACCAGCTTGGCGAAGCCGATGCCGCGATCCGCCGCGCGCGACAGCAGCGCGCCCAGGATGCCGCCGCTCTGCGACACCACCGAGATGCAGCCGGAGGCCAGCCCGCCCACCTCCAGCGCCCCGCTGGCGGAGAGCGTCATGCCATCGGTCAGGTTCACCAGCCCGATGGTGTTGGGGCCGAGCAGCCGCATGCCGCCCGCCGCCTCCTTCAGCGCCCGCTGCCGCAGCGCGCCTTCCTCCCCCGCCTCGCCATAGCCGCTGGCCAGCACGATGGCGGCGCGGCAGCCGCGGGCGGCCAGGTCGCGCACCGCCGCCTCGGCACGCCCGGCGCCGAGCAGCACGATGGCGGCATCCGGCGCGGCCGGCAGCGCCGCCACATCCGGGTAGCAGGGCAGGCCGGCGATGCTCTCGGCACGCGGGTTCACCGGCCAGATGGCGCCGGAAAAGCCGTGCCGGCGCAGATAGCCGAGGGGGCGGCCGGTCATCTTCGTGGTATCGGCCGAGGCGCCGATCACCGCGACGCTGCGCGGGCGGAGCAGGGCGTCGATGGCGCTCATCAGCCGGCCTCCCCCGCCCCGCCCCGCGCGGCGCGGCGGCGCGCCACCCCCTCCAGGAAGGCGGCGACGGCCTCCTGGTGCTCGCGCGAGCTGTAGCAGATGGCCTGGGCCTGGCTGCCCAGGGAGAACACCTGCTCAACCGGAAGCTCGAAGCTCTGGTCGAGGATGGTCTTGCTCAGCGCCAGCGCCGCCGGGGCGCCTTGCCCCAGTTCGGCGGCCCAGGCCCGCGCCTCCGCCAGCAGCGTGGCGGCGGGCGCGATGCGGTCGATCATGCCGATGCGCAGCGCCTCCTCCGGCTCCACCGTGCGGCCGGAGAAGATCAGCTCCTTGGCGCGGGAGAGGCCGACGCGGCGCGGCAGGAAATACATGCCGCCGCCATCGGGGATGAGGCCGCGCAGGATATAGCTCATGGCGAGGCGCGCGGTGTCGGCGGCGATGATGAAGTCGCAGCACAGCGCCACGTCGCAGCCCAGCCCGGTGGCCGCGCCGTTGACGGCGGCGATGGTCGGCTTGGGCAGGGCGTGCAGCATGGCGATGGCGTGGTGCGTGCGCTGCTGGCGGCGCCAGCCATTCAGCGCCACCTCGCCGGGCGGGACGGCCAGGCGCGCCTGCATCGCCTTCACATCGCCACCGGCGCAGAAGCCCTGCCCGGCGCCGGTGACCACCAGGGCGCGGATGCTGTCGGTCCGGGCCACATGGTCGAGCGCGGCCATCAGCTCGGCGCGCATGGCGTCGTCCATGGCATTGCGCGCGGCGGGGCGGTTGAGGGTCAGCACGGCCACCGGGCCATCGGCGCGCAGCAGGATGGCGGCGGCATCCGGGTCCGCGGCGGGCAGGGCGGTGGGCAGGGCGGTGGGCGCGGCGGCGGGGGAGGGCAGGGACATCGGAGCAATCCTTGTCAGGCTTTGGCGGCGGCGTTCAGCGGCCGCGGCAGGGGTGCGCCCTCGTTCCAGGCCCGCAGGCATTCCACCGCCCCCTCGAAGTACTGGCGGAAGTTCTGCTGCGTGACATAGCCGAGATGCGGCGTCAGGAGCGTGTTCGGCGCGCGCAGGATGGGGTCCGTGGCGGCGATCGGCTCGGGGTCGTGCGTGTCGATGGCGGCGCCGCCCAGAGGGCCGCCGTGCAGCGCGGCGACCAGCGCGGCATGCTCCACCAGCGGGCCGCGCGCGGTGTTCACCAGCAGCGCGCCCGGGCGCATCAGCGCCAGCTCCGCCGCGCCGACGATGCCGCGCGTGGCGGGGCCGAGGCCGAGATGCAGCGTCACGATATCGGCCTGGCGGAACAGCGCGTCCTTGCTGACCAGGGTGGCGCCGGCGGCCTCGGCGGTGGCCGCCGTCATGTTCGGGCTCCAGGCCAGCAGGCGCATGCCGAAGGCGCGGCCGATGGCGGCGACGCCCGTGCCGATGCGGCCCAGCCCGGCGATGCCGAGCACCGCCCCCTCCAGCCCGAGCCAGGCCCCGCGCTGCCATCCGCCCTGCCGCAGGCTCTGCTCCTGCTGCGGGATGCGGCGCGCCAGGGCGAGGATCAGGCCCCAGGTCAGTTCCACCGTCGGCGAGGCGAGGGAGGGCGTGCCGCAGACGGCGATGCCGGCGGCGTCGCAGGCCCCGGTATCGAGGCTGCGGTTGCGCATGCCGGCGGTGACCACCAGCCGCAGCGCGGGCAGGCGCCGCACCAGCGAGGCGGGAAAGGCGCTGCGCTCGCGGATCAGCACCACGGCATCGGCGGCCTCGGCCCGCAGCCGCGCGGCCAGGGCTTTCTCCTCCAGCTTCTGGGTCAGGATGGTGACGGGCAGGCCGGACCAGTCGGCCGCGCCCGGCGCGGCCTCGCCGTAATCATCCAGCACCAGGATGCGGCGGAGCGGGGGGCGCGGCATCATTCGGCCCGGATGCCGGCGCGGGTCACGACATCCTGCCACCGCCGGCGGTCCGCCGCGAGGAAGCGGGCATAGTCGGCGGGGTCGGGGCTGGGCTCGACCCCCACGCCTTCCTCGGCGAGGCGCTGCCGCGCGGCGGGGTCGGCCAGGGTGGCGTTCAGCGCCGCGTGCAGCGCCGCCACCCGCTCCGCCGGGATGCCCGCCGGGCCCAGCAGCCCGTACCAGGTGGAGGAGAGAAGGTTGGGAAAGCCCTGCTCCGGCGTGGCCGGCACCCCGGGCAGGATGTCGAGGCGCTGCGGCGCGGCCACCGCCAGGGCGCGCAGCCCGCCTGCCGCGATGTGTGGCCGCAGCGGCGCCGCCGCGTTGGTCAGGATCTGGACGCGCCCGGCCAGCACATCGGTGATGGCGGGGCCGGTGCCGCGATAGGGGATGTGCACCATCTCGGCGCCGAATTCGAGGCCGAGCATGGCCCCCAGCACATGGCCCGTGGTGCCCACCCCCGGGCTGGCATAGGAGAGCGGCGGCCGGGCGCGGCGGGCCAGGCCCGCCAATTCGCCGAGGGTGGCGGCCTCCACCTTCGGGTGCACGGTGATGACATTGGGCGCCTGGCCGATGAAGCCGATGGGCGCGAAGTCGCGCAGGATGTCGTAGGGCACGCGCGGCTGCACGAGGCTGCTGATGAGGAAGCTGCCGCTGCCGCCGAGCAGCAGCGTGTAGCCATCCCGCGGCGCCGTCGCCACGGCCTCGTTGCCGAGCACGCCGCCGGCGCCGCCACGGTTCTCCACGACGAAGCTCTGGCCGAGCCGCGCGCCCATGCCTTCCGCCACGACGCGGCCGACAATGTCGTTGCTGCCCCCGGTGGCGAAGGGGATGACGAGGCGCAGCGGCCTTTCCGTCGGGCGCCAGGGCGGCGCGCCCTGGGCCAGGACGGCGGGGGCGCGCAGGGCGGGGAGTGCGGGCAGCAGCAGCAGGGCGGCGCGGCGCTTCATGGGTGGGGATCCTCCGGTGGCCTGCCCGTGCGGTCCTGCCGCCGGTGGCCTTGTTTCCGGCAGTCTCGGCCCGGTGGAGTCCGGCGCGAAGTCCCAGATTTTCTTGTGCTACCCCAACCTGATGTTAGGGTGGGGCGATGCACCGCACCCCGCTGCCCCTTGAAAGCCTCTGGGCCTTCCGCGTCATCGCGGAGACGGGCAGCCTGACGGCCGCCGCCGCCGCGCTCGGGGTGACGCAGCCGGCGGTCAGCAAGCGGCTGCGCGAGCTGGAGGCGCGGCTGGGCTGCCCGCTGGTGCGGCGCGGGGTCAATGCCATCGGCCTGACGCAGGCGGGCGCCCGGTTCGCCGCCGAACTCCAGGCCGGCTTCGCCCAGATCCAGGCCGCGGTGGACCACCTCCAGGCGCGGCCCGCGCCGCTGCGCATCCGCGCCTATACGACCTGGGCGCTGCGCTGGCTGATCCCGCGCCTGCCGCGCTTCCACGCGGCGCATCCGGGCATTGACGTGGAGGTCTCGACCTCCACGGCGGTGGTGGACCTGGCGCGGGAGGGGGTGGACGCGGCCGTGCACACCGTGGCCGCCGGCGCCCCGCCGCCCTTTGGCGGGCGGCGCCTGCAACCCGTGGCGATCGCGCCTTTCGCCGCCCCGGCCCTGCTGCGGGGTCTGGCGGCGCCCTGGCCGGCCACGGCGCGGCTGCTGGGCAGCAGGGTCCGCGCGCGGGACTGGGAATTCTGGCTGTCGCGCGCCGGCATGGGCGGGGCCCAGCCGCCCGGCTTCCCGGCGCCCCTGCTGTTCGAGAGCACGACGCTGGCCATCGAGGCGGCGCTGCAGGGGCTTGGTGTCGTCATCTGCTCCCCCGCCTTCGTCTGCGGGGAGGTGGAGGCGGGCACGCTCATTCCCCTCTCGGCGGGCAGCCTGCCCACGGGGGATCTCTACTGGCTCTTCCTGCCGACCGGGCGTGTCGGCGGTGCGCTCGCCACCTTCGCGGACTGGCTGGTGCGCGAGGCCGAGGCCGCGACCCCACCCGCCTGAAGCGGCGGCCCGGCCGGCGCCGCCCGGCGGGCCTCCTGTGCCGCGCGGCCTGGCGGTATCTCCGCCCTCTTCATCCGGCTGTCCTGGCGGGCGCGCTTTCTGGCGCTCCTTCTGGCGCCCCTCCGGGCGCTCCTCCGGGCGCGCCTGTTGGCTGCGGGCGCGTTTTCCGTTTGCAGAATGGCATTCTCCATATTGAATGGTCCGCCGGAGCCGTCTAGCCTCCCCGCCAAGGCCGCGAAGGCCACCGAAGACTCAGGGATGGAAACGGCCAGGGTGCCCCCCCGGCCGCCGGGAGAGGGATGACGCCAGTGCCGGACACCACAGCCGTGCTCTCCAGCCGGGCCTTGCCCCTGGAGGCCCTCCAGGCGCTGCTCGACCCGCGCAGCGTCGCGGTGGTGGGCGCCTCGGGCGAGGCCGCGCGCATCGGCGGGCGGCCCATCGACTACATGGCCCGGCTCGGCTATCGCGGCCGCATCCTGCCGGTGAACCCGAAGCACCGGGTGGTGCAGGGGCTGGCGGCCTATCCCGGCATCGCCGACCTGCCGGAGACGCCGGATGCCGCCATCATCGCCGTCCCCGCCGCCGCGGCGGCGCGGGCGGTGGAGGAACTCGGCGCGCGCGGCACGAAGGCGGCCATCCTGTTCAGCGCCGGCTTCGCCGAGATGGGGGAGGAGGGGGCGGCGGCCCAGGCGGCCATGCTGGCCAGCGCCAGCCGCCACGGCATGCGGCTGCTCGGCCCCAACTGCCTCGGCCTGTTCAATGCCCGCAGCGGCTTCTACGGCACCTTCACCACCAGCCTGGAGCGCGGCGCCCCGGTGCCGGGGCCGATCGGCATCGCCAGCCAGTCCGGCGCCTATGGCATGCACCTCTTCGGCCTGGCGCGCGACCACGGGCTGGGCCTTTCCTGCGTCGTCACCACGGGCAATGAGGCGGATCTCAATATCGGCCACATGATCGGCTGGATGGCGCAGGACCCGGGCACGGAGGTCATCGCCGCCTATGCCGAGGGTATTCGCGACGCGGCGAGCTTCCTGGCCGCGCTGGAACTGGCGCGGCGCAACCACAAGCCGGTGGTGATGATGAAGGTGGGGCGCAGCGCCGTGGGCAGCGCCGCCGCGCGCTCGCACACCGCCTCCATCGCGGGCGATGACGCGGTGACGGAGGCGGTGCTGGCCGAATACGGCGTGGTGCGCGCCCGCACCACGGAGGAGATGCTGGATATCGCGCGCCTCGCCACGCGCCGCATCTACCCGGCGGGGAATTCCCTCGGCGTGCTGACCATCAGTGGCGGCGCCGGCGTGCTGATCTCTGACGCGGCGGAGGCCATCGGCCTGCCCATGCCGGAAATGCCGGCGGCGGCGCAGGCGGAACTCCGCGCGGCGCTGCCCTTCTGCGCGCCGCAGAACCCGGTGGACTGCACCGCCCAGGCGCTGAACGATCTCTCCCTCACCGGCCGCTTCGCCCGCGCGCTGGTGGAGGAGGGCGGATATGGCTCCATCCTCGCCTTCTTCACCCATGCGGGCGGCGCCGCCTCCGTGGCGCCCCGGCTGCGCGCCGAGCTGAAGGCGGTGCGGGACGCGCATCCCGGCCGGCTCTTCGTCCTCTCCGTGCTGGCCGATCCCGCCCTGGTCGCGCAGTTCGAGGCGGATGGCTTCACCGTGTTCGAGGACCCCTCGCGCGCTGTGGTGGCGATCCACGCCATGGGTCGCTTCGGCGATGCCTTCGCCGCGCCGCCGCGCGAGCGCCCGCACGCCGGCCTCGCGGTGGCGCTGCCCGCCAGCACGCCGAGCGAGGCGGAGGCCAAGCGCATCCTCGCCCAGGCCGGCATCGCCGCGGCGCCGGAACGCGCCTGCGCCGATGCGGAGAGCGCGGTTGCGGCGGCGGAGACCCTCGGCTTCCCCGTGGTGCTGAAGATCCTCTCGCCCGACATCCTGCACAAATCCGAGATCGGCGGCGTGCTGCTGAACGTCGCCGATGCCGCCGCCGTGCGCGCGGGTTTTTTTCAGTTGCTGGAACGCGCGGCGCGCGCGGCGCCGGCGGCGCGCATCGAGGGCGTGCTGGTGGCGAAGCAGCTTTCGGGCGGCGTCGAATGCATCCTGGGCGTGCACCGGGACCCGGTCTTCGGCCCGGTCGCCATGTTCGGCCTGGGCGGCATTTTCGTCGAGATCCTCAAGGATGTCGCCTTCCGCCGCTGCCCCTTCGGTGAGGCGGAAGCCGAGCGGATGATCCGCTCCATCAAGGGCGCGCCGCTGCTGCTGGGCGCGCGCGGCCGCCCGCCGGCCGATATTCCCGCCCTGGCGCGCATGCTCGCACGCCTCTCTGTCTTCGCCAGTGAGGCCGGGCCGCGCCTGGCGGGCATCGACCTCAACCCCGTCTTCGCCATGCCCGCGGGGCAGGGCGCCTTCGCCGCCGATGCGGTGATCGACATCGCGGAGGATGCTCAGTGATCGACCCCGAGAAACTCCTCAACTTTCCCATCCCCGAGATGCGCCAGCGCATCCGCCCGCAGGATGCGGTGTTCTACGCCCTCTCCATCGGCATGGGGCAGGACCCGCTGGATGCGCGGCAGCTGCCCTACATCACCACGCAGAAGGGGCCGGTGGTGATGCCGGCCATGGCGGTGGTGCTGGGCCATCCCGGCTTCTGGCTCGGCAATCCGGCGACGGGGGTGGATGCGCTGCGGCTGGTGCATGGCGAGCAGCGCATCACCCTGCACCGCCCCCTGCCTGCTGAGGGCGAGGTGATCGGCCGCACCCGCGTCACCGGCCTCGTCGACAAGGGCGAGGGGAAAGGCGCCTTGCTCTACTCGGAAAAGGAAATCACCGATGCCGCCACGGGGGAATTGCTGGCGGTGACGGGCAGCACCACCTTCCTGCGCGGCGATGGTGGCTTCGGTGGCCCCGCCGGCCCGGTCCTGCCGCCCAACCCGATGCCGGAGGGCGTGCCGGACCATGTGCTGGACCTGCCGACGCGGCCCGAGCAGGCCCTCTATTACCGCCTGAACGGCGACGACAACCCGCTGCACACCGACCCGGAGGTGGCCTCGCGCGCCGGCTTCCCGCGCCCCATCCTGCACGGGCTGTGCACGCTGGGCGTCGTGGCCCACGCCATCCTGCGCGAATTGTGCGGCTACAGCGCCGGGGCGCTGAAGGGGCTTTCGCTGCGCTTCTCCGCGCCGGTCTATCCGGGCGAGACGATCCGCGTGGAGATGTGGCGCGGCGGTGCCTTCCGCGCCCGCGTGGTGGAGCGCGACGTGGTGGTGGTCAACAATGGCGCGGCGGTGCTGGCATGAGCGCGATGCTCCAGGATGAGCGCGAGGACGCCATCCGCATGATCCGCGACAGCGCGGCGGGTATCGCGCCGCGCGGCGGCGACCGCCGGCGCGTGCGCGCGCTGCGCTTCCAGGCCCCCGGCTTCGACCCGGCCGTGTGGCGGCAGATGGGCGAGCTCGGTTGGATCGGCCTGCGCGTGCCGGAAGGGCAGGGCGGGGCCGGCCTCGGCATGGGCGCCTTCTGCGCGCTGGCCGAGGAACTCGGCGCGGCGCTGGCGCCGGAACCGCTGGTGCAGGGCGCGCTTTCCGCGCGGCTGCTGGCGGCGCTGGGCGCCACGGCGCCGCTGGGCCGCCTGATCGCCGGGGAAAGCCTGGTGCTCACGGCCTGGCAGGAGCGCGCCAACAGCCTCGACGTGCCGGGCACGCCGGAGGCGCCGCGCCTCTTCCTGCCCATGGCGGAGGGGGCGCAGTCCTTCCTGGTGCCTGTCCGCGCCGGCGATTCTTGTTCCCTGTTGCTGCAGACGGCGGAAGGCGCCGCGCTCGCGCTGGAGCCGACGCAGGATGGCGGCAGCTTCGGCACGCTGCGCCCGCATGGCGGTGAGCGGCTCGGCACCGTCTCCACCGCTCAGATGGAGGAGGCGCTGGAGGAGGCGGCCCTCGGCACCGCCGCGCTGCTGCTCGGGGTGATGGAGCAGGCCTTCGCGATGACGCTGGATTATCTGCGCACCCGCCAGCAATTCGGCAAGCCGATCGGCAGCTTCCAGGCCCTGCAGCACCGCGCGGCTGATCTCAAGGTGCAGATCGCCCTCAGCCGCGCCAGCATCGAAGCCGCCGCCGCGCTGTGCGACCGCGCCGCCATCCCCGCAGCCCAGCGCCGCGCCGCCATCGCCCGCGCCAAGGCGCGCGCCGCCGATGCCGCGCTGCTGGTGACGCGGCAGGCGGTCCAGCTGCATGGCGGCATCGGCTATACGGACGAGGCCGATATCGGCCTTTATCTGCGGCGCGCGATGGTGCTCGCCAACCAGTTCGGCACGGCGGCGCTGCACCGCCGCCGCTTTGCCGCCGCCCAGCCGGAGGCCGAGGCATGACCGACTTCAACGCCATGACCGACGAGGATTTCCGCGCCGAGGTGCGCCGCTTCGTCGAGGACGAATATCCCGCCCATCTGCGCAATCCGCCGCACCGCCTGCACTGGCAGGAGGGTGAGGAATGGTTCCGCATCGTCCAGAAGAAGGGCTGGGTGGCGCCGGGCTGGCCGCGCGAGCTGGGCGGCATGGGGCTGGACGCGTCGAAGCAGATCATCCTCATCGAGGAATATGAGCGGCACGGCGTGGCGCGCCTGCCGGACCATGGCGTGATCATGCTCGGGCCGCTGTTGATCCGCTTCGGCACGGAAGCGCAGCGCGCGCGCTTCCTGCCGCGCATCCTCTCCGGCGAGGATGTCTGGTGCCAGGGCTATTCCGAGCCCGGCGCCGGCTCCGACCTCGCTTCATTGCGCACCGAGGCGGTGCTGGAGGGAGAGGACTATATCGTCAATGGCCAGAAGATCTGGACCACGCTGGCCACCGATGCCAACTGGATCTTCTGCCTTGTCCGCACCGACAGGAGCGCCAGGAAGCAGGAGGGAATCTCCTTCCTGCTGATCGACATGAAGAGCCCGGGGGTGACGGTGCGGCCGATCATCAATCTCGGCCTGCATGACGAGTTCTGTGAGGTGTTCTTCGACAATGTCCGCGTGCCGCGCGAGAATCTCGTGGGCGAGCCGAACAGGGGCTGGAGCATGGCCAAGGCCCTGCTCGGCTTCGAGCGGATCTTCCTCGGCTCGCCGCGGCAATCCGCCTATGCCCTGGCGCGGCTGCGGATGCTGGCGGAGCGCATGGGCGTCTCCGAGGAGCCGGATTTCCAGGAGCGCTACACCCGCCTGCGCTGCGACCTGGAGGACCACAAGGCGCTCTACGAAACCTTCGTGGCCGTGCTGCGGCGCGGGGAATCGCTCGGCGCCGATGTGTCGATGCTGAAGCTGCACCAGTCCGATCTGTTCCAGCGCATCACCGAGTTGATGCTGGAGATCGGCGGCGAGAATGCCGGGCTGCTGAAGCCGATGGAGGGCAACCGGGACCTGCATCCGGCCGGGCAGTTCATCGAGGCCCGGCCAACCACGATCTATGGCGGCAGCTCGGAAATCCAGCGCGGCATCCTGGCCAAGGCGGTGCTCGAATTGCCGGGCTGAGAGCAGCCCCAGGGGAGGAAAAAGAATGAGCGTCCTGAACAGGCGTGCGGCTCTGGGACTGGCCGCGGCCGGGCTGCTGCCCGCCATGGCGCGCGCGGCCGAATCCTGGCCCGCGCGGCCCCTGCGCATGATCATCCCCTTTCCCCCTGGCGGCACGACCGACCTGATGGGACGGCTGCTGGCGGAGCGCCTCGCGGCGCGGATCGGGCAGTCTGTGGTGGTGGAGAATCGCGGCGGGGCGGGTGGCAATATCGGCGCCGACGCGGTCGCGAAATCGGCGCCCGACGGCTATACGCTGGTGATGTGCTCGATCGGCACGGCGGCCATCAACTATGCCGCCTATGGTGCCTCCATGCCTTACAGGCCGCAGGATCTCGCGGCGGTGGGGCTCGCGGTGCGCGTGCCGAATCTCGTTCTGGCATCGAGGGAATCGGGCTTCGCCAGTTTCCAGGCCATGGTCGAGGCGGCGCGCAGGGCACCGGGCCGGCTGAATTACGGCACCTCCGGCATTGGCGGCAGCCCGCATGCCTGCATGGAACTGGTGAAGGTGCGCACGGGCATCGACGTCACCCATGTGCCCTATCGCGGGTCCGGCCCGATGCTGACGGAACTGGTCGCCGGCCGCATCCAGACGGCGATGGACAATATCCCCTCCGCGCTGAACTTTGTGCGCGAGGGGCAGATCCGTGCCCTGGCGGTGACCAGCCGCGCGCGTGTGGCGCTGCTGCCCGATGTGCCGACACTGATCGAATGCGGACTCGCCGATTTCGATGCCACGGCCTGGTTCGGCGTGCAGGCTCCCGCGGCGACGCCGGCGCCCGTCATCACGAAACTGGGTGCCGCCATGAATGCGGTGGTGGGCAGTGCCGAATGGGCGGAGCGGATCGCGGCCTTTGCCGCCCAGCCGCCGGCGCTCACGCCACAGGGTGGCTCCACGCCGGAAGCCTTCGCCAGTTTCATTGCGCAGGAAATCACCCGCTGGGCCGATGTGGCGCGGGCGGGCAACATCAGTGTCCAGTGATCCCGGGGACAGCAGAAGGAAAAGCCGGTGAGCATCCGAGGCAAGGCCTGCATCATGGGCGCCTATGAGCACCCGACCCGCAAGGCCGAGAATAAGAGCGTGGCGCAGTTGCATGCCGAGGTGGCGCTGGGTGCGCTGCGTGATGCGGGGCTGACGCGGGGCGACGTGGATGGTTATTTCTGCGCCGGTGACGCCCCCGGCATGGGCCCGCTCAGCATGGCCGATTATCTGGGCCTGACGAAGCTGAAGCATGTGGACGCCACGGATCTTGGCGGCTGCTCCTACCTCGCGCATGTGGCGCATGCGGCGGAGGCCATCGCGCTCGGCAAGTGCAGCGTGGCGCTGATCACGCTGGCCGGGCGCCCACGCTCCGAGGGCCAGGCCACCGGCACCGCGCCGCGCGCCGGCAATCCGTCACAGCCGGATGTGCAGTTCGAATATCCCTATGGCGCCGCCATCGCCAATATGTATGCCATGTGCGCGCGGCGGCATATGCATGAGTTCGGCACCACCTCAGAGCAACTCGCCTGGATCAAGGTCGCTGCCAGCCACCACGCGCAGCACAATGAACACGCCATGCTGCGCAAGCTTGTCACCGTCGAGGAGGTTTTGAACTCGCCCCTGGTGGCCGACCCGCTGCACCGGCTCGATTGCTGCGTGATCAGTGATGGCGGCGGCGCGCTGGTGGTGACCAGCCCGGAGATCGCCCGCACGCTGAAGCGTCCCCTGATCTCGGTGCGCGGTGCGGGCGAGGCGGTCAAGCACCAGGAGGGCGGCCGTATCGACCTCACCTATACCGGTGCCCGCCATTCCGGCGCCCGCGCTTTCGCCGAGGCCGGCGTGACCCCGGCCGACATCAAATATGCCAGCATCTATGACAGCTTCACCATCACGGTTCTGCTGCAGCTGGAGGATCTGGGTTTCTGCGCGCAGGGCGAGGGCGGCAAATTCGTCGCTGATGGCAACCTGATTTCCGGTGTCGGCCGGCTGCCCTTCAACACCGATGGCGGCGGCCTCTGCAACAACCACCCGGCCAATCGCGGCGGAATCACCAAGGTGATCGAGGCGGTGCGGCAATTGCGCGGTGAGGCGCACCCCGCCGTGCAGGTGAAGAACTGCGATCTCGCGCTGGCGCATGGCACGGGCGGTTCGATCGGCACTCGCCATGCCAGCGCGACCCTGGTGCTGGAAAGGCTGTGAGCATGACCGACCGCATTCCCCCTTCGCCCACGCCCGACCCTTCCACGCTGCGTTTCTGGGAAGCCGCGCGCGAGGGCAAGCTGCTGATCGGCCGCAACACGCGGACCGGACAGGCGCATTACCCGCCCCGCCCCATCTGCCCTTTCTCCGATGAGGGGGAGGTGGAATGGGTGCAGGCCAGCGGCCGCGGCACGATCTACAGCTTCAGCATCATGCGCGCGAAGCTGCCCTATGCCATCGCCTATGTGGAGCTGGCGGAAGGGCCGCGCATGATGACCAACATCATCGGCTGCGACTTCGATGCGCTCCGCATCGGCCAGGAGGTCCGGCTGGTGTTCCAGCCCAGCGAGGGCGATGGCTACCCCGTGCCGATGTTCAGCCCGGTCTGAGTTTGTCAGTGCTCACAGGATACGCAAGGAATCCAACGCATGATGCTTGAAGGCAAGGTCGCGATCGTCACCGGCGCGGGGGGCGGCATCGGGCGCGAGATCGCGCTGGCCATGGCGCTGGCAGGGGCGAAGGTGGTGGTGAACGACATCGGCGCCTCGCTCACCGGTGAGGGCGAGACCTCGGCCACCCCCGGCCAGCAGACCCGCGCCATCATCGAACAGCGCGGCGGGCAGGCGGTGGTCAACACCGACAGCGTCTCCGACTGGGAGAGTGCGAAGCGCATCGTCGGCACCGCGATCGAAACCTTCGGCCGCGTCGACATCGTCGTCAACAATGCCGGCATCCTGCGCGACCAGATCTTCCACAAGACGACGCCGGAGGAATGGCTGTCTGTCATCAATGTGCACCTGAATGGCAGCTTCTTCGTCTCCCGCGCGGCGGCGGAGCATTTCCGCGCGCAGGGCTCGGGCGCCTATGTGCACATGACCTCGACCTCTGGTCTCGTCGGCAATTTCGGCCAAGCCAATTACTCGGCGGCCAAGCTCGGCATCGCCGCGCTGTCGAAATCCATCGCACTCGACATGCAGCGCTTCGGCGTGCGCTCCAACTGCATCGCGCCCTTCGCCTGGAGCCGCATGACCAGTTCCATTCCGGCCGAGACGCCGGAACAGAAGGCGCGCGTCGAGAAGCTGAAGCGCATGACGCCGGAGAAGAACGCCCCGCTCGCCGTCTTCCTCGCCAGCGATGCGGCCAGGGACGTGACCGGGCAGATCTTCGCTGCCCGCAACAACGAGATTTTTCTGTTCAACCAGCCCCGCCCGGTGCGCAGCGCGCACCGTTCGGAAGGCTGGACGCCGGAGCTGATCGCCGAGCACGCGCTGCCTGCGCTCAGGGCGCAGTTCATGCCGCTCGACCGCAGCGCGGATGTCTTCGCCTGGGATCCGGTCTGAGCGGATCATGGGCTTTCAGGGCTGCGCGCCGGGCCGGAGAATGCCTCGGCGCCTGAACAACAGGGAGAAAAACGAGAATGTTGCAACGCCGCCAGTTCCTGCTGGGCGCGGCCGCGGCCCCCCTTGCCGCAGGCGCCGCCCGTGCCCAGGGTAACCCCACCATCCGCCTCGCGGTGCTGGGGGATTTCTCCGGGCCTTACCGTCATCTCTCCGGCCCCACCGCCGTGGCCTGCGTCCGGCAGGCGGTGATGGATTCCGGCATCACCGCGCGCGGCATCAATGTCGAGGTGCTGCAGGCCGACCACCAGCAGAAGCCCGATATCGGCATGGGCATCACGCGCGAGTGGTTCGACCGCGCCGGTGTCGATGTCGTGCTGGAGGTCAACAACTCCTCCATCGCCCTCGCCCTGAACGGGCTGTGCCGCGAGAAGGACAGGATCCATCTCAACACCGGCGCCGTCACCGCCGAGCTGACCGGCAAGTCCTGCAGCCCCAACACGGTGCACTGGACCTACGACACCTACATGCTCTGCCGCTCCTCCGGCATCGCCACGGTGCGCGCCGGGGCGGACACCTTCTTCATCATCGGCGCCGATATGGCCTTCGGCCACCAGATGGAGCGTGACCTGACGAATTTCGTGAAGGCGGAAGGCGGCAGGGTGCTGGGCACGATCCGCCACCCCTTTCCGGGCACGATGGATTTCTCGCCTTTCCTGCTGCAGGCTTCGCAGAGCCGCGCCAAGGTGGTGGCCTTCGCCAATGGCGGCTCGGACTTCATCACCTGCGTCAAGCAGAGCCACGAATTCGGCCTGGTGCGGCGCGGGCAGAAGCTGCTCGGCACCGTCGGCTTCGTCAACGACGTGAAGGCGCTGGGGCTGGAGATGGCGCAGGGCCTGCTGCTGACGGAAAGCTTCTACTGGGACCTCAATGAGCGCACCCGCGCCTTCACGAAGCGTGTCCTGCCGCTGACGCCGGACAACTACCCGAACCAGACCCATGCCGGGAACTATTCGGCGGTCACGCATTATCTCAAGGCGGTGGCTGAACTGGGGCCGGCGCGCGCCAAGGAATCCGGCCGCGCGGCGATCGAGGTGATGCAGCGCATGCCGAGCGATGACGACGCCTTTGGCGCGGGCCGGCTGCGCCCCGATGGCCGGCACCTGCACGACGTGCATTTGTTCGAGACCAAGAAGCCCACCGAATCCCAGGGCCCCTGGGACCTGCTGAAACTGGTGCAGACCACGCCCGCCGAGGAGGCCTTCCGCCCGCTTTCCGAAGGTGGCTGCCCGCTCGTCAGAGGCTGAGAGGCGCATCCGGGAGGGCGCGTGCCCTCCCGGCGGCGTGCTTACCCGGCGTCGAGCTGCAGCCCCTCGCGCTTCAGCACGGCGCCCCATTTCTCCGTCTCGCCGGCGACGAAGGCGGCGTATGCGGCGGGCGTGCCATAGGCGGGTTCACCGCCCATCTCGGCGAAGCGCTGCCGCGTCTCCGGCTGTTCCAGCAGCGCCTTGATCTGCCCGTTCAGCGCCTGGACGACGGGATCCGGCGTGCCGGCGGGGTAGAAGGCACCGAACCAGGTGTTCACCTCGTAGCTGGCCAGTTCCGGCAGCACCTCGCGCAGCGGCGGCAGGTGCGGCAGCTGCGGGTTGCGCTCGGCGCTGGTCACGCCGAGCGCGCGCGCGCGGCCCTCGCGCACCTGGGTCATCGCGCTGGTCAGGTTGTCCAGGCTGAACTGCACCTCGCCCGCCACCAGCCCCATCATCGAGGGGCCCGCGCCGCGGTAATGCACCGCCGTGGCGCGCGTGCCGGTCAGCTGGGTGAACCACACCGCCGAGAGATGCGGCGACTGGCCGATGCCCGGCGTGCCGTAGCTGAGCCTGCCTGGATGGTCGCGCAGATAGGCGATGAAATCCTTCGCCGATTCCACCGGCAGGGACGGGTGCACCACCAGCACATTCGGCCCGCGGATCATGTTGGAGACGGGGATCAGCTGGTCCGCCCGGTAGGGCAGGCTGCGGAACAGCGAATAGGCGATGGCCTGCGGCCCGATATTGCCGAGCAGGATGGTGTGCCCATCCGGCCTGGAGCGCACCACCTCGGCGGTGCCGATTGTGCCGCCGGCGCCGGATTTGTTCTCCACCACCCCCGGCTGGCCCCAGTTCTGGGTGATGTGCTGGCCGAGCAGCCGGCCCATGATGTCGGTGGTGCCACCCGAGGCGGCGGGGACGATGATGCGCACCGGCTGGCTGGGCCGCCAGGCGGGGGGCGCGCTGGCGCGCGCGGGGAGGGGCGGCAGCCCCGCCCCCAGCGCGGCGCCCAGCCCGATGCCGCGCAGCAGGGTGCGGCGATCCAGGTCCTTCATGACGTTTTCCTCCGCGATGGCCCTCTCGCCGGGGCCATTCCCGCCGGAGTTGAGCCGATGCGCGGGCGCCTGTCATGCGCAAAGCGTGATATTCAGCCAGGAAAATATCATTCCGTATTCTGAGGTGGATGCCCCAGCGGAAACAGCGCCTTGCCGGTAAAGGCCGCGACCTCGCGCAGCTCCCCGCCAAGCCGGGCGAAGACCTCGGGCGGATGCTGCCCGGCGATGGTGATGCCGCTGAGGCCGAAGCGCGGCTGCCCGTTGCGGTCACGCACCAGCGCGCCCACGGTGATGAGGCCGCGGTAGAGATTGCCGTGGTCGAGGCTCCAGCCCTGCGTGCGGGCGGCCGCCACATCGGCCAGATAGGCTTCGAAGCTGGGGGGCGCCTGCCAGCGCAGGGCGGCGAAGCGGCGGCGCAGTTCATCCGCCGGCAGGTCAAGCGCGGCGGCGACGCAGCGCCCCACCGCGCCCACCAGCATCGGCAGCCGCAGCCCCAGGCGCATTTCCACGCGCACTGCCGTGTGGCTGTGGGCGCGGTCGATCAGCACGATGTGGCCATCGCCGGTGACGCGCCACAGCACGATCAGCATGTCGTAGTTCAGCGCCAGCCGCTCCAACTCGGGGCGGATCAGCTCGGCATGGCTGACGCCGATCAGCCCCGCCGCCAGTTCGGCCACGGCCAGGCCCAGCGTGTAGGTCTTGTCACTGTCCCGGAAGGCAACGAAGCGCGCCCGCGTCAGGGTGCGCAGGATGTTGAAGCAGCTGCTGGGGCTGATGCCGGTGCCGCGCGCCACGGCCGCGACGCCGAGCGGGCCGCTGGCGCCCGCCAGATGCTGGAGGATGCGGATGGCGTGGATGACGGCGCCCACATCGCGCTGCCCGGCGGGATCGCGTTCGGGGGCGGGAAGGGCGGTGTCCATTCGATATCCCGAAGAGTTTCCCGTATGCGGAATGTAGCCTGTGCGCCGGCAGGCGCAAAGCACCGCGTTCCGGGCAGTCCGCCGGGTGGCGGCGGGCTGCCTTTCCGGTCTCCCGCAGTCGCGCCACGCAGGCCGTCTGAACGGCGATTGCCGGGGCGCATTTTGATGCCCAAGTTTTATTATGACAATAAAATCACCTGATCATGGCGTGGCCTCCTCCTGCTCCGCCAACCCGATAACGCCGCGCTCACCCAGGGCGCGGATCCGCTCTTCGGAGTAATGCAGGCCATGGCGCAGGATATCCGCCGTGTGCTGGCCCAGCACCGGCGGCGCGGCCAGGGGTGCCTGCGGGCTGCCGGGGAATTTGATGGGGCGGCCCAGCACCGGCAGCGGCCCCAACCGGGCATGCGTCACCTCCACCACCATCTCCCGTGCCCGGGCATGCGGATGCGCCAGCGCCTCCCGCACGCCGAGCACGGGGGCATGCGGGATGTCATGCGCCGCCAGGATCGCCTCCCATTCGGTGACGCGCCGCGTGCGGGTGATGGCGGCAATGCGGGGCTCGATCTCCTCCCGGCGGGCCTGCCGCTGGGCCATGGTGACAAGCCCCGGATCCAGCCCCCATTCCGCGCAGCCCAGCGCGGCGCAGAGGCGTGGCCAGAAATGGTCCGCCAGGCAGGCGATGACGATGGTGCCATCCGCCGCCGGGAAGGCGTCATAGGGCACCACGCTGGGATGGGCCGAGCCCATGGGCCGTGGATCCTCCCCGGTGATGAAGGCCAGCTGCGAGAGATAACCCAGCAGCGACAGGGTGCCGTCATACAGGCTGGCATCGACCAGCCGGCCACGCCCTGTCGCCGCGCGCTCGTGCAGGGCGGCCAGGATGCCGAGCGCGCCGAAAATACCCCCCGACATGTCGCCCACCGGCAGGCCGAGCTTCACCGGTGGCCCGCCCCGGGCGCCGTTGACGCTCATGACGCCGGTCATCGCCTGCGTCACGATGTCGAAGGAGGGCGCCCCGGCCAGCGGGCCGGTGAGGCCGAAGCCGCTGATGGCGCAATAGATCAGGCGGGGATTGCGCGCCATCAGCGCGGCGGCGCCAAGGCCCAGGCGCTCCATCACGCCGGGGCGGAAATTCTCGATCAGCACATCCGCCCCACTCGCCAGCTCGCGCAGGATCGCGGCCCCCTCAGGCTGGCGCAGATCCACCACCATGCTGCGCTTGCCGCGGTTCAGCGCCAGGAAGTAATGGCTCTCCCCCTCCAGGAAGGGGGCGAAGCCGCGGGTCTCGCCGCCGCGCCCCGGCGCCTCCAGCTTCAGCACCTCGGCCCCCAGATCGGCCAGGAACTGCGCCGCCAGCGGGCCGGCCAGCACCCGCGTCAGGTCCAGCACGCGCAGCCCGGACAGCGGGCCGCGCCACCCGCCGCCCCCCTCCCCGGCCGCGCCGCCCCAGGGCATCGCCTGATCCATGACACGCTCCTCCCGCGCCCGGCTACTGCGCCGCCAGCCCCAGCTTGCGGATGACCGGCTCCCAGAGGGCGCGGTCACGCCGCATCAGCGCCGCCAGATCGGCCGGCGTGCCGCCCAGCGGGTCGGCGCCGTCCTGGACCATGGCGGCATGGATCGCCGGTTCGCCCAGCGCCGTGTTCACCGCCCTGTTCAGCGCCTGGATGATGGCCGGCGGCGTGCCGCGCGGCGCGTAGAGGGCATTCCAGGCCTCCAGCGCCACCTCCACCCCGGCTTCCGCCAGGGTCGGCAGATCGGGCAGGGATTCCGAACGCCGCGCGGTGGACAGGGCCAGGGCCGTGACCTGCCCCTGGCGGATCGGCGCCAGGGCCGCGGTGACCGTGTCGATCGAAACCTGCACGTCATTGCGCAGCAGCCCGGTCAGCGCCTGGCCGCTGCCGGTATAGGGCACCGGCAGCAGGTCCAGCCCCGCCCTGTCGCGGATCATCTGCAGCAGCACGCGCGCCGTGGTGCTGGGGCAGCCCACCGAGATTTGCCCCGGCTGCCGCCGTGCCGCCGCGGCCAGCTCCGCCAGGCTGGCATAGCGGCTGCCCCTGCCGCTGGCGAGCACCATGCCGAAGCGCAGCACCCCGGCGACCGGCTCGAAATCGCGCACCGGGTCGAAGCCCAGCGTGGCATAGACGAATTCATTGCCGGCATGGGTGCCGTTGGTGCCCCAGAGCAGGGAATAGCCATCCGGCTCGCTGCGCGCCGCCGCCGCCGCGCCGATATTGCCGCCGGCGCCGACCTTGTTCTCCACGATGAAGCCCTGGCCGAACTGCCGGTGGAAGGATTCGGCGAAGCGCCGGGCGAAGACATCCGAGCCCTGCCCCGCGGCATAGGGAACGATCAGCCGCACCGGCCGGCTGGGATAGGCGGCCTGTGCGCCGGCCCCGGGCGTGAAAAGGCTCGTTCCCGCCAGCAATGCCAGCGGGCCTGCGAGCATGGTCCTCCTGTGCATGACGTGCCATCCCTGTGCTGTGTTCTGTTTTGTCGTTCTTGGCAGGCAGGAGGCCGGGGGCGCGTGCCCCCGGCCGGGTCATGGCCAGAATGTGCTCCGCCTCAGGCGCCGCGGCTCGGCAGCGCCACGAGGCCGGTGCCGACCACCGACAATTCGCCATCCTGGTTGACGGCACGCTGCTCGATCTCGACGAGGTGGCGGCCGCCCTCCACGCGCCTGTCCACCACCGTGCCGTCGATGAAGAGCAGGTCGCCCTCGGGGTTGTGGCGGCGCAGCTTGCTGGTGGCGCGCAGCAGGAAGCCGTCATCGCCCATCCAGTTGGTGAGATGATGGGTCAGCCAGGAGCAGCGTTCCGGGCCGTAGTCATAGGCGCCGGGCGCGCCGACCATCAGCGCCATCTCGGGCTCCCAGTGCACGCGCTCCGGGCAGTCGGGGATGCCGAAGCGGTTCTTGATGCCGAGGCCGGGATGGTTGCGGATCTGCCGCCAGGCGAGCTTGTTGGCGCGGATATAGAGGCCGCCCCAGCCCTGGGCGTAGCCGATGAAGCCGGTGACGGTCATCGGGCCCTTGGCCATGGTCGGCAGCGCCTCGCCGGTGCGCACATCCTCCCAGTAGCGCGGCGTGGCGCCGCGCACCTCCTCCGCCTCGTAGAGCCTGTAGACGCGCTCCAGCTCGGCCTCGGTATAGACGCGGGGCGGCTTGTTCTTCACGTCACGATACTTGGTGCCCTGCTCACGCGCCGCGTCGCGGTCGGTGCGGAAGCACCAGCTCTCGGCCTCGGCCACCTTGTCGCCGCCATCGCCATAGAAATCCACATGGTAGATCTGGCGGATGGCGCGGCCGGCGAATCCCGTCTCGTGCTCGACGAGGTCGGCCAGATGCGCCTCGGTGCGGATGGTCTCGTTGCGCCTGACCCAGCGGTGCCAGCGCCAGTCCGCCCCGGACCACATGGCGTGCACCCCCGGCAGCCCGCCGACATAGCCGGAGATGATGCGGCTGGTGGTGAAGAGGAAGCTGGGCAGCGCGACGATGCCGCCGAGCGCGCTGCGCTCCGCATAGGCCGGGTCGCACCAGAGCGGGTTGTCATCGCCGATGCCATGCGCGTAGTGGCGGATGCCGTCGCGCGTGGCCTCGTAGTTCCAGGGCTCTGCGGTGTTCTCGATCGGTTTGCCGATGCGGGCGCGCAGCTCCTCCAGCGCCGCCTCCGTGATCTTGGGGAAATACCGTGTGCCAGGCTCATCCAGCAGCGTTGCGGACATGCGTGTTCCTCCATGCGTCTCGTTGTTCAGGCGGGGTGGCGGCTCAGGCGACCACGCGGCGCGCGGCCTCGGCGTCGCGCAGGGCCTTGCGGTTGATCTTGCCCGCCGGTGTCTTCGGCAGCTCCGCCACGAAGGCGAGCTGGCGCGGATATTCATGCTGGCTCAGGCGCGCGCGGGTGAAGTCCTGCAATTCGCGCGCGAAGGGCTCGCCGCCCGCGCGCGGGCTGACGATGAAGGCCTTGACCACCTGGCCGCGCAGCGCATCGGGCACGCCGATGGCGGCGGCCTCGCGCACATCGGGGTGCTGCATCAGCACATCCTCGATCTCCACCGCGCTCATGGTCCAGCCGGCGGAGATGATGACGTCATCCGCGCGGCCGGCGTGGTAGAAATAGCCCTCCTCATCCACCCGCCCGAGATCCTTGGTCGGCACCCATTCGCCGCGGCGCAGCAGGCGGATCTCGCCGATCTCGCCCGGCGCGGCGGGGGTGCCGTCCGGCCGCTGCACCTGCACCGTCAGCCCGGGCACGGCCTTGCCCAGCGCGCCGGGCTTGACCACGAAGTCCCGCGCGCCGGGGTAATTGACCAGCGCCACGCCGATCTCCGTCGTGCCGTACATGCTGCAGGCGGGCACGCCAAAGGTTTCGTCGATGAAGCGCAGCGTCTCGGCATCGATCGGCTCGCCCGTATAGGAGAGCTTGCGCAGGGCGAAGCGGAACTGCCCGGCGGCGCCGCTGGTGCGCATCATGCGGTAGTGGGTGGAGGCGGCGGAGAGGTTGGTGATGCCGTAATCCTGCAGGGCGCGCATCAGCCGCGCGGCGTCGAAGCGCCCGGCATAGGTGCCGGTGGTGACGCCCATGGCGAGCGGCGCCAGGGTGCCATGCGCCAGCCCATGCCCCCAGGCCGGTGAGGAAGGGCAGAAGAACTGCTCCCCCGGCCGGATGCCCGTGCCATAGAGCGCCGCCAGCATCAGCACCACCACGGAGCGGTGCGTGTGCCTCACCGCCGCCGGCAATTCCCGTGTCGTGCCCGAGGTATACTGGAACAGGGCGAGGTCGTCCGCCGCCGTCTCCGGCGCATAGGCCGCCGGGAAATCCGCCAGCGCCGCGAGGAAGCCGGCATCGGCGACCACCGTTTCCGTGCCGGCGAGGCCGGCCGTCATGGGCGCCTTCTCGGCATTGGTCAGCAGCAGGCGCGGCGCGCAGTCCGCCACCCTGAGGCGCACCCCTTCCGGCCCGAAAAGGGTGAAGAGTGGCACGGCGATGGCGCCGCATTTCATCGCGCCGAACATCGCCGCGTAGAAGGGCAGCGAGGGGTCGAGCATCACCGCCACACGCTCCCCCGGCGCGACACCGCGCGCCCGCAGCCAGTGCGCGATGCGCGAGGAGGTTTCGGCGAGGGCGCGGAAGGTGATCCTCTCGTCCCGGCCATCGGCATGGGCGACGCGCACCGCGAGGCGCGCCGGGTCGGCCGCGTGCCGGTCGATGCATTCATGGGCGATGTTGAAGCGCGCCCGGTTGCCATCGAAGAAGTCCCACAGGCGCTGCGGCGTGTAGTGCGACTGCGCGAACGCATAGTCACAGCTTTCGGCGAGCTGTGTCATCGGACGGTGCCTCCCTCGGCCTTTGAGGCCGTTGCCGCATTCAGGCGCGCGCCGCAGTGTGTTGTCAAATGGATTCATTTGTTGTATCAGTACAACATGAACCCCCCCGCAGACCCCCTCCCCGCCGCCACGGGCGGCGACACCATCCGGGCCGTGCCCGCGGTGACGCGGGCCATCGCCATCCTGCGCCTGCTCGCCCGCAGCGAGGCGCCGCTCGGCGTGCAGGCCATCGCGCGGGCGCTTGGCATCGTGCCCAGCACCTGCCTGCACATCCTGCGCGCCCTGGTGGCGGAGGAGATGCTGGTGGTGGACCCGGCGACCAAGCGCTACGCGCTGGCCAGCGGCATCCTCGCCCTGGCGCGCGGGATGCTGCGGAACGACCCGTTCAGCAATCTGGCGCAGCCCGTGCTGGACCGGCTGGCGGGGCAATACGGCACAACCGCCATCGGCGTGGAGGCGATGGGGCTGGAGCATATGGTGGTCCTGGCCATCGCCCGGCCCGGCCAGGCGCTGCGCCTGCAGGTGGATGTGGGCAGCCGCTACCCCGCCCTGATCAGCGCGACGGGGCGTTGCGTGGCGGCCTTCGGCGGCCACCCCGCGCGTGAGGTGGAACGGCGTTTCCATGCGCTGCGCTGGGAAAACCCGCCGACGCTGGAGCAGTGGCGCGGCGATGTGGAGGCCACGCGCCACAGTGGCTACGCGATCGACGAGGGGCGCTACATCGCGGGCGTGACGGTGATCGCGGCGCCGGTGCTGCTGCGCGGCCGCGTCTCGCATGCGCTTGTCATCGTCGGCGTGAGCGAGCAGCTCCGCCGCCAGGGCGTGCTGGAGATGGGCGCCGCGCTGAAGGAGGAAGCCGCCGCGCTGTCGCGGCGGCTTGAAAGCCTCTAGCCCGCGCGGTTCAGTTCCCGGCGGTCACGCCGGTCATGTTCAGCAGGGCTTCGCCGCTGCGGCGGTCACGCGCGATGAGGCTGGCAAAGGCCTCCGGCGTGCCGCCGACACCCTGGAAATATTGTGGCGCCAGGACGCGGCGGTGGAATTCCTCGTCCTTCACCACCTGGCGGACCGCGGCGGCCAGCCGCGTGCCGATGGCGGCGGGCGTCTCCGGCGGCGCGCAGAGACCCCACCACGCCCCGGCATAGGGGAAATCATAGCCCAGCTCGGCCATGCTGGGCGTCTCCGGCAGATCGGGGTGGCGCTGATCGCCCAGCACCGCCAGCGGGCGCACGCGCCCCGCGCGGATCTGCGGCATGGCGACCGCCATCGCCACATAGGAGGCCTGCAGGCGCCCGGCCGAAACTTCGCGGATGGCCTCGGCCACGCCGCGATAGGGCACGTGCTCGATCTCGATCCCCTCGCGCCTGCGGAGCCATTCCCACAGCAGGTTCGCCGTCG
This sequence comes from Roseomonas sp. GC11, assembly GCF_024437745.1. Taxonomy (GTDB): domain Bacteria; phylum Pseudomonadota; class Alphaproteobacteria; order Acetobacterales; family Acetobacteraceae; genus Pseudoroseomonas. The sequence continues at coordinate 29,895 of NZ_JANFNY010000003.1, read as the reverse complement.
AACCGGCACCGGAGGAGGCGTAGTTCAGCCCTTTGCGCCCGCGTGCCCAGGCGATGAAGGCGCGCAGGTCGCCCGGCGGCGCCTCCAGGCTGGCGAGCACGACGGAGGGGCTGGTGGCCAGCTGCGTCACCGGCTGCAGGCTGGCGAAGCGCTGGAAGAGCTGCGGCTCCAGGAAAGGCAGGATCGTCATCACCTCCACATTGACCGCGCAGAAGGTGTAGCCATCCGGCGCCGCCTGGGCGCAGGCCTCCAGGCCGATGACGCCATTGCCGCCGGAGCGGTTCTCCACCACCACCGGCTGGCCGAGCACGGGGCGCAGCCCCTCCGCCACGGCGCGCACCAGCAGGTCCAGATTGCCGCCGGGCGGCTGCGGCACGATGAGGCGGAGGGGGCGGCGCGGCCAATCCTCCTGCGCCCGGGCCGGCGTGGCGAGAAGCGGGGCCATGGCGAGGGCCCCCAGCCCCTTCAGCAATGCCCGGCGATGTGCCTCGCTCCTTGGCATTTTCCTGTCTCCCTTGGACGTTTCTGTGGGCGGGCTTCGGCTAGTCTTCGTCGGCCACGCCGTTGACGAGCAGGCCGACCCGGTCGATCTCCACTTCCACCCTGTCGCCCGGCTTCATCCAGAGCGGCGGGGTGCGCTTGGCGCCGACACCGCCCGGTGTTCCGGTGGCGATGACATCGCCCGCCTCCAGCCGCGTGAAGGCGGAGCAGTATTCGATCTGGCGCGGGATATCGAAGAGCATGTCCTTCAGCCGCGCCTCCTGCACCACCACGCCGTTGAGGCGGGTCTGCAGGCGCAGCTCCGGCAGTTCGCCCACCTCGTCCGGCGTCACCATCCAGGGGCCGAAGGCGCCGGTGCCGGGGAAGTTCTTGCCCGGTGTGAACTGGTGCGTGTGGCGCTGCCAGTCGCGCACGCTGCCGTCATTGTAGCAGGCATAGCCGGCGACATGGGCGAAGGCCGCACCGCGCCCGATGGAGCGCCCCGGCGTGCCGATGATGACGGCCAGTTCGCCCTCATAGTCGAGATCGGTGGAGACGCGCGGGCGGAGGATGTTCTGCAGGTGCCCGGTCTGCGAATTGGCGTAGCGGGCGAAGATGGTGGGGTGCTCCACCTCGCTGCGGCCGGTCTCCTTGCGGTGCATCTCGTAATTGAGGCCGACGCAGAGAATCTTGTCCGGGTTCGGGATCACCGGCAGCCATTCGATTTCGCCGAGGGCGTGGCGCGGGGCGCGGGCGGCCTCGGCGGGCAGGTCCGGCAGGGCGCCGGCGGCGATGGCCGATTTCAGGTCCGGCAGCCGCCCGCCGAGGAGGGCGCCGAGATCGGCCACCGCCTCCCCCTCGACAAGGCCCCAGCTGACACGCCCGGCAAGGCGGAAGGTGGCGAGTTTCATGCGATCTCCTTCGCGAGGGAGGCGGGGTGGAGGCGCGCGGCGAAGCGGTGGAGCAGCGCCGCCAGCGCCGCCCCCTCCGCCGCGAGGCCGAAGACGTAGTGGTCAGGCCGCACCAGCGCGGCGATGGCGCCCTGGCGGGCGAACCAGGCGGCCAGCACGCCCTCGCGCTCCACCAGGCCACCAGGGCCGAGGCGCAGCAGGGTGACGCCCGGCGGCAGGGCGGCGGGCGGCGCGGCGCCCTCGGCCAGCACCAGCCGCCAGCCCGTGCCGGCCACGCGGTCCATCAGCACCGCGCCGCCCGGCGCCTCGATCCAGGGCTGGGGGAAGAGGCTGCCGCGCGCCGGATGCGCCGCGCTGTCGAGAAAGCCCGCCTCCAGCGGCGGCACGATCTCCTGGCGGGTGACGACCGGGGCGCGCCCGCCGCCCTGCGCCAGCAGCGCCGCGTCGCGCGCCGCTGCCGCCACCGGGTCGCGCTCGCACACCTGCCGGCCGATCGCCTTGATGCGTCCGGTCAGGGTGCGGACATGCTGGCCGCGCTCCCCGGCATAGCTGTCAAGCAGCGCGGGATCGGCGCCATCGCGCACGGCGGCGAGCTTCCAGGCGAGGTTGGCGACATCGCGCAGCCCCTGGCACATGCCCTGGCCGATGAAGGGCGGCTGCTGGTGCGCCGCGTCACCGGCCAGGAAGACGCGCCCGCGCCGCCATTCCGCCGCCACCAGGGCGTGGAAGCGGTAGCTCGCCGCGCGCCAGAGCCGCGCCGCCGCCGGGGTCACCCAGCGCGCGAGCAGGCGCCAGACGGCGTCTTCCTGCTGCATCGCCTTCGGGTCCTCCCCCGGCAGCAGCATGATCTCGAAGCGCCGGTGCCGCCCGGGGCCGAGGATGTAGGTGACGGGGCGCGCCGGGTCGCAGAACTGTGCCGAGGTCTCGGGCAGGGCATGCGCGGCCCCCGGCTCCAGCAGCAGGTCCACCACCAGCCAGGGCTCGTCGAACACCAGATCCTCGAAGCGGATGCCAAGCGCCTGGCGCACGAAGCTGGAGGCGCCATCGCAGGCGATGACCTGCCCGGCGCGCAGCGGCGCCTCCTCCCCATCGGCGCCGCGCAGCGTGAGGGTGACGCCCTCCGCATCCGGCGCGATGGCGGTGAGGGTGGTGCCGAGCCGCACCTCCACCCCCGGCGTCGCCGCGGCCTGGCGGCGCAGCGCGGCCTCGACCGGCGGCTGGGAGAAGACGAGGCTCGGCGTATAGCCCAGCGGATAGGGCGGCGGCACCATCTCCACCCGGCGGATGAGCTGCCCCGCCGCGCCGAAATGCTCGGAGGCGGTGAAGGGCGCGGTGTGCGGCAGCACCGCCTCCGCCAGCCCCAGATTGTCGAACAGGCGCAGGATCTCGTGGTCGAGGGCGATGGCGCGCGGCCGGTCATACACCGCCGTGTCGCGGTCGATGACGAGGACGGAGAAGCCGGCGCGGCCCAGCAGGGCGGCGGCCGTGGCGCCGGAGGGGCCGAAGCCGATCACGGCGATGTCGCGGGCGGGTGCGGTCATGGCGCGTATCCGATGGCGAGCTGGGCGCGTTTGGTGGCCTCGGGCTTGGGCGGGGCGATGCCCCAGTGGTCGCTGCGGCCCGGCGGCCAGACCCAGTGCTCCGGCCCGCGCGGCACATGGTCCTCGCCCACCTGCTCGACCTCGGCGGTGTATTCGACGACGATGCCGAAGGGATCGACGAAATAGGCGAAGACATTGTCCCCCGGCCCGTGCCGGCCGACGCCCCAGCCGATGGGGAAGCCGGCATCGACCAGCCGGCCGGCGCCGAGCATCACCCCCTCCCAGCCGGGCATCAGGAAGGCGACATGGTTCAGCCCGTTCACCGGCGCCTCGGCCAGGACCAGGGCGTGGTGGTCGCTGTTGCAGCGCTCGAAGGCCATCAGCCGCGACCGGTCGCTGAGGGCGAAGCCCAGCCCGCCCTCCAGGAAGCGCGCGGTGGCGTCCACGTCGCGGCAGTTCAGGTTGAGATGGGCGAGGCGCTCCGGCCGCGACGGGTCCGGCGGCAGGGGCGGCAGGCGCTCATCGCCGCAGACCAGCTTCAGCGCCACGCCATCCGGCAGGCGCAGCAGGGCGCCGAGCCCGCCCCCCGGCTCGGCCAGCGGCGCGGGGGGGGCGAGCAGCGTGGCCCCCGCCGCGACGGCGCGCGGGCAGAGGGCGTGCAGCGCCGCGGCGCTGGCGGCGCGGAAGGCCATGGCCCGCAGGGCCGGGGTGCGCAGGGCCGGGGTGGCGGCCTCGCGCAGCACCAGCACGTGATGATCCGCCCCGGTGGCGCGCAGCCAGAGCGCGCCGGGCGCGCGCGCCACCACCGCGAGGCCCCAGGGGCCGGTGTAGAAACGCTCGGCGGCGGCGAGGTCCGGCACGTCGAGTTCGGCGCTGCGCAGCGCGGAAAGGGGGAAATCCGCCATCACGCCAGCCCCAGGAAATGCCGCGCGGTGCCGGCCAGGATGGCCTCGCGCGCCGCGCCCGGCGGCAGCAGGGCGGTGAGGCGGCCCACCGGGTCGTCTTCGCGGAAGGCGAAGGGGGCATCGGTGCCCAGCATCAGCCGCTCCGCGCCGAAGCCCTCCAGCAGCAGGCGCAGCAGGGGCGCATCGAAGACCAGGGTGTCGAGATAGAGGCGGCGGGCCAGGGCGGTGGGGCTGTCCGGCAGGCTCTCGCCCAGGGCGGGGAAGGTGCGGCAGGCCTGTTCCAGCCGCGGCAGCAGCGCCGCCAGGGTGCCGCCGCCATGGCTGAGGCAGAGGCGCAGCGCCGGGTGGCGGGCCAGCAGGCCGGAGGTGACGAAGGCCGCCCCGGCCAGCCCGATCTCCGAGGGGTAGCCCAGCGCCTGCTCCAGCTTTTCGCCGCCCACCACGCGATCCATGCCGGTGGGGCGGACGGGGTGCACCAGCACCGCCATGCCCAGCGCCGCCGCCGCGGCGAAGAAGGGCTCGAAATCCGGCCCGGCGACGCTGGCGCCATTGACGTTGCTGCCGATCTCCACCCCGGCGAAGCCCAGCGCGCGCAGCCGGCGCAGCTCGGCCAGGGCGAGGTCCATCGCCTGGAGCGGCACGGCGCCGAGGCCGATCAGCCGCCCTTCCGCCTCCCCCACCATGCGGGCGATGTCGTCATTGATGAAGGCGACCAGCTCCGCCGCCGGTTCCGCCGGCAGCCAGTAGGAGAAGAGTTCCGGCATCGGGCAGATGGCCTGCCGCGCGAGGCCGCGCGCCGCCATCCAGGCCAGCCGCGCCGGCACGTCCCAGCAGCGTTCCCCCACGGTGCGGTAGATGCGGCCATCGATCATGACGTGGCGCTGGCCCGGCCCAGCCGGGGCCATGGCGGGCCATCCGGCGGGCGCCCCCGCCCGCGCCGGGAAGGCGCCGGGGACGACATGGGAATGCAGATCGATCGGCCCGTCGGGTCCGGCGGGTGGTGGCATGAACGCTCTCCTCGGCGGGGGCTCTGCGGCGCCCTGCCCCGTTGATGATGCATATTTTTGGGTATGTAAACAGAAATGTATATTTTTTGTCCGGATCGGGGATGATGTATGCTGGGGCCATGAGCATCTCCCGCCCTGCCCCCGCCACCCATGCCTCCAGCATTTTCGAGCGCCTGCGCGGCGATATCCTGGATGGGCGCCTGCCCCCGGGGGGGCGGCTGCAGATCAAGGCGCTGATGGAAAGCTATGGCATCGGCCAGACGCCGCTGCGCGAGGCGCTGAACCGGCTGAGCGCGGAGGGGTTGGTGCTCTCGGAGGACCAGCGCGGCTTCGCCGTGCCCGGCATCAGCGCCGGGGAGCTGACGGAACTGACGCGTACGCGCTGCTGGCTGGAGGAGCGCGGGCTGCGCGAATCCATGGCCGTGGTGACGGAGGAATGGGAGGAGGCGCTGCTGCTGGCCGGCCACCGCCTGGCCCGCACGCCGCGCGTGCCGGAGGGCGAGCTGGGGGCGGCCTGGGAAGTGCGGCACCGCGAGTTTCACCGGCTGCTGATCAGCCGCTGCGGTTCACGCTGGCTGATCGGCTTCTGCGAGCAGATGACCGACCGCCACCAGCGCTACCGCCGCCTCGCCGCGCGCCGTGCCTTTCCCGAGCGCGATGTGGGTGGCGAGCATGCCGCCATCCTGGAGGCGGTGCTGGCGCGCGATGTGGAGAAGGCCGTGGCGCTGCTCACCGCGCATTACCAGCGCACGGCGGCGGTGATCCTGGAGGATGAGACGCTGTTCGGCACGGCGCGGCAGGGCTGAGCTTTCTGCCAAAGTCTTTTTGCTTCTTTTTCTTCAGAAAAAGAAGGCCTTCCCTGCCTCACTCCTTTGTATCGCGCCCGGTTGTTGCGACACCCCGGTGAAGCCTGGGTCAGATCGACAATCCCCTGAGCCTGATCATGGCTCGCCATCATAGTCCGCCATCATAGTTCGCCCGGGGCATGGCCGCGCAGCAGCGCGGCGATCTGCGCGGCGGCGGCCCCGGCCGCCACGGGCAGGGCTGTGCCGGCGCGGGCATAGAGGCCGAAGCGGCTCAGCACCGGCCCGCCCCGGTGGCGCAGCGGCACATGCACCAGCTCCCCCGCCTCCAGCGCCGCCTCGATGCCGATGGGCGTCAGGAAGGCGATGCCCAGCCCCGCCGCCACCATCTGCCGCATCAGCTCGACCGAGCCGGCCTCGAAGGCCGCCCGCGCGCGCAGCCGCGCCTCGGCGAAGAGTGGATGCAGCTGGTCGCGGTTGGCGAAATTGGCCTTGGGCAGGATCAGCGGCGCCTGCTCCTGGCATTCGGCCAGGGTGACGCTCTGCCGCCCCGCCAGCGGCGCATCGGCGCGCATCACCGCCCCCAGGCGCAGCCGCACGGCGGCGATCTCGCGCAGTTCCGCCTGCCGGCGCACCTCGAAGGCCAGGGCCAGATGCGCTTCCCCCTCCGCCAGGCGGCGCGGGATCTCCGCCGCCCCGGCGATGCCCGCGCCGAAGGACAGGCCCGGGAAGCCCGCATGCAGCGCCCGCAGAGCGGCGGGCAGCAGGCGGTGGCAGGCCCCTTCCGGCGCGATGATCTCGACATGCCCGGCGCCGAGGCCGCGCAGCGCATCCAGCTCCGAGGCGGCGCGTTCCAGGTCGCGCAGCACCGTCACCACATGCCCGGCCAGCACCTCCCCCGCCGGTGTCAGGCGCAGCCCGGCGGGCAGGCGGTCGAAGAGCGGCGCGCCCAGCTCCTCCTCCAGCTTCAGGATCTGCCGGTTCACCGCGGAGGAGGCGATGTTGAGCCGCCGCGCCGCCTCGCGGATGGAGCCGGCGCGGCGCACCGCGTCGAAATACTGCAGGGCGGGGGCGTGGATGCGGGGAACGGGCGGGGCCATGGTCTCGCGGGGAAGCTGATGCCGGACCGGCATCGCCTTAGCCGAAAATTTCTTCTTTGGTGAGCGCTCTCGCGGCTTTATGCCGCCGCCTTCCCCTCCCCCGCCATGGAGCACCGCCCTGCCCGACCCCGCCCTCCCCGCCGGCGGCCCGCCCCTTGAGGATCTGGCGGAACGCCTCTTCGCCGCGCTGCGGGCACTGAGCTTCGACGGCACCGGCATCACCCGCGAATGCTACACCCCGGTCGAAACCGCCGCCCTGCGGCTGGTGGAGCAGGAGGCGCGCCGCCTCGGCCTGGAGACCGGCTGGGATGACGGCGCCAATCTCTGGGCCTGCCTGCCCGGCACGGCGCCGGAGCTGCCCGCCGTCACCTGCGGCTCGCATCTCGATTCCGTGCCGCAGGGCGGCAATTTCGACGGCGCGGCGGGCGTCATCGCCGGGCTGCTCGCCCTGGCGCGGCTGAAGGCGGCGGGCTTCCGGCCGCGCCGCTCCCTCCGCCTGCTCGCCCTGCGCGGGGAGGAAAGCGCCTTCTACGGCCAGGCCTATCTCGGCTCGCTGGCGCTGGCCGGGCGGCTCGGCCCGGCCGATCTGGCGGCCCGCCATGTCTCCGGGCGCGGCACGCTGGGGGAGGCCATGGCGGCCACCGGCCTCGACACCGCCCGCATCGCGCGCGGCGAGCCGCTGGCCGATCTCTCCCGCATGGCCTGCTGGCTGGAACTGCATATCGAGCAGGGGCCGGTGCTGGTGGCGCGGCGGATGCCGGTGGCCGTCGTCACCGGCATCCGCGGCAACCTGCGCCACCGCGCGGTGGAATGCCTGGGCGAGGCCGGGCATTCCGGCGCCGTGCCGCGCTGGCTGCGCCATGACGCCGTCTTCGCCGTGGCCGAGCTCATCACCCGGCTGGACCGCCACTGGCGCACCCTGCTGGAGCGCGGGCGGGACCTCGTCGTCACCTCCGGCATCCTCGGCACCGATCCGGCGGAGCACGCCATGGCGCGCATTCCCGGCCGCGTCACCTTCTCCCTCGACATCCGCTCGCAGAGCCCGGAAACGCTGGAGGGCTTCTACGACCTCTTCCTCTCCGAATGCGCGGGCATCGCCGAGGAACGCGGCGTGCGCTTCACCCCCGGCCGGCGCATCGACGCCGCGCCGGCGCGCATGGATGAGGGGCTGACCGCCTTGCTGCGCGAGGAATTGCGCGGCATGAACCTGCCCGACGAGCCGCTGCCCAGCGGCGCGGGGCATGACGCCGCGGTCTTCGCCAATGCCGGCGTGCCGAGCGCCATGATCTTCGTGCGCAACACGCATGGCTCGCACAACCCGATGGAGGCCATGGCGATGGAGGATTTCCACGCCGGCGCGGAACTGCTGCGCCGTGGCCTGGAAAGGCTTTCGGCATGAGCCTCGATCCCCACCGCGCCATCACCGGGCAGGCGGTCGCGCGGCTGCTGCTGGCCGCCGGCGCCATCCGCGTCAGCGCCGAGCAGCCCTTCTTCCTGGCCGCCGGCTGGGCCAGCCCCGTCTATGTCGATTGCCGCCTGCTGATCGGCCGCCCGCGCTGGCGGCGCAGCGTGACGGACCTCGCCGTGGCCACGCTGCGCCGCGCCCCAGCCTGCGACTTCACCATGGTGGCGGGCTGCGAGACGGCGGGCATCCCCTGGGCGGGCTTCCTGGCGGAGCGGCTGGATCTGCCGCTGCGCTATGTGCGCAAGCGCCCCCTCGGCATCGGCCGCCACGCCCAGGTGGAGGGCGGGCCGGTGGAGGGCGAGGCCGTGCTGCTGGTGGATGACCTGGTGACCGATGGCACCAGCAAGGCCGCCTTCGTGCGCGGGCTGCGCCAGGCGGGGGCGGTGGTGGAGGACCTGCTGGTGCTCTTCCACCACGCGCTCTTCCCCGGCAGCCGGGAGCGGCTGGCCGATCTCGCCCTGCGGCTGCATGTGCTGGCGGGGTGGGAGGACCTGCTGCGCCTCGACCCGGCCGAGGGCATGGAGAAGAACGAGCGCGCCGTGCTCGAGGCCTTCCTGGCCGACCCGCTGCGCTGGTCCGGCGCGCATGGCGGGCGGGAGGGCTGACGCCCCCCGGCCATCCCCGCCCCCGCCTTCCGCCGGCTTCCGGGGCCTGAAACGCCAGCGCAGCTTTGTGCAAGAAGAGCGCGGGGGCCGCTCCCTATATCCGCGCCACCCCGGCAGCCCGCGCGGCACCCCCGCCCCGCGGCGCACACCGGAGGGATCCGCTCGGAAAGGAAGCCGATGCTTCACCCCCCGCCCGCGACGCCGCTCTCCCGGCGCGCCCTCCTGCTGGCCGGCAGTGGCGTGACGGCCGGCCTTCTCCTCGGCGAAGCCGCCGTGGCCGAGACCCAAGCCGCCTCCCCGACATCCGGAGTGAAGACCGTGTCCAGCATCACCACCCGTGACGGCGTCTCGATCTACTACAAGGACTGGGGCCCGCGCACCGGCCAGCCCGTCATCCTCAGCCATGGCTGGCCGCTGAACGCCGATAGCTGGGAGAACCAGGCCTTCCACCTCGCCAGCAACGGCTTCCGCGTCATCACGCATGACCGCCGTGGCCATGGCCGTTCCAGCCAGCCCTGGGACGGCAATGACATGGACCACTATGCCGACGATCTGGCGCAGCTGATCGAGGCGCTGGACCTGCGCGGCGTCTCGCTCTTCGGCTTCTCCACCGGCGGCGGCGAGATCTCCCGCTATGTCGGCCGCCATGGCACGGGGCGCGTGGCGAAGCTCGGCCTGATCTCCGCCGTGCCGCCGCAGATGGTGGTGAGCCCGACCAACCCGGGCGGCCTGCCGATGGCGGTGTTCGACGGCCTCCGCGCCGCCAGCCTCGCCGACCGCGCGAAGCTCTATCTCGATATCGCCAGCGGGCCTTTCTTCAACTTCAACCGCCCCGGTGCCCAGGTCTCGCAGGGCATGATCCAGACCTTCTGGATGCAGGGCATGATGGCCGGCCACAAGAATACCTATGACTGCATCAAGGCTTTCTCGGAAACCGACTTCACGGCCGACCTGAAGAAGTTCGACCGGCCGACGCTGATCGTGCATGGCGATGACGACCAGATCGTGCCGATCGACGCCGCTGGCCGCGCCGCCAAGACGCTGGTGCCGCATGCGGTGCTGAAGGTCTATGCCGGTGCCCCGCATGGCCTGACCGACACGCACAAGCAGCAGCTCAACGACGACATGCTGGCCTTCCTGCGCGGCTGAGGGCATTGCGCCGCACGCGGGCCTGAGGGGGCTTTGCCCCCTCAACCCCCAGCAGGGGACGGGGTCCCCTGCACCCGCCTTCTGTTGGGTTTCCAAAGGCCTCAGGCCTTTGGTGGCTGCGCGGCACTGCCGCGCAGGTGCAGAGAGGGGCAAGGCCCCTCTCAAGACCGCGGGCCATGCATGCCGGAGGCGGAGTGGATCAGGCCGCCTCGATCCCGGCGCGGTGCAGCAGCACCGCCTCGGCCAGATGGTCCATCACCGCGCGCACGCGTGGCGTCTGCCGCAGATCCGGGTGGGTGAGCAGCCAGAGCGTGCCCGCCAGTTCCGGCTCCGGCGGCGCGAGGCGCTGGAGTCCCGCACGCGCATCCCCGGCATAGCAGGGCAGGTAGCCCACGCCGAGCCCGGCCCGCACCGCCTCTGTCAGACCCAGCACGCTGTCGCAGCGCAGCGCCACGCGCTCCGGCGGAATGCCCGCGGCGCGGCGCTGCAGGGGCCGCATGCCGGAAAGCGCCTCCCCCGGCAGCACCCAGGGGGCGCTATCCCCGGCCATCCCCTCCACCCCGTAGAGCGCCCAGGCGATGCGGGCGAGGCGGCGGCCCACCAGTGTCTCCGGCGGCGCGTCGCTGGCGCGCAGCGCGATGTCGGCATCGCGGCGGGAGAGGTTCAGCGCCGCATTGCCCGTCACCACATCCAGCCGGATCGCCGGCTGCGCCGCGCGCAGCCCGGGCAGCAGCGGCATCAGCAGGTCCGCACGCAGGCTGTCGCTGGTGGCCAGCCGCACCTCGCCCGAGGGCGCCAGCGCCTGCCCGGCCAGGCGGCGCATCATGGCTGTGATGTCCTCGTCCATCCGCGCCGCCAGGGTGGCGATCTCCTCCCCCGCCGGGGTGGGCACATAGCCGCTGCGGTGCCGCTCGAAGAGCGGCGCGCCGATCAGCGCCTCGATCTGCGCGAGGCGGCGGAAGGCGGTGGAATGGTGGATGCCGAGCCGCGCCGCCGCCGCCGGCAGGCCGCCCGCGCGGGCGATGGCGTCGATCAGGCGGACATCATCCCAGGCGATATCACGGGGGGGCTCGGCCATGCGGGGCTCCTTGGCCGCGTGGGGCCAGGGCAGGGCCGGAGCGCGGGGCAGCGCCATCCTATTTCTTTTTCAAGTGCAATTCCACGACGGGAAAGGCAATCTCCTCCTTGCATTCCTGCAAGCGGATTGCCCTGGCGGAGCGCCGCGCCGCGCACCAATCTCCGGCCAACCGGACGCATCGGGCGTCCTTCAGGAGATCAGGACCATGGTCCGCAACGGCATCCACCACGTCACCGCCATCGCCGGCAAGGCGCGGCAGAACCTCGATTTCTACACCCGCACCCTGGGGCTGCGGCTGGTCAAGAAGACGGTGAATTTCGATGATCCCGGCGCCTACCACTTCTATTATGGCGACGAGGCCGGCAGCCCCGGCACCATCCTGACCTTCTTCCCCTGGGAGCATGCCGCCCCCGGCCGCGCCGGCAGCGGCGAGCTGCAGGAAACCGTCTTCCGCGTGCCGCTGGCCTCGATCGGCTACTGGACGGCCCGTCTCGCCGCGCAGGGCGTGCAGCGCGGCGGCCGCTTCGGCGAGACGCTGCTGACCTTCCGCGACCCGGATGGCATGCGCCTCGCCCTGGTCGGCCTGCCCGGCATCGAGGCGGAGCCGGCCTGGGACAATGGCGAGATCCCGGTGGAACACGCCATCCGCGGCTTCCACAGCGTCTCGCTGCTGATCAGCGACGCGGCGCGGACGGGCGCCATTCTCTCCGATGTCTTCGGCTTCGCCGCCGCGGGGCGCGAGGGGGAGACGCACCGCTTCCAGGCCGAGGGCACGGCGGTGGGCGGTATCGTGGACCTGCGCGTGGCGGCGGGCGTTGGCCCGGCGCGGCTCGGGCGCGGCTCGGTGCACCACCTCGCCTTCCGCGCCGCCGATGACGCGGCGGAATTCGCCATGGTCCGCCGCCTGGCCGAGAATCACGGCCTGCAGACGACGGAGCAGAAGGACCGCGATTACTTCCGCTCCGTCTATTTCCGCGAGCCCGGCCATGTGCTGTTCGAGATCGCGACCGACGTGCCGGGCTTCGCGGTGAACGAGCCGCTGGCCAGCCTGGGCAGCGCGCTGAAGCTGCCGCGCTTCCTGGAGGGGCACCGCGCCGAGATCGAGGCGGCGCTGCCGGCCCTGGCGTGAGGGCGGCGGCGATGGACACCGTGATCGACGGTTTCGCCTACCGCTTCGAGGCGGGGCGGGATCCGGCGGCGCCCCCGCTGCTGCTGCTGCATGGCACGGGTGGGGACGAGAATGACCTGATCCCGCTGGGGCGGGAGGTGGCGCCGGGCGCGGCGCTGCTCTCCCCGCGCGGGCGGGTTCTGGAGGCTGGCATGCCGCGCTTCTTCCGCCGCCTGGCGGAAGGGGTGTTCGATGAGGCGGATCTGCGCGCCCAGGCGGCGGCGATGGCCGGCTTCATCGCCACGGCGCGGGCGCGGCACGGGCTGGCGGCGCCGGTGGCGCTGGGCTTCTCCAATGGCGCCAACATGGCGGCGGCGCTGCTGCTGCTGCATCCCGGCGCGCTGGCCGGGGCGGCGCTGCTGCGCGCCATGCCGCCGCTGCGCCAGCCGCCGCCGGTGGTGCTGGCGGGCACGCCGGTGCTGCTGCTCTCCGGCACGGCGGACCCGATCGTGCCGCCGCAGGGCAGCACGGCGCTGGCCGCCACCCTGGCGGCGGGCGGTGCGGCGGTCACCCACCGCGCCATGCCGGGCGGGCATGGGCTGACGCGGGCGGACCTCGCCCAGGTGCGGGACTGGCTGGCCGGCCTGCCCGCCTCTGCAAAAGAGACTTAGAATACAAAGCCCTGCCCGGCGGTTCGCGTTGCCAGCGCCGGGCCGGCGCTCTATACCGGGCGCATGCCCCGCGGAGGATGCCCGCGTTTCCGGCCGGAGGATGCGTGACCAGCGAGGAGGAGATCAGCTTCGGGGAGTTTTCTCTGTTCCCCGGGCGCAAGCTCCTGCTGCGCGGGGGGGAGCCGGTGCGCATCGGCCAGCGCGCGCTCGACCTGCTGGTGGCCCTGGCCCGCCGCCCTGGCGAGGTGATGGACCGTGAGGCGCTGATCCCCGCCGTCTGGCCCGGCCGCCATGTCGATGATTCCAACCTGCGCGCCCAGATGGCCACCCTGCGCAAGGCGCTGGGCGAGACCGAGGCCGAGGCGCGCCATGTGCTGACCGTGCCGGGGCGCGGCTACAGCTTCGTCGCGCCGCTGCGCCAGGCCGCCCCGCCAGTCCCTGTGCCGGCTCCCTCCTCGCCCGCCCCCTCCCCGTCCGCACCCGACCCGGCCTCCCTGCCCCTGCTCGGCGGCGGCCTGCCGGCGCGGCTGCAGCCGGTGGTGGGGCGGGAGGCGGAAATCGCCCTCATCGCCGGGCATCTGGCCACGCGGCGCTTCGTCAGCATCATCGGCGCCGGGGGCATCGGCAAGACCACCGTGGCGCTCAGCGTGGCGCGGCGGCTGGCGGCGAACTACACCGAGCCGCCGCTGCTGCTCGACCTCGGCGCGCTCACCGATGGCGCGCTGGCGCCGGCGCAGCTGCTCGCGGTGCTCAGCGGGGCGGCGCTCAGCGGGGCCCCGGCCAGCGGGGCCAGCACGGCCAATGCCGGCAGCCTCGCCTCGGCCCTGGGCGGTGCCCGGCGGCTCATCATCCTCGACAGCTGCGAGCATGTGATCGGCGCCGCGGCCTGCCTCGCCGAACAGATTCTTCAGGCCGGGCCGGGCCTGCAGATCCTGGCCACCAGCCGCGAGCCGCTGCGCGCCGAGGGGGAATGGACCTACCGCCTGCCCTCGATGGAATGCCCGCCCGAGGGCGCGCCGCTGCCGGCGCGGCAGGCGCTGGCCTTTCCCGCCGTGGCCTTCTTTGTCGAGCGCGTGCAGGCCACCGGGGCCCTGCACAGCCTCGATGATGAGGAGGCGGCGCTGGTGGCGCGCATCTGCCGCCAGCTCGACGGCATCCCGCTGGCCATCGAGCTGGCGGCGACGCGCGTCGCCCTGCTCGGCCTCGGCCCGCTGGCGGAGCGGCTGGGGGATCGTTTCCGCCTGCTGATGCAGGGCCGCCGCACCGCCCTGCCGCGCCACCAGACGCTGCGCGCCACGCTGGACTGGAGCCACGACCTGTTGCCGCCGGAGGAGCAGCGCCTGCTGCGCCGCCTCGCCATCTTCCAGGGCTGTTTCTCGCTCGATGCCGCGCTGGCCGTCTGCGGGGATGAGGGGGAGGACCCGGCCACGCTGGTGGACCGGATCGGCGGGCTGGTGGACAAGTCCTTCCTCATGCCGCAGCCGCGCCGGGTGGAGGTGGCCTATCGCTGCCTCGACACCACGCGGCTCTACCTCACCGGCAAGCTGGAGGAGGCGGGGGAGGCCGAGGCCATCGCGCTGCGCCATGCCCGCCACTACGCCGCCAGCTTCCGGGAGGCGGAGGCGCTGTGGGAGCGCCTGCCGGTGGCCGAGGCGCGGGCCCGGCTGTGCCCGGATATCGACAATCTGCGCGCCGCCATCGGCTGGTGCCTGGGCGCGGGGGGGCAGGCGGCGCTTGGCACCGCGCTCACGCTCTCGGGCGTGCCGCTGTGGTCGGCCCTTGGTCTGATGGACGAGGCGCGGCAGCGGCTGGAGGCGGCGAGCGCCGCCTTCCGCGGCGAGGTGGAGCCGGACCCGCATCTGGGCATGCGGCTTTATGCCGCGCTCGGCACCGTCACGGTGTTCCTCTCCGGCACGGTGGAGGCCGCCTGGGTCAATACGCTGGTCTTCGCCGAGCAGTTGGGCGACACTGAGCACCAGCTGCGCGCGCTGAACGGCCTGGCGCTCGGGGCGATGCGGCGCGACTACCAGGAGGCGCTGGGCCATGCGCTGCGCTTCCAGCAGATCGCGTGGCGTGACGGCCAGCCGGCGGATGGCCCGGTGGGGGACCGGCTGGTGGGCTTCATCCTGCACATGCAGGGGGAGCAGCCGGAGGCGCGGCGGCTGACCGAGGCGATGCTGGCCCGCTATCCCCGCCGCACCTTGCAGCCGCACCAGAACAAGCTGAACTTCTACGACCAGCGGATTCTCGCCCTGGCCACGCTGGCGCGCATCCGCTGGCTGCAGGGCGAGGCCGGCCCGGCCCTGGCCCTGGCGCGCGAGGTGGCGGAGGAGGCGCGGCAGCTGGACCACCCTTCCAGCATCATCTTCGCCCTGGGCATCACGCTCTGGCCGCTGGCCTTCCTGATGGGCGAGCTGGAGGAGGCCGCCGCCGCCCGGCTGGTGATCCAGCGCGACCTGCCGCCGCTGCGCGGCTGGGTGTTGTGGACGGATGCCTATCGCGGCGCCGAGATGATCGCCCGGGACGAGGTCGAGGAGGGCCTGCCCCTGCTGCGCGCGGCGATGGATGCCATGTCCCCAACCTCCTTCACCATCCGCATGCCGCTGCTGCATGCGGGCGTGGTGCAGGGGCTGCTGCGGCTGGGCCGCGCGGCGGAGGCGCTGGCCCTGCTCGATGCGGCGCTGGAGGTGGCGCGGCAAGGCACGGAATTGTGGTTCGAGCCGGAATATCTCCGCCTGCGCGGTGAGATCCTGCTGGCGCTGGACCGCCCCCTGCCCGAGGTCGCGGCGGCGTTCGAGGCGGCGCTGGCGGTCGCGGGGCGGCAGGGGGCGCTGGCGTGGTCCCTGCGCGCGGCCACCAGCCTTGTCGCGCTGCGCCGGCCGGGTGCCGCGGGCGAGGCGGACCGCGCGGGCCTCTCCGCCTTCCTCGCCCGCTACGCGCCGGGGGAGGACACGCCTGACCTGCGCGCCGCGCGCATTTTTTTCAGGCTGCCGCTGTCTCCCGGCGCAGCGGGACGCTGAACGGATAAAAGTTTTTTGGCTTTTTTTCAGGCTGCCGCCGTCTCCCGGCACAGCGGGACGCTGAACGGATAAAAGTTTTTTGGTTCTTTTTTTCAAAAAAGAACTTCTTTTCAATCTCCTTTTTCCCTCTCTCCCCTCTCTCTCCTTCCCCATTTCCGGCGGCAGTTTCATCCAAGCCGCGCCGCCCGCCCCCCTGCCATGCTGCCCGCGCCGCGCGGCTCGGGCGGAGGGGAATGGCCAGGACAAGGATGGCGGCGTGTCGGTGAAGCTGATGGGCAAGGTGGCGCTGGTCACGGGCGGGTCGCGCGGGATTGGCCGGGCCACGGCGCTGGGCATGGCGGCGGAGGGGGCGATGGTGGCCATCAGCTTCCGCCGCGATGCGGAGCGCGCCGCCGAGGTGGTGCGTGGCATCGAGCAGCGTGGCGGGCGCGGCATTGCCTTCCAGGCGGACCAGTCGCGGGTGGATGATATCCACCGCCTGGTGCGCGCCGTGGTGCAGGAGTTTGGCGCGCTGGACATCCTGGTGAACAACGCCGCGCATTTCGTCACCGGCGCTGTGGATGACCCGGATATCGACGCGGCGCATCTGGCGGCGCAGGCGGCGGTGAATATCCGCGGCGTCTTCACCGCCATCCGCGCGGCGGCGCCGCTGATGCGGCGGGGCGGGCGCATCATCACCACCGGCTGCGCGGTGGCCGAGCATGTCGGGGCGCAGGGGCTGGCGGATTATGCCGCCTCGCGCGCTGCCGTGGTGGGCTATACGAAGGGCGCGGCGCGTGACCTCGGGCCGCTGGGCATCACGGTGAATGTGGTGCAGGCGGGGCCGATCAACACGGAGCGCAACCCGGCGGATGGCCCCTTCGCGGCGCCGCAGCGCCATGGCACGGCGCTGGGCCGCTTCGGTGAGCCGGAGGAGGTGGCGGCCGGCATTGTCTTCCTGGCCAGCCCGGAGGCTTCCTTCATCACCGGCGCGGTGCTGGCCATTGATGGCGGCTATGGTGCCTGACGTCCTTCGGCCGCGCGGCCAGCCCGGCCTATAGTCATCGGATGACTGACCGCCTCCCCCCTCGCACCGGCCTCCTGCTCGCCCTTCTGTCCGCTGTCCTTCCCGCCCTGGCGTCACCGGCGCGGCCGGCGGAACTGCGCATCGGCATGGCCGCGCCGGCCACCACGGCCGACCCGCATTTCCACGCGGATGCCGCCAATTTCGCCCTGCACCGCCATGTCTTCGAGGCGCTGCTGCGATGGACGCCGGATGGCCAGCTGCGCCCGATGCTGGCGCAGGGCTGGGCGGCGCTGCCCGGTGGCGATGGCTGGGCGGTGCGGCTGGACCCCGCCGCGCGCTTCGCCGATGGCACGCCGGTCACCGCCGATGATGTGGCCGCCAGCCTGCGCCGCGCCATGACCATTCCGAACAGCCCGGCGCGCTACACGCCTTTCCTGCTCGGGCTGCGGCGGGTGGAGGTGGCGGGGCCGGGGCTGCTGCATCTCCACACCACCGGCCCCGGGCCGCTGCTGCCGAACGGGCTGACCACCCTGCTGGTGGTGCCGGAGCGCATCGCCGCCACGGCCAGCCCGGCCGATTTCAACAGCGGCGCCGCGGCGCTGGGCAGTGGCCCCTATCGCCTGCGCCAGTACCGCCCTGGCGAGGGCGCCCTGCTGGAGCGTAACCCGGATTGGTGGCAGGCCCGCCGGCCGGCCTCCCCCCTGCCCCTGCCGGAGTGGGAGCGCGTCAGCCTGCGCACGCTGCCGCAGGATGGCGCGCGGGTCGCCGCGCTGCTGGCGGGGGATGTGGAACTGATCGAGGCCGTGCCGCTGCGCGACGCGCCGCGCCTGGCCCGCACGCCTGGCCTGCGCATGGCCCGGCAGGACGGGACGCGGGTGATGTACCTCCTGCTCAACCCCTCGGCCTCAGCCGGTGCGGGGGGCGGGGATGGCGCACAGGTCCATCCCCAGGCCCATCCCCTGGCCCATCCCCTGGCCGATGCGCGGGTGCGGCGGGCGCTTTCCTTGGCGCTGGACCGTGGCGCGCTGGCGGCGCGGGTGATGGATGGCGCGGCCGAGCCGGCGGGGCAGATTCTGCCGCCGGACCGCCCCGCCGCCGACCCCACGCTCCGCCCCGAGGCGCAGGACCGCGCCATGGCCCGCCGCCTGCTGGAGGAGGCCGGATGGGGCCAGGGCCTCGCCCTCACCCTGACCGGCACCGCCAACCGCTTCCCGAATGACGAGGCGCTGCTGCAGGCCGTGGCGCAGATGTGGCAGCAGGCCGGCATCGCCGCGCAGGTGGAGCCGCTGCCGGCGGCGCTGTTCTTCCCGCGGCTGGCGGGCGGGCAGTTCACCACGGCGCTGTTCGGCTGGCTGACCGGCCCGGGCGAGCCGAATGCCGTGCTCGGCGCCGTGCTGGGCACGCGCGACCCGGCGCGCAGCCTCGGCTCGCTGAACGGCACGGGCTACAGCAATCCGCGCCTGGACGGGCTGATCACCACGGCGCTGGCCACCGGCGACACGGCCCGCCGCCTCGCGATGTGGCAGGAGGCGGCGCGGCTGGTGGTGCGGGATGAGGTGGCGCTGATCCCGCTGCTGCATCTGGCCAGCCTCTGGGCGATGCGGCAGGAGATCCGCTACGCCCCGCGTGGCGACAGCCTGACCCAGGCGATGGACGCCTATACCGCCAGGCCCTGAGCCAGCCCCGCCCCCTGCTGGCGCCGGGCCGGAAAGCCGCGCTCCGGCAGGGCGCGCGCCTGAAGCTGGCCCCGGCGCCATGCGGCCGGGCTCATGCCCAGGGCGCCACGGAAGCGCTTGGTCAGGTGCGGCTGGTCGCAGAAACCACATTCCAGCGCGATCTCCGACAGGCCGCGCGAGGAAGCCAGCATGAGCGTCTGCGCCCGCGCCAGCCGGCGCTGCAGGATGAAGGCATGCGGGGAAAGCGCGTGGCTGGCGCGGAAGGCGCGCGAGAAATAACCGGTGCTGAGGCCGACCAGCGCGGCCAGCTCGGCCACGCTCAGCGCCTCGGCCAGATGCGCCTCGATATGGCGCAGGACCTTGACGGCCTGCCAGGGCGCCAGGGTGGCGGGGCTGTCCTTGGGGGTCTGGGGCATGGGGCTTGCTCCTCGGAAGGTGCGCGGACCATCCGGGCGAAGCAGGCGGTGAAACAGTCAAACGCTGTGAAAAGTTGTGAAAGCCTTTTTTCACAGAAGGGTTCTTTTTTGGAAAAAAGAACCAAAAAACTTTTTCAGTCTGGCGTCCCGCCTCAGGCCCGAGGCGGGACGCGAAACTGAAAAAAATCTTCTCAGGATGCCAGGAAATGCCGCACCTGGGGCGCTTCTTCCCCAATATGGAAGCGGCGCAGCTCCGCCTGGAGGTCGGCATCCACCTGCGACACGCGGCGGTGCTGGCGCAGATGCTCGGCCCAGGATTCCACCATGAACCATTCGACCATGCGGTGCGGCTCGGCGGCATCCTCGGCGATGCCCCAGCTATAGGCGCCATCGCGCCGCCGCGCGGCGGAGAGGCGATGCGCCATGCGGCGGAACTGCGCCTGTGTGCCGGGTGCCAGCCGGTATTCGATCAGGATGAGCACCGGGCCGCGGTCATGCTCCACCGGGGCGGCCAGCAGCGGCTCCGGCCAGTGGTTGGAGGGCGTCAGATCGGCTTCGCCGCGCGGCAGCGGGAAACGCCGCAGCACGAGGGCGGAGAGCGCCAGCGCCAGCGCCGCCACCCAGAGCGCCCCCGGCACGCCGAGCCACTCGGCGGCGGCCCCCCAGGCCAGGCTGCCCGCCGTCATCGCGCCGTTGAAGACGGTGAGATAAACCGCCAGCGCCCGGCCCCGCACCCAGTTGGGCAGGATGGCCTGGGCCGTGCCGTTCAGGGTGGTGAGGGCGATGATCCAGGCCAGGCCGAGAATCAGCAGCACCAGCGGCGCCAGGGCACGCGGCGGGGCAAGGGCCAGCAGCACCATGGCGGCGGCGGTGAGCAGCGCGGCGGCGAGCAGCAGCCCATCGGTATCCAGCCGGCGGCGCAGCACGGGCAGCAGCAGGGCGCCGAGGATGGCCCCCGCCCCCACCGCGCCGAGCAGCAGGCCATAATAGCCCGCATCGCCGCCCAGCACCTGCCGCGCCACCAGAGGCAGCAGCGCCCAGACCGCGCTGGCCAACAGAAAGAAGAGCGCGGCGCGCCACAGGACGATGTGCAGCTCCCGGCTGGCGCGGGCATAGCGCAGCCCGGCGCGGAAAGCCCCGGCGAAGCGTTCGGAAAGCGGGTCCTCCCCGGCCGGCGGGCGGCGCCAGAGCAGCAGCGCGGCGATGACCACGACATAGCTGGCGACATCGGCGCCATAGGTGACGGCGGCGCCGAAGCTGGCCAGCAGCAGCCCGCCCGCCGCCGGCCCGATGGCGCGCGAAATATTGATGCCGAGCGAATTCAGCGCGACGGCGTTGCGCGTGTCGCGCGGCGGCACGAGTTCGGGGACGATGGCCTGCCAGGTGGGCGCCATCAGCGCCGCGCCGATGCCGCCGAGGAAGGTGAGCCCCGCCAGGGCAGCCACCGAGGCCAGCCCGGCCTGCGCCAGCAGCATCAGCGCCAGGCTGACCAGCGCCAGCAGCACCTGCACCGCCAGCAGGAATTTCCGGCGGTCCAGGATATCGGCCATGACGCCGGCGGGGATGGCGAGGAGAAAGACCGGCAGCGTCGCCGCCGCCTGGATCAGCGAGACGGCGGCGGGCCCGGCCGAAAGCTCGGTGACCAGCCAGGCGCTGGCCACGTCGCGCATGAAGCTGCCGATATTGCCGATGACCGTCGCCACCCAGAGCAGCGCGAAAGTCGGCTGCAACAGGGGGGCGAAGCTGCCGCCGCGCGCCTCAGCGGGCATGGTTCTTGTCCCAGACGGCAACCAGCAGAAAAGCGCCGACGAGGCCGAGATGCTCGTAGAAGGCATTGGCCGTCATGAAGCGCTCATGCCCCGGCGGCAGGTCCCAGTAGCGGTTGGCGATGAAGCTGGCCGCCAGGGTGAAGGCGGCCAGGGCCAGCGCGCCCAGCCAGCGCCACCGGCCGGTGAGGATGAGCAGGCTCGCCCCCAGTTCGAGGGCGATGGTGAGGGCGGCGGTGACGGGCGGCAGGGGCAGCGCGAAATGCGCCGCCTCGGCCACCGCGCCGGGATAGTCCAGCAGCTTGTTCAGCCCGCCCTGGAGATAGGCGGCGCAGAGGCCGAGCAGGCCGATCCAGGTGAGCAGCGGCGACCAGCGGGCCATGCTCAGAAGGCCCAGCAGGAGCAGCCGAGCGCCCCCCAGAAGCCGCCATCCTGCCCGGCGGGCGTGGCGGCGCCCCAGGCGCGGGCATGGTCATGCCCGTGCACGCCGCAGGCCGTGGCGCAGCAGGAGACGAGGCGGGCGAAGGCACCTTTCCCCGCCGGCGCCGCCGCGTGGCGGTCCTGGTAGCCGCCGAAGCGGCGCACCGGCGACCAGTCCGGCATGGCCGGCGGCAAGGCGGGGGCGAGTGGCGCATAGTCGCCCGCGCCATGCACCACGCGCCCGCCCACCACCGTGAGCACGGCGGTGATGTCCTGGATCTCCTCGCCCGGCACGTTGAAATAGTCGCGGTCCAGCACGGCGAGGTCGGCGAGCTGGCCGACCATGATGCTGCCCTTGCGGCCTTCCTCGTTGGAGAACCAGGTGACCTTCTCGGTCAGCATGCGCAGCGCCGTCTCGCGGTCCAGCGTGTTGCGCTCGGGCGTGATGCGCATCCCGCCGATGGTCCTGCCGGTGGTCAGCCAATAGAGGGCGACCCAGGGGTTGTAGGAGGCCACGCGCGTCGCATCCGTGCCGGCGGAGACCTTCACCCCCATCTCCAGCATCTTCGCGACCGGCGGCGTCGCCTCGGCCGCCTGGGCGCCGTAGCGCTCGACGAAATATTCGCCCTGGTAGGCCATGCGGTGCTGCACGGCGACGCCGCCGCCGAGCCGCGCGATGCGCTCCAGGGATTTCTCGCTCACCGTCTCGGCATGGTCGAAGATCCAGTGCAGATCGCCGATCGGCATCTCCGCATCGACCTTCTCGAAGACGTCGAGGGCGCGGCTGATGGTCTGGTCATAGGTGGCGTGCAGCCGCCAGGGCCAGCGGTTCTGCACCAGCACGCGGACCACGCCTTCCAGGTCGTCCTCCATCGAGGCCGGCATCTCCGGGCGCTCGACGCGGAAATCCTCGAAGTCGGCGGCGGAATAGGCCAGCATCTCGCCGGCGCCATTCAGGCGGAAATAATCGTCGCCCTGCTGGTATGTGTTCTCCGCCGTCCAGCGCAGGAAGTCGTCTTTTTCCTGCTTGGGCTTCTGGGTGAAGAGGTTGTAGGCGATGCGCACCGTCAGCTCGCCATCCTCGGCCAGCTTGCGGATGACCTCGTAATCCTCCGGGTAGTTCTGCGAGCCGCCGCCGGCATCGATGGCGCTGGTGACGCCGAGGCGGTTGAGGTCGCGCATGAAATGGCGCGTCGAATTCAGCTGGTAGTCGAAGGGCAGCTTCGGCCCGCGCGCCAGCGTGGCGTAGAGGATGGTGGCATTCGGCTTCGCCAGCAGCAGGCCGGTGGGCGTGCCGTCGGGCGCGCGCTGGATCTCGCCGCCCGGCGGGTTCGGCGTGTCCCGGCCATAGCCCACGGCGCGCAGCGCGGCGGCGTTCAGCAGCGCGCGGTCATAGAGATGCAGGATGAAGACGGGCGTGTCCGGCGCGGCGGCGTTGATCTCTTCCAGGGTCGGCAGGCGCTTCTCGGCGAACTGGTGCTCGGTGAAGCCGCCGACGATGCGCACCCATTGCGGCGGCGGGGTGATGGCGGCCTGGGCCTTCAGCATCGCCATCGCGTCGGCCAGGCTGCGCACGCCATCCCAGCGCAGCTCCATGTTGAAGTTCAGCCCGCCACGGATCAGGTGCAGGTGGTTGTCGAACAGGCCGGGGATCAGCCGCCGCCCGCCGAGGTCGATCACCCGCGTGGCAGGGCCGGCGCTGGGCAGGATCTCGCGCGCATCGCCCACCGCGCTGAAGCGCCCGGCGGTGATGGCGACGGCCTGCGGTGCCGGGTTGGCGCGGTCGAGCGTGGTGATCCGGCCATTGTGCAGGATCATGTCGGGGGCGGTGTCGGCGGCCATGGCGGGGCTCCGGCTGGAAAGGGCGAAGCCGAGGGCCGCGAGGCCCCCGGCGATGGCGCGGCGTGTCGGCGGCGGGCTCATCCCGCCCGGTCCGGGTTCTGCGGCGGCGTGCCGCGGCCAGGCAGCGGGCCGAAGAGATGCGCGGTGCATTCCTCGCGCAGCACGGCGAGGCTGGGCGGGTGGCCGGCCATCAGGCGCTTCGCCACGGGGACGATCTGCTCCCCGAGCAGGATGCCGAGGAGGCCGACCAGCGCCACCACCGGCGGCGCGGGGGAGCGGACATCCAGCAGGCTGTAGACCACGCCCACCAGCAGACCGGCCCCGAGCGAGAGCAGATAGGGCTTCATCATCATGGCCTCCACGGCGGGTCCGATCAGCCTTCGTGGGCGCCGAACATCGTCTTGGCGTAGATGATGCCAAGGCCGTAGCCGCCGCCGAACTTCTTGGCGATGCCGGTCGTCAGCTCGTAGGTCTCGCCGCGCGCCCAGTCGCGCTGGAGTTCGAGCAGGTACTGGAGCGAGGTCATCGGCCGCGCGCCGGCCTGCACCATGCGCTCCACCGCGCGCTCATGCGCCTCGGTCGAGACATCGCCGCAGGCATCGGCGATGACATAGACCTCGAAGCCCTGGTCGATGGCCGACAGCGCGGGGCCGACGATGCAGACCGAGGTCCACAGCCCGGCCAGCACGATGCGCGGCTTGCCGATGCGGTTGACCTCGGCGATCACCGCCGCATCCTCCCAGGTGTTCATCGAGGTGCGGTCGAGCAGCGCCTGGCCGGGGAAGGGCTCGGTGACCTCGGAGAACATCGGGCCGGAGAAGGACTTCTCGGCGACCGTGGTGAGGATGGTGGAAACGCCGAAGCCGGCGGCGGCGGAGGCCACCAGGGCGGCATTGTTGCGCAGCGCCACCGGGTCGATCGACTTCGTCGCGAAGGCCATCTGCGACTGGAAGTCGATCATGATCAGGGTATGGTCGGCGGGGCTGAGCAGCAGCTTGCCGGGGGTCGGGGTCGCGGTGAGGGCCATGGATCCGGTCCTTTTGGAAAAAGCATCCGGCCCGCACGCTGCGCCCCGGGCCGGGGCGGAGGGTGGGGCCATGGGCGCCAGGGTGGGGGCTTTCGCGCCACGCGGCTTGGATGCTTCGGACCTGTTTTTTCCGTGCGGGTTCTTTTCGGCCTGTTCCCGCCGGCATGCCGGCGCCTCTTGCCCGGCACGCCGCGCGGAAGGGTTGAATCCGGCAAGACGGCCGCGCGCCCCGCGGCACAGGATGGGCGGCGCGCGGGGCTGAACGCCCCCGTGCCCGGCCCTCCGCTTCCTCTCTTCCTCCCCGGCGGAAGGCGGTGCCTGCCCCCGCCCTCCCCCGGGCGGGGGCTTTTTTCAGGTCCGGCCGGTCAAAGGGCGGGCATTCCGCTTGCCGGGCAGGCAGTCCCGGCCGCCCGAAGGGCGCGCGCGGCCCGCTTTTGCGGGACCGGCTCCAAAAACATGCTTGCGTGTTTGTTTTTAAGCACCTTCACTCCCGGCTCATTCTTCCCGCCGGGATCACCGCCATGAACGGCCCTTCCGCCGCGCTCCTTCCCTCCCCGTGATCCTCAGCCCACCGCCATGCCCATGATGCCCCAGACCCCTGCCCGCCCGGCGGCCCCGCCCCACCCGAAGGCCCCGGCCTGATGCCGCGCCATCTGCGGCGCTGGGCGCTGAACGGGGCGGCGGGCCTCGGCCTCGGCTTCATCCTCCTGCCGCTGCTGCTGGTGATGTGGCTGGCCTTCTTCCGCCAGGAAATCCCGGCCTTCCCGCCGGAGGGCTATTCGCTGCAATGGTTCGCCGCCATTCCGGCCAATCGCGGCTTCGCCGCCGGCTTCCTGCTCAGCCTGCGCGTCAGCCTGCTGGCCACGGCCATCGGCCTGCTGCTGGCGGTGCCGGCGAGCCTGGCCCTGGTGCGCAGCCGCCTGCCGCTGCGCGGCGTGCTCAACACGCTGCTGCTGATGCCGCTGGTGGTGCCCGGCATCGTGCTGGGCGCCGCCTTCTATGTCGGCGAGCTGGAAATCGAGATGGCCACCGAATGGCCGCTGCTCGGCTCCACCACCGGGCTGGTGCTGGCCCATACCCTGGTCGTCATCCCCTGGGCGGTGCGGCTGGTGACGGCGAGCCTCGCCACGCTGAACCCGGCGATCGAGGAGGCGGCGATGAATCTCGGCGCCCCGCCCTTCACCACCTTCCGCCGCGTCACCCTGCCGGCGATCCGCCCCGGGCTGGTGGCCGGCGCGCTGTTCGGCTTCGTCACCTCCTTCGGCAATCTGGAGGCCAGCCTCTTCCTGGTCGGGCCCGGGCAGACCACGCTGCCCATCGCCATCCTCCAGTATCTCGCGTGGAAGATCGACCCCACCGTCGCCGCCGTGTCGCTGCTGCAGATCGTGCTGATCGGCCTCGCCATGCTGGTGACGGACCGTTTCGTCAAACTCTCCCAGGTGGTGTGAGGCCATGGCGCGTCTCGAACTCAACGGCCTCTGCAAGCAATACGGCGCCGTCACCACGGTGCGCGATGTCACGCTTGACGTGCCGGATGGTGAATTCCTTGTCCTGCTCGGCCCCTCGGGCTGTGGCAAGACGACGACGCTGCGCATGGTCGCGGGCTTCATCGAGCCCAGCGCCGGCAGCATCCGGCTGGGCGAGGCCGATATCACCCGCAGCCCGCCCTGGCGCCGCAGCACGGGCATGGTGTTCCAGAACTACGCCCTCTTCCCGCATATGACGGTGGCCGAGAATGTCGCCTTCGGGCTGGAGATGCGGAAGGTGCCCAAGGCCGAGCGCGAGGCCCGCGCGCTGGAGGCGCTCGGCATGGTGCGGCTCGCGCCATATGCCGCGCGCTATCCGCGCCAGCTCTCGGGCGGGCAGCAGCAGCGCGTGGCGCTGGCGCGCGCCCTGGCCATCCGCCCCGATGTGCTGCTGCTGGACGAGCCGCTCTCCAACCTCGACGCCAAGCTGCGCGAGGAGGTGCGGGTGGAAATCCGCCAGCTCCAGCAGCAGCTCGGCCTCACCGCCATCATGGTCACGCATGACCAGGAAGAGGCGCTGACCATGGCCGACCGGCTGGTGGTGATGGCCGAGGGGCGCATCCGCCAGGTCGGCTCCCAGCGCGACCTCTATGAGCGCCCGGCGGACCGCTTCGTCGCCGGCTTCGTCGGCCGAAGCACGATGCTGGGCGGGCGCGTCACCGCGCCGGGCGAATTCGAGAGCGCGGGCGGGCTGCGCCTGCTCTGCGACCCCGCCATTCCGCCCGGCCCCGCCGTGCTGGCGGTGCGGCCGGAGGCCATCAGCCTTTCCGCCAACGTGTCCGCCGCCGGAGCCACCACGGGGGCCACCACGGGGGCGGAGGAGAACCTGCTTCCCGGCACGGTCGAATTCACCTCCTATCTCGGCCCGGTGCTGGAAGTGCATGTGCGCCTCTCCGCCGCCGAGCGCGTGGTGCTCCACCTGCCCAACCGTGCCGGCCGCCCCGCCGCGGCGCCCGGCGAGCGCGTGACCATCGGCTGGCCGCGCGAGGCTGGCATGGTCTTCCCCGAAGCGGCCTGATGTCCCACCTGAGCGGAGAGCCTTCACGATGAGCACCTTCCATGCCCCCATCGGCCGCCGCGCCGCGCTGCTTGGCCTCGGCGCCGCGGCGGCGCTGCCCGCCCTGCCCCGCCCGGCCCTGGCCGCCGGCCGTGTCGTGGTCGGCACCTGGGGCGGCGACTATGCGCGCCTGCTGACCAAGAATATCGAGGAGCCGCTGCTCACGCCGAAGGGCTGGGAGGTGGTGCAGGACCAGGCCTCCGACGCGCCGCGCCGCGCCAAGGTAATGGCCGAGCGCCGCCTGCCGCGCGGCACGGTGGACATCCAGGGCTTCTCCGCCGCCAATATCCACGAGATCGGCGAGGCCGGCGCGGCGGAGGAGATCGACTACACCAAGCTCGCCAACGCCGCCAACATCCTGCCGGCGATGCGCTACAAATACGGCATCGGCCACATCTATTCGGGCAAGGTGGTGCTCTATAACCCGAAGCTGGTGGAGAAGCCGGCGGGCTTCCGCGAGGCGATTGACCCGAAGCATGGGGCGAAGATCGGCTTCATCGACATCCAGTATCAGTTCGTGATGGTCGCCGCGGCGCTGGCGGCGGGCGGCAGCGTCTCCGACATCGACAAGGGCAAGCCGCTGCTGCTGGAGGCCAAGAAGGCCGGCGCCCGCCTCTACCCCACCAATGAGGCTTTCGCCCAGGCGATGAAAACCGAGGAGATCGCCCTCGGCATGATGTGGAAGGCGCGCGGCGTGCAGTGGCAGAATGCCGGCATTCCGCTGGAGACGGTCGCCCCGGCCGAGGGCATCCCGATGTATGTCAGCGGCTTCCTCATCCAGAAGAACGCGCCCAACAAGGCCGGCGCCTATGCCTATATGGATGCCATGCTGGAGAAGTCGGCGCAGGAGGCCTTCGCCGTCGATATGGGCTTCAACCCCACCGTGTCGAATGCCCGCGTCGAGCCCGCGCTGCAGGCGCGCATCGGCTTCACCGAGGCGGAGCAGAAGCGGCTCGTCGATCTCGACTACGCCTATCTCGCGCGCGAGAACGCGGCGATGAAGGAGTGGTGGGACAAGGTCTTCAAGGCATGAGCCTGGGGACACGGGGCCGTGGCAGCGCCGCGGCCCTGGTGCTGCCGGCCACGATCTTTGTCGCGCTGACGCTGCTGGTGCCGCTGGCGCTGCTGTTCCGCTACAGCCTGAATGCCTTCATCCCGGGGCAGTTCATGGTGGAGGCGGTGACGCTGGAGAACTACGTCAAGTTCTTCACCGACCCGTTCTACACCACCGTGCTGTGGCGCACCTTCCGCATCGCCGCGCTGGTGACGGTGATCTGCCTCGTTGCCGGCTTCCCGCTCGCCTATGTGCTGGCGCGGACGCAGAGCCGCCACAAGCCGCTGCTGCTGATCGCCGTGGTGCTGCCGCTCTTCGTCGGCAATGCGGTGCGCGCGGCGGGTTGGATGGTGGCCTTCGGCGCCAAGGGCGTGGTGAATGCCTCCCTCCTCGGCCTGGGCTTTCTCTCCGTGCCGCTCGACATCATGTTCACTGAGACGGCGGTGGTGATCGGCATCACCGCGGTGAACCTGCCTTTCATGGTGCTGAGCCTGCAAAGCGTGATCGAGGGCATCGACCGCGCGCTGGAGGAGGCGGCCTTCAACCTGGGCGCGCCACCGTCGGCGATGATCCGCCGCGTGCTGGTGCCGCTGGCGGCGCCGGGCATCGCGGCGGGCTGCATCCTCACCTTCATCCTGGGGATGAACGCCTATGCCACGCCGGTGCTGATCGGCGGCCCGCGTTTCCAGACCATGGGCCCCTTGGTCTATGGCCAGGTGATCGAGCAGAACAACTGGCCCTTTGGCGCCGCCGTGGCCTTCATCCTGATGACGGCGACGCTGGTGCTGACGCTGGCCTCCAGCCTGCTGGTCCGCCGTAAAGGCTGACTTCTCAGTCTGGCGTCCCGCCTCGATCCTGAGGCGGGACGCCAACGGAGAAAAGTTTTTTGGTTCTTTTTTCCAAAAAAGAACCCCTTTCCTTTCCCTGCATGATCCATGCGTGTTTTCTGAAAACCCCGCACGGATCCCGCACGCCCCATGCATAAGCGCCCCATTATGCACACACGATGCGCGGCGCCTCGCCTAGCCTTCCCGCAGAAGAAGCAGGAAGGAAGCCTCCATGGGTCCGTTTCCCCACGATGCCCCGCGCCCGGTGATCAGCGAGCACAATCCGATGGGCACGGATGGCTTCGCCTTCGTCGAATACGCGCATCCCGAGCCCGAGACGCTGCATGCGCTGTTCCGCCAGATGGGCTTCACCGCCGTGGCGCGGCACCGCAGCCAGGCGGTCACCCTCTACCGCCAGGGCGACATCAATTACCTGCTGAACGAGGAGCCGGGCAGCCATGCCACCCGCTTCGCCGCGGCGCATGGGCCGAGCGTGCCTTCCATGGGCTTTCGCGTGGTGGATGCGCAGCACGCCTATCGCCGCGCCCTGGAGCTGGGCGCCGAGCCGGCGGAAGAGGGGCGCACCCTCAACGTGCCGGCCATCAAGGGCATCGGCGGCAGCCTGCTCTATTTCGTGGACCGCTATGGCGATGCCGGCTCGGTCTATGACGAGAATGATTTCGTCTGGCTGGTGGAGCGCGAGCCGGCGCCGCAGGGGGCCGGGCTGTTCTACATCGACCACCTGACGCACAACGTCTATCGCGGCCGGATGGATGTCTGGTACGCATTCTATGCCAAGCTCTTCAACTTCCGGCAGATCCGCTATTTCGACATCAAGGGCGAATATACCGGCCTCTTCTCCCGTGCCCTGACCAGCCCGGACGGGCGCATCCGCATCCCGCTGAACGAAAGCGCGGATGATGAAAGCCAGATCGAGGAATATCTGCGCGCCTACAAGGGCGAGGGCATCCAGCATATCGCCTGTGGCTGCAACGATATTTACGGCACCATCGAGGGGCTGCGCGGCGCGGGGCTGAACTTCATGCCCGCGCCGCCGGCCACCTATTATGAGCGCGTCGATGCCCGCCTGCCGGGCCATGGCGAGGACCTCGCGCGGCTGAAGCAGAACGGCATCCTGGTGGATGGCGAGGGCGTGGTGGAGCACAGGCAGGCCCGGCTGCTGCTGCAGATTTTCTCCGCCAATGTCATCGGGCCCGTCTTTTTCGAGTTCATCCAGCGCAAGGGGGATGACGGCTTCGGCGAGGGCAATTTCCGCGCGCTGTTCGAAAGCATCGAGGAAGACCAGATCCGCCGGGGCGTCATCGCTGCACCCGGGCGGGAGAAGGCTGCGGCATCGGCTTGAGGGGGCTTTGCCCCCTCAAACTCCCCCAGCAGGGGACAGGGTCCCCTGCACCCGCCTTCAGATGGGTTTCCA
>NZ_JANFNY010000039.1 GCF_024437745.1 Roseomonas sp. GC11 | reverse complement strand
GGGTGAGGCCGCGCGCCGCGGCCTCGGCGGCGGCGGGGTCGCGCGGGTCGGCCCCGGCATCCAGCACGCGGCGCCCGGTGGCGCGGTAGAGCAGCCCGGTATCCAGATAGGGCAGCCCGAGCGTGGCGGCGATGCGCCGCGCCAGGGTGCCCTTGCCCGCCGCCGCCGGCCCGTCGACCGCGATGACGACGCCGGCGAGGTCGCGCCGCGGCGCATCGGCCTGGGCGGCGGGCAGGGCGCTCATTCCGCCGGGGCCGTGTTCAGGCGGCGCAGCACGTCGCCCCCGGCCACGCGGTTGATGAGCTCCGCGAAGCCCGGGAAGGAGGTGTCGATGAAGCTGGAATCATCCACCGCCACCGGCTGCTCCGTCGCCAGGCCGAGGATCAGCGCGCTCATGGCGATGCGGTGGTCCATGTGGGTGACGACGGTGCCGCCGCCGGGCGGGCGGCCGCCGCAGCCCTGCACCAGCAGGTCATCGCCCTCGATCTCCACCTTCACCCCGTTGGCCTGGAGCAGGGCGGCGGTCGCGGCGACGCGGTCGCTCTCCTTCACCCGCAGCTCGGCGAGGCCGCGGAAGCGGCTGGTGCCGGTGGCGCAGGCGGCGGCCACGGCCAGGATGGGGTATTCATCGACCATCGAGGGCACGCGCCCGGCCGGCACATCCACCGCGCGCAGGGCGCCGAAGCGGGCCGTCAGGTCGCCCACCGGCTCGCCGCCCTCGGTGCGGGCATTCTCCACCGTGAGGTCCGCGCCCATCTCGCGCAGCGTGGTGAAGAGGCCGGTGCGCAGCGGGTTCAGCCCGACATGCTCCACCGTCAGCACCGAATCGGGCACCAGCAGCGCCGCCACCAGCGGGAAGGCGGCGGAGGAGGGGTCGCCCGGCACGGCCACCGGGGCGGCCACGAGTTCCGGCTGCCCGTCCAGTTCGATGACGCGGCGCGGGCCATCCTCGGCCACGCGCACCGTGGCGCCGAAATGGCGCAGCATGTTTTCCGTGTGGTCGCGCGTCGCCTCCGGCTCCACCACGCGGGTGGTGCCGCGGGCGCAGAGCCCGGCCAGCAGCACGGCGGACTTCACCTGCGCCGAGGCCATGGGCAGGGTGTAGTCCAGCGGCGCCGGCTCGGCCGCGCCCTGCACGGCCAGCGGCAGGCGCCCGCCGGCGCGGCTGGAGAAGCGCGCCCCGCTGGCGGAGAGCGGGTCCGTCACCCGCTTCATCGGCCGCTTGCGCAGCGAGCCGTCGCCGGTCAGCACCGCGAAGATCGGGTGGCCGGCGAGCAGCCCGCAGATCAGCCGCGCGGCGGTGCCGGAATTGCCCATGTCGAGCACATCCTCCGGCTCCACCAGGCCGCCGACGCCGCGGCCCGAGACCTGCCAGCGCCCTTCGCCCAGCCGCTCCACCGTGGCGCCCAGGGCGCGCATGGCGGCGGCGGTGCGCAGCACGTCCTCACCCTCCAGCAGCCCGGTGATGTCGGTGCGCCCGACCGCCAGCGCGCCGAACATCAGCGCGCGGTGGCTGATCGACTTGTCGCCGGCGACCGTCAGGCGGCCGGCGAGGCCCTGATGCGGCCTGACGGCGCGCAACGGCCTGCTCTTCATTCCGTGTCCCACGACGGGGGGTTTGACATGGGGGCGGGGTGCGTGGCAATGCGCCCGATGTTTCTCGGCCGGCCCGTGCCTGGCCCGCCTTTCCCGGGATATTCACGCTGATGGCCAAGCCCGAACTGGGTCTGAAACGCACTTGCGTCGCCTGCGGCGCCAAGTTCTATGACCTCACCCGCCAGCCTGCCGTCTGCCCGAAGTGTGGCACCGAGCAGCCGGCGGAACAGCCCCGCCTCCGCCGTGCCGCCGCGCCGGTTGAGGAGAAGCTGAAGAAGCGCGTCATCGCCCCCGAGGCCGACACGGATGATGTCGAACTGGAGGATGTCGATGCCGATGACGCGCTGGAAGACGCCGAGGACCTCGACGATGCCGAGGATGACCTCGACGCCGAGATCGAGGTCGAGACCGACCGCGAGGAAGAGAGCTAATCTTCCCGCTGCCGGTCAGCAGCAGCAAACCTGACAAAAAAAGCCCCGGAGCCATCCGGGGCTTTTTTTATGCCCGCACGGCGGAGAAAGCTGCTGCGGAGAAAGCTTGAGAGGGGCTTCACCCCTCTCAAACTCTCCCAACCAAAGGCCTGAGGCCTTTGGAAACCCATTCGTGGTTCCCCCTGATGGTGGGTGCAGGGGACCCTGTCCCCTGCTGGGGGAGTTTGAGGGGGCAAAGCCCCCTCAATGTCAGGCCGAGCGGATGATCCGCGCCAGGGCGCCGACATGCTCGGGCGGCGTCGGCGGCACGATGCCGTGGCCCAGGTTGAACACGAAGGGCCGCCCGCGCATCGCCGCCAGGATGGAGCGCGCCTCCGCTTCCAGCGCCGGGCCGCCGGCCACCAGCGCCTGCGGGTCCAGGTTGCCCTGGAGCGCCACCCCCGCCGGCACCTGGGCGGCCGCCCAGCGCGGATCCATGCCCGTGTCCATCGCCACCGTGTTCACCGCCGTGCGCTGCGCGTATTCGGTGATCAGCGGCCCCGCCAGCCTCGGGAAGCCAATGATGGGGATATCCGGCCGCGCCTTGCGGATGGCGCGCACGATCGCCTGTGTCGGCTCGATCGACCAGCGGCGGAACTGCGCGGGGGAGAGCAGCCCGGCCCAGCTGTCGAACAGCATCAGCGCCTCGGCCCCGGCATAGGCCTGGGCCAGCAGATAATCCACAGTACTATCCACAAGCAGGCGGATCAGCTTGCCGAAGAGCAGCGGGTCGGCATAGGCCATGCGCCGGGCATGGGCGAATTCCCCGCCACCGCGGCCCTCCACCATGTAGCAGGCCACGGTGAAGGGGCTGCCGGCGAAACCGATCAGCGCCGCCTTCGGCGCCTCCCGCGCCAGCCCCTCCCGTACGCGGGCCACGGTTTCCAGGATCGGGGCGATCCGGCCCGCCATTTCCTCGGGTTTCAGGGCCGCGAGGCCCGCCGCATCGCGGATCGGCTCCAGAAGAGGGCCTTCTCCCTCTGCATATCTCAGCCCCTGACCCATGGCCCAGGGCAACATCAGGATGTCGCTGAACAGGATGGCCCCATCCATCCCGTAGCGCCGCAGGGGCTGGAGCGTCACCTCGGACGCCAGCTCCGGCGTTGTGCACAGGCTTATGAAGTCGCCGGCTTGTGCCCGCAATTCCCGATATTCGGGGAGATACCGCCCGGCCTGGCGCATCAGCCAGAAGGGAGGAGGCCAGAGCGCTTCCCCCGACAGGGCGCGCAGCAAGGGCTTCGACGCGTTTTCCATGGCGCCCCTTTCTATGAAAAAGAGTCTTTAAGAAAGATGGGGGGCTTATTGGGCCTGTGGATAAGGTGGACGCAATCCCATCCCACGCTTTCCACAAAGTTCTCCACAGCCCCGAATCGGGCGCAAAGCCAGCTTAAAGGCCGCTTTGGTGAGTTTTCCACCGAGTCGTGCGAAGCGATGTGCCCAAGGCTCCCCAGGGCACCCAATTTGCGGATTCCATCCCCGATTCCCGCAGGGGGGGCTGGAGGTGGCCGATGTTTTCCCCAATCTCCACACCAATCCCCGCTATTCTCCACCGCCGAAACCGACCCTTTTTGACGCGCCGGAGCCGATGCCAAGCCGCACCCTCAACCTGCATCTCGTCTCCGACAGCACCGGCGAGACGCTGAACTCCATCGCCCGCGCCACCCTGGCGCGCTTTCCGGACCCGCATGTGGTGCATCACCGCTGGTCGCTGGTCCGTTCCCATCTCCAGCTCGAACAGGTGCTGGAGGGCATCAAGGCCGAGCCGGGGCCGGTGATGTTCACCCTGGTGGACCGCTCCCTGCGCCACGCGCTGGAGGAACTGTGCCAGCGCATCGGCGTGCCCTGCCTCTCGGTGCTGGACCCGGTGATGGACCTGCTGCAGAGCCAGATCGGCCAGCAGGCGCGGGAGAAGCGCGCCGCGCAATACGTGCTGGACGCCGATTATTTCCGCCGCATCGACGCCATGCACTACGTGCTGGCCCATGATGACGGCCAGGGCGTGGCCGGGATCGAGGAGGCGGATTGCGTCCTCGTCGGCGTCTCCCGCAGCAGCAAGACGCCCACCTGCTTCTACCTGGCCAACCGGGGCATCAAGGCGGCCAATGTGCCGATCGTCCCCACCTCGCCCCTGCCGCCGGAGCTGGAAAACCCGCCCTGCCCGGTGATCGGCCTGACCATCGACACCTCGGCGCTGATCGATATCCGCCGCCACCGCCTGAAGCTGATCGGCGCCGGCGGGGTGCGGCAGGACACCAACGACTATGTGGATTTCGACGCGGTGAAGACCGAGATCCAGGCCGCCCGCCGCCTCTGCACCAGCCGCGGCTGGCCGGTGATCGACGTCACCAAGCGCTCGATCGAGGAAACCGCGGCCACCGTGCTGCAACTGATGGAGGCCTGGCACGCCCGCCGCAGCCAGGGCGCCAGCCAGGGGCCGAAGCCGGGGCTGATCGGCGCATGACGTTGCCGCTGATCCTCGCCTCCTCCTCCGCCACGCGCGCGGCGCTGCTGCGCGGCGCCGGGCTGGCCTTCGAGGCGCGCCCGGCGGCGGTGGACGAGGCGGCGCTGAAGGAGGCCGCCCAGGCCGAGGCCATCCCCCCCGCCGAGACCGCCATCCTGCTCGCCGAGGCCAAGGCCCAGCGCATCGGCCGGCGCGAGACCCAGGCGGTGGTGATCGGCGCGGACCAGCTCCTGGTCTGCGAAGGCCGCTGGTATGACAAGCCGGAGGACCTCGCCGCCGCCCGCGCCCAGCTCCAGGCGCTGCGCGGGCGGACCCATACGCTCTACACCGCCATGGTGCTGTGGCGCGGCGGGCAGCGCATCTGGCACCACGTCGCCACCCCGCGCCTGACCATGCGCGACTTCTCCGAGACCTTCCTGGACCGCTACCTGGCGGCGGAGGGCGAGGCCGTCACCCACTCCGTCGGCGCCTACCGGCTGGAAGGGCTGGGGGTGCAGCTCTTCCGCGACGTGCAGGGGGAGCACAGTGCCATTCTCGGCCTGCCGCTCCTGCCGCTGCTCGGATTCCTGCGCCAGCACGGGGTTTTGCCGGAGTGATTCCTTTGGGGAGGCTCCGCCTCCCCAGACCCCTCCGCCGGGGTGGCAGGGCCACCCCGGACCCCGCCAACTGTTGGGAAGTGCAGAAACCTCAGGTTTCTGCTGGGGGTCCAGGGGGCAAAGCCCCCTGGCTCACCCGAGCAACTGCCCGATCACCCGCGCGGTATAGTCCACCACCGGGATGACGCGGCCATAATTGATCCGCGTCGGCCCGATCACCCCGATCGCGCCGACGATATGCTGCTGCCCGTCGCGGAAGGGCGCCACCACCATCGACAGCCCGGCGCTGCTGAACAGCCCGGACTCGGCGCCGATGAAAATCTGCACCCCCTGGCCGCGCTGTGCCAGTTCCAGCAGGCGCAGCATGGTCTCCTGCGCCTCCAGCCGCTCGAACAGCGCCTGGATTTCCTGCACGCGGGCGATCTGGTCCACATTCTCCAGCAGCTTCGACTGGCCGCGCAGGATCAGCGAGCCGCCCCCGCCGCCGGACCAGGTGGCCAGCCCCTGCTCCACCATCTGCTGCGTCAGCGTGTCCAGCGCGGTGCGGTTGGCCTGGATCTCCTCCGCCACCAGCCCGCGCGTCTCCTCCAGCGTGCGGCCGGACAGCCGCGCGTTCAGGAAGTTGCTGGCCTGGGAGAAGGCGCTGGGCGGCAGCCCCGCCGGCACCTCGATGACGCGGTTCTCCACCTGCCCATGCGCGTTCACCAGCACCACCAGCGCCCGGCCGGGGGAGAGCGCCACGAATTCGATATGCCGGACCGCGGCTTCCGTCTTCGGCGCCACCACCAGCCCGGCGGCGCCGGCGAGGCCGGAGAGCATCTGCCCCGCCTCGGACAGCGTCTCCTCCATGCTGCGCCCGGCGGCGGCGCAGCGCAGCGCGATGGATTCGCGGTCCTCCTCCGACAGGTCGCCGAATTCCAGCAGCCCGTCGACGAACAGCCGCAGCCCCTGCTCGGTGGGCAGCCGCCCGGCCGAGGTGTGCGGGGCATAGAGCAGCCCGGCCTCCTCCAGATCCGCCATCGCGTTGCGGATGGTGGCCGGGGAGAGCGAGAGCGGCAGCCGCCGCGACAGGGTGCGCGACCCCACCGGCTCCCCCGTCTCGACATACATCTCGACCACCTGGCGGAGGATGGCCGCGCCCCGGCTGTCCAGCCCGGGCAGGGCAGCACGTCCGGCCGGGCGGCCGAACAGGGGAGGCGGTCCCATGCCTTTGGCCAAGTCTCGCTGTTCCTTTCTGTCATTCCGCTTGGCACGCCGCTTGGCCTGCCGCGCCGCTTTTCCCCTGCTGTCTCAAGCAGGCGTGAAGGGCTGGCGGCAAGTCGGTCGGCAAGTCGGGCGCAATCTTGTCACGACTTGACACATCCTGGCCATGAACGCGTTGCACGACTGCTGGCATGGTGTGCCACAGGGCGCAGGAACGCGCGGAGGGGCTCATGCGAGAGAAATCCGGATCCCGGCTCTGGCCGCTGGCGCTGATGGGGTGGCTGGCCGCCTATCCGCCGGCCGACCAGGACAATGCCCTCTCCGCCATCCCGGCGGTGGAGGACCAGGATGGGGACCACCTCGTCACCCGCCTGGGGGAGGGGCAGCGCACCGCCTGGCTGCGCGCCGCCCGCGCCCGCTACGCCGCCCTGCCGGTGGAGGAACGCCGCCGCCTGCGCGCGGAGCGCCGCGCATGAGCCCGACCGTGCTCGGCTTCCTCACCGTGCTGATGATCTTCGCCCTGGGCGCCACGGCCGCCGGGCTGCTGCTGGACCGCGCCGCCCGCCGCCCCGGCGCCGCCGCCGGCATCCTGGTGGTCGCCGTGCTGTTCCTCTCCTGGGGCGGCGTCCTCCTCTGGGGCGAATGATTCTTTCAGGCTGCCGCCGTCTTTCTGCAAAGTGGGACGCCGCACTGCCAATGCGGGAGACCCTGAAAGGTTCCTTTGCCGGGCTTCCCCTGAAGGCGGGTGCAGGGGACCCTGTCCCCTGCTGGGGGTGAGGGGGCAAAGCCCCCTCAAACCGCCTCTCAGCGGTTGGCGCGGGCGAAGAGGATGCCGCAGCTCAGGTGGTAGAGGCTGCTGGCGGGGGCGGGCTCCTCGCTCAGGCGGCCATCGGCCAGGCGCCGCTCATGCCACAGGCCATCGGCGCGCAGATAGGGGGTGAGGGCGGCCAGCGCCTCCGGCCATTCCGCGCCGCGCAGCAGGGTGGCGGATTTCAGGCGCTCCGCCTGCGGCCAGAGCCGCGCCTCATGCGAGGTGGGCGCGCCATCCGGCGCCACGCCATCGCGCAGCGCGCCATTGGGCAGGCGGCCGAAGCGCGCCACGAAACCCGCCAGCCGCGCCGCCTCCGGCGGCACCGGGCCCCCGGTGAGGCGGGCATGCCAGTGCAGCAGCCAGATCCATTCGCAGTGATGCCCCGGCTCCACCGCGCCGGGCAGCGGGCGGAGATCGTCATCGAGGAATTCCACCAGCGTGCCG
The DNA here is from genome assembly GCF_024437745.1 of Roseomonas sp. GC11. Lineage (GTDB taxonomy): Bacteria > Pseudomonadota > Alphaproteobacteria > Acetobacterales > Acetobacteraceae > Pseudoroseomonas. The sequence continues at coordinate 36,660 of NZ_JANFNY010000039.1, read as the reverse complement.
GTGCCGCGGTCCAGGAAGCGGGCGCGGAACAGCGCCAGCAGCCGGGTGGCCCCCTCCAGGAAGCGCGGCTCGCCAAAGGCCTCCGCCGCTGCGAGGCGCGCTTCCAGCAGGTGCATATGCGGGTTCTGCCGGCGGGGCAGGGCGGGGGGCAGGCTTTCCAGATAGCCGCCCGCCGCGTGGGCCATGCGCTGCTCGATGAAATCATCCAGCGCCAGGGCCATGGCGCGCAGCGGCGCCTGCGGCAGCACCGCCGTGGCGGCGGAGAGGGCGAGCAGCACGAAGGCGTGGTCGTAGAGATCGCGCCGGTTGTCCAGCACCCGGCCATCCAGCCCGAAGCGCCAGGCATAGCCGCCATCGGGCTGGCGGGCGCGGCGGCGGAGGAATTCGATGCCCAGCTCCACCGCTTCCCCCGCGCGCGGCACCCCGTGCCGGTGCGCCTCGGAGAAGCTGTAGATCTGCCGGGTGAGCACGCGCAGGCGGCGGAACTTCGCCGTGCAGCGGGCGCCTTCGAGCGTCAGGTGCTCGTGGAAGGCGCGGGCCTGCCAGTCGATGCCGTGGGCGAGCCAGAAGGGCCAGGCCCGCCCGCGCAGCCAGTCCCAGAGATCGTCGATATCCACGCCGGCTCTTTACCGGAAGCCCTGCCGGGCCGCCACCGGCGCCCGCCCCTGAAAGAAAAAGATGAGGGAGGTGCAGGAGGGAGAATTCCTTCTCCCTCCTGCTTTTTCTTTCTTTTCCTTTATCTTTCCTGACGCTCCCGTCAGCTTTCCAGCACCCCCTGGAGCGCGATATCCCCCCGCCGGCAGGCCGCGAGATGCCCCGGCGCGACTTCCCGCAGCGGCGGCACCTCCTGCGCGCAGGCGGCCTCGGCGAAGCGGCAGCGCGTGCGGAAGGCACAGCCCGAGGGCGGGTTGAGCGGGCTCGGGATATCCCCCTCCAGCAGGATGCGCCCGCGCCGCAGCGTCGGGTCCGGCACCGGGGCGGCGGAGAACAGCGCCTCGGTATAGGGATGGCGCGGGGTGCGGAACAGCGCCGCCGTCTCGGCGATCTCGACGATGCGGCCGAGATACATCACCGCGATGCGGTCCGAGATATGCCCCACCACCGCCAGGTCATGCGCGATGAACAGGATGGTGAGGCCGAGTTTTTCCTTCAGCTCCAGCAGCAGGTTGACGACCTGCGCCTGGATCGAGACATCCAGCGCCGAGACCGGCTCATCCGCCACCAGGAAGCTCGGGTTCATGATCAGCGCGCGGGCGATGCCGACGCGCTGGCGCTGCCCGCCCGAAAGCTCGTGCGGGTGGCGCTCCGCATGGTGCGGCTGCAGCCCGACGAGGCGCAGCATCTCCGCCACCCGCTCGCGCCGCTCCGCCCGGCTGAAACCGCCCTGGATGATCAGCGGCGTGGCCACGATGCGCTCCACCGTCATGCGCGGGTTCAGCGAGGCGAAGGGGTCCTGGAAGACCAGCTGCATCCGCCGCCGCATCGGCCGCAGCGCGCGGCGCGAGAGATGCGTGATGTCCTGGCCCTCGAAGCGGATGGCGCCGTCCGTGGGCTCCGTCAGGCGCAGCACGGTGCGGCCGAGCGTCGTCTTGCCGGAGCCGGATTCGCCGACCACGGAGAGGATCTCGCCGGGGCGGACACTGAAGGAGACGCCGTCCAGGGCCTTCACCTGGCGGCGGTTGCGGCCGAACAGGTTGCCGCCGACGGGGAACCATTTGCGGAGATTCTGGATATCGAGGATCGGGGTCATGCCAGGGGCTCCGCCCCTGGACCCCGCTGGGGAGGCAGGGCCTCCCCAGACCCCGCCATCAGCAGGGAATCCTGCCAGCGCAGGCAGCGGACTTCACGGCCATCGGGGGTTTTGTCCAGGGTGGGGGGCGTGGCGTCGCAGCGCGATGGTTGGAAAAAGTCGCAGCGGGGGTGGAAGGCACAGCCAGCGGGCGGGCGGCGGGGGTCGGGCACATTGCCGCGGATGGCCGGCAGGGGGCCGGCGCGCCGCCCGGCGAGGTCGAGGCGCGGGACGGAACGCAGCAGCCCCTGGGTGTAGGGCATCAGCGGCGTGCGGAAGAGCGGGACGACATCGGCCTGCTCCACCACCCGGCCGGAATACATCACCATCACCCGGTCCGCGATCTCCGCCACCACGCCGAGATTGTGGGTGATGAAGATCACCGCCATGCCGGTGCGCTGCTGGAGGTTGCGCAGCAGGTCGAGGATCTGCGCCTGGATCGTCACATCCAGCGCCGTCGTCGGCTCGTCGGCGATCAGCACGGAAGGCTCGCAGGACAGCGCCATGGCGATCATCGCGCGCTGGCGCATGCCGCCGGACAATTGGTGCGGATAGGCGGAAAGCCGCTGGCGCGGCGAGGGAATGCCCACCAGATCCAGCAGCCGCGCCGCCTCCTCCTCCGCCGCGCGCGGCGGCATGGGGCGGTGCAGGCGGATGGTCTCGGTGATCTGCGCGCCGATGGTCCTCACCGGGTTCAGCGAGGTCATCGGCTCCTGGAACACCATGGCGAGATTGTTGCCGCGCACGGTGCGCATCGCCTCCTCCGGCAGGTCCAGCACGTCGAGCAACGCGCCATCCTTGCCGCGCAGGCGGATGCGGCCGCTGACGTGGCAGCGCGGCGGCTTGGGCAGCAGGCGCATCAGCGCCAGCGAGGTGACGCTCTTGCCCGAGCCGGATTCGCCCACCACCGCCAGCGTCTCCCCGCGCTTCAGGCTGAAGGAGACATCGCTGACCGCGGCGGCCTCCCCCTGCGCCGTGCGGAAGCGGATGGCGAGATTCTCGACCTCCAGCAGCGTGTCCATCAGGGCTGATCCATGCGCGGGTCCAGCGCGTCGCGCAGGCCGTCGCCTAGGAAGTTGAAGCTGGTGACGGCGAGCGTGATGAACAGCCCGGGCATGACCGCCAGCCAGGGCGCGCTCGTCAGGTAGATCTGCGCGTTGTTCAGCATGTTGCCCCAGCTCGCCACCGGCGGCTGGATGCCGTAGCCGAGGAAGCTCACATAGCTCTCCAGCAGGATCGCCTTGGCGACATTCAGCGTCGCGCTGACGACGATGGGCGCGATGGCGTTCGGCACCAGCTCGCGGAAGACGATGTAGCGGTCGGAGGCGCCGAGCACCTCGGCCGCCACGGCGAAGTCGCGCTCGCGCAGGGCGCGGATCTGCCCCTCGACGATGCGGGCGACCTCCATCCAGGCGGTGGCGGCGATCAGCAGCGTGATGGAGCCGAGCCCCGGCTGCACCAGCGCCGCCAGCGCCAGCAGCAGGAAGATGGTGGGGAAGCACAGCACCGCATCGACGAGGCGCATCAGCGCCGCGCCCACCACCCCGCCATAATAGCCGGCGATGGCGCCGACGCTGATGCCGATCACCATGCTGATCGCCATGGCGGTGAAGGCGACGGCGAGCGAGATGCGCCCGCCCATCATCAGCCGCGCCAGCATGTCGCGGCCCAGCTCATCGGTGCCCAGCACATGCGGGCCGGCGAAGGGCGGGGCGAAGCGGTGCAGGATGTCGATATAGGTTTCGTCATAGGGAATGACGAAGGGGCCGAGCACGCTGCCCAGCACCAGCACCGCGATGACGGCGGCGCCGAGCATGGCCAGGCGGTGGCGGCGGAAGCGGCGCCAGGCGGTGTTGCGCGGCGGCGCGGCCTCTTCCGGGGTGAAGGGGAGGCTCTCGGTCGTGCTGCTCATGGCCCTGCCCTCAGCCCAGGCGGATGCGCGGGTCGGCCACCGCGTAGAGCATGTCGGCCAGGAGATTGCCGATCAGCACGAGGCTGGCCGAGAACATCAGGATGCCCATCACCACCGGGTAGTCGCGATACTCGATGGAATCGAGGAAGAGCCGCCCCATGCCCGGCCAGGTGAAGACCGTCTCCGTCACCAGCGCGCCGCCGAGCAGCGTCGGCAGCTGCAGCCCCGCCACGGTGATCATCGGCAGCAGCGCGTTGCGGAAGGCATGGCCGGAGAGCACGCGCCATTCCGGCAGGCCCTTCGCCCGCGCCGTGCGGATATAGTCCTGCCCCACCACGTCGAGCATGGAGGAGCGCATGAAGCGGCTCCAGATCGCCGTCTCCACCAGCGCCAGCACCAGGGCGGGCGCGATCAGGTGGTGGAGCAGGTCGGGCAGCGAGCCATCGCCGATCGTCTCCCGGTTGCCGGCCGGCAGCCAGCCGAGTTCCACCGAGAAGACGAAGATGGCGACAAGGCCGAACCAGAAGGTGGGCACCGAGAGCGCCACCATCGCGCCGATCGTCGCCAGATAGTCGAACACCGAGTAGCGCCGGATGGCACCCAGGATGCCGATCCAGCAGCCGAGCAGCATGGCCGCCAGCGTCGCCGTCAGCATCAGTTCCAGCGTGGCGCCGAGATGCGCGCCGATGATGTGCAGCACCGGCTGCCCGTCGCGGTAGGAGGTGCCCCAGTTGCCGCCGAGCATGCGCAGGAACCAGTCCGCGTATTGCACCGGCAGGGGCCGGTCGAGGCCGAGCTGGGCCGCGATGCGGTCCAGATCCTCCTGCGACATGTTGCCATGCATGGCGTATTGCGCCAGCGGCCCGCCCGGGGCGAGGTGCAGGATGGCGAAGCCGATCATCGACACCACCACCAGCAGCAGCGCCGCCTGCCCCAGGCGCCGCAGGAAGTAGGACCCCATCTCAGCCCCGGCTCACGCCCAATACCTCACGCCCAGGGCCTCATGCCCAGTACCATTCGCGCAGGTTCCAGCAATTGGACCAGGTGTTGCTGTTGGCGCGGAAGCCGTGCAGGTTGTCCTTCAGCCCCTCGACGATCACGGACTGGAAGATCGGCAGGATCGCCAGCTCCTCGCGGATGATCGTCTGGATGCGGGCATAGATCGCCTTGCGCTGCGCCTGGCTGAAGGCGGTGGCGCCGCGCAGCAGCAGCGTGTCCATCTCGGCATTCTGGAACTGCATGTTGTTCTGGCCGCGCCCGCCCTTGGCCGGGATCGCCTTGCTGTCGAAGCGCGGCGTCACATCGGGGTCGCTGCCCAGGCGGTAATTCACCGCCACCATCACCGACTGGAACTTCGACATCTGCCAGAACTCGCCCCAGATCACCGCGGCGGGCATGTTCTGGATGCGCAGGGCGGCGCCGATCGCCTTCCAGTCCTGCATCAGCAATTGCTGCGCCTGCTCGCGCACCGGGTTGCCGGAGGTGGTGGAATTGGCGAATTCCAGCCGCACCCCGTCCTTGGCGCGGATGCCATCCGCCCCGCGCTTCCACCCCGCCTCGTCCAGCAGCGCATTGGCCTTGGCCGGGTTGTAGTCCTGCGCCGGCAGGCTGGGGTTGTAGGCCCAGCTCTCGGAGGGCAGGAAGGACTCTGTGGCCTTCGGCAGGCCGTAATAGATGGCGTCCACCAGGGCCTTCTTGTTCATGCCCATGTAGAGCGCCTGGCGCACCGCCTTGTCCGCCAGCGGGCCATATTCCAGGTTGGGCGCGATGCTCTCCACCGAGCCGGTGGAACTGACGAACACCTTGCGCCCGCGCAGGCCCTGCGCCTCCCGCGCGAAGGGCGCGCTGATGCCGGAAATGCCGGTGTAATCCACCTGCCCGCTGCGGAACTGGGTGTAGAGCACCGTCATGTCCGGCACGTATTTGAAGACCACGCGCTCCAGATACGGCCCCTTGCCATGGTAGTTCGGGTTGGCGGCCAGCTGGATATTGTCGCCCGGCTGGCGGCTCACCCAGCGGAAGGGGCCGGTGCCCACGGGCGCGTTGTTGAACGGCGTCGCATTCGGGTCCGCCGCCCCCTCCAGCACATGCTTCGGCACGATGAAGGTCATCGAGAGGATGGAGAGATAGGGCGCATAGGCCGATTCCATCCGCCACTCGATCTCGGTGGGGGAGAGGACGCGGATATCCTTCACCAGGCCGTGGCCCACCCGGTTCCGCACGCGGAAATTCGGGTTGTTGATGAGGTCCAGCGTGAACTTCACATCCTCGGCGCTGAAGCGGCGGCCATCATGCCAGGAGACATCGCCGCGCAGCTTCACCCGCCAGGTGAGGCCATCCTCCGAGATGCCGCCATTCTCCTGCGTCGGCACCTCGGCCGCGAGGTCCGCCACCGGCGTGCCATCCGGCTCCAGGTACCAGAGCGCGCTGAACAGGTTCCACCAGACGCCCTGGTCCACCTCGATGCCCGGCATCAGCGGGTGGAACACCGTCGGCTCCTGCGACAGGCCCACCACCACCTGCCCGCGCGGCTTCTCCGGCGGGCGGGGCTGGGCGCGGGCCGGGCCGGCCGCCAGCGCCGCGGCCGCGCCGCCGCCAATCGCGAAAAGCCCGCGCCGGGTCGGCGCCAGAATATCGCGCCGGGTCGGCGCCAGGATATGCTGCCAACGCCCGGAGGTTGCGTCACCCGTCATGGAACCTGTCTCCCGCTCAGCCCGGCGCGCTGCGGGGGACAAAGCCCCACATCGCCCCAACCGCCGCACCGGCCATCCCTGCCCTGGCTTTTCACCAGGATCAAAATTCTTGGTGATATGTTCACGCTCGTGAAATGCTGCTGTCAACCGCCTTGTGCGTTGGACGGCAAGCTGACACAGCGGCGCACCGGTCCCATCTGGCCGGTGGCAGGAGAGGTGGCAGGAGAACAGGGATGACGGATCAGGCAGGCACCACGGCGGCACCCGGGCTTCCCGCGCTGGATGACAGCGCCAGCGACCGCCGCCTGGGCGAATGCGTGCGCCTGCTGCGCCAGCGCATGGGCCTGTCCATCCAGGAACTCGGCCGCCGCACCGGCCTGTCCATCGGCATGATCAGCCAGATGGAGCGCGGCCTGGCCACCCCCTCGCTGCGCACCCTCCGCCTGCTCGGCCTGGCGCTCCAGGTGCCCATCTCCGTCTTTTTCGAGGAAAGGCCGGAAGGCCCGCTGCCGCGCTACATCATCCGCCGCGCCCAGCGCCGCCTGCTGCGGCTGACGCCCTCCGGCGTGCTCAAGGAATCCCTCGCGCCCGATGCGCCGGGGCAGATGGAGATGTTCGAGCTGACCCTCAGCCCCGGCGGCTCCTCGGGCGCGGATTTCGTCCGGCACCAGGGGGAAAAGGCGGGCTACGTCCTCGCCGGCACGCTCCGCCTCTGGCTCGACCATGAGGCGCATCTGCTGGAGGAAGGCGACAGCTTCCGCTTCCCCAGCACCGTGCCGCATATGTTCGACAATCCGACGGATGCGCCCACGCGCATCGTCTGGATCACGGCGCCCAATGCCGGGGCAGAGCAGTAAAAATATAAAAAAAGGCCAGGGGAATGAATTCCCCTGGACCCCTTCTTTTTTCTGTCAGGCTGCCGCCCTCCTGTTCAGAGGCGGGCCGCTACCCTGGGCCGGAGTGACCCGGCGCAGGAGAGCGGCCGTCGTCTGAGCCATGACCGGCAGCTGGAAAAAACTACCCTGGGCCGGAGTGATCCGGCGCAGGAGAGCGGCCGCCGTCTGAGCCATGACCGGCAGCTGGAAAAAATCAGGCGGCTTCGGACTCGGCGCGGCGGGCGTGCTTCTTGCGCTCATGCGGGTCCAGGTAGCGCTTGCGCAGGCGCACGGCGGAAGGCGTCACCTCCACCAGCTCGTCATCCTCGATATAGGCAATGGCCTGCTCGAGCGACATCTTGCGGGGCGGGATCAGCAGCAGCGCGTCATCCTTGCCGGCGGCGCGGACGTTGGTCAGCTTCTTTTCCTTGATCGGGTTCACTTCCAGGTCGTTATCCCGGGAGTGCTCGCCAAGGATCATGCCGGTGTAGACCTTCACGCCCGGGTCCACGAACAGCGTGCCACGCTCCTGCAGGTAGAACAGCGCGTACTGCACCGCCTCGCCATCGGAGTTGGAGATCAGCGAACCGTTGCGGCGGCCCTCGATCGGCCCGGCCCAGGGCTGATAGCCCAGGAACAGGCGGTTCATCATGCCCGTGCCGCGCGTATCCGTCAGGAACTCGCCATGGTAGCCGATCAGGCCACGGCTCGGGATGTGGAAGGTCAGGCGCACCTTGCCACCGCCAGAGGGCCGCATGTCCTGCATCATGCCCTTGCGGATCGACATCTTCTCGACGACGACGCCGGAGAATTCCTCGTCCACATCGACCAGGGCTTCCTCGAACGGCTCCTCGCGCTCGCCCGTCTCCGGGTTCTCGCGGGTCAGCACGCGCGGGCGGCCGATGGTCAGCTCGAAGCCCTCGCGGCGCATCTGCTCGATCAGCACGCCAAGCTGAAGCTCGCCACGGCCGGCGACCTCGAAGCTGTCCGCCTCCTCGCTGTCACGGACGCGGATGGCGACATTGCCCTCCGTCTCCTTGAACAGGCGGTCGCGGATCTGGCGGGAGGTGACCTTCTTGCCCTCGCGGCCACCCAGCGGGCCGTCATTGATGCGGAAGGTCATCGACAGGGTCGGCGGATCGACCGGGATGGCCGGCAGCGGCTCGGCCACTTCCAGCGCGGCGATGGTGTCCGGGATGGTGGCGTTGGACAGGCCGGCAATGGCGATGATGTCGCCCGCCTGCACCTCATCCACCGGCACGCGGTCCAGGCCGGAGAAGGTCATCAGCTTGGTCAGGCGGCCGGTCTCGACCACCGTGCCATCCTGGCGCAGCACGCGCACCGGCATGTTGACCTTGGCCACGCCCTGCTCGACGCGCCCGGTCAGGATGCGGCCCAGGAAGTTGTCGCTCTCCAGGATCGTCGCGTTCATCGCGAAGGGCTTGTCGAGATCGACCTTCGGCGCCGGCACATGCGACAGGATCAGGTCGAACAGCGGCGCGAGGTCCTTGCGCGGCCCGTCCATCGACAGGTCGGCCCAGCCCTGGCGGCCCGAGGCGAACATGGTGTGGAAGTCGAGCTGCTCATCCGTCGCGCCCAGCGCGGCGAAGAGGTCGAACACCTCGTTATGGACCTCGTCGGCGCGGGCGTCCTGGCGGTCCACCTTGTTGATGACGACGATCGGCTTCAGCCCGCGGGCCAGCGCCTTGGTCAGCACGAACTTGGTCTGCGGCAGCGGGCCCTCGGCGGCGTCGCACAGCACGATGGCGCCATCGACCATCGACAGGATGCGCTCCACCTCGCCACCGAAATCGGCGTGGCCCGGCGTGTCGACGATGTTGATCTTGACGCCCTTCCACTCGACGGCGGTGGACTTGGCGAGGATGGTGATGCCACGCTCCCGCTCCAGGTCGTTGCGGTCGAGCGCGCGCTCGGCCACGGCCTGGTTGGCGCGGAAGGCACCCGCCTGCTTCAGCAGGTTGTCGACGAGCGTGGTCTTGCCGTGGTCGACGTGGGCGATGATGGCGACGTTGCGCAGTTCCATAAGGCGGGCAGTCCCGGGGCTGCGCCGCCTGCGAACACAGCCCGGCACCGCCGCCGCTGAGGCGCGGCGGGGTCGGGCAGGGCTGGCCTGGCGGCTTGTTGCGGCGCACAGATAGGATGATCTCGCGCAAAAAGCGAGCCTTTCCGCTGGCGACGCGGCGCAGGTCTGCCCCGCCGAATCGGAAGCGGAAGGAAAACCCCGCCGGCCCTGCCCTGCTGGACCTGTGCCGCCGGGGCGAGGCGGAAGAGGCGCGGCTAGAGCCGGTGGACGGCCCGCGCCGCGCCCCCCAGCGGCCGGCTGGGGGAGAAGCGGTCCACCACGCAGAGATGCAGGGCCTGGTGCATGGCGAAGGCCGGGGCGGGCGGGGCCGGGGCAGGGCTGGGCGTGGCCTTGCCCTCCACCGTCTGCTTGCCGGACACCGGCTGCCACCCCACCAGCCGGGGCATGGCGGAGCGGAAGAGCGGCGCGCTCTCCGCGCATCCAGGCGCATCGGCGAGGCCCTGGCTGAGGGCGACCCGGTGCAGGACCTGGCCGGAAACGGCCAGGGAAACGGGTGGGGAAACAGCCATGGGGGAGGCCGCGGGGTGCGCCAGGGCAAGCTGCGCCAGGGCAAACAGCCCCGGCGCCACCCCGGCAACGGCCGCGACCATGAGGGGGGTCAGGTATCGGCGCATGATGGTCCAACCTGGGAATGAACGTATCGTTGCCGACCCAGGTTATGATTGACTTAACAAGAAAGTTTTGAAGGCTCCGGGCGCGAAAGTTTTTCAGCAACCCCGGGCTGGCGCCGGCTCTTCGCCTTGCCGTAGCCTGGACCGAAAGGAGGACGGCCACCATGAGCGACACCCCGCGCGACGAGGATGAGGACAGCGAGCTGGACCTGGGCATCAGCCTGGAGGCCGTCGCCACCGTCGTGGACCATATCCGCGCCATCCAGGACGATGAGGCCAACGAGGCCATCGACGAGGAGGACGAGGATGAGGATGACGACAGCGATGAGGATTTCGACGAGGAAACCCTGGCCGCCTTCATCGAGGAAATGAACGAGGACGAGCAGGCCGCCCTCGTCGCCCTGGCCTGGGTCGGGCGGGGGGACTATGAGCCGGAAGAGTGGGAGGAAGCCCTGCGCCTGGCCCGCGAACGCGGCGCCGCCGGGGGAGATACCTCCACCTACCTGCTCGGCATGGAGATGGCCGGCGACCTGCTGGCCGAGGGGCTCGCCGCCTTCGGCATCGCCGTCGAGGAGGTGGAGCGGTAAGGGCGGAGAGGAAGAAATAAAAACGAAAAGAAAAAAGTTCTTTTTGGGAAAAAGAACCAAAAACCTTTTTTTTCAGTGGCGTCCCGCTCAAAGGCCGGGCGGGATCGCCAGGTCAGCCATACATCACCACGGGGCCGGAAAGGCCGGCGATCTCACGGATCAGCTTGCGCCGCACCGCCTGGCCAAAGGCCTCGAAATCCTGTGCCACCACCAGGAAGGCGCCCGGGCCGCCAATGACCGATTCCGCGTAATACTGGTCCAGGGTCAGGCTGCCACGCCGGCCGAAGCTGGGCTGGTCGTTCAGGATGGGCAGGCCGTTGATCACCACGCCCTCGGCCACCGCGCGGTCCCGCACCGGCTCCACCGGCGGGCCGGAATTGTTCACCCCATCGCCCGAGACATCGATCACCTTGCGCGTGCCCTCGAAGGGCGCATCGGCCATCACCTTCAGGCTGAAGTCGATGCCGCCGGAAATCGAGGTCCAGGAGAGCGAGGCGCGCGGCGCCTCCGCCAGGGCGGAAGACCAGGCCTCCGCCTCCACCTGGCTGCCGATGCGCATCCAGGGCAGCACCTGCCGCTGATACTCAATGCCCGCCCACTCGACATAGGTGACGCCAATGGCGCCCACCGAGCCACCCCGGATGGCCTCCACCACCCGCGGGTCGGACAGCGCGCCGCGATAGCCCTCCCGCTGGAGCTTCGCCTCATCCTCGTCGATGGAACGTGAGACATCGACGGCCAGGACGAGGAGGACATCCACCGCCTCCTCCGCCCGGAGCCGCCTGGGCCACATGGCGGCGCCCGCCGCCAGGGAACCCGCCGCCAGCAAGGAACGTCGCCGCATCGTTGCCTCCTGCCTGTCCGATGATCAGCAAAGCCGATCCGGGGCGGAGGCTGTCTTGTTTCCTTCACACAACGCTGTGCGCCGGGTGCTATGCCGGGCCTTGCGCTGGTGGTCCTCCGCGTCCAGGCCTGGAGCCTAGGCGGCGGAACGACACGAAAGCGTAAAGATGGCCGTTAGCTGTTCAAATGTTCATGCAGGATGGCGGTGCCGAGCAGGATGAGGGCGATGCCGCCCAGGGCCTCGGCGGCGCGCCCCAGCCGGGTGCCGAGCAGCCGCCCGGCCAGCATGCCGCCGGTGGCCATGCAGAAGGTGGCCGCGCCGGTGGCCAGGGCGATCACCCAGATCTCGGCATCGAGGAAGGCCAGCGAAACCCCCACCGCCATGGCGTCCAGGCTGGTGCCGAGGGCGGTGGCCAGCAGCATCCAGGCTGAGCGCGCGGGCGCCGGGGCTTCTGGCGCGCGGCGCAGCGCCTCGGCCAGCATGCGCCCGCCCACCAGCCCGAGCAGGCCGAAGGCGATCCAGTGATCCACCGCCTGCACCGCGCCGGCGGCCATGACCCCGGCGGCCCAGCCGAGGACGGGCGTCAGCGCCTCCACCACGCCAAAGACCAGCCCCGTGCGCAGGGCATCGCCCAGCCGCACGCGCCGGGCCCCGGCACCACGCCCCAGGGCCGCCGCGAAGGCATCCACCGACATGCCAAGGGCCAGCACGGCGATCGAGACAGGAGACATGGCGGCGCCCTTCCAAAACCGCCGCCGCGATACCCCGCGTGGCGCGTCGTCGTCAATTTCCCTTTTTAAATCAGATATTTGTAACCAATGCCCTGTCTTGTACCCCAGGCTACACCCTGCACGGAACGCGGGGTCCGGGGTGGCCGTGCCACCCCGGCGGAGGGGTTTGGGGAGGCGGAGCCTCCCCAAGGAACAGCAGCTTCGTTTGGGGAGGCGGCGCCTCCCCAAGGAACAGCAGCTTGGTTTGGGGAGGCGGCGCCTCCCCAAGGAACAGCAGCTTGGTTTGGGGAGGCGGAGCCTCCCCAGGCGTCACGGCAATTCCTGCAACCGCCGCTCGACCAGCCCGCGCCACGGCGCATCGGCGGGCGCATCGGCCAGCAGGCTTCTCCAGCTGGCCCGCGCCTCCTCGCTGCGCCCGCCCCGGGCCTGGACCAGCCCGCGCAGGTAGCGCAGGCGCGGCTCCGCCGGGTCGATCTCCATCGCCCGCCGGACGAGGTTTTCCGCATCTTCCAGCCGGCCGCGCTCGATCTGCATCTCCGCCAGTTCGGCGGCCAGAGGTCCCTCGAAGCGGGTATCGAGCGCGCGCTGCCAGGCCTCGGCCGCGCGCTCCAGATGGCCGCGGCCGCGCTCCGCATTGCCGAGCAGCACCCAGCCCTGGCGCGTCACCTCGCTGTCCTGCGGACCCTGCGAGAGGCGTTCGCGCAGGCGGGTGAGCAGCGCCTCGTCCCGCGCGGCGGCGGCGGCGCGCTCGGCATAGGGGGCGGCGGGGATGTCCGGCTCGCCATGCCACAGATACAGCCCCACGCCGAAGGCCGGCAGCAGGAAGAGCAGCGCCCCGAGCACCGCCGCCCCGCGCCCCGGCGGGCGCCCCGGAAGGGCGGCGGTGGCGCCCTCCGGCATGGCCAGCAGGCGGCGCTGCACCTCCAGCACGGCGGCGCGGTGGGCCTCCGGCTCCAGCCGCCCGGCCTCGCGCTCGCGCTCCAGCTCCGCCAGCTGGGCGCGGTAGAGGGCAAGATCAGCCTCGCGCCGCCCGGTCAGCCGGGGCGGGCGCAGCAGGGACCAGCCGAGCGGCGCCAGGGCCAGCACGGCAAGCGCCAGGAAAAGCAGCCAGATCATCGCGGAGCCTGTTCCTCCAGCGCGGCGAGGCGCGCCTGTTCCTCGGCCGAGAGCGGCGGCGGCGGTGGCGGCGCGCCGCGCCGGCGCAGCAGCAGGATGGCCAGCAGCCCGCCCCCCAGCGCCAGCACCGGCATGCCCCAGAGCAGCAGCGTGGCCGCGTTCAGCGGCGGCCGCAGCAGCACGAAATCGCCATAGCGGGCATGGACATAGTCGATGACCTGGGCGTCGTTTTCCCCGGCCGCCACGCGCTCGCGCACGATGCGGCGGAGGTCGCGCGCCAGATCCGCCTCGCTGTCCTCGATGGACTGGTTCTGGCAGACGAGGCAGCGCAATTCCCGCCCGATGGCGCGGGCGCGCTGCTCCTGCGCCGGGTCGGCCAGCAACTCGGAAGGCAGGCCGACGGCATGGGCCGTGGCCAGCAGCGGGGCGCCCAGCAGCAGGGCCAGAAGAAGCCGGCGCATCAGGCGTGGCGCTTCAGCAGGGGGCGGATATCCTGGTCCAGGACCTCCGGTGTCACCGGGCCGGGCCAGCGCCAGCGGATGATGCCGGCGCGGTCCAGCAGATAAGTCTCCGGCACGCCATAGACGCCCCAATCGATGGCCACACGCCCCGGCTCGTCCTGGCCCAGGCGCTGGAAGGGGTTGCCGTGGCGCGTCAGGAACTGCGCCGCATCCGCCGCCTTGTCCTTGTAGTTGATGCCGAGGATCGGCACCCCCTCGCGCGACAGGCGCATCAGCTGCGGGTGCTCGACAATGCAGGGCACGCACCAGCTCGCCCAGAAATTCACCAGCACCGGGCCGGGGAGGTTGCGCAGATCGGCATCGCCAAAGGCCGGGGCAGGGGCGCCCGGCAGGGCGGGCAGGGTGAAGGCCGGGGCCGGCTTGCCCACCAGCGCCGAAGGCACGCCGCGCGGGTCATAGCTGCCGCTGCCCAGGCCGCGCAGCATGGCATAGAAGCCGGCTCCCCCCGCCACCGCCACGCCCAGCGGGGCCAGCATCAGGGCGCGGCGCGTGGTCAGGGGCATGGTGGGAAACCTTTTTGCGAGACGTGAGGCAGGAGAAAAAATCTGAGAAAAAAGCCGAGAAAAATTCTGGGGGAATGAATTCCCCCAGACCCCCTTCTTCTTTCTGTCAGGCTGCCGCCGTCTCCCGGCACAGCGGGGCGCGGCCATGACCAGCAGCGGACAAGACAGTTAAGTGGGGCGGCTGACGTCTGGGCCATGGCCGGCAGCGGACAGGACAGAGCGCGGGGCAGGGGCGGCGACGCGGATGCGGCGGTCCGTCAGGGAAAGCGCACCGCCCAACGCCATCACCAGCGCGCCCAGCCAGATCCAGGGGGCGAGGATATTGTGGTGGACGCGCAGCACGGCGCGGTCCCCCTGCTCCTCGCCCAGGACAGCGTAGAGATCGCCCGTCAGGCTGGTGTGGATGGCGGCCTCGGTGGTGGTCATGCCGGCGGCCACGGGGAAGCTGCGGCGCTCCGGCGTCAGCACGGTCACCACGGCGCCATCGCGCAGCACGGTCACGGTGGCGCGGCGGGCGGTCCAGTTGGGGCCGGCCACGTCCTCCAGCCGCTCCAGGCGCCATTGATAGCCGGCGTGGTTCAGGGTGGCGCCGGGGCGCAGCGCGGCCAGGGTATCGGTGGCAAGGCCCATCCCGGCCATGCCGAGCAGCGAAAGGCCCAGCCCGCCATGCGCCAGCGCGGCGCCCCAGGCGGCGCGCGGCAGGCCACGGGCGCGGCTCCAGGCGGCGGCCGGGCGGCGGAACAGGGCGATGCGGTCCGTGAGGTCGGCCAGGGCGCCGCCGATCAGCCAGAGCGCGGCGGCGAAGCCCAGCGCCGGGCCGGTGCGCCAGCCGGCGAAGGCCAGCATCACCGCCACCGCCCCCGCGGCGAGCAGCGCCGCCCACCACAGGCGTTGCAGCACCGGCCAGAGGCGGGCGCGCTTCCACGGCAGCAGCGGCCCGGCCGCCATGGCCAGCAGCAGCGGCGCCACCAGCGGCAGGATGGCGGTGTTGAAGAAGGGCGGGCCGACGGAAATCTTCTGGTCCAGCAGCAGGTCGGCGAACATCGGCCAGAGCGTGCCGGCCAGCACCACCGCCGCCATGGCGCAGAGCAGCAGGTTGTTCAGCACCAGCGCCCCCTCCCGCGAGAGCGGGGCGAAGAGGCCGGTGGGCGCCATGGCCGGCGCCCGCCAGGCGAAGAGGGCGAGGCTGCCCGCCACATAGATGCCGAGCAGGGCGAGGATGAAGGTGCCGCGCGAGGGATCGCTGGCGAAGGCATGCACCGAGTTCAGCACGCCCGAGCGCACCAGGAAGGTGCCCAGCAGCGAGAAGCCGAAGGCCAGCAGCGCCAGCAGCAGGGTCCAGATCTTCAGCGCCTCGCGCTTCTCCACCACGATGGCGGAATGCAGCAGCGCGCTGCCAGCCAGCCAGGGGAGGAGGGAGGCATTCTCCACCGGGTCCCAGAACCAGTAGCCGCCCCAGCCGAGTTCATAATAGGCCCACCAGGAGCCGAGCGCGATGCCGAGGGTGAGGAAGGACCACGCCGCCAGCGCCCAGGGGCGCACCCAGCGGCCCCAGGCGGCATCCACCCGCCCCTCCAGCAGGGCCGCGACGGCGAAGGCGAAGGTGACGGCATAGCCGACATAGCCGAGGTAGAGCAGCGGCGGGTGAAAGGCGAGGCCAGGGTCCTGCAACACCGGGTTCAGCCCCTGGCCATCCGGCGCGGGGGGCCAGACCCGGCCAAAGGGGTTGGAGGTGGCCAGCACGAAGGCCAGGAAGCCCAGCGCCACCAGCCCGAGCACCGCCAGCACCCGCGCCCGCAGCACGCCCGGCAGATCCCGCCCGAAACCCGCCACCGCCCCGCCGCACAGCGCCAGGATGAGCACCCAGAGGAGCATCGAGCCCTCATGATTGCCCCAGGCGCCGGCGAATTTGTACAGCATCGGCTTGGCCGAGTGGCTGTTCTGCACGACGTTGATGACGCTGGTGTCGTTCACCGCGAAGGCGGTGAGCAGCGCGCCGAAGGCGGCGGCGCAGGCCAGCAGCTGCCCGAGGGCCAGGGGGGCGGCGGCGCCCATCAGCCGGGCATCGCCCCGCGCCACGCCCCAGAGCGGCAGCACCGTCTGGGCCAGCGCCAGGGCGAAGGCCAGCGCCAGGGCGAAATGCCCGAATTCCGCGATCATCCGCCCTGCTTCTCCGGCTTCGGCGCCAGGGTGTTCCAGGTGGCGGCCGGGGGCGGGGCGCCCTTGGCCGGGTCCCAGTGGCCGCTGCGCTTCAGGGCATCGGCCACCTCGGGGGGCATGTAGGTCTCGTCATGGCGGGCCAGCACCTCGCTGGCGCGGAACTGGCCATCGCGCCCGAGCTTGCCCAGCGCCACCACGCCCTGCCCCTCACGGAACAGGTCCGGCAGCACGCCGACATAGGTGACGGGGATGGTGACGGGGCCATCGGTGACGCGGAAGCGCGCCTCGGGCTTGCCCTCCGGCGTCTCGCCGCGCGCCAGGCTGCCGGATTCCACCAGCCCGCCGAGGCGGAAGGCGCGCTCCGGGCCGGGGTTCCTGCTGGCGATGTCGCTCGGCGCCAGGAAGAAGACGAGATTGTCCTGGAAGGCCGTGAGCGTCAGCGCCGTGGCGGTGCCGAGGCCGAGGCCGGCCAGCAGCACGATCCAGATGCGGCGCTGTTTGCGCGTCAGACTCACCCCTGCCTCCTCTCGCGGGGGCCGAGCAGGGCCATGCGCCGCTTTGCCGCCGCATGCCGCCGCGCGGCCATCCAGGCCATGCCGCCAAAGCCCAGCGCCGCCAGCGCCCAGGCGATGGCCACGTGCCACCAGTGTTGCGTCATGCCCCGCAGCCTCCTGCCACCGCCTTGATATGGCGCAATACGGGCTGGATGGAATTGCCGATCCGGCGTTTTCCTGTGCCCCCGCGCTCACGCCACCCCACGCCCCGCGCCGGGAGCCCCGCCCCAGAGCCCCACCTGGAACCCCTGGAGCGGCAGCCCGGAAAAGAGCCCCACCTGGAACCCCGGGAGCGGCAGCCCGAAAAAGAGTCCCGCCTGGAAACCCGGGAGCGGCAGCCCGAAAAAGAGTCCCGCCTGGAAACCCGGGAGCGGCAGCCCGAAAAAGAATCCCGACTGGAAGCCGGGGAGCGGCAGCCTGAAAAAGAATCAGGCATGGGGGCGGGTGTCGTGGCTGCGGGCCTGGGCGAGCTGGAGCTGGCGCAGGCGCTTTTCCATCACCGCGGCGCGGGTGCGCGCCACCACCAGGGCGGCGAAGGCCAGGGTGAAGCCGATGGCGCAGGTGAGCAGCGGGTAGAGGATGTCCACATGCATCCCCGGCGCCGCCGCGCGGGTGACGGAGGCGGATTGGTGCAGGGTGTTGAACCAGTCCACGCTCCACTTGATGACCGGCAGGTTCACCGCGCCGATCAGCGCCAGGATGGCGCCGGCGCGGGCGCCGCGCTCCTCATCGTCGAAGGCGCGGACGAGGGCGGCATGGCCGACCCAGAGGAAGAAGAGGATCAGCACGGAGGTCATCCGCGCATCCCAGGCCCACCAGGTGCCCCACATCGGCCGGCCCCAGAGGCTGCCAGTGGCGAGGCAGAGCGCGGTGACCATGGCGCCCACCGGGGAGAGTTCCCGCGCCGCGAGATCGGCCAGCGGGTGGCGCCAGATCAGCCCCATCAGCGAGGTGATGGCGAGGCCGGCATAGCCGCCCATGGCCAGCCAGGCCATCGGCACATGGACATACATGATTCGCACCGTCTCCCCCTGCTGCCAGTCGGGCGGGGAGAAGGCCAGCGCCCAGGCGGCGCCCGCGGCCAGGACGAGGCCGGCGAGGCCCCAGAGCCAGGGCAGCAGCCGCTCCGTCAGGCGCAGGAACTGGCCCGGATTGGCGAAGCGGTGGAGGCCGCCGGCGGCAGGGCGCGGCGTGCGGGGCGCGGGGGCAGGGCGGATCGGGGTGCTCACGCCGCGCAACCTAGGCGTTGATGGCGCCGGATTGAAGCCATCCCCGCACCCGGTTACGTCATGGCGGGAGCGGCGCCGCCCCGGCAGCCGACCAGGAGGGATTCCCCGATGCTGTTCGCCATTCTCTGCGAGGACAAGCCGGCCGCGCTGGAACTGCGCCTCGCCACCCGCCCGACCCATCTGGACTACCTGGACAGCAAGGTGGAGGCGCTGGTCCAGGCTGGCCCGATCCTGGATGCCGAGGGCAAGCCCTGCGGCAGCGTGCTGCTGGTGGATCTGCCGGACCAGGCGGCGGCCGAGGCCTTCGCGGCGGAGGACCCCTATGCCAAGGCCGGGCTCTTCGCCAAGGTGACGGTGCGGCCCTTCCGGCAGGTCTATGCCGGCGGCAAGCGGCTCGGCTGATGGCTTTCTGGCTGGTCAAGAGCGAGCCGGACGCCTTCTCCTGGCAGCAGCAGGTGGCGAATGGCGTCGAGCCCTGGACCGGTGTGCGCAACGCGCAGGCGGCGAAGAACCTGCGCGCCATGCGGCTGGGTGACCGCGCCTTCTTCTACCACTCCAACATCGGCAAGGAGATTGTCGGCGTGGTGGAGGTGGCGCGGGAGTCCTATCCCGACCCGACGGAGGAGAGTGGCCGCTGGGCCTGCGTGGATATGCGCGCCCTGGCCCCGATGCCGCGGCCGGTGACGCTGGCCGAGATCAAGGCCACGCCGGAGCTGTCGGAGATCGGGTTGATCCGCCAGTCCCGCCTCTCGGTGATGCCGGTTTCCGCGGAGCACTGGGCCTTGCTGTGCCGCATGGGCGGCCTGGCGGAATAGTCTTTTCCGGCGGCGTCCCGCCTGTGGCTCTGGGCGGGACGCCAAACCGGCAGAGTCTTTTTGCTTCTTTTTCTTCAGAAAAAGAAGATTCTCCGATTACCTTCTGTTCCGTTCCTTATCGCCGAACCAGGGCGTGTTGTTGCGCATCTGCGGTTCCGGCATGGGCGGTGGCGGGTTGGCGAGAAGCTGGCTGGGGTCGACGTAGAGTTGCACGCCGGGCGGCCGGTAAGGCGGCGGGTAGGGGTAGGGCTGGGCCTGCTGGCGCGGGTCGCGCGGGATATCCTCGCGCCCCAGATAGCGCCCTTCGGCATCGTAGCGGCGCAGGACGGTGCCGCTGCCGGAGCGTTCCGAGGAGCCCTGATAGCGCCCATAGGCATCGAAATGGCGCTGCATGTCGCCATTCTGCTCGGTGCGGCCCATGTAGCGGCCATAGGCGTCGTATTCCGGCATGACCTGCGCCCGCGCGGCGCCCGCCATCACCACCGCCACCCCGAGCATCATCAGGCCCGGCAGGGTTGCCCGAAGCCGCATCTGTGTTCTTCCTTCCCGCGGGCTGTTCGCTGGGCCCGTGTTCGCTGGGCCCGTGTTCGCTGGGCCCGTGTTCACCCCCCCATGCTGGCGCCAAGGGATGGTTAAAGCGTTAACCAGACACCAGCATCAGCGCCTGGGACGGTGCCGCCAGCAGGGCCAGGAGAAGGGGGCTTGCACGCCGCGTCTCCTTCAGGCGATGCCGGGTCCATCACAGATGCCACCACACAGGCGCCGCGCGGCGGAAGCGTGGCGGTGCCGGACAGGATCCTGCCGCATGAGCGATGAACGGCCGCTGTGCCACCGCGACGATATCCCCGACGGCCAGTCCCGCGGCTTCCCCGGCGTGCCGGGCAGCTTCATCGGCCTTTTCGCCGTCCGGCAAGGGGAGGCGGTGCAGGTCTATGTCAATTCCTGCCCCCATGTCGGCGTGCCGCTGGAGATCGTGCCGGACCGCTTTCTGGACGGACCGGGCCGGCACATCGTCTGCGCTGTCCATGGCGCGCGCTTCCGCATCGAAGATGGGTTCTGCCTCTCCGGCCCCTGCGCCGGGGATGCGCTGGAGGCTGTGCCGGCGCGCATCGATGCAGCGGGCATGGTCTGGGTTCCCGCCGATGCGGGTTCTTGAAATTTTATTTCAAGAAAGCCTTCTTTTCTGAAGAAAAGAAGCAAAAGACTTTTTTCCAGGCTGCCGCTGTCTCCCGGCATAGCGGGACGCCTGACTGAAAAAAGTTTTTTGGTTCTTTTTTCCAAAAAAGAACTCTCTCCCCCTCCCCGCGCCTGGATGACCGCAAAGAGAACCGCTTACCCCCTCGCAGCACTTGACGAGGATCAAGGCGAATTGTCCCAATAGGCGGGAAACACGCAAGCGCCGCCTCAACCGGCGGCTGCCATCGCGGGGAGGAATGAACGATGCCCGATGACGCGCTGATCGCGGTGAAGCCCGAACTGGCCCAGGGCGCCCGCGTGGATGCCGCACACCACCGCACCATGAGCGCCGAGGCGCTGCGCGACCCGGAAGCCTTCTGGCGCGACGAATCCCGCCGCATCGCCTGGATGACGTCGCCGACGAAAATCAAGAACACCAGCTTCTCCGGCGATGTCTCCATCAAGTGGTTCGAGGACGGGGTGCTGAACGCCTCCGTCTCCTGCCTGGACCGCCACCTGGCGGCGCGCGGCGACCAGACCGCCATCATCTGGGAAGGCGACGACCCGAACAGCGACGCCAAGGTCACCTATCGCGACCTCTATGAGCGCGTCTGCCGCATGGCCAACGCCATGAAGGCCCTGGGCGTGCGGAAGGGCGACCGCGTCAGCATCTACCTGCCGATGATCGTCGAGGCGGCGGTGGCCATGCTGGCCTGCGCCCGCATCGGCGCGGTGCATTCCATCGTCTTCGGCGGCTTCAGCCCGGACAGCCTGGCCAGCCGCGTGCAGGACTGCGACAGCACCCTGGTCATCACCGCCGATGAGGGCCGCCGCGGCGGCCGCAAGGTGCCGCTCAAGACCAATGCGGACGAGGCGCTGAAGACCTGCCCGACGGTGCGGAACGTCATCGTCGTGAAGAACACCGGCGGCGAGGTGCCGATGCAGCCGGGGCGCGACCACTGGTACCACGAGCTGGTCGCCGCCGCCGCGCCGGAATGCCCGCCGGAGCCGATGAACGCGGAGGACCCGCTCTTCATCCTCTACACCTCCGGCTCCACCGGCAAGCCGAAGGGCGTGCTGCACACCACCGGCGGCTACATGGTCTGGGCCAGCTTCACGCATGAGCTAGTCTTCGACTACCGCCCGGGCGAGATCTATTGGTGCACGGCGGATGTCGGCTGGGTCACCGGCCACACCTACATCGTCTATGGCCCGCTGGCGAACGGCGCCACCACGCTGATGTTCGAGGGCGTGCCCAACTGGCCGGGCGTGGACCGCTGCTGGCAGGTGGTGGACAAGCATCAGGTCAACATCTTCTACACCGCCCCCACCGCCATCCGCAGCCTGATGCGCGAGGGCGAGGCGCCGGTGAAGAAGTGGTCCCGCCAGTCGCTCCGCGTCCTCGGCAGTGTGGGCGAGCCGATCAACCCGGAAGCCTGGCTCTGGTACTACCGCGTGGTGGGGGATGAGCGCTGCCCCATCGTCGACACCTGGTGGCAGACGGAGACGGGCGGCATCCTCATCTCCCCCCTGCCGGGCGCGGTGGCGCAGAAGCCCGGTTCGGCCACCCTGCCGCTGCCGGGCGTGCAGCCCGCCCTGGTGGACAATGACGGCACCATCCTGGAGGGCGCGACGGAAGGCAACCTCGTCATCCTCGACAGCTGGCCGGGGCAGATGCGCACCGTCTTCCGCGACCATGAGCGCTTCATCCAGACCTATTTCTCGACCTTCCCGGGCAAGTACTTCTCCGGCGACGGCGCCCGGCGGGACGAGGATGGCTATTACTGGATCACCGGCCGCGTCGATGACGTGCTGAACGTCTCCGGCCACCGCATGGGCACGGCCGAGATCGAAAGCGCCCTGGTCGCCCACCCCAAGGTGGCGGAAGCCGCCGTGGTCGGCATGCCGCATGAGCTGAAGGGGCAGGGCATCTACTGCTACGTCACCCTCAAGACGGGCGAGGACCCCACCGACGCCCTGAAGAAGGAACTGGTGGCCTGGGTGCGCAAGGAAATCGGCCCGATCGCCAGCCCGGACGCCATCCAGTGGGCCCCCGGCCTGCCCAAGACCCGCTCCGGCAAGATCATGCGCCGCATCCTGCGCAAAATCGCCGCCAATGAAACGGATAGCCTGGGAGATACCTCGACCCTGGCCGACCCCACCGTGGTGCAGGAACTGATTGAAAATCGGGTGGGGTGAAAAAAACCTGGGGGAATGAATTCCCCCAGGCCCCCTTCTTTTTTCTGTCAGGCTGCCGCGCCCCGCCGGCACAGCGGGCCGCGGCACTTTGGGCGGCTTCCCCCGGTTCAGTCGGGCGGCCCGCTTTCACACAAGGGCGCGGCAGCCTGAAAAAAAGGGGGGTTGTGGTGCCGGGGGGGCGGCATGATATGATGCCCCCGGAAGGTCAGTGGCGGACAGGCGCCTTGCCAACCCGGTCAGGTCCGGAAGGAAGCAGCCGCAGCGAGTTCCCGTCTGGGTCGTTCCGCTGATCTTCCACCGATGTCCTGGCCCGCGCGGGCCGTGCCGGATCCGCCGCGAGCATGCCCAGCGATATCTTCCCCGATCCGCTCGACCAGCCGCCGCCGCCCGAAGGCCCCGGCCTCTTTGGCGATCCGCCACCCCCCGAGGGGCCCGGCCTCTTCGGCGAGGAGGCCGCGCCTGTGGCCGCCGCCCCGGCCCCGGTGCCAGCCCCGGACGCACCGGCCACGCCCTACCGCGTCCTCGCCCGCAAATACCGCCCGCAGAGCTTCGCCGACCTGATCGGCCAGGACGCGCTGGTGCGGACACTGAGAAACGCTTTCGCGCAGAACCGCGTGGCCCATGCCTTCATGCTCACCGGCGTGCGCGGCGTGGGCAAGACCACCACGGCCCGCATCATCGCCCGCGCGCTCAACTGCGTCGGGCCGGATGGCCAGGGCGGCCCCACCGCCGACCCCTGCGGCGTCTGCGCCGAATGCCAGGCCATCCTGGCCGACCGCCACCCGGATGTGCTGGAACTCGACGCCGCCTCGAACAACGGCGTGGACAATATCCGTGAACTGCGCGAGGCCGTGCGCTACCGCCCGGCGCGGGCGCGTTTCAAGGTCTATATCCTCGACGAAGTGCACATGCTCTCCACGGCGGCCTTCAACGCGCTGCTGAAGACGCTGGAAGAGCCGCCGCCGCAGGTGAAGTTCCTCTTCGCCACCACCGAGATCCGCCGGGTCCCGGCCACCATCCTCTCCCGCTGCCAGCGCTTCGACCTCAAGCGCGTGCCGCAGGAGGTGCTGCGCGCCCATTTCACCCGCATCGCGGAGCAGGAAGGCGTGGCCGCCTCCGAGGCCGCCCTGGCCATGATCGCCCGCGCGGCGGATGGCTCGGTGCGCGACGGGCTCTCCCTGCTCGATCAGGCCATCGCCCAGGCCGCCGGCAGCCCGGAGGGGGTGCAGGCCACCCTGGTGCGGGACATGCTCGGCCTCGCCGACCGCTCCCTGCTCTTCGACCTGCTGGAAGCCGCCTTCCGCGGCGATATCCCGGCGGTGCTGGCCGCCATGGATGCCGGGCATGAGCGCGGCGCGGACCCCGGCGTGGTGCTGGCGGACCTGCTGGAACTCACCCACACCCTGACGCGCCTGCGCGCCGTGCCCGCCCTGCGCCAGGACCCCTCCCTGCCGGAACAGGAGCGGGTGCGCGGCGTCGCCCTGGCGGAGAAGCTCAGCATCCCCGTGCTCGGCCGCGCCTGGCAGGTGCTGCTGAAGGGCATTTCCGAGGTGGCCGAGGCGCCGGACCGCCGCGCGGCGGCCGAGATGGTGCTGATCCGCCTCGCCCACCTGGCCGAGCTGCCGACGCCGGGCGACCTCGTGAAGCGCCTGACCGAGGGCGGCGCCAGCCTGCCCCAGCCCGCCGCGCCCGCTCCCCAGGGGGGGGGTGGTGGCGCGGGCGGCGGCGGCGCCGGCTTCCGCAGCG
Source organism: Roseomonas sp. GC11 (assembly GCF_024437745.1). Taxonomy (GTDB): domain Bacteria; phylum Pseudomonadota; class Alphaproteobacteria; order Acetobacterales; family Acetobacteraceae; genus Pseudoroseomonas. Next base: position 12,495 of record NZ_JANFNY010000039.1, on the reverse strand, counting down.
CCATGGGCGGCGGCGGCGCGGTGATGGCCGCGCCCGCCCCGGCCGCCCTGCCGCAGCCGCGCAGTTTCCGCGAGGTCGTGGCCCTGGCCTCCGGCCGCGCCCCCATGCTGCACGCGCATCTGCTGCACAGCGTGCATCTGGTGGCCTTCGCCCCCGGCCGCATCGAGTTCCGCCAGACGGCGCATGCGCCGCGCGACCTCGCCGGGCAGCTTTCCACCCTGCTGGCCGAGCAGACCGGCAGCCGCTGGACCATCAGCCTCTCCAATGCCGAGGGCGAGCCGACCCTGGCCCAGCAGCGCAGCCATATCGCCAGCGAGCGGCTGGAAATCGCCAGGGCCCACCCGATGGTGCAGGCCATCCTGCTCGCCTTCCCCGGCGCCCAGGTGGAGGCGCTGCGGGACGAGACGCTGGATGATTACGGCCTGCCCCCGGTGCCCGAGCCGGAAGACGGCTTCGACGGCCCCGAATTCGCCCCGCCCGATGCGGAGCCGGCGGATCTGGACGATTTCTGAGGCCGTGGCGCCCGCCGCGGTCCTCCCTGTTTCCATGAGCCTTTTGGGGGAGAACCCATGAAGAATCTCGGCGCGATGATGAAGCAGGCCCAGCAGATGCAGGCCAAGATGCAGGAGATGCAGGCCAAGCTGGACAGCCTGACCGTCGAGGGCGCCGCCGGCGCCGGCATGGTCAAGGTGACGCTCTCCGGCAAGGGCGACCTCAAGCGCCTCGCCATCGACCCCAGCCTGATGGCCGCCGATGAGCGCGAGGTCCTGGAGGACCTGATCATCGCCGCCCATGCCGACGCCAAGGCGAAGGTGGAGGCGATGATGGCCGAGGAGATGCAGAAGGCCACCTCCGGCCTGAACATCCCCGGCCTGGGCGGTGGCCTCGGCGGCTTCAAGCTGCCCTTCTGAGCCGATGAGCCTGCGCGGCCCGGACCAGGTGGAGCGCCTGGTGGCCCTTCTGGCGCGCCTGCCCGGCCTCGGCCGGCGCAGCGCCCGCCGGGCCGCGCTCAAGCTGTTGCAGGACCCGGGCGGGCTGATGCTGCCCCTCGCCCAGGCCCTGCACGAGACGGCCGAGGCCGTCCGCCCCTGCCGCCTCTGCGGCAATCTCGACACGCAGGACCCCTGCCGCCTCTGCACCGACCCTGCGCGGGATCAGGAGGTGGTCTGCGTGGTCGAGGGTGTGTCCGACCTCTGGGCGCTGGAGCGCGCCCATGTGCATCGCGGCCTCTACCATGTGCTGGGCGGTGTGCTCTCCGCCCTGGCCGGGGTGGGGCCGGAGGATCTGCGCGTCGCCGGGCTGCTGGAGCGGGTCGCCGCCGGGGAGATCCGCGAGGTGATCCTGGCCCTGCCCGCCACGGTCGATGGCGCCACCACGGCGCATTACCTGACGGACAGGCTGCGCCCCTCCGGCGTCACCGTCACCCGCCTCGCCCAGGGCGTGCCCATGGGCGGCGCGCTGGATGTGATGGATGACGGCACCCTGGCGGCGGCGCTCAAGGCACGCCGGCCTGTTTAAGGCATCGGAATAAAAAATTTTTATCAGATAGAAAATCTTCTTTTTCTGAAGAAAAAGAAGCAAAAAGACTTTTCCAGGCTGCCGCCGTCTCCCGGCACAGCGGGACGCTGATACCTCAGGCCACGGCGCTCTTGCCGCTACGGCCCGGCGGTCGGCCTCTGCCCCTTGGTGGCGGCGAAGGATGATCGGATTGAGTCGATGCGGTGGCCTGGGGAGTTTTTGCTTCCAGTTCTAGTACCCGGCGGATCAGATCGGACGGCAAGCCTTTGATCTCACCTGTCAAAACATAATCGCAAGTCACGGCGTAGTGCTGGCATATCCTTGCCAGTGCGACGCCCTTAATCTCTGATTGCCCAGTCTCCATGCGGCTGTAGGCGCTTGCTGTCATGCCGGCCGCTCTTGCCGCATCGACAGATTTCGGTGTCAGATATTCCCTGAGGATACGGAGCCGTCTGGCTTGCGCCAAGCGGAGGGCGTTATCCTCTGGCTGATCGTTGCTGCGTTTGGCCATGACAGGATCATGCCTCAGCTTGTGGCGCATGAACGGATAAAAGTTTTTTGGTTCTTTTTTTCAAAAAAGAACTCTTAAAAATTCCCCTTACGCCGCATGCCGCTCCCGCGCCTCCAGGATGCCATAAGCGGCGCGGACGGCGTCTTCGCCATACTGCCGTTCCAGCCGGCGGATGGTGAAATGCGCGCGGCCGACGCCCCGGAAATGCTCCAGGAAGGCGAGGTTGATGGCCGCCCCCGCCGCCGCGCCGATCAGCGGCGCCGCCTGGGCGCCCAGCTTCACCGTCAGCGGTGCCACGAAACGCGCGGCGATGGCGCTGATGAAGCCCGGCAGCAGCGAGGCCCCCATGGTCGGCAGCAGCTGCGCCAGGGCGAGGCGGGTGGCGAAATAGCCGGTTTCCGTCGCGTCATCCGCCGCCCCCGGGCCACCCAGGGCAAAGACCTTCAGGCACTCCGCCCCGGTTTCGGGCAGGCTGGTATCCTCCCCCTGGGCGGCGGCCTCGGCGGCGATCTGGCGCAGCAGCAGCGCGGTGGAGATGGGCAACTCCACCAGCGTCCCCGCCAGGCCGAAGGCGCCGCCCGCCGCGCCGCTCGCCGCCGCCAGCCCGCGATGCAGCCAGTGGGTGGAAATCCCCGGCAGGCTGCGCGCCGGCTCGCTGCGCATGGCGGCGTTGAGCGCGGCGGTCAGCGCCTTGCGCGTGGCGGCGTCGATCATGCCCTGGGCGGCGGCCGGCAGGCGGCGGCGCAGCGCCTCCACCGGCGTGCCCGCCATCGCCGCCAGCTTGGCCGCCAGCGAAGGGTCCTCCAGCACGCGCCGCGCCGCGGCCAGTTCGGCCTCCGCTTCGGCGGGCAAGGGAAGCAGCGCGGGGAGGGTGGCGGGCAGGGCCTCGGGCATGGCGGCGGGCTCCCTTACAGGATGAAGCGGCTGAGGTCGGTGCTGGCGGCCAGCGGGGCCACCTTCTCCTTCACATAGGCCGCATCGACCCGCACCGTTTCACCCTGCCGGTCGCTGGCGCTGAAAGAAACCTCCTCCAGCAGCTTTTCCAGCACGGTCGCCAGGCGGCGGGCGCCGATATTCTCGACCCGCGCATTGATATCCGCGGCGAGGTCGGCGATTGCCTCGATGGCGTCATCCGTCAGCTCCAGCGTCACCCCCTCGGTCGAGAGCAGGGCGACATACTGCTTCGCCAGGGAGTGCTCCGGCTCGGTCAGGATGCGGCGGAAATCATCCCGCGTCAGCGCGCCCAGCTCGACGCGGATCGGCAGGCGGCCCTGGAGTTCCGGCAGCAGGTCCGAGGGCTTGGCGATGTGGAAGGCGCCTGAGGCGATGAAGAGGATATGGTCCGTCTTCACCGGGCCATGCTTCGTCGCCACCGTCGTGCCCTCGATCAGCGGCAGCAGGTCGCGCTGCACGCCCTCGCGCGAGACATCGCCGCCCCGGAAGCCGCTTTCGCTGGAGCGGGCACAGACCTTGTCGATCTCATCGACGAAGACGATGCCGTTATTCTCCGCATGGGCGATGGCGTCGCGCGTCAGCTTCTCCTGGTCCAGCAGGCGGTCGGCCTCGTCCTGGGTGAGGGCGCGGCGGGCCTCGGCCACCGCCATCTTGCGCGACCGCTGCGGGCGGCCGAACATCTTGCCCATCATCTCCTGCAGGTTGGCCATCTGGCCGGGCGGCATGCCGGGCATGTCCATGCTGGCGCCGGGGGCGGGCCCCTGCTCCATCACCTGGACCTCGACTTCCTTCTGCTCCAGCTGGCCCTCGCGCAGCATGCGGCGGAACTTCATCCGCGTCTCGCCCGAGGCGCCCTCGCCCACCAGGGCGGTGACCAGCCTTTCCTCGGCGGCGAGTTCCGCCTTGGCCTGCACCGCCTTGCGCGCGGAGTCGCGCGTGCGGGTGATGGAGACCTCGATGAGGTCGCGCACGATGCTGTCCACGTCGCGGCCGACATAGCCGACCTCGGTGAACTTCGTCGCCTCGACCTTGATGAAGGGCGCATCCGCCAGCCTGGCGAGGCGGCGGGCGATCTCCGTCTTGCCGCAGCCGGTGGGGCCGATCATCAGGATGTTCTTGGGCACCACCTCCTCGCGCATCGCCTCGGGCAGCTGCTGGCGCCGCCAGCGGTTGCGCAGGGCGATGGCGACCGCGCGCTTCGCCTCATGCTGGCCGACGATGAAGCGGTCCAGCTCGGAGACGATCTCGCGCGGGGACAGGTTGACGGTCTCGGCGGTCACGCTGTCGGACATGGTTCAGAGCGTCTCCAGCACGAAGCGGCCATTGGTGTAGACACAGATGCCCGCCGCGATGGTCATGGATTTCTTGGCGATCTCCTCGGCGGAGAGGCCATCGATGTCGATCAGCGCGCGGGCCGAGGCCAGCGCGTAATTGCCGCCTGAGCCGATGCCGATGATCTGGTCCTCCGGCTCCAGCACGTCGCCATTGCCGGTGATGAGGAGGGAGCGGCTCTTGTCCGCGACGGCCAGCAGCGCCTCCAGGCGGCGGAGGTAGCGGTCGGTCCGCCAGTCCTTGGCGAGTTCGACGGCGGCGCGCTCCAGCTGGTCCGGGAAGCGCTCAAGCTTGGCCTCCAGCCGCTCCAGCAGCGTGAAGGCATCCGCCGTGGCGCCGGCGAAGCCGGCCAGCACACGGCCATTGGCGATGCGCCGCACCTTGCGCGCATTGCCCTTCACCACGGTCTGCCCGAGGCTGACCTGGCCATCGCCGGCCATGGCCACCTGCCCATCCTTGCGGACGCAGAGGATGGTGGTGCCGTGCCAGCCGATCGGATCATGAGACGAAGCGTTCATGGCCCAGCAGATGGCACCGCGCTCGCGCCGCAACAAGCGGGGGCGTCAGCGAGGGGCGGTGAGAGGAAAAAAGTTCTTTTTTGAAAAAAAGAACCAAAAAACTTTTATCCGTTCAGCGCCCCGCTGTGCCGGGAGACGGCGGCAGCCTGAAAAAAAGCAGCCTGAGAAAAAAATTAGCTGCTGGCTCCCTGCTGGGAGGGGGCGGGCGTCTCCTCGCTGGTGGGCGCGCCGGGGTTGATGGCGAAGGCCGGGATGGTGCGGCGCGGGCCACGGCGGCGGTTGGGCATCTCGGCCTCCTCCGGCGGCGGGGCGGTCAGGCGCTCCAGTGTCAGCACCTGGGCATTGTTCAGGTCGCGGAAGCGCACACGCAGCGTCCCGCCGCCGGAATGCACCGTCTCCGCCTGCACCGTGCCGAGCATGCCGCATTCAATGGTCAGGATGCTGCCCTTGCGCAGGTGGAGGCCCTCCACGACCAGGGCGGCGCCACCCAGGGAGACGTTGGTGATGCGCGCCGTCGTGTCGGGGTCGATGTGGTGGCCTTCGAGCTTGACGGGCATGTCCACCTGGACGCGGCGCGTCTGCCGGCCATTGTCGGTGCGCTCGCGCCGGCGGTTGCGCCAGATCAGCACCACCACCGCCAGGACGGCGGCGCCCTTGGCGATCCAGAAGCCGTAATGCAGCGCCTCTTCGGACTTGGCTTCCTTCTTTTCCTGGCGCTGCTGCTTCTCGCCCAGCTCGCGCTTGCCGATGGTCTCGGAGGTCTCGCCGCTGGCCGGGCCGGTGGACTTGCCGGCGGTGGCGATGCTGACCTCGGCCTGGTTGCCATCCGTCCGCGTGGGCGGCGGCGGCGCGGCGAGCGGCGAGGGCAGCGGGCGATAGCCGGAAATCGCCTGGGCCAGCTGGCGCAGCGCCTCCGTGCGGCGCACCACGGCCTCGTCCCATTCCACCGTGCTGGGCGCCACCCCGCCCCGTGCCGCGCCGTCGATGCGGCTGCGCATGGCGGTGACGGTCTGCTGCGCGGCCTGCACCAGCTGCAGCCGGGCGGAAAGGCCCTCCGGCACGCCGGCCGGGTGGGCGGCGGCCTCCGCCTGCACGGCGCCGAGCAGGGCGGAAAGCGCCGCATCCGCCTCGGCGCGGCGCTGCGACAGGGCCAAGCGGCTGCCCTCCGTCATCGCGGCGGCGCTGGGGAGAATGCCCAGCGTCGCATCGCTTTCCAGCCGCAGGGCCGATTCCGCCTCCATCAGCAGCAGGCGCGTGGTGTCGGAAGCCATCCAGGTGGTGGGCCGGGGGCGGGCGGTGGCCGCGCCCGGGGGCGGAACCGTGCCCTGCGGCGTGGCCTGGGCCAGGGCCTGCCCCATGCCGGCCAGCAGCAGCGACAGCACCAGAACCAGCCTGGGGGCCTTCCCGGAACCCCGGGCACGACGCGAAGCCCGGCAAAGGGCAGGAGAGGTCTGGGGCATGTCGTCTCGCGGCGGGGCCGGCATCGCAGCGTTCCAGGTTGCTGGGTCGCGCTACCCTGGCAGCACGATTCTTGACGCGAGGTAAAAGGGTGGGGCGGGGGCCGGGGCTCGCGCTCCCGCGCCCCTCATCTCCGCGTCCATCTCCGCCCCTCTCTCCCCCCCTATCGCCCCTGGGCAAGGCCCTGAGACCGGTCTAGGTAAGCCGCATGGACGCCCAGCCCCGCATCGCCGAGATCGCCCGCACCACCAGCGAGACCGATATCCGCCTCCGGATTGACCTTGACGGCCAGGGGGAGAGCCATGTCGAGACCGGCATCGGCTTCCTCGACCACATGCTGACGGCGCTGGCGCGCCACGGCATGCTGGACCTGCGCGTGGTGGCCAAGGGCGACCTGCATATCGATTTCCACCACACCACCGAGGATGTGGGCATCGTGCTCGGCCAGGCGGTGAAGCGCGCGCTGGGCGAGAAGCGCGGCATCCGCCGCTATGGCCACGCCGTGGTGCCGATGGACGAGGCCCTGGCGGAAGCCGCCATCGATATTTCCGGCCGCCCCTTCCTCGCCTGGAGCGTCACCTTCCCGCGCGACAAGGTGGGGGAGATGGACACCGAGCTCTTCGAGGAATTCTTCCGCGCCTTCGCCATGAATGCCGGGCTGACGCTGCACATCATCCAGCGCGCCGGCACCAACGCCCACCACATCGCGGAGGGTGTGTTCAAGGCCGTGGCCCGCGCCCTGCGCGCGGCGGTGGAGCCCGACCCGCGCGCCCAGGGCCGCATCCCCTCGACCAAGGGCGTGCTGGAGGCGTGATGCGCGCCTTCACCCTCCATCTGCCCGCTGCCCCGCCCGCCGTGGGCGCGCGCCGCGCCGGCCTTGCGGTGGTGCCGGAGGGCTTTTCCCCCGCCGCCGCGCTGCTGCCCGGGCTGTGGCTGCTCTGGCACCGGCAGTGGCTGGCGCTGGTGCTCTATCTGGCGCTGGCCGTGCTGGCGGCGCTGCTGCTGCCGGCCCCGGCGCTGGGCTGGGCCTTCGCGGCGGCGCATCTGCTGCTCGGCCTCCAGGCGCAGGATCTGCGGCGCTGGACGCTGGCGCGGCAGGGCCGGCCTGTCGCCGCCGTCATCCTGGCGCGCGATGCCGAGGCGGCGCTGCGCCGCGCGCTGGAAGCCCGGCCCGGCTGGGCCGCGCTCGAATTCCCCCCCGCCCATCCCCCCTCTGCTCATCCCCTGGGAGCCCCGGCATGAAGGTCAGCGTCGTCGATCCCGGTTCGGGCAACCTGGCCTCCGTGCTGCGCGCCCTGCACCGGGCGGCGCAGGATGCCGGCCTCTCCGCCGAGATCGTGGTGGAGACCGAGGCCGAGGCCGTGGCGCGCGCCGACCGCATCGTGATGCCCGGCCAGGGGGCCTTTGCCGCCTGCCGCCGCGGCCTCGACGCCATGCCCGGCATGGTCGAGGCGGTGTGCGAGGCGGTGGAGCGCCGCGGCATCCCCTTCCTTGGCATCTGCGTCGGCATGCAGCTGATGGCCGGGCGCGGGCTGGAGCATGGCATCACCCCCGGCCTGGGCTGGATCGAGGGCGATATCGCGCCGATGGACCCGCGCGATGCCGCCGGCGAGGCCCTGCCCCTGCCGCAGATGGGGTGGAACGCGCTCGACTTCCGCCCGGGCGCGCACCCGCTGCTGGAGGGCATCCAGCCCGGCGACCACGCCTATTTCGTGCATTCCTACGCCCTGGCCGGCGGCCGGCCGGAGCAGATCCTGGCCACCACCGAGTATGGCGGCCCGGTCGTCGCCATCATCGGGCGGGACAACCGGGTGGGCACCCAGTTCCACGTCGAGAAAAGCCAGTTCACCGGGCTGCGGATGCTGGCCAACTTCCTCTCCTGGCGCCCCTGACATGCCGACCACTGAACACGCCCTGCTGGTCGAGCGGGCGGAAAGCCTGAACGAGGCCGAACTGGCCGAACTCTGCGAGGCCACGGACGCCGCCATCATCGAGGGCGGCGGCTTCGGCTGGCTGGAGCCGCAGGGGCGGGAGGCGCTGACGCGCCATTTCCGCGGTGTCCTCCTCGTGCCGGCCTGCGAGCTGTTCGTGGCGCGGCTGGATGGCGTCCCGGTCGGCTCCGCCCAGCTCATCCGCCCGCCGCGCAACAACGAGGCCCAGGCCTTCGCCGCCCAGCTCACCCATGCCTATATCGCGCCCTATGCGCGCGGGCATGGGCTGGCGCGCCTGCTGGTCCGCCGCGTCGAGGAGCGCGCCGCCGCCCTCGGCCACCGCGTGCTGAACCTCGATGTGCGCGAGACGCAGAGCACCGCCATCGCCCTGTTCGAGAGCCTCGGCTACACGCGCTGGGGCACCCACCCGGCCTATGCCCGCGTGAAGGGCAGGACCACCGCCGGGCATTACTATTACAAGCTGCTGGAACCGCCGCATGGGCGGACGCTCGACATGCGGGCCGGGGCTTAAACACCGAAAGAAATGTTCTTTTTTGAAAAAAAGAACCAAAAAACTTTTTCCAGTCTGGCGTCCCGCTGTGCCGGGAGACGGCGGCAGCCTGAAAGAAAGTATTTTTGCTTCTTTTTCTTCAGAAAAAGAAGAATCTTGAAAACCTTTCTCGGAACATCTCATGGTCTTCACGCTCTATCCGGCCATTGACCTCAAGGGCGGCAAGGTTGTCCGGCTCCGGCGCGGGGACATGGATCAGGCCACCACCTATGCCGAGGACCCCGGCGCCCAGGCCGCGGCCTTCGACGCCGCCGGCTTTGCGTGGCTGCATGTGGTGGACCTGGACGGCGCCTTCGCTGGCAAGCCCGCCAATGCCGAGGCCGTCACCGCCATCCTGGCCGGCACGCGCCGCCCGGTGCAGCTTGGCGGCGGCATCCGCGACATGGCGACGGTGGAGGCCTGGCTCTCGCGCGGGGTGGCGCGGGTCATCCTCGGCTCGGCGGCGGTGAAGAACCCGGATTTCGCCCGTGCCGCCTGCCGCGCCTTCCCCGGCCGCGTCGCCGTGGGCATCGATGCCAAGGACGGCATGGTGGCCACCGAGGGCTGGGCGGAGGTCAGCACCGTCTCGGCGCTCGATCTCGCCCTCTCCTTCGAGGATGCGGGGGCGGCGGCCATCATCCACACGGATATCGACCGCGATGGCATGCTGGGCGGGGTGAATGTGGAGGCCACGGCGGAGCTGGCGCGGCGGCTTTCCACGCCGGTCATCGCCTCCGGCGGGGTGGCCGGGGTGGCGGATATCGTGGCGCTGAAGGCCACTGGCAGCGTGGCCGGCACCATCATCGGCCGCGCGCTCTATGACGGGCGCCTGACGGCCGAGGAGGCGCTGCGCGCCGCGGAGTAACGCGGCGCGCCGGGCGGGGCCACCCTCAGGCGAGGGTGGCGGCCTCCTCGAAGGACAGGCGCGGCAGGCGGCCGAACAGGCCGGAGGCATCGCCATAGCCCAGGTTGATCAGCAGGTTGGACTTCCACTTGCCATCCGGGAAGAAGGCGGCGTCCAGCTTGGCGGCGTCGTAGCCGCTCATCGGGCCGGTATCGAGGCCGAGGGCGCGCGCCGCCAGGATCAGATAGGCCGCCTGCAGCGAGGAGTTGCGGAAGGCGGTGGCCTCGGCGAAGGCGGCGGAGCCGGTGAACCAGTCCTTCGCGCCCGGGGCGTGCGGGAAGAGTTCCGGCAGCTTCTCGTAGAAGGCGACATCCCAGGCGACGATCACCGTCACCGGCGCCGTCATGGTCTTGTCGAGGTTGCCGGCGGAGAGGGCGGGGCGCAGCTTCTCCTTGCCCTCGGCGGTGCGGACGAAGACGAAGCGCGCCGGGCTGGCATTGGCCGAGGTGGGCGCCATCTTCACCAGGTCATACAGCTCGCGCAGCGTCTCGTCGGAGACCGGGCGGTCCTGCCACTTGTTGTGGGTGCGGGCCTCGCGGAACAGGGTGTCGAGGGCGGCGCTGTCGATCGGGTCGGCCATGGGGATTCGCTCCTGGCGATAAGGTTGCCGCCACTCTGCCGCAACCGTGGGCGATGCCAATCCCCTTGGCGCCATGTTCGCCATTCATGGCGTGAATGATAGAAAACGAAGAGTGTTCTTTTGGAAGAGTGTTCTTTTTTGGAAAAAAGAACCAAAAAACTTTTTTCAGTTTGGTGTCCCGCTTCAGGCCTGAGGCGGGACGCCAACTGAAAAAGTCTTTTTGCTTCTTTTTCTTCAGAAAAAGAAGATATTTAATTCAGTATTTTATGCATCCACCTGTTCGACGGCCATCACTTCCGGCACGTAGTGGCGCAGCATGTTCTCGACGCCGTGCTTGAGCGTGGCGCGGGAGGAGGGGCAGCCGGAGCAGGCGCCCTGCAGGTGCAGCTTGACGATGCCATCGCGGAAGCCGCGGAAGACGATGTCGCCGCCATCGCCGGCCACGGCGGGGCGGACGCGGGTGTCGAGCAGTTCCTTGATCTGCGCGACGATCTCGGCATCGGCCGGGTCGCTGTCCTCCAGGGCGGCGTCGCCCTCGGCCTCCAGCACCACGGGGTGGCCGGCCATGGCGTGCTCCATGATGGCGCCGAGCACCTGGGGTTTCAGGGCCTGCCAGTCGCTGCCATCCGCCTTGGTGACGGTGACGAAGTCATGGCCGAGGAAGACGCGGGCCACGCCGTCGAGGGCGAAGAGGCGCTCGGCCAGCGGGCTGCGGGCGGCGCTGGCGGCGCTGGTGAAGTCGGCGGTGCCACGCGCGCCCATCACGTCCTGGCCGGGCAGGAACTTCAGGGTGGCGGGGTTGGGCGTCGCTTCCGTCTCGATGAACATGGGTTTTCGGCTTTTCGTCTTCGGCGTTGGGTCGGGGCCGCGTCCTCCGCCGGGACGGGTCATCGGGGCGGAATCGGTGGTGTGGCCCGTGGCTGGCCCGTTGCGCGGGCGTCTGCACCGGATGTGGGCCATGCCGGCCCGCTGTGCAAGCGCCCGCGCGGCCCGCATCCATGGCCCGCGTCAGGTGACGCGGTCGAGTTCCTTATCGTCGAGGTTGCCGGGCACGATGGTGAGCGGCACGCGCAGGCGCGGGGCGTAGCGGCCGGTGAGGGCGGTGATCAGCGGCCCCGGCCCGCTGCCATTGCTGGCGGTGGCCAGGATCAGGATGGAGAGGCGCGGGTCCTCCTCCAGCAGGGTGAGCAGGGCGTCGCGCGGGTTGCCCTCGCGGATCAGCAGGATGGGCAGGCCGCCGGTGATCTCCTGCACCTCGGCGGCGAGGGCGGAGAGCAGCTTTTCCGCATCCTCCCGCCGTTCCTGCTGGAGCAGGGCGCCGACGCCGGCCCATTCCACCGTGCCCTCGGATTCGATGACGCGCAGCAGGGCGACGCGGCCGCCGCCATTGCGGGCGCGCAGGCAGGCATAGCGCAGCGCGATGCGGCGCTCCGGGCTGTCATCGACCACCACCAGGAAGACGCGGTCGCGGCGGGCGGCTTCGGGCATTCATCCCCTCCGGAACAGCACGCTGCCGAGCCACCCGGCGAAGGCGGCGAGCAGGATGCAGACGGCGCCGTATATCACCGGCTGTTCGTGGGCGATATCGGCGATGCTGGCAGCGGTCCCCACGCGCTCGACGCGGAAGCCTAGTTCCTGGCGGGCGACGACGCGGCCCTCGCGCACCAGCATCACCTCCACCCGGTAATCCCCGGTGCCGACGGTGGCGGGCAGCGGCAGGCGGGCGCGGAAGAGGCGGGCGCCGGCGATGTGCAGGGGCTCGTCCTCCTCGTGCCAGAGGCCGGCCTGCTGCTTGAGCCGCATCAGGGCGGCGCGGAATTCCGGCTCCTGGTCGCCGGTGGAGGCGAGGGGCAGGTATTCCAGCCCCAGCCGCTTGGCGCGCCGCTCCTCAAGGTCGAGCATTTCGCGCAGCGGGCGCGTGCCGGTGACGAGGTAGAAGCCCGGCACCTGGCGGAAGCGGGCCGAGGCGCCGTTGATCCAGAAGCCGAGGACGCGGACCTTGCGGCGCACCACCATGGGCTCGGGCACGGCGTTCTGCGCCACCACCAGCACATCGTCGCCGCCATCCTCGCCCAGCAGGCGCTCGGTGGCGCCGAAGACCAGCACCTCCGTGCCGCTGAAGCCGGTGGTGATGGCGACGCGGCTTTGCGACAGCTCGGCGACCAGGGGCGGGCGGGCCTGGGCGGCGGGGGCGGGCGGCGGGGGCGGGGGTGGCGGCAGGGGGGGCGCGGCGCGGCGC
>NZ_JANFNY010000038.1 GCF_024437745.1 Roseomonas sp. GC11 | reverse complement strand
GGCGGCACCAGCGCCAGCCCGGCCGCCTGGAGCCCGGCCACCGCCTCGCCCGCGCCGCGCCGCAGCCCGAGCCGCAGCCGCGCCCCATCCACCGCCAGGGACACGATATCCACCGAGGCGACCTCCGGGCTGCCCTTCAGCCGCCGCCGCAGGTCGAGCCACTCGCGCAGGCCGGAGAAACGCGCCTCCGCCTCGATATAGCTGTTGGCCGGGGTGGTCAGGATGCTGGGCATGACCGGCGCCGCCGCATCCCCCGGCGGCAGGCCGCTGCCGAGCGGCGGGCCGGCGAAGGCGCCAGGGGCGGCGCTGGCCGCGCCGCCGCCCATCCCCGCGCCCATCCCCGCCACGGCGCGGCCGGGGCCACCGGCGCGGGAGGGATTGAAATTCACCGTGAGGCGGCCGGAATAGCCGGTGCGGCTGCTGCGCTCCTCCTCGACGATGATGCTGCTGACCATCGAATCGATCTGGGAATCGCTCAGCCCCTTGGGCAGGCCCAGGGCATCGGCCATGCGGTCATAGGCGAGGCGCTGGGCGGCGGCCAGGGCGCGGGTGCGCGCCACCACGGCGTTCTCCGCCGTTGCCTCGGCCGGGACGCCGCGCTGGGTATAGGCATCGGCCGGGGCCTCGCCGCCCATCGGGGCGCCAAGCGGTGGCAGGGCCTGGGCCCAGGCTGCACCAGCAGGGGCTGCGCCACCATGGGGCGTTACCCCAGGGACAGCACAGAGCAGACCCCCCATCACAATGGTTGCGGCCAGCCTCCGAAAGTGTTGCATTCCGCCCCCTTGGAAGCCCGGCATGGCGAAGTCTCCGCGGCCGGGCCTTTTGCGCATAGCCGATCGGGCCCCCTGATGACCAGTCTGACCTACCGGGACGCCGGTGTTGATATCGAAACCGGCGACGCCCTCGTGGATGCCATCAAGCCGCTGGCGCGCGCCACGGACCGGCCGGGGACCATGGGGTCCCTCGGCGGCTTCGGCGCGCTGTTCGACCTGAAGGCGGCTGGCTACAGCGACCCCGTCCTGGTCTCCTCCACCGATGGCGTGGGCACCAAGCTGCGCCTCGCCATCGACTGCGCCATGCATGACGCCGTGGGCATCGACCTGGTTGCCATGTGCGTGAACGACCTCGTGGTGCAGGGCGCCGAGCCGCTGTTCTTCCTCGACTATTTCGCCACCGGCAAGCTGGAGCTGGCGCAGGCCCGCGCCGTCATCGCCGGCATCGCCGAGGGCTGCCGGCAGGCCGGCTGCGCCCTTGTCGGCGGCGAGACGGCCGAGATGCCGGGCATGTACGCCAAGGATGACTACGACCTCGCCGGCTTCTCGGTGGGCGCCGCCGAGCGCGGCGGCCTGCTGCCCAGGCCCGATGTCGGCCCCGGCGACGTGGTGCTGGGCCTTGCCTCCTCCGGCGTGCATTCCAACGGCTTCTCGCTGGTCCGCCGCATCCTGGCCGCCGCCGGGCAGGACATCGCCGCCCCCGCGCCCTTCGCCGCGAGCCAAGGGGGGGGCCAAGGGGAGGAGCAGAGCATGGGGCAGGCGCTGCTGGCGCCGACGCGCATCTATGTGAAGTCGCTGCTCGCCCTGCACCGCGCCGGGCTGCTGAAGGCGGCCGCCCATATCACCGGCGGCGGCCTGCCCGGCAACCTGCCGCGCGTGCTGCCCAAGGGGAGCGTGGCCGTGCTCGACGCCACCGCCTGGAGCGTGCCGCCCGTCTTCGCCTGGCTGGCTCAGGCCGGCAATGTGGTGCCGGAGGAGATGCTGCGCGTCTTCAACTGCGGCATCGGCATGTGCGTGGTGGTGACGGCGGCGGAGGCCGAGGCCGCCACCGCGCTCCTCGCCGCCCAGGGTGAGACGGTGTTCCGCATCGGCCGGATCGAGGCCGGCACGGCGGGCGCCGCCGCCGAGGTGAAGGTGGAGAACCTCTCCCCGCGCTGGCCCGCCGCATGACGGCGCGCCGCCGCACCGCCATCCTGATCTCGGGGCGGGGCAGCAACATGGCGGCGCTGCTGGCCGCCGCCGCCGACCCCGCCTACCCGGCGGAGATCGTGCTGGTGCTGTCCAACCGCGCCGATGCCGGCGGGCTTGCCCGCGCGGCGGAGGCCGGCATCCCGACCGCCGTGGTGGAATCCCGCCCCTTCGGCAGGGACCGCGCCGCCTTCGAGGCGGCGGTGGAGCAGGAACTGGCCCGCCACGGCGTCGAGTTGATCGCGCTCGCCGGCTTCATGCGCGTGCTGACCGAGGGCTTCACCCAGCGCTGGGCGGGGCGGATGGTGAATATTCATCCCTCCCTGCTGCCGGCCTTTCCGGGGCTGGACACCCATGCCCGTGCCCTGGCCGCCGGGGTGCGGCTGCATGGCTGCACCGTGCATCTGGTGACGCCGGGGGTGGATGAAGGCCCGATCCTGGCCCAGGCCGCGGTGCCGGTGCTGGAGGGGGATAGCGAATCCAGCCTCGCCGCGCGGGTGCTGGCGGAGGAGCACCGCCTCTACCCCGCCGCCCTGGCCTGGGTGGCGGAAGGGCGCGTGCGCCTGGAGGAAGGCCGCGCGGTGATCGCCGCCCAGCCGGGGGCCAGCGCCCCGGCCCTGCGCAACCCGGCCTGACTCTGGGTCTGCCTCTTGGCTTGCCTTTGGGCCTGCCTTGGGGCCTGAGTGTGGGCGCCCCGCCCGGGAAGGGCGGGGTGTGCCCATTCAATCGCCGCTGAAGGCGGCGAAATTGTCCGGCGTCAGGGGGGCCGCGACGCCCGGCGCCGGGCCGGCATTGCTGTTGGCGTGCAGCAGGATGACCTCCGCCTTCTGCGCCGAGGGCTCCGGCATCGGGGCGAGGACGACGCGGTTCCGCCCCTCCCGCTTGGCGGTGTAGAGCGCCTGATCGGCCCGCTTCATCAGCGTGTCCGGCGCGCCATCCTCCTCCAGCGTGGCGACGCCGAGGCTGGCGGTGATGGAGAGCGCCCCCGCCGGGGTGGGGACGGGCGTGGCCGCCAGGGCGGCGCGCAGCTTCTCCGCCACCAGCTCGGCCGCATCCAGCGGCAGGCCGGGGAGGAGCAGGGCGAATTCCTCGCCCCCCAGCCGCGCCGCGAGGCCCGGCCGCTGTTCCACCACGCGGGCCACGCCGCGCAGCACGGCATCCCCCACATCATGCCCGTAGGTGTCGTTGACCGATTTGAAGCGGTCCACATCCAGCATGACCAGCGAGACGCAGCGGCTGCTGGCCTGGGCGCAGAGCGGCTGGGCGCGCTCGAAGAAGGTGCGGCGGTTGGGCAGCTCGGTCAGCGCGTCCAGCTCGGCGCGGCGGATCAGCTCGCGCTGCGCGTGGCGCAGCCGCTCCACCGCGCGCAGCCGGGCGAAGAGTTCGAGCTTCTGCACCGGCTTGCGCAGCACCTCATCCGCGCCGCTGTCCAGCGCCTCCTCCAGCCGGTCGAGGCCGGGGCCGGAGGTCATGGCGATGACATGCAGCACGCGGTTGGTATCCGTCAGCGTCCGCGCCACCCAGCAGAGTTCGAGGCCCGCCGCTTCCGGCAGGTCCAGGCTGGTGATCAACAGGTCCAGCGCCGTGTCGTGGCGCAGCTTCTCCATCGCGGCGGTGCGATCCGCGGCGTGGAACACCTCGTGGCCGCGGCTGCCCAGCATGGCGGCCATGCCGCGCCTGGTGCCACGACTCGGATCGACGAGCAGGATCCGCATCCTCTTCTCCCTGGCTTGTGTTCAGGATGCAGGGAGAAGTTTGAGGAAAAGGTTAAAGGTGGGGCGGGGAGGGGGAAGGAAAATGGTACAAAGTCATGTTCTTTTTTGAAAAAAAGAACCAAAAAACTTTTTCCAGACAGCGTCCCGCAGAGGGCCTGAAGCGGGACGCCGAACTGAAAAAGTCTTTTTGCTTCTTTTTCTTCAGAAAAAGAAGATTCTAGCTCTGAATCAATTTCACTTTGCGCCCTTCGACGCCCAGTGCCAGCCGCCCGCCCTTCAGCGCCAGCGCCGCCTGCCCGAAGACCTGCCGGCGCCAGCCATGCAGGGCCGGGATCTGCGGTTCCGCCTCGCTGGCCAGCCGCTCCAGCTCGTCGCTGGAGGCGATGAGGCGCGGCGCCACGTCATGCTCCTCCGCCTTGGCGGCCAGCAGCACCTTCAGCAGGGCGATCAGCGCGGGGGAGGCGGGGGGGCCGCTGCGGTTGTCGCGCGCCGGCTCGGGCAGGGCGGAATCGGGCAGCTCGCGCGCCGCCACCAGCGCGGCCAGCAGCCCGGCGCCGGTCTTGCCCTCGGCGAAGCCCTTGGTGATGCCGCGCGCGCGCGACAATTCGGTGGCCGTGGTGGGGCTGGTGGCGGCGATCTCCAGCAGCGTCTCGTCGCGCACCAGGCGCTGGCGGGGGATGTTCACCCGCTGTGCCTCGCGCTCCCGCCACGCCGCCAGGGCTTGCACGGCGGCCAGGAAGCGGCGGTTGCTGGAGCGCGGCTTCAGCCGCTCCCACGCCGTCTCCGGGTCCTGGCGATAGGTGGCGGGGTCGGTCAGCTCCGCCATTTCCTCGGCCACCCAGGAGAGGCGGCCCTCCTGCGTCAGCCGCTCCACCAGCGCGGTATAGACGCGGCGCAGATGGGTGACGTCGGCGGCGGCATAGTTGATCTGCGCGGCCGAGAGCGGGCGGGCCGCCCAGTCGGAGAAGCGGTGCGCCTTGTCGATCTGGGCCCCGGCCAGGGCGCGGACGAGGCTGTCATAGCTCGCCTGGTCGCCGAAGCCGGCCACCATGGCGGCGATCTGCGTGTCGAAGAGCGGGCGGGGCGGGGCGCCGAAGCGCAGCAGGCAGATTTCCACATCCTGCCGGGCCGCGTGGAACACCTTGGTGACCTTGGGGTCCGCCAGCAATTCGCCGAGCGGGGCGAGGTCCAGCCCTTCGGCCATGGCGTCGATCACCGCCACGTCGTCCTCGCCGGCCAGCTGCACCACGCAGAGTTCGGGCCAATAGGTCCGTTCCCGCATGAACTCGGTGTCGACCGTGACGAAGGGCTCCGTGCGCAGCCGCGCGCAGAGCTCCGCAAGGGCCTCGGTGGTGGTGATCAGGACGGGGGTGGCGTCCTGCGCCTGGTTGCGTCGGCTCATCGTGCTGCTGTTCTAGCGAAGCAGGAGCGGGCCGCAAAGCCGGGGTGGCACCGGTTTCCGCCCCCGCCCTGCCGCTTGCCCTTGACAGGCCCCCCCCTGGCGGCCCCTTCTGCGGCCCCTTTCCCTCCGCAAGTTCCCGGGGTTTTCGATCCATGCACGCCTACCGCACCCATACCTGCGGCGCGCTGCGCGCCAGCGACGCGGGGATCACCGCCCGCCTGTCCGGCTGGGTGCACCGCAAGCGCGACCATGGCGGGCTGCTCTTCATCGACCTGCGCGACCATTACGGGCTGACCCAGTGCGTCATCCCCGCCGGGTCCGAGGTCTTCGCCGCCGCCGACGCGCTGCGCCCGGAGAGTGTCATCACCGTCACCGGCGAGGTGGTGGCGCGCGAGCCCTCCACCATCAATGAGAAGCTGCCCACCGGCGCCATCGAGCTGCGCGTCCGCGCCCTGGAGGTGCAGTCCGCCGCCGAGGTGCTGCCCATCCAGGTGGCCGGCGAGCAGGAATTCCCCGAGGATCTGCGCCTGCGCTACCGCTTCCTCGACCTGCGGCGGGAGAAGCAGCACCGCAACATGCTTCTCCGAGCTGGCGTCATCGCCTCGATCCGCCGCCGCATGATCGAGCAGGGTTTTGTTGAATATCAGACGCCGATCCTGACGGCGTCCTCGCCGGAAGGCGCGCGCGACTTCCTGGTGCCCAGCCGCAACCACCCCGGCACCTTCTACGCCCTGCCGCAGGCGCCGCAGCAGTTCAAGCAGCTGGCGATGGTGGCGGGCTTCGACCGCTACTTCCAGATCGCCCCCTGCTTCCGCGACGAGGCCAGCCGCGCCGACCGCTCCCCGGGCGAGTTCTACCAGCTCGACTTCGAGATGAGCTTCGTCACCCAGGAGGACGTCTTCGCCGCCATCGAGCCGGTGATGGAAGGCATCTTCGTGGAGTTCGGCGGTGGCCGGAAGGTGACGCCCGCGCCCTTCCCGCGCATCCCCTATGACACGGCGATGCTCGAATACGGCTCCGACAAGCCGGACCTGCGCAACCCTCTGAAGATCACCGACGTCACCGAAAGCTTCCGCGAGTCGGGCTTCGGGCTGTTTTCGAAGGTGGTGGCCGGCGGCGGCATCGTGCGCGCCATCCCGGCGCCGGGCGCGGCCGACCGGCCCCGCGGCTTCTTCGACAAGCTGAACGAGTGGGCCCGCGCCGAGGGCGCCGGCGGCCTCGGCTACATCCAGTTCGCCGCCGAGGGGCCGAAGGGCCCGATCGCCAAGAACCTGGAGGCCGAGCGCGTCGAGGCCATCCGCGCCGCCTGCAACCTGCAGCCGGGCGATGCCGTTTTCTTCGCCGCCGGCAAGAAGGACGAGACGCCGAAATTCGCCGGCAAGGTGCGCACCAAGCTGGGCGAGGAACTCGGCCTCATCACACAGGACGAATTCCGGTTCTGCTGGATCGTCGATTTCCCGATGTACGAGCTGAACGAGGAGACGGGGCAGGTCGATTTCAGCCACAACCCCTTCTCCATGCCGCAGGGCGGGCTGGAGGCGCTGAACTCCATGAACCCGCTCGACATCAAGGCCTTCCAGTACGACATCGTGTGCAATGGCATCGAGCTCTCCTCGGGCGCCATCCGCAACCACCGCCCGGACATCATGATCCGCGCCTTCGAGATCGCGGGCTACACCGAGCAGACGGTGGAGGAGCGCTTCGGCGGCATGCTGAACGCCTTCCGCTACGGCGCCCCCCCGCATGGCGGCTCGGCCCCCGGCATCGACCGCATGGTGATGCTGCTGGCCGATGAGCCGAATATCCGCGAGGTCATCCTCTTCCCGCTGAACCAGCAGGGGCAGGACCTGATGATGGGCGCGCCCGCGGCGGTGGAGCCGGCGCGGCTTAAAGAACTCTCCATCAAGCTCGATCTGCCGCCGGCGAAGGGTGCGGCGGCGCCCAAGGCTTCCTAACTTGGAGCGATGGCGCGCGGGGGATACCCTCCGCGTGCCATGCCCTGGCCCGGCCCCCGCCGGGCCACCCGCGCCTCGCCCGGCCCGCTCTGGCGATTGAGGCTGGGCGATTGAGGCCGGGCGATTGAGAAGGAAGACGACATGCGGCTGCGCGATATCCTGGCCGGCTCCCCCGCCCTCCCGCTCCTGGCCTTGCTGGCCCTGTCGGGGCCGGCGGCGGCCCAGGCCCCGCATGCCCCCGCAGGGGCGGCGGCGGTGCCGGGCACGGACGCCATGGTCCCCCATCGCGCCGCCTACCGCCTGCAACTCGACCGCGTGCGCCAGGGCGGCGACGTGGTGCAGGCCGAGGGCGCCATGCTGTTCGAGGTGCTCGACGCCTGCGACGGCTGGGCCAGCCGCCAGCGCCTGCAGCTGACCGTGGTGGACCGCTCCGGCCAGCAGATCGAGACCAGTTCCGATTACTCCACCTGGGAGAGCAAGGACGGCAAGCGCCTGCGCTTCACCCTGACGCAGACGGCGCAGGGCGCCGTGACCCAGCGCGTCAGCGGCGAGGCGGAGCTGGACAAGCCCCAGGGCAGCGGCACCGCCCGCTATGAGCAGCCGGCCGCCACCACCGTGCCGCTGCCGCCGGGCACGCTGCTGCCGATGGTCCACACCCTCCACGCGCTCGACCTGGCCCGCGCCGGGCAGACGCGCCTGCTCAATGCCCCGCTCTTCGACGGCACCAGCGAGGAAGGGGCGCAGGAGAGCACCACCCTGCTCTCGCCCTGGACGCCGCCGCCGGCCAACCCGCGCTTCCCGCTGATGGCCGGGCAGGGCAGCGCCCGCATGCGCATCGCCTTCTTCGGCAAGGATGCCGCCGCCGGGGCCAGCGCGCCGGAATACGAGGTCGGGCTGCGCTACTACGCCAATGGCGTGGCCGATGAGATGAACATGGATTTCGGCGATTTCGCCGTGAATGCCCTGATGCAGAGCCTGGAGAAAGTCCCGGCCGCCTGCTGACCGGCCGCCTGCTGACCGGAAGGGAGGCTTCTCTCCGGGGAAGACCCTCCCGCCCCGGGCGGGGCTGTCTTTCCTCCTTCCCCTTGGCCGTTCCGCCTGCCGCGCCTACAGCTTGCGCGGCAGCACAGGAGCGCCCCGCATGACCCAGCCCCTTCCGCGCGTCGCCTTCATCGGCACGGGTGGCACCATGGCCTCGCTCGGCCGTGACACGCTTGATATCCAGGACTATTCGGTGCTCGGCCAGGTGATGGGCGCGGCCGAGATCATGGCGCGGGTGCCGGAACTGGCGCGGGTGGCCGAGGTCTTCCCCCGCCCCTACAGCGCCGTCATCTCCAGCCGCATCGGCTTCAAGGACTGGAAGGCCCTGGCCGAGGAATGCCACCGCGCGGTGGCGGAGATCCCGGGCCTCGCCGGCATCGTCATCGGCCATGGCACCTCGACCATGGAGGAGACGGCCTATGCCCTCTCCCTCGGGCTGAAGATTGACATTCCCGTGGTGATGGTGGGGTCGCAGCGCCCGGCCAGCGGCCTGTCCTCCGACATGCCGATGAACCTGCTGAACGCCGTGCGCGTGGCGGGCCACCCGGACTCGCGCGGCATGGGCGTCATGCTGCTGCTGAACGATGAGATCCACGCCGCGCGTGAGGTCACCAAGACCTCCACCTGGCGGATGCAGACCTTCCGCACGCCGGATTTCGGCCTGCTCGGCCATGCCGATGCGGACCGCGTCGCCTTCTACCGCCGCCCCGCCCGCCGCACCGCGCCGGAGACCGAGTTCGACCTGCGCGCCATGGAGAGCCTGCCGCGCGTCGATATCACCTATGCCTATGCCGATTCGGACGGCACGGCGGTGCGGGCCTTCATCGCCGCCGGGGCGAAGGGCATCGTCTCCGCCGGCTTCGCCCCCGGCAACCCGACGCCCTGGGAGGCCGAGGCCCTGGCCGAGGCGGTGAAGCAGGGCGTCACCGTCGTGCAGTCCTGCCGCGTCGGCTCCGGGCGCGTCGTCCAGGGCAGCAAGATGGCCGAGCAGGGCATCCTGGCAGCCGACAACCTGAACCCGCAGAAGGCGCGCATCCTCCTCGCCTTCGCCCTGACGCGGACGCAGGACCCGGCCGAGATCACCCGGATCTTCGCCACTTACTGAGGCGCGGTCTGAAAAGGCGGGCCTTGAGGGGGCTTTGCCCCCTCAAACTCCCCCAGCAGGGGACAGGGTCCCCTGCACCCGCCTTTAGTTGGGTTTCCAAAGGCCGCAAGACATTGCCTCGCAGGAGCGTGCGCGATCTTCTCCGGTCATACGACAACTCTCTTCCCCAGGCGGAACGGGCGCGGTAGCCTCGCCGGCAAAGACTGGGGAGAATGACGTGCAAGACCTTGCAGCGCACGGCCGGGATGCCGAGCAGCTTTTCGCCGACCTGGCGGCCGAGGAAGCCGCCCTGCCGGAGCCGGGCTTCGAGATGGCCGCGGAGGACTGGATCGGATTCGCCCTGTTCTGGGCGATGTCGCTGATCGTCTTCCTGCAGTTCTTCAGCCGCTACATCCTGAACAACAGCATCGCCTGGACCGAGGAAATCGCCAGCTACATGCTGATGGTGCTGTGCTTCTGGGGCAGTGCCCTGGCGGCGCGGCGAGGGACGCATATCGCCGTGGAATTCGCCCTCGACGCGCTGCCGCGCGGGGCGCGGCGCTGGGCGCGGCTGGTCGTCACGCTCGCCACCACCGGCTTCTTCGCCATCAGCGCCGTGCTCACCTGGCAGGTGGCGGAGGCCATGCGCTTCCAGCCCATGGTCGCCATCGAGGTGCCGCTCTCGGTCGTCTATTACGGCATCCTGGCCGGGCTGGTGCTGACCGTGCTGCGCAGCGTGCAATACGCCATCACCCGCTTCCGCGCCGGGGAGCCGGAAGGCCCCGTAGACCCCTCGCTCTCGGGGGTGAAGCTGTGACGGCGCTTCTCTTCCTTTCCTTCTGCGGCCTGCTGCTGGCGGGCATTCCGGTGGCGGTGGCGCTGGGCGGTTCCTCTCTGCTCTATGTCTGGACGGAAGGCGCCCTGCCGCCGCTGGTCGTGCTGCACCGCATGGCCAGCGGGGTGGAGAGCTTCCCGCTGCTGGCCATTCCCTTCTTCATCATGGCCGGCAGCCTGATGAACTCGGCCGGCATCACGGAACGCATCTACAGCTTCGCCGTCGCCCTGGTGGGCTGGCTGCGCGGCGGGCTCGGCCATGTGAATGTGGTGGGCAGCGTCATCTTCGCCGGCATGTCCGGCACCGCGGTGGCCGATGCGGGCGGCATCGGCAATATCGAGATCCGCGCGATGCAGGACCACAAATACCCCCTGCCTTTCGCCGTGGGCCTGACTGCCGCCTCCTCCACCATCGGGCCGATCATCCCGCCCAGCCTGCCGATGGTGATCTTCGGCGTCATGGCCAATGCCTCGATCGGCCAGCTTTTCGCCGCCGGGGTCATTCCGGGCTTCCTGATGGCCGGCATCCTGATGGTGTGGGTGGCCGTGGAGGCGCGGCGCAAGAAGTTCGACCGTGACGCCGCCTTCTCCCTCCCCCGGCTCGGGCACAGCTTCAAGCGCGCCTTCCTGCCGCTGATGACGCCCGTGCTGCTGGTGGGCGGCATGAGCACCGGCGCCTTCACGCCGACGGAGGCGGCCATCGCCGCCACCTTCTACGCGCTCTTCCTCGGGGCCGTGGTCTATCGCAGCCTGTCCTGGCGCGGCTTCGTGCGCGTCAGCATGGAGACGCTGGAGACCACCGCCGTCGTCCTCCTCATCGTCGCCGGGGCGAGTATCTTCGGCTGGCTCGTCACCACCACGCGCATCACTGATGGCATCGCCGAATTCGTGCTCTCGATCACGCGCGAGAAGTGGCTGGTGCTGCTGCTGGTGAATCTTTTCCTGCTGTTCATCGGCTGCTTCCTGGAGACGATCGCCGCCATCACCATCCTGGTGCCGGTGCTGATGCCGCTGATGACGCAGGTGGGGGTGGACCCGGTGCATTTCGGCATCATCATGGTGCTGAACCTGATGATCGGCCTGCTGACGCCGCCCGTGGGCATGGTTCTTTTCATCCTGACCCGCGTCTCCGGCCTGACGTTCGAGCAGACGACGCGCGCCACCGCGCCCTTCCTGATCCCGCTCTTCTTCTGCCTGGGGCTGGTCACTTTCTGGGAGCCGCTCTCGATGTGGCTGCCGACGATGATGTATCGTTAAGAAAAATATTCTTGTTCCGAAGAATTTTTTCAGTTTGGCGTCGCGCCTTAAGATTGTGGCGCGACGCTGCCTGAAAAAAGTTTTTTGGTTCTTTTTTCCTAAAAAAGAACCGCTGCCTGCGGCCCTTTTTTTTAATCCTCCTCAATCCCCGACGGCCCATAACCCTGGCCTGCCCCAGGAGTGGAGCCGCCATGCCTCGCCTGACCTTCGGCCTTGTCCGCCGCCTGCTGCTGCTGGCGCTCTTGCCGCTGCTGGCCGGGGTGGTGCTGTCGGCACTCGGGGCGGAACTGGCCGGCCGCCATGCCCGTGCCCCGCTGGAGGAGCACGCCGCCGAAGCCGCCGCCGCCCAGGCCCGGCTGGAGGTGGAGGCGATGCAGACGCGCATGGCCGGCTATGCCAGCGCCCTCGCTCTGCGGCCGGATCTGCTGGCCGCGCTCCCGGATGCCGCGCGGCTGCGCGCGCCCTTGCTGGAGGCCTTCCAGGCCCTGCGCGCGGCGGACCCCACCATCGCGGTGCTGGAGGTGACGGATGCGCGCGGCCGCGTGCTGCTGCGCGCCCACAACCCGGCCCAGGCGGGGGATGACAAATCCGCCGTGCCCGATGTCGCCGCCGCCCTGCGCGGGGAGCTGGCGCGCGGCGCCCTGGTCTCCCCCACCAGCGGCGCGCTGGCGGTGGGGGCGGTGGCGCCGCTGCGCGCCGGCGGCGCCGTGCTCGGCACGCTGAAGGTGGCGGGCAATTTCAACGCCGCCACCGCCGCCGCGCTGGCCCAGCAATCCCAGGCGGCGGTGCTGCTGATCGGCGCCGGGAAGCTGACCGCCAGCACCCTGCCCGGGGTGGAGGCGGCCGCCCTGCCGCCCGGCTGGCTCACCCCTGGCGCCGCCCCCGCCGCCGCGCCGCTGGCGCTGGGCGGGGTGGAATACCTTGCCTACCCCGTGCCGGTGCGCGGCGTGGATGGCCGGCCGCAGGGGCTGGTCATCACCCTCGCCACCCGCGCCCCCTGGGAGGCCATGGGGGCGGAAAACCGTCTGGCCATCCTGGTGGTGGGGGGTGGCATCCTGCTGCTGGCCCTGCCGCTGGCCTGGATCAGCGCGGCGCGGCTGGCGCGGCCGCTCAGCGGTGTCGCTACCAGCCTGCGCCGCATGGCCCAGGGCGAGCTGGACGCGCCCATGCCGCCGCCCAGCCGGGTGCCGGAGGTGGCGGCCATGCTGCATGGCCTGGCCGCGCTGGGGGAGGCCGCGCGCCAGGCCCGCCGCCTGGAGGCCGAGGCCGCCGAGGCCACCCGCCGCGAGGCCGAGCGCCGCCGCGCCGAGACCCTGGCCCTGGCCCGGCAGGTGGAGGAGGCCCTGGGCGCCGTGGCCGAGCAGTTGGGCCACTCCGCCGGGGCGCTGGACACGGTGGCCGGCACGCTGGCGGAGAGCACCGCCCGCGCCACCGGCCTCGCCGGCAGCGCCAGCGAGGGGGCCGGGCGGGCGCAGCAGGATGTGCAGGCCGTCGCCACCGCCGCCGAGCAGATGGCCGCCTCGGTCAGCGAGATCACCCGCCGCGTCGCGGAGGCGGCCAGCCTCGCGCGGCTGGCCGCCGAGCAGGCCGGCACCACCGAGCAGACGGTGCGCGCCCTGGCCGGCAGCACGGCGCAGATCGAATCGGTGGTGGAGCTGATCCGCGATATCGCCAGCCGCACCAACCTGCTGGCGCTGAACGCCACCATCGAGGCCGCCCGCGCCGGGGAGGCCGGCAAGGGCTTCGCCATCGTCGCCAACGAGGTCAAGCAGCTGGCCGCGCAGAGCGCCCGCGCCACCGATGAGATCGCCGCGCAGATCAGCCAGATGCAGGCCGTGGCCGGGCAGGCCCGCATGGCCATCGATGGCATCGCCGGCACGGTGGCGCAGAAT
This sequence comes from Roseomonas sp. GC11, assembly GCF_024437745.1. GTDB lineage: Bacteria > Pseudomonadota > Alphaproteobacteria > Acetobacterales > Acetobacteraceae > Pseudoroseomonas. The sequence goes on along the minus strand of NZ_JANFNY010000038.1, from coordinate 33,294 downwards.
GATGGCATCACCGCCGGCATCGCCGCGGCGGTGGAGGAGCAGAGCGTGGCCACGCGGGAAGTCGCCCGTGCCGCCGCCGCCGCCGCGAGCCATACCGAGGCCGCGGCGCAGAGCATCGCCGGCGTCGCCGGCGCCATGGCGGAGGCCGATGGCGCCGTGCGCCAGATGCGCGGCGCCACCGGCGAGGTCAGCCAGCAGGGGGTGCGCCTGCGCGGCAATCTGGAGCAATTGCTGCGCAGCCTGCGCGGTGCCGCCTGAGCCTCCGCCCGAGTCTCCGCCTGGGCCGGAGAGGCCCGGGCGTTTCTCCGTTCCGGAGAAAATTTCCCCCGGGCCGAGAAAATCAGGCCTTTAAAATGCGCCGGACCCGCAGCCCGCCGCGTGCCGCCATGGCCCGCCAGCGCAACGTCATCAGCAGGGCGACGCAGCCCAGGCCGCAGGCCAGGCCGATCCAGACACCGGGTGGCCCCATCGCCGCCGGGAAGCCGAGGCCGAGCCCCACCGGCAGGGCCAGCCCCCAATAGCCCAGCGCGGCGATCAGCATGGGGGTGCGGGTGTCCTTCAGCCCGCGCAGCGCGCCGGCGGCCACGGCCTGCACGCCATCGGCCAGCTGGAAGACACCCGCCACCATCAGCAGCGTCGCCGCCAGGGCGCGGGTCTCCGGCCGCTCGGCGGGGAGGAAGGCGGCGGCGATGGCCTCGTTCAGCAGCAGCAGCAGCACCGCCATGGCCACCATGAAGCCGGCGCCGAGGCCGATGGCCGTCCATCCCGCGCGCCAGGCGCCGCGGGCATCGCCGGCCCCGGCGGCGAGGCCGACCCGCGCCGTCGCCGCCTGGCCGATGCCCATGGGCACCATGAAGCTGGCGCTGGCCACCTGGAGCGCCACGGCATGCGCCGCCACCGCGCTGGCGCTGAACCAGCCCATGACGAGGCCGGTGGCGCTGAAAATGCCGATCTCCATCAGCATGGTGCTGGCGATGGGCAGGCCGAGGCGCGCGACTTCCGCCATGCGGCGCCAGTCGGTGCGCCAAAAACGGCCGGCGAGGCGGAAGCGCCGCAGCCGCCGGTCCGCCCGGATCCAGAGCGCGAGGCCGAGCAGCATGGACCCGTTGGCGAGGGCGCTGGACAGCCCCGCCCCCACCACGCCCCAGGAGGGCATGTCCAGCCCGCCCCCCACCAGCAGATAGACCAGCACGGCATTCAGCAGCACCGCCCCGGCGGAGACGCAGAGCGCCGGCCCCGGCCGCTGGAGCGCCGCCAGGAAGCCGCGCAGCAGCAGGAAGCCGTAGAAGGCGGGCATGCCCCAGAGCAGGGCGCGGTTGTAGCTCTGCGCCGCCTCGGCCAGGGCGGGGTCCTGCCCGGTGGCGCGCAGGATGGCGCCGGTGTGCCAGAGCGCGGTGCCCAGCACGGCGAAGAGCGGCAGCATCAGCCAGGCGGCCTGCCGCAGGGTGCGGCGCATCTCGCGCATGTGGCGCGCCACCCGGCCGCGCTCCTGCGCCAGCATGGCGGCGGCGGCGAAGCCGAGGCCGAAGGGCAGCGCCATGGCGATGAAATAGAGGTTGCCGCCCAGGGTGGCCGCCGCCAGCGGCACCTCGCCCAGGCGGCCCAGGAAGAAGGTATCGGTCAGCACCAGCGCGATCTGCGACAGGTTGGTCAGCGCCAGGGGCCAGGCGAGCGCCAGCATCGCCCGCGCCTCTCCTCCCCACCCGCGCGACCTTTCAGGGTCGTGTCTCATGATGCGGCGGGCTGTAGCGCAGCCCCGCGCAAAAAGCCTGCGACGTTCTTGTGTAGGGCGGCGGAGGGGCGGCTTGTGCGGTTGTGGAGGGGGCTGGGGTTCGCGGCTGGCGCGCGGTGCTGGCGGCGGTGACACGTTGCGTAAAGTTTAGGCTTGCGCGGGGGCTAGCCCGGGGGGTGGGGGCTGTGTCACGCTGGACGCGGGGCAGGCATGCTTTTTGCTGCCGGCTTCCCAACAACAGATTTCGGGAGCTTGCTTCATGACCGTCCGGATGTCCGCGCCCAGGCGCGCCCTGATGCTGGGGGCCGCGGCGCTCGCCCTGCTGGCCGCCGCGCCGCGCGCCGAGGCGCAGAACCTGACCATCGCCATTGGCGGTTCGGTCACCTCGCTCGATCCGCATTTCTACAACGCCTCGCCCAACAACAGCGTGGCCAGCCACTTCTTCGACAAGCTGGTGGAGTTTGACGAGAAGGCGCAGCTCATCCCGCTGCTGGCCGAATCCTGGAAGCCGGTCGCGGAGACGGTGTGGGAATTCAAGCTGCGCCGGGGCGTGAAGTGGCATGACGGGCGCGACTTCACGGCGGAGGATGTGGCCTTCACCATCCAGCGCGCGCCCAATGTGCCCAACAGCCCGGGCGGCTTCGGCGCCTTCGTGCGCGCGGTGCAGAAGGTGGAGATCATCGACCCGCTGACCATCCGCTTCCACACCCCCGGCCCCTATCCGATGCTGCCGACGGATTTCGCCTCGGTCGCCATCATCTCCCGCCATGCCGGGCAGAACGCCGCCACCGAGGATTACAACAGCGGCAAGGCCATGGTGGGCACCGGGCCTTATCGCTTCACCGCCTATGCGCCGGGCAACCGGGTGCAGATGGAGCGCAACGAGGCCTATTGGGGTGGCCGTCCCTCCTGGGGGAAGGTGGATTACCGCGTGATCTCCTCCCCGCCGGCGCGCACGGCGGCGATCCTGGCGGGCGATGTCGATATCATCGACACCGTGCCCTCCTCCGACATTCCGGGGCTGCGGGGCGAGGCGAATCTGAAGCTGACCAGCATCCAGGGCCTGCGCGTCATCTATCTGGCGCCGGACCGCTCGCGCTCGGACAACCCGATTTTCGTCACCGACAATGATGGCAAGCCGCTGGCGCAGAACCCGTTCAACGATGTGCGGGTGCGGCGGGCGCTGTCGCTGGCGATCAGCCGCGAGGGGCTGGCGGACCGCGTGATGCTGGGCACCGCCCAGCCGGCCGGGCAGTGGCTGCCGCCCGGGGCCTATTCCTACAACCCCGCCGTGGCGCCGCCGAAGCAGGATCTGGAGACGGCCAAGCGCCTGCTGACCGAGGCCGGCTTCCCCAACGGCTTCCGCATGACGCTGCACACGCCCAATGACCGCTACCCCAACGATGCCCGCACCGCCCAGGCGGTGGCGCAGATGTGGACGCGCCTTGGCGTGCAGACGCAGGTGGAGGCGCTGCCGTGGTCGGCCTTCTCGGTGCGCTCCAGCCGGCAGGAATTCGGCATGCGCCTGGTGGGCTGGGGCAGCGCCACGGGCGAAGCTTCCTATGCGCTGGTCAATATCCTCGGCACCTATGACACCGAGAAGCGCACGGGGGCCAACAATGCCGGCCGCTACTCCAACCCGGCGCTGGATGCGCTGACGGCGCGCGCCCTCGGCACGCTGGACGATGGCAGGCGTGAGGAACTGCTGCGTGAGGCGGTGAAGATGGCGATGGACGACGTGGCCATCATCCCGCTGCACCAGCTGGTGAACACCTGGGCGGTGAAGAAGAGCCTGAACCACACGCCGCGCATGGATGAGCGCACCCGCGCCATGGATGTGACGCCGGGGAATAGCTGAAAGCTGCGGGGGCGCTGCCCCCGCACCCCCGCCGGGGTGGCAGGGCCACCCCGGACCCCGCCATCCGCCGGCGCTTTCTGATGGCGGGGTCCGGGGGGACCCTGTCCCCCCGGCGGAGGGGTCTGGGGAGGCGGAGCCTCCCCAGAGAGTTTTCTTTCCCGTCTGGGGAGGCGGAGCCTCCCCAGAGAGCAAAGACCAAGCCTGGGGAGGCGGAGCCTCCCCAGGACGTTGAAATAGCCAGGGCGTGGGATTCCGCTCTAGGCTGGTGACCGAAAGCCCGCGGTGAAGCGGGCCGTTTCGGGAGACCGCCATGCATCGTCGCGTGTTGCTCGCCGCCCCGCTCCTGGCCGCGCCCCTGCTGGCCGCGGCGCAGCCGGCCGGCGTTGTCTTCGAGGAATTCCTGGTGCCCGGGGGTGATCCGGGCATCCAGCTCTATCTGCGCAACAAGCGGCCCGAATCGGCCACCCCGGCGCGGGCGGACCGCACCGTGCTCTGCGTCCATGGCGCCACCTATCCGGCCAGCACCAGCTTCGACCTCGCCATCGGCGGCGTGTCGTGGATGGACTACATGGCCGGGCGTGGATTCGATGTCTGGTGCCTGGACCTGCGCAATTATGGCCGCTCGACGCGTGAGGCGGCGATGGGCCAGCCGGCCGAGGGCCATGCGCCCCTGACGCGCGGCGAGGTGGCGCAGAAGGACATCGCCGCCGCCGCCGCCTTCATCCGCGAGAAGCGCGGCATTGGCCGCATGGTGCATCTGGGCTGGTCCTGGGGCAGCAGCCTGCAGGCGCGCTTCGCCGCCGACAATCCGGGGCTGGTGGAGCGGCTGGTGCTCTACGCCCCGCAATGGCTGCGCGAGGCGCCCTCGCCCGCCGCCGCCGGGGCGGGGGAGACGCTCGGCGCCTATCGCAGCGTGACGCGGGCGCAGGCGCGGGCGCGCTGGATGGCCGGGGTGCCGGAGAATCGCCGTGCCAGCCTCTTCCCCGCCGGGTGGTATGAGCACTGGGCCGATTCGACCTTCGCGACGGACCCGGAGGGGATGCGGCAGGTGCCTTCCGTGCTGCGCGCCCCCAATGGCGTGCTGGCCGATGCGCGGGAGACATGGCTGGCCGGCAAGCCCTATTACGACCCCGCCGCCATCACCGCGCCCACCCTGGTGGTGCTGGCCGAATGGGACCAGGACACCCCCCCGGCGCTGGCCACCGCCTTGTTTCCGCTGCTGACCCGCAGCCCCGGCAAGCGGCTGGTGCTGCTGGGGGAGGGGACGCATGGCATCATGCTGGAGCGCAACCGGGGTGCCCTGTTCCAGGCGGTGCAGGTCTTCCTGGAGGAGACAATCGCTGCCTGAGGCCGCCGCCAAGCTTGTTCCGCGCGCGCGCTGCGCTTACATGGGAGATGTCACCTGTTTCGGTGCGGCCTGCGTTTGCTCCCTATCCCCGTCCAGGCGGGGCGAAGCGTGCCTGGTGCCCGTTCCCAATCGAGGCTGATCCGCCGTGCATGTCGCGCGGCGGCACTTCATGCAACGGAGCACCGCAATGGCTGTCGGTACCGTCAAGTGGTTCAACGCGACCAAGGGCTATGGCTTCATCCAGCCGGAGGACGGCTCGAAGGATGTGTTCGTGCACATCTCCGACGTGCAGCGCGCCGGCCTGCAGGGCCTGAACGAGGGCGCCCGCGTTGAGTTCGAGCCGCAGCGCGGCCGCGAGGGCAAGGTTTCCGCCGGCAACCTGAAGCTGGCCTGATCCGCTTCCGCCGGGCCTGCCCGCCGCCAGCGGCGGCGGGCGCTGGCAGAAAAAGATGATGGGGGTCCGGGGGAAGAATTCATTCTTCCCCCGGTTCTCATTCTGTTGTCCGATGACCCGTTGACACTCTTCCCGCCCCGGCCGAGGCTCCGCCTGGATTGGGAGAGAAGCGGGTATGGACCAGACCCAGAAGAAATTCCGCCTGCGCAGCCAGCGCTGGTTCGACGACCCGGACGACCCGGGCATGACGGCGCTGTATATCGAGCGCTTCCTGAATTTCGGCCTGACCCGCGGTGAGCTGCAGTCGGGCAAGCCGATCATCGGCATCGCCCAGACGGGCAGCGATATCGCCCCCTGCAACCGCCACCACCTGGCCCTGGCCGAGCGCGTGAAGGCCGGCATCCGCGATGCCGGCGGCATTCCGCTGGAATTCCCGATCCACCCCATCCAGGAAACCGGCAAGCGCCCGACCGCCGCGCTGGACCGCAACCTGGCCTATCTCTCGCTGGTCGAAATCCTGCACGGCTACCCGCTGGATGGCGTGGTGCTGACCACGGGCTGCGACAAGACCACCCCCGCCTGCCTGATGGGCGCCGCCACGGTGAATATCCCGGCCCTGGTGCTCTCCGGCGGGCCGATGCTGGATGGCCATTGGAAGGGGCGCCTCTCCGGCTCCGGCACCATCGTCTGGGAGGCGCGCAAGAAGCTCGCCGCCGGCGAGGTGGACTATGAGGGCTTCATGAACATGGTGGCGAGCAGCGCCACCAGCATCGGCCATTGCAACACGATGGGCACGGCGCTGTCGATGAACTCGCTGGCCGAGGCGCTGGGCATGTCCCTGCCGGGCTGCGCGGCGATTCCGGCGGCCTATCGCGAGCGCGGCCAGATGGCGCACGCCACCGGTATGCGCATCGTCGAGATGGTGCGCGAGAATCTGCGCCCCAGCGACATCATGACGCGCGAGGCCTTCGAGAACGCCATTGTGACGGCGAGCGCCATTGGCGCCTCCTCCAACTGCCCGCCGCATCTCGTCGCCATCGCCCGCCACATGGGCGTGGAACTGACGACGGAGGACTGGCAGGGCATCGGCGCCGATATCCCGCTGCTCGTCGATTGCCAGCCCGCCGGCCGCTTCCTGGGCGAGGCCTTCTTCCGCGCCGGCGGCATCCCCGCCGTGATGCGCGAGCTGCTGGAGGCCGGCAAGCTGCATGGCGGGGTGAAGACCGCCAGCGGCCGCAGCCTGGCCGAGAACCTCGCCGGCCTTGAGGAGCCGGACCGCGAGGTGATCCGCGCCTATGCCACGCCGATGAAGACGCAGGCCGGCTTCGTCGTGCTCTCCGGCAATATTTTTGACAGCGCGGTGATGAAGGTCAGCGTCATCGACGAGACCTTCCGCAGGCGCTACCTCTCCACCCCCGGCGCGGAAGACGTCTTCGAGGGCAAGGTCGTCGTCTTCGAGGGGCCGGAGGATTACCACGACCGCATCGAGGACCCGGATCTCGGCGTCGATGAGCGCACCGTGCTGGTCATCCGCAACTGCGGCCCGGTGGGCTATCCCGGCAGCGCCGAGGTGGTGAACATGCAGCCGCCCGCCGCCCTCATCAAGCAGGGCATCGACACCCTGCCCACCATGGGCGATGGCCGGCAGAGCGGCACCTCCGCCAGCCCCTCCATCCTCAATGTCTCGCCGGAGGCGGCGGTGGGCGGCGGCCTCGCCCTGCTGAAATCGGGCGACCCGATCCGCATCGACCTCAAGACGCGCAAGGTGGATGTGCTGATCCCGGCGGAGGAACTCGCCGCCCGCCGCGCCGCCTGGGCGCCGCCAAAATTGCAGCACAAGACGCCGTGGGAAGAAATCTACCGCTCCATGGTGGGCCAGCTCAGCCAGGGCGGCTGCCTGGAGCCGGCGACGCTCTACCTCAACATCCTCGAGACGCGCGGCGAGAGCCGCCACAACCACTGAGGCGCGCAGATGGCCGGACGTCTCGACGGGAAAAAATGCTTCCTGACGGCGGCGGGGCAGGGCATCGGCCGCGCCGCCGCCCTGGCCTATGCGGCGGAGGGCGCCACGGTCGTCGCCACCGACCGTGACGGGGAGAAGCTGAAGGCGCTGGAGGCGCAGGGGATCACCACCCAGGCGCTGGACGTGCTGGATGACGCGGCGGTGCGGGCCACCATCGCCGCTCATGGGCCCTTCGACGTGGTGTTCAACTGCGCCGGCTTCGTCCACCAGAACACGGCGGAAAGCTGCACCGATGCGGATTGGGATTTCGCCTTCGCGCTGAATGTCCGCGCGCAGTGGAAGGTGATCCAGGCCGTCATCCCCGGCATGCTGGAGCGTGGCGGCGGGGCCATCGTCAACATGGCCTCGGCCGCCGGCTCGGTGAAGGGTGTGGCCAACCGCTTTGTCTATGGCGCGACCAAGGCGGCGGTGGTGGGCATGACCAAGAGCGTCGCCGCCGACTATGTGACGCGCGGCATCCGCTGCAACTGCGTCTGCCCCGGCACGGTGGACACGCCCTCGCTCGGCGAGCGCATTTCCGCCAATGCCGCTGTCGCGGGCAGCGTGGAGGCGGCGCGCGCCGCCTTCGTCGCGCGCCAGGCCATGGGCCGGCTGGCGACGGCGGAGGAGATCGCCGCGCTGGTGATCTATCTCTCCGTACCGGAATCCGCTTTTGTCACCGCGCAGGCCATCGTCATCGATGGTGGCTGGACCAACTGAGCGCAGAGGGAAACACCAGATCATGAAGCTGTTGCGCTATGGCCCGCAGGGCCAGGAGAAGCCGGGCCTGCTGGATGCCGAGGGCGCGATCCGCGATCTCTCCGGCGTGGTGCCGGAACTGGCGGGCGAGGCGCTCTCCCCCGCCGGGCTGGCGAAGCTCGCCGCGCTCGACACCGCCAGCCTGCCGCGCGTCGAGGGCACGCCGCGCCTGGGCGCGCCGGTGGCCGGGATGAAGAATTTTGTCTGTATCGGCCTCAACTATGCCGACCATGCGGCGGAGACGGGCGCGCCGATCCCGAAGGAGCCGATCATCTTCCTCAAGTCGCTCGGCGCCCTCCAGGGGCCGAATGACGACGTGGAAATCCCCCCCGGCAGCGTGAAGACGGATTGGGAGGTGGAACTGGCCGTCATCATCGGCAGCCGCGCGAAGAATGTGACGGAGGCCGAGGCGCTGGACCATGTGGCCGGCTATGCCGTCTGCAACGATGTCTCGGAGCGTGAGCACCAGATCGAGCGCGGCGGCACCTGGGACAAGGGCAAGGGCCACGACACCTTCGGCCCGCTCGGCCCCTGGCTGGTGACGAAGGACGAGGTGCCGGACCCGCAGGACCTCGCCATGTTCTGTGAGGTTGATGGCCACCGCTACCAGGATGGCTCGACGCGCACGATGATCTTCGGCGTGGCGAAGCTGGTGTCCTATGTCTCGCACTTCATCACGCTGCATCCGGGCGACGTGATCACCACCGGCACGCCGCCGGGCGTCGGCATGGGCCAGAAGCCGCCGGTCTATCTGAAGGCCGGCCAGACCATCCGCCTGGGCATCCAGGGGCTGGGCGAGCAGGTGCAGAAGACGTATCAGGGCTAAGAATCTTCTTTTTCTGAAGAAAAAGAAGCAAAAAGACTTTTTCCGTTGGCGTCCCGCTTCAGGCCTGAGGCGGGACGCCAAACTGAAAGAAGTTTTTTGGTTCTTTTTTACAAAAAAGAACTCTGACTCAATGCAACGCCCTTGGCGCGCAGGCGCGCGGTTCCGGCAGCGGTCGCCTCGGGCGTGATGCCGCGGCAGGCGTCTTCCACCAGCACCACCTGGTAGCCGAGATCCGCCGCATCCTCGGCCGAGAAATCGGTGCAGTAGCCGCGCGCGAGGCCCGTCACGAAAATCCGCGTGATGCCGCGCTCGCGCAGATAGCCATTCAGCCCGGTCACCGTCTGGCGGTCGTTTTCCCGGAAGGCGGAGTAGCTGTCGATCGCGCTGTGGAAGCCCTTGCGGATGACCATCTGGATGCGTTCGGTCTTCAGCGCCGGGTGCAGCGCGGCGCCGGGCGTGCCCTGCACGCAATGGTCCGGCCAGAGCACCTGCGGGCCATAGGGCAGCGGCACCGTGTCGAAGGGTGCCTTGCCGGGGTGCTGGCTGGCGAAGGAAGCATGGTCCGCCGGGTGCCAGTCCTGCGTCGCGACGATGTTGGCGAAGCGCTCCTGCAACCGGTTGATCACTGGCAGCACGGCATCTCCCTCCGGCACGGGCAGGGCGCCGCCGGGCATGAAGTCCGGCTGCACATCGACGATCAGCAGGAGGTCCGTGGCGGTGATCATGCGGCGGGCTGCGCGCGCTTCGCGATGCCGCCGGATTCCAGGATGAAATCGGCGATCTCGGCGACGCCCTGTAGGGCCTTGAGGTTGGTGAAAATGAAGGGCCGCGCGCCGCGCATCTTCTTCGCGTCGCGGTCCATCACGCCGAGATCGGCGCCGACCAGCGGGGCGAGGTCGATCTTGTTGATGACCAGAAGATCAGAGCGCGTGATGCCCGGGCCGCCCTTGCGCGGGATCTTGTCGCCGGCCGAGACATCGATGACGTAGATGGTCAGGTCTGCCAGTTCAGGGCTGAAGGTGGCGGCCAGATTGTCGCCGCCGCTCTCGATCAGCAGGATTTCCAGGCCGGGGAAACGCTGGTTCATCTCCGCCACGGCGGCGAGGTTGATCGAGGCATCCTCGCGGATGGCGGTGTGCGGGCAGCCGCCCGTCTCGACGCCGATGATGCGCTCCGGCACCAGGGCGTTGTTGCGCGTCAGGAACTCGGCATCCTCGCGCGTGTAGATGTCGTTGGTGATGACGGCGATGTTGTGGGTGTCGCGCAGATGCTTGCACAGGCGCTCGGTCAGCGCCGTCTTGCCGGAGCCGACGGGGCCGCCGATGCCGACGCGGAAGGGACCGTTGGCGGGAATGCTCATGAGCGGAACAGCCTCGTGTATTGCGTCTCGTGACGCATGGAGAAGTGGTCGAGCAGCGGCGCCGCGCTGCCCAGCGTGTCGAGATCGGCGGCCAGGGCGGCCTCGGTGGCGGCCTCCAGATGCGGCAGGAGCTGCGCCGTGGTGATCTGCCCATCCGTCTGGCCGAGCGGCACCAGCCGCACCCCGGCGGAGACGATGTTCGCCGCGAAGGCCGAGAGGAAACCGAAGAGCGTGACGCGCAGCGGCACGCCCTGCCACGCCGCCGCCGCGCCGAAGGCGACGGGGTGCGCGGCATTGCCGCCCTGGCGCGCGGCGAAGGCGGAGAGGCGCGGCTCCGGCCATGCGGCCAGCGTCACCTTCAGGAAGGCGCTGCCCTGGGCCATGGTCTCCAGCGCCGTCTCCGCCGTGCCGCGCCAGGCGGCGGCGAGTTCGGCCACCGCGTCCAGCGTGGCGTCCTCGCCCGCTTCGGCGGCGCGCCATGCGGCGGCGAGCAGCGCGCCATCGACGCGGCCCGCCCCGGCCTCCAGCACCGCGCGCAGATAGGCGAGCAGCCCGGCGCGGTTCACCACCAGCCCGTCCTCCACCGCCATCTCCAGCCCGTGGCTGTAGGTATAGGCGCCCACCGGATAGGCGGGCGACAGCCAGGTGAGCAGGCGCTGGAGCGTCGGCTCAGTGGTGGTGGTGAGGGTGGTCATGGCCACAGCCGCAGCCGTCATGCCCATGGTCGTGTTCGTGCCCGTGGCTATGGTCGTGCGTGTGCCCGTGGTCATGCTCATGGCCGTGGTGATGGTGGCCGGCATGGCGGTTGTGCTCGCCATAGGCGCCGCCTTCGGGGTTGAAGGGGGCTTCCACCCAGCGCAGCGTCGCGCCGAGGCCTTGGAGCATGCGCTCGATCACATGATCGGTGCGGATCAGGATGCGCTCGGCGCTGATCTCGGCCGGCAGGTGGCGGTTGCCGAGGTGCCATGCGAGGCGGGCGAGGTGCAGCGCATCCTGGCCACGCACTTCCACCAGGGTTTCCGGCGCGGCCTGCACGAGGATGACGCCGCCGCCTTCGAGCAGCAGGCCGTCGCCATCGCGCAGCACGGTGGCTTCCGGCAGGTCTAGCAGGAAGGCGAGGCCCTGCTGCCCGAGATAGCGCTTCCGCCGCCGGTGGCGGTCGTCGAAATCCACCAGGATGGTGTCGCGGGCCGTGCGCGCCTGCCAGTGGCCGGCGGGCAGGACCTGGGTGGCGCGTGGCAAATCATCCATCCTATTTTTCTTTCAGGCTGCCGCCGTCTGGTGGGGAGGCGGGACGCTCCACTGGGCCGGCGTGGTGGTTTGGCGTGTCTGAAACTGGCAGAAAAAAGAAGGGGGTCCGGGGGAATTCATTCCCCCGGCCTTGCCTCAGAACAGAAAATATCTTTGCGCCATCGGCAGGATTTTGGCTGGCTCGCAGATCAGCAATTCGCCATCGGCGCGGACCTCATAGGTCTCGGGGTCCACTTCCAGCTTCGGCAGGGCGTCGTTCAGCACCATGTCGCGCTTGCGGATGGCGCGGGTGTTCTGCACCGGCAGCAGGGTGCGCGCGAGGCCGAGCCGCCCGGCGAGGTCGCCGCTCTCCAGCGAGGCGGCGGAGACGAAGGTCACGGCGCTGGCGCGCATGGCGGTGCCATAGGCGCCGAACATCGGGCGGTAATGCACCGGCTGCGGCGTGGGGATGGAGGCGTTGGGGTCGCCCATCGGCGCCATGGCGATGCTGCCGCATTTCAGCACGAAGTCGGGCTTCACGCCGAAGAAGGCCGGGCTCCACAGCACGAGATCGGCCAGCTTGCCCACTTCCACGCTGCCGACATGGGCGGAGACGCCCTGCGAGATGGCCGGGTTGATGGTGTATTTGGCGATGTAGCGGCGGATGCGCAGATTGTCGTTGTCGCCGCTCTCCCCGGCGAGGCGGCCGCGCTGCACTTTCATTTTATGCGCGGTCTGCCAGGTGCGGATGATGACCTCGCCCACGCGGCCCATCGCCTGGCTGTCGGACGACATCATGGAGATGGCGCCCATATCGTGCAGGATGTCCTCGGCCGCGATGGTTTCCTTGCGGATGCGGCTTTCGGCGAAGGCCACGTCCTCGGCGATGCGCGGGTCGAGGTGGTGGCACACCATCAGCATGTCGAGATGCTCATCCACCGTGTTGACGGTGTAGGGCATGGTCGGGTTGGTCGAGCTGGGCAGGAAATTCGGCTCGCCGATCACCCGCAGAATATCCGGCGCATGGCCGCCGCCCGCGCCCTCCGTGTGGAAGGCCTGGATGGCGCGGCCGCCGATGGCGCGGACCGTGTCCTCGACGAAGCCGCTTTCGTTCAGCGTGTCGGTGTGGATGGCCACCTGCACGTCGAAGGCATCGGCGACGGAGAGGCAGTTGTCGATGGCCTTGGGGGTGGTGCCCCAGTCCTCATGCAGCTTGAGGCCGCAGGCGCCGGCGCGAATGGTTTCCTCGATGCCGGCGGGCAGGGCGGCGTTGCCCTTGCCCAGGAAGCCGAGATTCATCGGGAAGCTCTCGGCCGCCTGCAGCATTCTTGCGAGATGCCATGGCCCGGGCGTGACCGTGGTGGCCAGCGTGCCATGCGCCGGGCCGGTGCCGCCGCCGAACATGGAGGTGACGCCGGAGGCCAGCGCCTCCTCGATCTGCTGCGGGCAGATGAAATGGATGTGCGGATCGATGCCGCCCGCCGTCAGGATGCGCCCCTCGCCGGCGATGATTTCCGTGCCCGGCCCGATGACGATATCCACGCCCGGCTGGGTGTCCGGGTTGCCGGCCTTGCCGATGGCGGCGATGCGCCCGTCCTTCAGCCCGACATCAGCCTTGATGATGCCCCAGTGGTCGATGATCACGGCGTTGGTGATCACCGTGTCCATCGCGCCCTCGGCGCGGGTGCGCTGGGACTGGCCCATGCCGTCGCGGATCACCTTGCCGCCGCCGAACTTCACCTCCTCGCCATAGGTGGTGAGGTCGCGCTCCACCTCGGCGAAGAGTTCGGTGTCGGCGAGGCGGATTTTGTCGCCCGTGGTGGGGCCATACATGCCGGCATAGGCGGCGCGGGAGATACGGGTGGTCATGGGTCAGACGCTCCCTTCCGTCTCGCCACGGAAGCCGTGGATGATGCGCGCGCCGGTGAAGCCGACCAGCCGCACCTTGCGGCTCTGCCCCGGCTCGAAGCGCACGGCGGTGCCGGCGGCGATGTCGAGGCGCATGCCGCGCGCCAGGGCGCGGTCGAAGCGCAGCGCCGGGTTGGTCTCGGCGAAATGGTAGTGGCTGCCCACCTGCACCGGCCGGTCGCCGGTATTGGCGACCTCGATCTCGATGCTGTCGCGCCCGGCATTCAGTTCGATCTCGCCGGGGGCGGTGATGATCTCGCCCGGAATCATGGCGCCTCTCCTCAGCGGATCGGGTTGTGGACGGTGACGAGCTTGGTGCCGTCCGGGAAGGTCGCTTCCACCTGGATTTCGTGCACCATCTCGGGGATGCCCTCCATCACCTGCGCGCGGGTGAGGACGCTGGCGCCGTCGCGCATCAGCTCGGCGACGCTGCGGCCATCGCGCGCGCCTTCCACGACGAAGTCGGTGATCAGCGCCACCGCCTCCGGGTAGTTCAGCCTCACGCCGCGCGCCAGGCGCCTGCGCGCCACCTCCGCGGCCATGGCGATGAGAAGCTTGTCCTTCTCGCGCGGGGTCAGAAGCATGGGGAGGTCCTGCTGCCGGTGAGTTTTGTCATCTGCTCTGGCTCATTCTGCCGTGCCCGCGCTCATGTCGTCCACAGCCGGGGCAGGCGGGGCGGCCGGCCCAGCACGCCGGCGCGCAGGGCGGGGAGGGCGGCGCAGAGGGCCTCGCGCACCGGCGTCGCCGCGCCGGTCCAGCGCGCCAGCATCAGGCCGGGGCGGGCGAGGGTGGCGGCATGGCCCTGTTCGCGCAGGATGTCGCGCGCGGCGCGGGCTTCCGCCTCGCTGCCGGCCAGCAGCAGCAGGGCCGAGGCGCCGGCGCCGCCAAAGCCGAAGGGGCGGGCGAGGGCCGTGGCGGGGTCGTCGAAGGCGGTGGCATCGGCCCAGTGCAGCCGGCCGCCGCGCCAGAGGCGCCAGGAATCGAGCAGGCTGCCCTGGGTCATGGCCTCGTCGCGCGCGGCGCGGCCGAAGACGAGCATTTCCGCCGCCAGCAGCCGCGCGCCGGGCGCCAGATGCGCGCGCATGCGCCGTTGCAGCCGCGCGCCATCGAAGAGGATGGTCTCCCGCGGCAGCCATTCCAGCGTGGCGCCGTCCTCCAGGTGCAGCTCGGTGTCGATGCGGCTGGGCTCGCCCAGGCTGCGGTAGAGTTTTTCCGCCGCCGGCGTGGTCAGGGTGGCGGCAGCGCCTGCCTCGATCCGCGCCACCATTTCCAGCCTGTCGCCCCCGGCGAGGCCGCCGCCGACATTGACCAGCGCGGGCTGTGGCCATTCGCCCGGCTCCGGGCGCGGGAAGAGGATGCGCAGCGGCGCGGCCTGGAAGAGGTGGCGCAGTTCTGGCCCGCGCGGCGTCTGCGCGACATGCAGTTCCGCGCGGCCATGGGCGCGCTGGTGGCGGGGTGAAGCAAGGCTCATGCGGCCAGCATCATGCAAGGCGCGGGCCGTGGCCAGGGGGGCATGAGAGGGGCTTCGCCCCTCTCAAACTCTCCCCACCAAAGGCCTGAGGCCTTTGGAAACCCTTTCTGAAGGCGGGTGCAGGGGACCCCGTCCCCTGCTGGGGGAGTTTGAGGGGGCAAAGCCCCCTCAAGGCCACCAGCCCCACCGCGTGCTCAGCCATTGCCGAGCACGCGCACGGCCAGGGCGGCGGCGGCGGCGCGGTTCTCGACGCCGAGCTTGGCGAAGATCCCCTCCAGATGCTTGTTCACCGTGCGCGGGCTCATCATCAGGATCTCGGCGATGTCGCGGTTGGACTTGCCGCGGCCGATCCAGAGCAGCACCTCCGCCTCGCGCGCGGTCAGGCCGAGGCGGTCGCGCAGGACGCTCTCATCCCGCCCCGGCGCGGTGGCGGTCACGCGCAGCAGCAATTCCTCGGCGCTGATCTGGCCGACATGGTGGAACTCCACCTGCCGCGCATCGGCCAGCACCACGGGGGCGAGGCGCGGCACCTCCTGTTCGGCCAGCGGCGCCCAGCCGGGCAGGCGCATCATCACCGGGGAATCCTCGTCCTCCGGGCAGACGGCGCGCAGCAGGGCGGTGGCCTGCGGCGTGGCCCAGAGCACGGCGCCCTCGCGATCCACCGCCAGCAGGTAGCGCCCGGCGACATCGAGCGCCGCATGGGCGCTGCGCGTCAGCCGCGCATTGGCGAGATGCGCGCCGATGCGCGCCAGCACCTCATCCGGCGCCACCGGCTTGATGACGTAATCGACGCCGCCGGCATCGAAGCCGCGCACCACATCCTCGCTCTCCGTCAGCCCGGTCATGAAGATGACGGGGACGGAGATCAGCGCGGCATTGCGCTTCATGCGGCGGCAGGCCTCGAAGCCGTCCATGCCGGGCATCACCGCGTCCATCAGCACGATGTCGGGGGTGATGCGGTCGATCACCGTCATCGCCGCGGCGGCGGACTGCGCCACCAGCACCATGTAGCCGGCGCTTTCCAGCGTGTCGTTCAGCAGGCCAAGCGTGCCGGGTGCGTCGTCCACCACCAGCACGATGTCGCGGCGCTCGCCGGCGAGGACACGGTCAGGCATCGGGCGACTCCTCCGGCAGCGCGGCCATGAAGGCATCCAGCCGGTATTCCGAGATATAGCCGCGCAGCTCGGCCAGGGTGGCGGCGAGTTCGGGCGCCTCGGCCTCCAGCGCGTCCAGCTTCTCGCGGATGCCGCCGACATAGCCGATGGCGGCGAGCTGGCGCAGCGGCGCGGCCTGGGCGGGGCTCAGCCGCGCGCCGCCGGCGGCGGGGGCGGCCGGCACGGGATCGGCGAAGGTCCAGGTGACGCCGAGCAGATGGCCGATTTTCTCCAGCAGCGCGGCGAGGGAGAGCGGCTTGGGCAGCACGTCGTCATGGTGCTGCCCCTCGCGCGGCGGGCCGAGTTCGAGGGCATTGGCCGAGATCATCAGGATCGGCACGCGCGGTCCCTCCGCCTCGCGCAGGCGGCGGGCGAGTTCCCAGCCCGTCATCCCCGGCATGGCGATGTCGAGCAGGTAGAGGTCCGGCGCCTCCTCCTGCGCCAGGGCCAGGCATTCGGCGCCATTGGCGGCCTCGCGCACGCGGAAGCCGAGCGGCGTCAGCAGGTCGGCCACCAGGGCGCGGTGCGCCGCGTCGTCATCGGCCACCACCACGCGCAGCGCGCGCGCGGCATCGGCGCGGCCGGTGACGGGGCGTTCCGCCTCCACCGGCCGCATCGTCTTGCCGGAGAGCAGCAGCCGCACCTTGAAGGTGCTGCCCTCGCCGAGGCGGCTGTGCACCGAGATCTCGCCGCCCATGACCTCGACCAGGGTCTTGGTGATGGTGAGGCCGAGGCCCACACCCGGCGTCGAGGGGGCGTGCGAGTTGGCGCCGCGCTGGAAGGGCTCGAAGATGCGCGCGAGGTCGTCCTCGGCGATGCCGATGCCGGTGTCGATCACCGCGAACTCGGCGACCTCGGAGCGGAAGCGCAGGCGGAAGGTGACGCTGCCGCTGCGGGTGAACTTGATGGCGTTGGAGAGCAGGTTGATGAGGATCTGCCGCAGCCGCCGTTCATCGACATGCACCACCTCCGGCATGCGCTCCGGCGCGTCGAAGGTGAAGGCGATGCTCTTCGCCTCCGCCTGCAGGCGCAGCATCTGCACGATCTGGTCGAGGAAGTCGGGGAAGCGGATCTCATCGCGGTAGAGCTCGATCCGCCCGGCCTCGATCTTGGAGATGTCCAGCAGCCCCTCGATCAGCGCGGCCAGATGCTCGCCGCTGCGGCGGATGGTGCGCACGCCGTCGCGCCGCCGCTCGGGGATGGCGCTGTCACGCTCCAGCAGCTGCGCGTAGCCGAGGATGGCATTGAGCGGCGAGCGCAGCTCGTGGCTGATGCCGATGACGTAGCGGCTCTTGGCGAGGTTGGCGGCCTCGGCGGCTTCCTTGGCCTTCTGAAGGGCGGCGTCGGTGCGCTTGTGGGCGCGGATCTCGCTCATCAGCAGGCTGGTCTGGCGGCGGGTTTCCTCCTGGGCCACCAGCCGGCTCTGCCGGGCCAGGACCAGCGCCCAGGCGACGATGCCGCCGATGACGGCGAGCACGAAGAAGGCTTTCCAGAAGGCGGTGTCGAGGTCGTGGCTGGGCGGCGTCTGTGCCCGGATACCGAGGAAGACGATGGAGATGGTGCCGGCGAAGAGCAGGAACACCACCATGAAGGAGCCGACCGGCGTGGTCAGCGCCTGGATGACGGGCGCCGGCAGGCTGGCCCGCAGCGGCGTCATGATCTGCGCCGAGAGGCGGGCATGCGGCTTGCAGCCATCGCCGCAGCGTGCATCGAGGGAGCAGCAGAGCGAGC
The DNA here is from genome assembly GCF_024437745.1 of Roseomonas sp. GC11. Classification (GTDB taxonomy): domain Bacteria; phylum Pseudomonadota; class Alphaproteobacteria; order Acetobacterales; family Acetobacteraceae; genus Pseudoroseomonas. The sequence goes on along the minus strand of NZ_JANFNY010000038.1, from coordinate 15,521 downwards.
AGATGGGGCCGGTATAGACCGGGCAATAGGCCATGTCGCGCGGCTCGAAATCATGCTCGCAGATGACGCATTGCAGGGCGGGGCGCCGGGCCCAGGCGGCGCGCGGCTTGCGCGCGAGGTAGTAGCGCCCGCCGGTGGCCCAGGCGATGGCGGGCGCCGCGGCGAAGGCCACGCCGAAGGCGATGAAGGTGGAGAGCGCCTGCGCCAGCGCCCCCAGCAGGCCGTAATAGGCGAGGAAGGAGGCCAGCACCGAGAGCAGCATGCTGCCCACGCCGACCGGGTTGACGTCGTAGAGATGCGCGCGCTTGAACTCGATGCCCGGCGGGCTGAGGCCGAGCGGCTTGTTGATGGCGAGATCCGCCACCAGCGCCCCCATCCAGGCGGCGGCGACGTTGGAATAGACGAACAGCACCTGCTCGATGGTGTTGTAGACGCCGAGCTCCATCAGCAGCAGCGCCACGGCGATGTTGAACACCAGCCAGACCACCCGGCCGGGATGGCTGTGCGTCAGGCGCGAGAAGAAATTGGACCAGGCGAGCGAGCCGGCATAGGCGTTGGTGACGTTGATCTTGATCTGCGACAGCGCGACGAAGATCGAGGTGATGACCAGCACCAGCACGGGGGAGTCGAGCAGCTTGCCGAAGGCCAGGCGGTACATCTCCGCCGGCTGCACCGCCTGGGCGGCGGAAAGCCCGGCCTGCAGCGCGGCATAGGCGAGGAAGGAGCCGGCCAGCAGCTTCAGCACGTCGAAGACGATCCAGCCCGGCCCGCCGGCCAGCAGCGCCACCCACCACACCCAGGGCTTCTGGCTGGCGCGCGGGGGCATGAAGCGGATGTAGTCCACCTGCTCCCCCGTCTGGGTGATCAGCGCGAAGAGCACCGAGGCGGCGGCGCCGAAGGAGAGCAGGTCGAACCCCGCCTTGCCCTGTTCCCCGCCATAGTCCGCCCAGCCTTCCACCCATTCCGGGTGGGCGAGCAGCAGGGCGATCAGCGGCAGGACGTTCAGCACCAGCCAGACCGGCTGCGTCCAGGTCTGCACGCGGCTGATGAAGGTGATGCCATGCGTCACCAGCGGCACCACCACCACGGCGCAGAGGATGTAGCCGATCCACAGCGGCACGGCGAAGAAACTGTCGAGCATGGCGGCGAGGATCACCGCCTCGATGCCGAAGAAGATGAAGGTGAAGCTGGCGTAGATCAGCGAGGTGATGGTGGAGCCGATATAGCCGAAGCCGGCGCCGCGCGTCAGCAGGTCCACATCCACCCCGGCGCGCGCGGCGTGCAGGCAGATCGGCAGGCTGGCGATGAAGATCAGCACCGAGACGAAGAGGATGGCGGCGACGCTGTTGGTGAAGCCATGCGCCACCGTCAGCGCGCCGCCGATCGCCTCCAGCGCCAGGAAGGAGATGGAGCCGAGCGCCGTGCCCGCCACGCGGAAGGCCGACCATTTGCGCGCGCTCTCCGCGGTGAAGCGGAGGGCGTAGTCCTCCATCGTCTCATCGGCCACCCAGCGGTTGTAGTCGCGCCGGATGCGGAGGATGCGCTGGCGGGTCGCCATGCGGGCTGGTGGTCCTCGCCTGCTGCTCTCGGGATGGGGCGGAGAGTGGGGCAGGGGGGCGGGCGGGGTCAAGCGCGCCCGGCCTACGTCATTTGACGTATAACGCTTCCGCGAGCGGCGGGGCGAGGATCGCGCCACCCCGGCCGGACGGCACCGCAGCCCCGGCACCCAGGAGAAGCGATCCATGACCCAGAGGCTCATCGTCTCCCGCCGTGCCCTGCTGGCCGGCGCCGCCGGCGCGCTGGCCATGCCGGCGATCCGCCCGGCCTTCGCCCAGGGCGCGCCGATCAAGGTGGGCGTGCTGCACTCCCTCTCCGGCACCATGGCGATCAGCGAGACCGCGCTGCGCGACACCGTGCTGATGATGGTCGAGGACATCAACAGCAAGGGCGGCCTGCTCGGCCGCAAGGTCGAGGCCGTGGTCGTCGACCCCGCCTCCAACTGGCCGCTCTTCGCCGAGAAGGCGCGCGAGCTGCTGCAGGTGCACAAGGTCGATGTCACCTTCGGCTGCTGGACCTCCGTCTCCCGCAAGTCCGTCCTGCCGGTCTATGAGGAGCTGAACGGCCTGCTCTTCTACCCGGTGCAGTATGAGGGCGAGGAGCAGTCGAAGAACGTCTTCTACACCGGCGCGGCGCCGAACCAGCAGGCCATTCCGGCGGTCGAGTATCTGATGAGCGACGACGGCGGCAAGGCGCGCCGCATCGCCCTGCTCGGCACCGACTATGTCTATCCGCGCACCACCAACCGCATCCTGCGCGCCTACCTGAACAGCAAGGGTATCGCCGATGCCGATATCCTCGAGGAATACACGCCCTTCGGCCATTCCGACTGGCAGGGCATCGTCAGCCGCGTGAAGCGCTTCGCCGGCGAGGGCAAGAAGACCGCCATCGTCTCCACCATCAATGGCGACGCCAACGTTCCCTTCTACCGCGAGCTGGGCAACCAGGGCATCAAGGCTGAGGATATTCCCTCCGTTGCCTTCTCGGTGGGCGAGGAAGAGCTGGCCGGCATCGACACCAAGCCGCTGGTCGGCCATCTGGCGGCGTGGAACTACTTCATGTCGGTGGACAGCCCGGTGAACACCGAGTTCAAGAAGATGTGGGCCAGCTACATCAAGAACCCGAAGCGCGTCACCAACGACCCGATGGAGGCCACCTATACCGGCTTCAAGATGTGGAGCCAGGCCGTCACCAAGGCCGGCACCACCGCGGTCGATGCCGTGCGCCAGGCGATGTATGGCCAGCAGGTCGCCGCGCCCTCCGGCTACACCGAGCAGATGTTCGAGAACCACCATCTCTCCAAGCCGGTGATGCTGGGCGAGATCATGGAGAACGGCCAGTTCAACATCGTCTACAAGACGCCGACGGCGATCCCCGCCGAGAACTGGTCGCCCTACATCCCTGAGAACGCCAACCGCCGCAAGGGCTGAGGTGCAAGGCCATGGCCGCCAGTTCCGCCGGCCATGGCCCACACGGCGGCGCCGCACCGGAGCGGGAGAACCCTGCCCGGTGCGGCGTCTTTTCTGAGGGGTTTCTGTGCAGGCGGGTGCAGGGGGCTCTTTCCCCTGCCCAAGGGAAAGAAGGGGGAGAGTTTGAGGGGGCAGGACCCCCTCAAGCCAACAGGCGCCCGCTCTTCTCAAACAGCCCCCAGCCCATCCCGAATTTCTGGCAGGGAGACGGCGACAGCCGGAGAGAGATATGTTGAGGGTCTTGCTGGTCCTGCTCGTGCTGGCTGTGCCGGCGCGCGCGCAGGACGCCTTCACCACCGCGCTGGCCGGGCTGTCGGGCAATTTCACCGCCCAGGCTGAAGCGGTCGAGCGCCTCGGCGCGCTGGGCGACCCGCGCGCCCTGCCCATCCTCCAGGCGCTTGGTGAGGGCCGCCTGCTGAAGCGCGCCGATGGCGTGCTGCTGCTGCGCCAGGGCGAGGCCCTGCGCGAAGCCCTCTCCGGCGGCGCCTCCACCGAGGCGGGCGAGGTGCTGCGCATCAACAACCGCGTGCGCGGCGCGCTGCGCGGTGCCTTTGGCCGGCTGCAACTTCTCTCGCCGGTGGAGGCGGAGCGCCTCGCCGCCGCCGATGGCCTGTTCCGCAGCCGCAGCGCCGAGAATGTCGCCATGCTGGAGGATGCGCTGGGGCGCGAAGCCTCCGCCCGTGTCAGGCCGGTGATGGAACTGGCGCTGGCCGCTTCCCGCCTCGCCGCCGGCGAGGACAGCGCGAAGCGCCAGGGCATCATCCTGCTGGGTGGTTCCTCCTCGCCCGAGGCGCGCGCGGTGCTGCTGGAGGCGCGCGCCGCCAATGCCGGCCTCGCCGCCGAGATCGACCAGGCCGTGGCCGCCATCGACCGCCGCCTGCAGCTGAAGCGCGCGGCCGAGACCGCCTTCCAGGGCCTCTCCCTCGGCTCCATCCTGCTGCTCGCCGCGCTCGGCCTCGCCGTCACCTTCGGCGTCATGGGCGTCATCAACATGGCGCATGGCGAGATGGTGATGCTCGGCGCCTACACCACCGTCGTGGTGCAGGAGGCGCTGCGCGGCATCCCGGCCCTCGCGCCGCTCTCGCTGCCGCTCTCCGTCCCCGCCGCCTTCCTCGTCACCGCCGCCGTCGGCGTGGCGCTGGAACGCGGGCTGATCCGCCATCTCTACGGCCGCCCGCTGGAAACCCTGCTGATGACCTTCGGCGTCGGCATGATCCTCCAGCAATCCGTGCGCCTGATCTTCGGCGCGCAGAACCGCGAGGTGGTCAGCCCCGCCTGGATGCAGGGCACGCTGCAACTGCCCGGCGGCATCGAGGTGACGCAGAACCGCCTCTGGATTATTTTCTTCAGTCTGGTGGTTCTCGGTTTGACCGTGGCCGCCATCCGTTTCACCCGCTTCGGGCTGGAGATGCGCGCCGTGGTGCAGAACCGGCGCATCGCCGCCACCATGGGCATCCGCACCGGGCGGGTGGACGCCATGACCTTCGCCTTCGGCTCCGGCATCGCCGGCATCGCCGGGGTGGCGGTGAGCCAGATCGACAATGTCTCGCCCAATCTCGGCACCGGCTACATCATCGACAGCTTCATGGTCGTCGTCTTCGGCGGCGTCGGCAGCCTGGCCGGCACGATGATCGGCGCCCTCACCCTCGGCATCGTCAACAAGATGCTGGAGCCCTGGGCCGGCGCGGTGCTCGCCAAGATCGCCGTGCTGGTCGGCATCATGCTGTTCATCCAGCGGCGGCCGAAGGGCCTGTTCGCGCTGAAGGGGAGGGCCGCGGAGCAATGAGCGCCAGCCTGTCCATCCAGAACCGCCTGCGCCTGGGGCAGGGCGCGCTGCTGCGCGGCCTGCTGCTGCTCGGCCTCGCCGCGCTGGCCCTGCTGCCGGTGCTCAACCGCCTGCCGCCGGACTCCGCGCTCTATGTCTCGGACTTCGTCGTCTCGGTCTCGGGCAAGTGGGTGTGCTACGCCATCCTCGCCCTGGCCATCGACCTCGCCTGGGGCTATGCGGGCATCCTCTCGCTCGGCCATGGCGCCTTCTTCGCGCTGGGCGGCTATGCCATCGGCATGCACCTGATGCGGCTGATCGGCCCGCGCGGTGTCTATGGCCACCCGGTGCTGCCGGATTTCATGGTCTTCCTCGGCTGGACGGAACTGCCCTGGTACTGGCAGGGCTTCCAGTTCTTCCCCTTCGCCCTGCTGATGGCGCTGGTGGTGCCGGGGCTGCTGGCCGGGGTGGTGGGCTATCTCGCCTTCCGCAGCCGCATCACCGGCGTCTATCTCAGCATCATCACCCAGGCCATGACCTACGCGCTGATGCTGGCCTTCTTCCGCAACGATATGGGCTTTGGCGGCAATAACGGTTTCACCGACTTCAAGGAACTGCTCGGCATGCCGCTGAACACGCCGGGCGCGCGCGCGGCGCTGTTCTACGCGGCGCTGGTGGCGCTCGGCGGCTCCCTGCTGCTCTGCCGCCACATCACGCGCTCCAAGCTCGGCCGCGTGCTCCTCGCGGTGCGCGACGCGGAAAGCCGCGTGCGCTTCCTCGGCTACGACACCACGCGGGTGAAGCTCTCCGTCTTCGTGCTCTCCGCCATGCTGGCGGGGCTGGCGGGGGCGCTCTACGTGCCGCTCATCGGCATCATCAATCCCGGCGAGTTCAGCCCCGGCAACTCGATCGAGGCCGTGGTCTGGGTGGCCGTGGGCGGGCGCGGCACGCTGGCGGGGGCGCTGGTCGGCGCCTTCTCGGTGAATGCGATCAAGACCTGGCTGACCTCCTTCGCCCCCGATCTCTGGCTCTTCGTGCTCGGCGGGCTTTTCGTGGCGGTGACGCTGTTCCTGCCGCGCGGCCTGGTCGGCCTGCTGCAGAAGGGAGACGGGCGATGAGTGAGGGGCGGCTCTATCTCGATGGCGTCTCTGTCGTCTTCGACGGCTTCCGGGCGCTGAACAACCTCTCCCTCATCGTCGAGCCGGGGGAGCTGCGCGCCATCATCGGCCCGAATGGCGCCGGCAAGACGACGATGATGGACATCATCACCGGCAAGACGCGCCCCACCGCCGGCACCGTCACCTTCGGCGCGCGCGACCTGACGAAGATGGACGAGGCCAGCATCGCCAATCTCGGCATCGGCCGGAAATTCCAGAAGCCGACGGTGTTCGACGCGCTGACGGTCTTCGAGAATCTCGAACTCGCCCTGAAGGCGCCGCGCGACCCGTGGTCCTGCCTGCGCTGGACGCTCTCCGGCGAGGCGCGGCGCAGGATCGAGGCGACGCTGGAGGAAATCGGCCTCTCCGACCGCGCGCAGGACCGTGCCGCCATTCTCTCCCACGGCCAGCGGCAATGGCTGGAAATCGGCATGCTGCTGATGCAGGAGCCGCAGCTCCTGCTGGTGGACGAGCCGGTGGCCGGCATGACGGACCAGGAAACCGAGCACACCGCCGCGCTGCTGCGCCGCATCGCCGGCACGCGCAGCGTCGTCGTGGTCGAGCACGACCTGGAATTCGTCCGCGCGCTGGGGGAAAAGGTCACGGTGCTCTGCGAAGGCTCGGTGCTGTCGGAAGGCAGCATCGACCACGTGCAGAACGACCCGCGCGTCATCGAAGTCTATCTGGGGCGCTGATCATGCTGCGTGTCGAGAACATCGATCTCTTCTATGGCGCCAGCCGGGCGCTGCGCGGCGTCTCCCTCAGTGCCGATCCGGGGGCCATCACCTGCGTGCTGGGGCGCAACGGCGTCGGCAAATCCTCGCTGATGCGCGCCATCGTCGGGCTGGAGCGCATCAGGGGCGGGCGCATCGTCTGGGAGGGCAAGGATGTCTCCGGCCTCTCCGCCGCCGACCGCGCCCGCGCCGGCATCGGCTATGTGCCGCAGGGGCGGGAGATTTTTCCCTTCCTGACCGTGCGGGAAAACCTGGAGACGGCCCTGGCCGCGGCGCCGCGCGGCGCCAAGGTGCCGGATGACATTTTTGAACTCTTCCCGATCCTGAAGCAGTTCCTGCGCCGGCGCGGGGGGGATCTCTCGGGCGGGCAGCAGCAGCAGCTCGCCATCGCCCGCGCGCTGACGGCACGGCCGCGCCTGCTCATCCTCGATGAGCCGACGGAGGGTATCCAGCCCAACGTCATCAAGGATATCGCCCGCGTCATCGCCCTGCTGGCGCGCAGCCGCAACATGGCCGTCGTGCTGGTGGAGCAGTATTACGAGTTCGCGCGGGAACTGGGCGATCAGCTCGCCATCATGGTGCGCGGGGAAGTCGCGCTGGCGGGGCTTTCCGGTTCGCTCGATGAGGAATCGGTGCGGCGGCTGCTGACGGTGTAGCGGGTGCGCCGCCCCAGCACCCCCGCCGGGGGGACAAGGTCCCCCCGGACCCCGCTGTCAGGGGGAGAGGGGGTCGGGGCCGTAGCGGTTGGGGCCGCGCACGCCATCGCGGCAGCACAGGCTGATGAAGATCCAGAGCCAGCCCAGCAGAGGCACCAGCAGGAGCAGCGACCACCAGCCGCTGCGGCCCCGGTCGTGCCAGCGCTTCGCCATCCCCGCCAGGCCGGGCCACCAGGACAGCCAGAAGACCACCTGCCCCACCTTGCCGGCCTTGGTGGCGATCCTGATGCTGTAGGTGGCGGCCTCGGCGCTGGGGATGGAGGGCCCGGGCAGGACGCTGGCCCACCCGAAGAGCAGGCCATCCGCCACGAAGGCCAGGATGTGCAGCGCCAGCAGCGGCAGCAGGTAGCGCCGCCAGTATGGCCCCAGCGGCAGCCTTCCCTTGAAGGACAGCCAGTCCCGAATCGTCGCGATCATGTGACGAGTCTACAGATGGCGGGGTCCGGGGGAACCCTGTTCCCCCGGCGGAGGGGTCTGGGGAGGCGGAGCCTCCCCAGAGAGTTTTCTTTCCCGTCTGGGGAGGCGGAGCCTCCCCAGCGCCTTCAGTTGGTGGCTGAGCCCAGCGCCTGGAGCCGGTCATACTGTTCCTTCGTCCAGCCCGCGCCGGCGGCGGTGTCGTTGTGCAGCGGGATGGCGGCGGCGCGGAAGGCGGCGCGGTCGGGCGTGATCACCGTCTTGCCCTGCTGGCGGAACCAGTCGGGCAGGGCCAGCTCGGCGTCGCGGATCTGCCTGCTGGCGCGGTCCGAGGCCTCGCGCAGCACCTCGCGGAAGACGATGCGGTCCGCCTCGTTCAGCCGCGCCCAGGTGGCGCGGCCGACAATGGTCAGGATGCTCTCGGTGATATGGCCGGAGAGCATGATGTGGCTCTGCACCTCATAGAATTTCTTGGCCTGGATGGTGGGCAGCGGGTTTTCCTGCCCGTCCACCGTACCCTGCTGGAGAGCCAGGTAGACCTCGGCGAAGGCGATCGGCGTGGCATTGGCGCCGACGGAGCGGGTGAACATCAGGAAGAGCGGCGCCTGCGGCACGCGCAGCTTCATGCCGCGCACATCCTCGGGCCGGTTCAGGGCGCGGTTCGCCGTCAGGTGCCGCTCGCCGTAATAGGTCAGGGCGACGGGCGGGTGGCCGTTCTGCTTCTCATAGCCCGCCATCAGGTCGCGCAGCAGGTCGCTGTTGCGGTAGGCGGCGAAGTGGCTGTAGTCGCGGAAGATATAGGGCGCGTTGCTGATCGAGATCGGCTTGTAGGTGGCGCCGGCGAAGGCGACGCCGGTGTAGATGATATCCACCGTGCCGAGCGTCAGGCCCTGGTTGATCGTCGGCTCATTGCCGAGCGCGCTGGCCGGGAAGACCTCGATATTCCAGCGGTTCTGGGTGCGCTCCTTGATCTGCTGCGCGGCCCACAGCGCCTCGGTGTGGTAGGCCTCGTTGGCCTCGTAGACATGGGCCCAGCGCAGGCGCTGCTGCGCCTCGGCCGGCATGGCGAGCAGCGTGGACGCCGCCAGCGCCGCGGCCGTCAGGATGGCTCGGATCATTCTCTCCCCCCGGCCTCTTTCCGAGGCCCTGTGCTTGTCCGGCCCTGGAGGGCCTGGACTTGTATGATGGCACTATGAATGGAGGCGGTTTCATTCCGCAAGAGGCTCGGCGGGGAGGCCTGGCCTGCCCGCGCTGTTGCGGCCCCCGCCGGCTGGCCTAGGATGGCCGCCGCCCCTGGAGGAAACAGAACAATGGACGTCCTGGCCGACCCCACCCCCTTCATCCGCCTGCACGCCGAGGACAGCGTGCTGATCGCCCGCCGTGCCGCGCCGGAGGGCACGCCGGTGGCGCCGGGCGTCGTGGCCGCCGCGCGCATCCCGCCCGGGCACAAGGTGGCGGCGCGCGCCCATGCGGTGGGCGAGCCGGTGCGGCGCTATGGCCAGATCATCGGCTTCGCCACCGCCCCCATCGCGCCGGGGGAGTGGGTGCACACCCAGAATTGCGGCATGGGCGATTTCGCCAAGGACTATGCCTGGGGCGTCGATGCGCGGCCCACCCTCTACGTGCCGCAGCCGGCCAGCTTCCAGGGCATCATCCGGCCGGATGGGCGGGTGGCCACGCGCAATTACATCGGCATCGTCACCAGCGTGAACTGCTCGGCCCATGTCGCCTCGCTGATCGCCGATGCCTTCAAGCGCAACCCCTTCACTGGCACCGACCCGCTGGCCGATTTCCCCAATGTCGATGGCGTGGTGGCGCTGACGCACAAGACCGGCTGCGGCATGGGCGACAATGACGGGCTGCGCATCCTGCGGCGCACCCTGGCCGGCTATGCCCGCCACGCCAATTTCAGCCATGTCATCGCCATCGGCCTGGGCTGCGAGGTGAACCAGATCTCCGGCCTGCTGGCCGAGCAGAACCTGGCCGGGCGGCTGCGCAACATGGACATCCAGGAGATGGGCGGCACGCGGAAGACGGTGGAGGCCGGCATCGCCTTCGTGAAGGAGGTGCTGGCCGAGTCCAACCAGGTCCACCGCCAGCCGGTGCCCGCCAGCCACCTGACGGTGGCGCTGCAATGCGGCGGCTCGGACGGCTATTCCGGCATCACCGCCAACCCGGCGCTGGGCCATGCCTCGGACCTGCTGGTGCGGCATGGCGGCACCGTCATCCTCTCCGAGACGCCGGAGACCTATGGGGCCGAGCACCTGCTGACGCGCCGCGCCACCTCCCAGGCGGTGGGGGAGAAGCTGGTGGGGCTGATGCGCTGGTGGGAGGAATACGCGGCGCGCGGCCAGGCGGAACTGAACAGCAACCCCTCGCCCGGCAACAAGGCGGGCGGGCTGACGACCATCCTGGAGAAGTCGCTCGGCGCCATGGCCAAGGCGGGCACCACCAACCTCACCGCCGTCTACAACTATGCCGAGCCGGTGGCGGAGAAGGGCTTCGTCTTCATGGACACGCCGGGCTACGACCCGGTGGCGGCCACCGGGCAGGTGGCGGGGGGGGCCAACCTCGTCTGCTTCACCACCGGGCGGGGCAGCGTCTTCGGCTGCAAGCCGGCGCCCTCCATCAAGCTCGCCACCAACTCGGCCATGTATGAGCGGATGGAGGAGGATATGGATGTCAATTGCGGCACCATCCTCTCGGGGCGTGAGAGCGTGGAGGAATGCGGCGAACGCATCTTCCAGCTGATCCTGCGCGTGGCCTCGGGCGAGCGGACGAAGAGCGAGCAGTTCGACTTCGGCACGGCGGAATTCGCCCCCTGGCCGATCGGCGCCACGATGTGAGGCCTTGAGGGGGCTTTGCCCCCTCACCCCCAGCAGGGGACGGGGTCCCCTGCACCCGCCTTCAGAAAGGGTTTCCAAAGGCCTCAGGCCTTTGGTGGGGAGAGTTTGAGAGGGGCGAAGCCCCTCTCAAGAGGACGCAGGGCGGGCTTGCCGGCGGGGGGTGCTTTGTGGTCTAGGCGAAGGGTGCACGCCTTTCGTTTCTCCCCCCGCCTCGCGCGCCTGATCGCGGCGGCCCTGCTGATGCAGTGGCTGGCCGTTTTCGCGCCCCTGGCGGCGGAGGCGGCGGCGCCCGCGGCCTCCCTGCACCTGGAGATCTGCACGCCGGACGGGCTGCGCAGCATCGAACTGGGCGGTGAGGCCGGGGCTCAGCCCAAGGCGCCGCCCTGCCTCGTGCATTGCGCGCTGATGCTGGCGCCGCAGGCGGCCCCGCCGCCCGTGCCGCTGGCCCTGCCGCTGCGCCGCCAGCCGGCGCTGGCCCTGCCGCTCCCGGCGCCTTCCGGCCCGGCCGAGCGGGCCGAACTGCCCTTCTTCTTCCTGGCCAGGGCACCGCCCGCCGCCTGATCGCGGCCGCGCTGCCTCCACCCCTCGACGTTTCTGGCCTTTGCAAGAAGGGGCATCCCATGCCCGCCATGATCTCCCGCCGTCGCCTGCCGCTGCTCGCGGCCGGGCTGGTTCTCGCCACCCGCGCCCCCGCCCTGGCGCAGGGCGCCGCCCCCGTCACGCTCACCCCCGTCACGCTGACCGATGTGATGGGCCGCCGCGTCACCCTGGCCGCGCCGCCGCGCCGCGTGGCGCTGGGCTTCTATTTCGAGGAATACACCGCCATCGGCGGGGCGGAGGGCCTCTCCCGCCTGGTGGGCCTCAGCCGCAACCTCTGGGCCGGGTGGCGCCCGGCCATCTGGTCGCGCTACGTCAAGGTCCACCCGCATCTGGAGACGCTGGCCGATTTCGGCGCCAGCGACGACAACAATTTCAGCCTGGAAAAGCTGGTCGCGCTGAAGCCGGACCTGCTGATCCTCTCCGAGGGCCATTACAAGGCGCTGGGCGATATCCCGGGCCGCATCGAGGCGCTGGGCATCCCCATCCTCGCCCTCGACTACAACGCGCAGACGCTGGAGCGGCATCTGGCCAGCACGCGGCTGCTCGGCGCGGCGCTGGGCGGCGAGGCGGCGGCGCGGGCCGAGACGCTGGCCACCTGGTACGAGGCCGGCTACCAGGACATCCTGCGCCGCGTGCAGGCCGCCAGGGCCGCCGGCGCGCCGAAGCCCAAGGTCTATGTCGAGCTGGGCCAGGGTGGCGCGGGCGTCATCGGCAACACCTATAACGGCACGATGTGGGGCCGGATCATCGAGACGCTGGGGGGCGAGAACATCGCCGCCGGCCGCATCCCCGGCGCCTGGGGGCCGCTGAACCCGGAGATGGTGCTGGCCGCGAAGCCGGACTTCATCTTCATCGCCGGCTCCTCCTGGGTGAACCGCCCCAACTGCGTGCGCACCGGCCATGGCGCCAGCCTGGAGGAGACGCGCGCCAGCCTCGCCCCCTATGCCGCGCGCGAGGGCTGGGCGGCGCTGCCGGCCCTGCGCAAGGGCGAGCTGCACGCGGTGGAGCATGGCCTGTGCCGCACGCTGATGGACATCGCCCCCATGCAGTACATCGCCCAGCGCCTCTATCCGGCGCAGTTCGCCGGGGTGGACCCGGTGGCGACGCTGCGCGACTACCAGAACAAATGGCTGCCGGTGCCCTATACCGGCACCTGGATGGCGCGGCTTTGACGGCCCTGACGCGCGCCAGGGTGAGGGGGGAGGCGCTCCCCCCGGCGGGGTCTCTGGCGGCCAGGGCAGGGGGCGCCGCCCCCCATCTGGCCCCCCATCTGGCCCCCGATCTGGCCTCGGATCTGGCCCGGGCCTATCGCCGCACCGCCCGCCGCCGGCTGCTGCTGCTGGGCCTGCTCGGCCTGGCCCTCGCCCTGGCCCTGGTGGTGGATGCCGCCACCGGCCCGGCGATGCTGCCGCTCGCCGAGGTGGCCCGCGCCCTGCTGGGGCTGGAGGCGGACCCGACCACGCGGGTCATCCTGTTTTCCATCCGCCTGCCCATGGCGCTGATGGCGCTGGTGGTGGGCGCGGCGCTGGGCGTCTCGGGCGTGGTGATGCAGACCATCCTGAACAACCCGCTGGCCAGCTGCTACACGCTGGGCGTCTCGGCCGGGGCGGGCTTCGGCGCCGCGCTGGCCATCGTCGCCGCCGCGGCCTTCCCCTGGCCGGAGGCGGTGGGGGTGCCGCTGCTGGCCTTCCTCTTTGCCCTCTCCGCCTGCGCGGCGGTGGCTGGCATTGGCCGGCTGCGCGGGGCGGGGGCGGAAATGCTGGTCCTGGCCGGCATCGCGCTGCTCTTCCTGTTCCAGGCGCTGCAATCCCTGCTGCAATACCTCGCCTCGCCCGAGGCGCTGGCGCAGATCGTCTTCTGGCTCTTCGGCAGCCTGCTGAAGGCGAACTGGCAGAAGCTCGGCCTCGTGACGCTGGCCCTGGCGCTGACCCTGCCGCTGCTGCTGCGCGATGCCTGGGCCTTCACCGCGCTGCGCCTGGGGGAGGAGCGGGCGGCGGGCCTGGGGGTGAAGGTGGGGGCGCTGCGGCTGCGCGCCTTCGGCATCGTCTCGGTGCTGACGGCGGCTGCGGTGGCCTTCACCGGCACCATCGGCTTCATCGGGCTGGTGGCGCCGCATATCGCGCGGCTGCTGCTGGGGGAGGACCAGCGCCTTCTCCTGCCCGGCGCGGCGCTGTGCGGGGCCCTGCTGCTCTCCGCCGCCTCGGTGGCCAGCAAGACGCTCTCGCCCGGCGCGGTGTTTCCCATCGGCATCGTCACGGCGCTGATCGGGATTCCCTTCTTCCTGTGGCTCATCCTCTCGGTGCGGAGGCGGCATTGGTGAGCCCGGCTGACATCCGCGCCGAGGGCATCACCCTGCGCCTCGGCGGGGCGGAGATCCTGAAGGGCGTGGACCTCGCCGTGGCGCCGGGGGAGGTGGTGGCGCTGCTCGGGCCGAATGGCAGCGGCAAGTCCAGCCTGCTGCGCGCCCTGGCGGGGATGCTGCCGCATGGCGGGCGGCGGGCGGTGCCGGCGCGGCTGGGCTATATGCCGCAGGACAATGGCGCCACCGGCGGCGCGCTGACGGTGCTGGAAGTGGCGCTGCTCGGCCGGTTGCGGCATCTCGGCGCCGTGGTGGCGGAGGAGGACCTGGCCATCGCCGCCGCCGCGCTGGAGGAAATCGGCATCGCCCATCTGGCGGAGCGGCCCCTGGCCGCGCTCTCCGGCGGGCAGCGGCAGATGGCCTTCCTGGCCCAGGTGCTGGCCGGCGAGCCCGAGGCCATGCTGCTGGACGAGCCGACCAGCGCCCTCGACATCCGCCACGGGCTGCATGTGCTGCAACTGGTGCGCGGCGCGGCGCGGGCGCGCGGCCTGCCCGTGCTGGTGGTGCTGCACGACCTCAACGCCGCCGCCCGCTGCGCCGACCGCATCGCGGTGATGCAGGAAGGCCGCCTGCGCGGCTGCGCCAGCCCGGCGGCGATGCTGACGCCGGCCATGGTGGAAGCGGTGTTCGGCGTGGTGGCGGAGATCCGCCCGGCGCGGGATGGCTTGCCGGCGGTGATTCCGCTGGAAGCCGTGTTTTAGAAAAAAAACGTTCTTTTTTAAAAAAAGAACCAAAAAACTTTTTTCAGTTGGCGTCCCGCTTCAGGCCTGAGGCGGGACGCTAAACTGGAAGAGTCTTTTTGCTTCTTTTTCTTCAGAAAAAGAAGATTCTAAAATAATTAAACACTCGGCGCGTATTTGATGGCGCAGCCATAATTGCGTGTCACCGGCTGGGCCACGGGCTGTCCTGCCAGCACGGCGAGCATGGCATTTTTCGCCAGGGGTTCGGCCTTGGGCACGTCCTCCACCTTGTTGGAGGCGATGCTGTCGATGCCGCCCATGTAGCGCAGCACCCCCTGGGGGTCGATCACATACATATGCGGCGTGGTGGTGGCGGCATAGGCGCGGGCGATGCGGCTTTGCGGGTCCAGCAGCACGGCGGCGGGGGCGGCCTCGCGCTGGGCGGTCAGGGCGCGGGCCTGCTCCGGCGTCACATGCCCCTGCTCGCCGGGCGGGGAGGAGGCGATGGAGAGCCAGACGATGCCCTTCTCCGCCGCCAGCCGTTGCAGGGACTGCATGTTGTTGCTGTTGTAGTGCTTCCGCACGAAGGGGCAGTCGTGGTTGGTCCATTCCAGCACGACGACCTTGCCGCGGAACTCGGCGAGGGAGCGGGTGCGCCCCTCCTGGTCGGCGGCGGAGAAATCGGGGGCGGGGGCGTTCACCGCCGGGGCGGCGTGGCCCAGCCGGGGCAGGGCCGGCATCAGCACGGCGCCCAGCGGGATGGCAAGAGTGGCACGGCGGGACAGCAGCTTGGCCATGGTCGGTCACTCCGTCAGAGAGAGGGGGGGTCAGCCCGGAGGCAGGGCCTCCAGCACCAGGGACTCGGTGAGGATCTGCGGCAGCACCATGGGGGCGCCGCCGCCGGGCGGATAGACGAGGTAGAGCGGCACGCCCTCCCGCCCATTGGCGCGCAGCACGGCGGCGATGGCGGGGCCGCCATCGGTCCAGTCGCCCTTCAGATAGGCGATGTTGCGCTGTGCGAAAGCCTCGCGCACCGCCGCGCCGGAGAGGGCCATGCGCTCATTCACCTTGCAGGTGATGCACCAGGCGGCGGTCATGTTGACGAAGACGGGGCGGCCCTCGGCGCGCAGCGCGGCCAGCCGCGCCTCGGACCACGGCTCGGCGGGCAGGGCGCCCTCCGCGCCGGCGCGGCCCGTGGAGGGGGCGGCGCTGGCGGGGCCGAGC
>NZ_JANFNY010000037.1 GCF_024437745.1 Roseomonas sp. GC11 | reverse complement strand
GTGGCCTAGGTTCTTCCCGGGGGCGCCGGGGAATGCGGGGGTTCGCGCCCCGCAGTCCCACGCTAGCCGATGCGTCCGGGGGCGTTTCCCCACCATGGGTAGCGGCTACCTCGCCGCTACCTCGGCTGGGCTGGAACCCGGCCGGGTCACCGGCGCCCGAGGCTCCGGACCTCGGCGAGCGAGGCAGGCTGCGGCCGCCCGGCGAGGGGCGGGGGCGGGGCAGGCCCCCCCCGGTGGCCTAGGTTCTTCCCGGGGGCGCCGGGGAATGCGGGGGTTCGCGCCCCGCAGTCCCACGCTAGCCGATGCGTCCCAGACCCATTCCCCACTACTCGTCGTCGTCGCCTTCCTCGGCCTCGTTCGCCTCAGGCTCCGGGAAGTGGCGACGGAAAACTTCCTGCGGGGGACGACGATAACGGCGGACGATGCGCACCTCGACGCACGGGAACAGGTCGTCCAAGTCGATGATGACCAGGCCCAGCGACAGCGCCTCGTCCTGCAGCTTCTGGATGGTCGACGCGTGCAGCCGGTCGGTGTCGAGAGCTTGCCGCATCTGCTCCCGCGTCAGGCAGAACCGACCGCGGTCCTTACCGCGGAATTCCTCTTCGTAGATGTCTGTCCACAGCTTTACCGCGACCTCGCGGATCTTGGCGTCAGTGACGGTGGCCATCATGATCTCCAGTGCTGCTTTGTTGACCCAGAGACACATCTAGAAGCACCCGAAAGCCGTTTCAAGAGCGTATGACCTTGGGTAATCAATTTCTGCTCTGAGGGTCACCTTGCTGCTCTCTGGAGCAGTCCGGCCGTTTGAATGATGGTGTTGCCCCCACGTTTCCCCACCTCGCCTGAACCGCTCGGAGCCAGTGATTTCCGGCGGGTAGCCTCGGGAACGGGCCTTCCTTGCGTGGTGACGTGGGGAAATCGCTCCTAGAGGGCCGCTCAAGGCCCCTGACGGGGGTTCCCGATGTCGCGCGGCTACAGCCATATTAATCTCCCCCTGGCTCTCCCGGATCGCCGCAGCGCCGCCTGGCGCGAGGGCTACGAGGCCGCCCGCGCGCAGGCGGCCCGCATCTGCTGGGCGGCGGGCGCCGACGAGCGCCACAGCACCCACGCCATGGGCCCGGCCTGCGCGGAAGAAGCCCGGCGGCTGGGCGCCGCCATCTCCGGCATGGCCGACAAGCGCGAGCCGCCGCAGCCGGTGAACGTGCGTGTCTGCATCGTCTGCCCAGACCCATCCGCGCTGCGCGGGGCGAAGGCCGACGTCGCGCGCCAGATCCGCGAAGCCGTGGGAGACGGCCGTGCGGCCGCCGCGCCCGGCGCCGCCGTCTGTGGCGAATCGTCCTGGATACTCGCGAGGACCGTTGGGCCGCCTGGTGGGTCGGATCTTCGGGGGTGCCCAATGACTGCTCCCAACCGCATCCTCGGCCTCGACGTCACTGCGGCCGAGTGGACCCTGGTTGCCCTAGAACTCGCCGACCCGGCGGCCGTGCTGCCGGTGGCGCGCGTCACCGTGCCGGTCGCCAGTGAGGTTAGCGTTACACTAACTCTTCTCGCGGCGGCGATAGAGCGGCTACGGCCGCTGGTCGAAGGTGGCGCCGATGCCTAGGCAGCGGCCTGCAGGCGTCTCGCAGATTGTCTCTGCCGCGGAACTGGCCGACCTCATGGGCGTGGACCGGCACACGATCGTCGATTCATGGGTGCCGAAGGATTGCCCCGTCGTCGAGCGGGCGGTGGGGCGGCGCCCATGGCGCTTCCGGGTGTCGGACGTCGTCCGCTGGCGCATCGACACTCAGGATGGGAATGCGGCCTCGGTCGGGAGCGGTGACCTTCGCGACCTGCAGGCCGAAGGCCAAGCCATCAAGAACGCCTCGGACCGGCTCGATCTCGAGGCGAAGCGCGCCCGCCTTATCGAGATGGACCTGGTCGGCGCCGAAGTGGCGTCCGCCTACGCGGCCACCTGCCAGCGCCTGCTGAGCCGCGCGCCGCGCATCGCCGCCCGGGTGCAGGGCGAGACGGACCTTACGAGCCTCGAGCGCATCGTCCACGACGAGATGTGCTCCGCCCTCGAGGCTCTCGTGGCGCCCGAGACCTTCGGCGCCGGGGGCGTGGCCGACGACGAGGATGACGAGGGGGACGAGGAATGAGCGGCCTGCCGGACCTGTCGCCGCCGGTTGGGCGCCTGCGCGAGCTGCTGGCCAAGGCGCTGCGCGACCACATGCGTCCGCCGCCCCGCATGACGGTGGACGAGTGGGCCGACGCCTACCGCATCCTGCCGCCTGGCAGCCCCGAGCCCGGACCCTGGCGGACGGCGACGTTCGAGGTGGCGCGCGGGCCCATGCGCGCCGTCACCGAGCCAGGCGTGAAGATCCTCACCGGGGCGGCCGCGACGCAGATCTGGAAGACGGAGCTCATCCTCAACGCCATCGGGCGCACCATCCACCTGTCGCCCAAGAACATCGTCATGATCCAGCCGAAGACGGACGCGGCGCGCAGCTGGTCCCGCCAGAGGCTGGCGCCCATGCTGCGCGAGTGCCCGGTCCTGGCCGAGAAGCTGGTGCGCCGGAAGAAGCGCAAGGGCGAGGCCGAGGGCGGGGCGAAGGCGCGGGATTCGGCCAACTCCACCCTCGAGAAGACCTTCACCGACGGCTCGTGGATCTTCTGCGGCTCGGCCCAGTCGGCCACCGACCTGGCTGGACGCAACGCGCCGCTGACGTTCCTCGACGAGGTCGGACGCTTCCCTCTCTCCGCCGGGGGCGAGGGCGACCCGATCATCATGGTCGAGAAGCGGGCGGGCAATTTCCCGGACCGTCTGAGCATCCGCGTCAGCTCCCCGGGCAACAAGGGCGAGTGCCGCATCTGGTCGTCGTATCTCGACAGCGACCAGCGGCGCGCCTTCGTCCCGTGCCCGCACTGTGGCGTGCGCCAGGTCATGCGCTGGGGGTCGAAGGACAGCCGCGGCGGGGTGAAGTGGTCGAAGGACGCCGACAGGAACCACCTGCCGGACATGGCGGCCTACGCCTGCGAGAGCTGCGGCTGCGTCTGGAGCCGGAAGGAGCACCTTGAGGCGCTCCAGCAGGTCGACTGGCGCCAGTGCAGGGCATTCAAGTGCTGCGGCGAGGACCACGACCCCGAAGAGGGCCACCGGCAGAACCCTGAGGCCACGGTTTGGCGCCATGACGGCTGGGTCTGGCGCGCGGTGTGCCGGAAGTGCAACCGCATGGCCATCTCCAACCGGCACGCCGGGTTCTGGTGCAGCAGGCTCTACTCGCCGAAGCAGGAGCTCCCCGACGCGGTCCGCGAGTTCCTCGCCTCGCGCGGCCATCCCGAGCAGGAGAAGGCGTTCCAGAACACGGTCCTCGCCGAGGTCTACGAGGGCGCCGTCGAGGAGCTGAGCTACTCGTCGCTCGAGAGCCGCGAGGAGCAGTATCCCGCCGAGGTGCCCGACGGCGTCGTGCTGCTCATGGCGGGCGTGGACGTCCAGGAGAACCGCCTGGAGTGCACCATCCTCGGCTTCGGGCGCGGGGGCGAGATCTGGGTCATCAGCCACACCGTCTTCTGGGCGGCCGAGGGCGACGTGGTGACGGACCCGGCCTGTTGGGACGAGCTGGACAGGCACCTGCTCCGGCTGCGCCACCGGCGCGACGGCCTCGCCTTCATCGTCGAGGCGGCCGCCGTGGACTCCGGCGGGCGGAAGACCACGCACATGGTCTACGAGTGGTGCCACAAGCGCATGTCCCGCCGCGTCTGGGCGGTGAAGGGCAACGGCGGCACCCAGAAGGGCGACACCAGCCGCGCGATCTGGCCGCGGCGGCCGACCCTGAGCAAGAAGGGGCAGGTGCCCTTCTACGTCATCGGCTCGAACGCGACGAAGTTCGCGGTCCGGGGCCTGCTGGCGACAAAGGCCCCGGGCCCCCGCTACGTCCACTTCCCCGGCGAGGAGCGCGCCCTTGGGGCGCAGTATTTCCAGCAGCTCACGGCCGAGCGCCCCGTCACCCGGCACAAGGGCAACCTCTCCTGGGTCGAATGGGACTGCCCTGACGGCAAGCGCAATGAGACCTGGGACTGCTTCTGCTACGCCTACGCGGCCTACTGCGGCTGGGTGCAGGCCAACACCGACCCGGACGCCCTCGACCGCCTCGCCGACGACCTGCGGCTCCGGACCCGGCCGTCCCCGGCGCCGGTGGCCGATGTCGCGGCGCCCGCTCGGAGCGCAGCAGCGTCGGTTGATACCGTCGAGAGGACAGATCAACAACCCGGCAAGTCTCCCGACATGCCCCCGCCGCAGCCGCCCGAGGACGGGGCGGAGCCCGCGGCGAGGCCCTCTCGGACCGGCTGGCTGGCCCCACGGCGGCGGTGGCTCTGATGGCGCGATACACGGATGCGGACCGGCCGCTCTACGAGGCCCTGAGGCTCCACTACCTCAAGGGTGCAACCAAGATCCGCTACTCGACCGGCCCCGGCCAGATGCAAGAAGTCGAGTATCGGTCGCTGGCCGACATGCGCGCCCTGCTCGAGGAGATGGAGAGCGCCCTCGACCCGGCGGCGGCCGCGCCGTCGGCCATCACCCTGATCCGCTACGTGAGGCCGCGCTGATGGCCGTCCGGAACCTGCTCGACCGGGCGATCTCCTACGTCTCCCCGGCCGCCGGGGCGCGCCGCGACCTCGCGCGCGCCCAGGGCGAGCTGCTGACCGACATGCGGACGCGCTCGGAGACGCCGCAGGCGCGGAACGACCGGCTCCGGGACGAGGGCTGGCGCCCCTTCGGTGGCGGAACCGTGGCCGAGGTGGACGTGGACCGGCTGCGCGAAATCAGCCGCCGCCTGTGCCGGACCAACCCGCACGCCAGGAAGGCGCGCCTGACCTTCGTTGGCCACACCGTGGGCTGGGGCATCCGGCCGAAGTCCCGGTCCGGCCTGAAGGGCGTCGACGCCGCCCGCACCAAGGCGTGGAAGGCGTGGGGCGAGACGCGCGAGTGCGACGCCGAGGGGCGCCAGACGGCCTACGGCCTGATGGCGTTGGCGGCGTCTATCCTTTTCGAGTCTGGCCGCGTCCTCGTCCGCAAGAAGGTCGTGGGCAAGGGGGCCTACAGGACGCTCCCGACCAAGATCCAGGTGCTCGAGCCGGACTACCTCGACCACTCGAAGGACGGCGCCGCCCCGGGCGGCGGGCAGACTATCCGCGGCATCGAGTTCGCCGCCGACGGCTGCACGCGGATCGCCTACCACATCCGCCGCACCCGGCCGGGCGACAACAGCTGGGGCGCCCTGGCGAACGAGAGCGTCCGCGTCCCCGCCGACGAGGTCGCCGACGTCCACGTCATCACGGAGAGCGGCCAAGTGGACGCGCTGCCGGTCATGCACGCGGTCCTCGGGACGCTGCAGGACCGCGCCGACACGACCGAGGCCACGCTCATCAGGCTGAAACTGGAAGCTTGCATCGGCGGCGTGGTCGAGTACCAAAACGAGCTGCCGAACTTCACGCAGGAGATGGCAAACGCGGCCAGCCGCGGGGCGTCCGGAGACGTGGAATTCACCCCGGGCATGCTGCTGAAGCTGAAGTACGGGCAGAGCTTCCGGCCGATCCAGCCGACTTCGGCCGGTGGCGCGCCGGAGATGCTCCGCCTCGCGGACTACGCGACGGCCTCGGGCCTAGGGATCGGCTACGATCAGCTCACCAGCGACGTCAGCCAGGCCAACTACTCGTCCATCCGGGCGGCACGGCTCGAGTTCAACCGGCAGGTCGAGCTCACGCAGCACCTTGTGCTGATCCCGATGCTCTGCGCGAGCATCTGGGAGTGGTTCTGCGAGGGCGGCCTGCTCGCCGCCCTCTGGAAGGACGCCCCGGCCCTCGCCGACTGGGATCCGCCGCCGGTGGAGATGACGGATCCCCTCAAGGACACCTCGGCGCTGCTCATGCAGGAGCGCGCTGGCTACGAGACCTGGGACAGGCTCGTCTCCGGCCGGGGCTACGACCCCGACGAGCAGCTCGCCGTTATCGCGGCCCGCAACATGCAGTTCGACGCGCTCGGCGTGGTCCGGTCCGGCGACCCCCGCAAGGTCTCTGACCAAGGGCAGGCGCAGGTCGTGCCCGGCGCCGAGGATGAGGGCGACGGCGCCGAGCCGCCGAAGTCCGCCGCCAAGAAGACCGCCAAGAAGCCCGGCTCGCCCGGCGCCGAGGAGTGAGCCGCTGTGTCCATCCTCTCTGACCGCGACTGGACCTACGCCGCGCCCGTCGGCCTCGGAATCCTTGGCGCGGCCGCGCGCCTCGCCATGCTCCAGCGCCAGCTCACCCTGGGCGATGTCATTCGGGGCATCGTCATGGGGGCGTTCGCCGGGCTGCTCGTCAACGCCGCCCTCAGCTCGGTCGGGGTGTCGGACGGGGTCCGCTCGGCATTGATCGGGGCGGCGAGCTTCCTGGCGGACCTGATCCTCACCGGTCTGCTGGCCCTCGGCCGCCGGTTCGCCGCCGACCCGCTGGGCACGTTCGACGAAATCCTTTCCCGGGTCCGGCGCCCGGCCGCCGCCAAGGATACGGCCCCACCCGCGCCCCCGGCGGCCTGATTTCCGAGGACTGTTGGAGCGCGCTGGGGGCGCTCTGTAGCTTTTGCGGAGAGGACGGAGCGACATGGCCACTATCGAGACACGCAGCTTGCCTATGCAACTCCGCGAGGCGAGCTTCGCGCCCGCGACGGCCAACGAGGCCGCACGCACCGTCGAGCTGTGCTGGACGGCCGCGGCCGTGGTGCGGCGCGTGACGTGGTGGGACGGGGAGTTCGACGAGGAGCTCGTGGTCGACCCGTCGGCCGTCCGCATGGGCCGCCTGAACGGCGGCGCACCGCTCCTCGCCGACCATCGCGCCAACTTGGCGTCCCAGGTCGGCGTGGTCGAGGGCGCCCGCCTCGAGGGCGACCGGGGGCTGGCCACGGTGCGCTTCAGCAAGCGCGCCGACGCCGACATCCTCTTCCAAGATGTCCGCGACGGCATCGTCCGGAACGTGAGCGTGGGCTACCGGATCTGGCGCACCGAGAGGATCGAGCGGGACGGCCAAGTCCCCCTCGTCCGGGTCGTGGACTGGGAGCCCTACGAGATTTCGCTCGTCGCGGTCCCGGCTGATGCCGGGGCAGGCGTGCGGAGTGAGCAGGGCGACGCCCCCTGCGAGATCACCGTCATCAACAGCAGGGGCGTCCAGCCCGCAGAAAGGACCGTCCGGACCATGGAACCCGAGCTCGAGAACACCGGCGCGACCCGCGCCGCCGCGCCGTCGGTGGACGTCGCCGCCGTCCGCGCCGAGGCCGCCACGGCCGAGCGCGCCCGCGCCGCCGCCATCCGCGCGCTGGGCACCCGCTTCGCCGCCGTCGAGACCGCCGAGCAGCTCGTCGAGAGCGGCGCCGAGGTCGAGGCCGCCCGCATGGCGATCCTCGAGGCCGTGGCCGAGCGCCACGCCAGCACCGCCACCGTCCCGGGCGGCCGCGTGCAGGTGCTGCGCGACGGCGACGAGACCCGCGCACAGGCGGTCGAGAACGCGCTGCTGCACCGCGCCAACGGCGCCGCCTTCGAACTGTCCGAGGCCGGTCGCGAGTGGCGCGGCCTGTCGCTGTCCGAGGTGGCCCGCGACTACCTGAAGGCCCAGGGCGTCAACGTGCGCGGCATGAGCCGCGACGAGGTCGCGGTCCGCGCGCTGCGCAGCGAGACCGACCTTCAGAAGACCACGGACTTCCCCGTCCTGCTCGCCAACGTGGCGAAGAAGACGATGCTGAAGTCCTACGAGCTGGCCGCGCCGACCTGGCGCCCGCTGGCCCGCGTGGTCGAGCTGACCGACTTCAAGCCGGTTCACCGCTACGCGCGCGGCACCTTCCCGGGCATGAGCCTGGTCGCCGAGGGCCAGGCCGTCCCGCTCGGCAAGCGGACGGACGGCACGGTCGTCAGCTACGCGCTGAAGTCCTACGGCGGCCGGACGGCGATCACCCGCGAGACCATCATCAACGACGACCTGAACGCGCTGCGCGACGACGCGGAGCAGCTCGGCGTCGAGACGGCGGTCCTCGAGTCCGACCTCTTCTGGGCCACTCTCACGGACTACACCCTCATGGGTGACGGCAAGCCCCTGTTCCACGCCGACCACGGCAACGTGGTCGCGGCGGCCGCGCCGTCTCCGGACAGCTTCGCCGCGGCGGAGCAGAAGATGGGCGAGCTGACCGACGCCAAGGGGCGGGTGCTGAACCTGTCCCCGGCCTACGTCATCGGCTCCTTCGCCCACAAGGTGCCGTTCCAGAAGGCGCTGGGCGCCATCACTGCGGGCAAGGCGGCGGACTTCAATCCCTACAGCCAGTCCGACCTGACCATCGTCACCGAGGGCCGCATGCGCGCGCTCAACGGCGGCTGGATCATGGCCGCCGCCCCGGGCCGCATCAACGGCATCGAGGTCGGCTACCTGCAGGGCGCGGCAGGGCTCCAGGCCCGCTTCCGCAAGGGCTTCGAGATCCCCGACAGCGTCGAGGTCCTCGGCTTCGTGGACATCGCGGTCAAGGCGGTGGACCACCGCGGGTTCGTCCTCATCGGCAACCCGCCGACCGAGGGCTGAGCCTGACCGGCCCGGCGCCGCTCTCGATGTCGGCGCCGGGCAGCGCCTCGGGGGTCTCCCCCGGGGCGCTTTTCCTTTCAGGGGGACGCGCGATGGGCCTCTTCGACGGCATGGATTCGATGTTCGTGGGCGCCTTCGGCGACAAGGATTTGCTGACTTGGACGCCCAAGGGCGGCGGCGAGCCGCGCACCATGAGCGCAATCTGGAACCCCCGGCACATCGAGCTCGAGGCCGAGGAAGGATTGGCGGCCTACCAGACCGTCTCGGTCGCGGCGCATGTCAGCGCGGCCGCCGTCCCGGGCGCCGCGAAGGGGGACGGCGTGTCCTTTCGCGGTGCCGCCTACGAGGTCCGAAAGGCGGTGCCGGACGAGAAGGGGATGGTCGCCCTCATCCTGCAGGCGCCCAGCGCGCCTCGGGTGCCGCGCCCCGCCGTGCCACGCCGGTGACCACTCGGAGCGCGCGGCGGCGCTCCGGTAGCCTCAGGGCGTAGGGAGAACCGTCCGCCATGGACCTGCACATCCGCCGCCGCATCCGCGACGTCGCCGTCGAGGCCCTCATCGGGCTCCCGACGACCGGCGACCGCGTCCGCGCGTCGCGGACCAGCGCGCCGGACGAACTGCCCGCGCTCCAGGTCTGGTGCCCGTCGGATACCGTCGAGCGTGTCAGCAACCGCGACAGCAAGCGCACGGTGGACGTGGCGGTCCTGGGGTGGAGCGACGGCGAGGACGAGGCGCTCGAGGACACCCTCGACGCCATGGCCCTCGAGGTCGAGCGGGCGCTCACCGCCGTCCGCCTGTTCGGCGCGGTGGGCGGCGGCTCCTGCGACGCGGTTTCGGTGGAAACCGAGATCATCGAGTTCAAGGAAGACGGCCAGCCGGTCTCCACGGTCGGCAAGGTCAAGGCCCTCTTCCGCGTCAACGTCCACCACCCGGTCGGCAGCCCGACCGCTTCCAGCTGAGGAGCCGCCCGTGGCCATCCAGGAGAACCAGACCGTCGAACTGGCGTACTGCCTCGAACCCGCGGGCAGCGCCCCGGTCATGCAGACGCTGGCCTTCACGTCCGCAGGCATCAACCCACAGGTCGAGACCTACCAGGACGAGGCGATCACGCCCGATGGCAACGTCGGCGACATGCGCCAGGGCGGCCGCAGCGCCAATGTCTCTCTGGTGGACCATCTCTGCTACGGCGCGCACGACGCCTTTCTCGCGGGCGCCCTGCGCGGCGACTGGGTCGATGGCGCCAGCGTCTCTGGCGTGTTCTCCGCCGTCGCGGCCACCGGCGCCGTGACGCGGGCGACCGGCTCGTTCGTTGAGGATGGCTTCGAGACGGGTGACGTCATCGAGCTCGAGGGCTTCGCGACCGAGGGCGAGTTCCGCGTGAAGGCGGTCTCCGCCGGTTCGCTGCTGCTCGACGGCGACCTCGAGGATGAGACCGGCGTCACGGCCACCGTGCGCGTGGTTGGCTCTAAGCTGAAGAACGGCACCAAGCACGTCGACTTCCTGTTCCAGATGGTCATGGGCGCCCTCGCCGGTCGCAAGGTCCGGCTTGGCCACTCCACGCGTCTGGGCACCATCGGGCTGTCGTTCCCCAACACCGGCCTGATTGGCATCGACGCCAAGGGCGTGGCCCTCGACATGAGCGTGGTAGCGGCGCCACTCGACGCCAGCCCAAGACCGCTGCAGCGGCGCCGCCTGCTGACGGCCTTCGACGGCGAGATCCTGCTCGCTGGCGAGACGCTCGGCACGGCGACCGACCACAACCTCAACATCGACAACGCGCCGAACGGGTCGAGCTACTACGGCAGCCGGACCAAGAAGAAGCTGCTGAACGGCAAGTTCAAGCTGTCCGGCGACGTCACCATCGAGCCCGAGGACGACCGGCTCATCACGCTCCTGCTCGACGAGGGCGAAGCTGCCATCTGGGGCCGCACTTACACCGAGGACGGCGAGGGCTGGTACGTTTGGCACCTGCCGCGCGTGAAGCTTTCCGGCGAGGAAGAGACCATCCAGGGCGAGGGCGCCGTCTCCGCCAAGGCCGAGTTCACCGCCCTCAAGTCGGCCGAGCACGGCTGCACCCTCGTCATCCAGCGTCGCCACCCCGTGGCCTGAGCCGAAAGGACCGAGTGACATGACCGATACCACTGCCCCTGAGTCCTTCGACTTCGATACCCTGCCTGCGGCGACGCATTCTGAGGCGGGTGCCGAGGTGCCCATCGTGCACCCGGTTACCCGGAAGCCCATCCGGGCGACCCCCGAGGCCGAGTTCCGTATCCGCGTGGCCGGGCCTGACAGTGCAGTCTACCGCGGCGCGCAGACCCGCGCGATGCGACGCATCCTCGATCGTGGTGAGGCGGGGCAGGAAGACGACGCGGCGGACCAGTCCGACCGCGCCGCTTTCCTCGGTGAGATCACCCTCGGCTGGACGCCGGGCGCCAAGCTTGGTGGCCAGCCGCTGGAGTTCTCGCGGGAGACGGCCGCGGCTTTCTACGCGCGCTACCCGTGGGCGGCTGACCAAGTCGACCGAACGGCGGGAGACCGGAAGGCTTTTTTGGGCGCCTAGCAGAGCGATTCCGAGAGGCTGTTGCGTGGCGCATCGGCCTCGACCGGACTGGCTCCGATGGCAAAACTCGGCGGCAAACCTTCGAGGAGTTCCAGCAGAAGGTGGGGCGCCCGCACAAGGACGACCGACCCGTGCCGTTTCCCGAGGGCATGCAGCACGTCTGGAACTGGTTCCTGGAGCTCGACGCGGCGCGTGGCGGCACCGGCTTTGGTCCGCTGCCACTCCAGTGGGGTGAGATCCACGCTTGGATGTCGGCCACTGGCGCGAGGCCGACCCCGTGGGAACTCAACCTCATCCGGGACGCCGACGCCGAGGCCCTGAGGGGCCACGCCGCCGAGGCCAAGGAGCAGGGGCGACGGGACGAGGCAGCGCGGAAGCGGGCGGAGCGCGAGCGCAGGGCGAGGGGGCGTGGCGATGACTGAGCGGCTCGACTTTGAGATCCAGCTGCGGACAGAGGCCGCCCAGCGTGGCGCAGCTGCTCTCAACACGACGCTGAACGCCACCGGCAAGGACATGGGCAAGGCCATGGCCGCCTCGGCGAAAGCTGGAATCGCCGAGGCGCAGGCGGCCGCCGAGCGGGCTTCGGCGGCGGCACGGCGCGGGGCGGCGCCTGCCAGCGCCATTCCGTCCGCCTTCGGGGGTGTCGTGCAGGGCGCTCGGGTAGCGCGCGGCGGCGCCCCGGACCTGTCGGGACTCCGGGCCATCCCGGCCTCAGCATGGTCGCAGGCGTCGGCCGAGCGGTCCGCCGTGCCGTGGATGCAGCCGGGCGCCAAGCGCACCGCCACCCCGGCGTCCGAGACGGTCAAGGTCAGTGCCGACACCGCCCCGGCCACGGGCGCCTGGCAGCGGCTGAGGCGGCTCTTCGGGGGCGGCGTCGACACGCCGGTCCGCGTGGACACGAAGGGCGCCGAATCCTCGCTCTCCGGGCTCCAGCGCCTCGCCCTCGGCGTCGGCTCAGCAATGGCCACCATCTCGGCGGGCCGGGAAATCCTTGAGACCGGGATGGCCTTTCAGAGGGTGCAGACAACTCTGAATGCGGCGACCGGGAACGCGACCCTCGCTGCCGCCGAGTTCGACTACGTGCGCGACGTCTCGTCCCGCCTGGGCCTCTCCCTGCGGACGACGGCCGAGGACTACTCAAAGTTCGCGGCAGCCACGAAGGGAACGGCCATCGAGGGCAGGGCCACGCACGCCGTGTTCGAGGGCATGGCGTCCGCCAGCGCGGTGCTGAACCTGCGCGCCGACCAGGTGAGCCTGTCCCTCAAGGCGCTCCAGCAGATGGTGTCGAAGGGGAAGGTATCGTCCGAGGAGCTGAACCAGCAGCTCGGCGACCACCTGCCCGGCGCCCTTCAGATCGCCTCGCGCGCCATGGGCGTGACCACCGCGCAGCTCGCCAAGATGATGGCCGACGGCAAGCTGCACGCGGACGCCTTCCTGCCGCGCTTCGCCGAGCAGCTCCAGCGCGAGTTCGGCCCGGGCGCGGCCGCGGCCGCCAACAGCCTGCGGGCCAACCTCAACCGCGCCGGAAACGCGTGGGACGAGCTCAAGAACCGCGTCTTCAGCGGCGGCTTCGAGGCCGCTCTGAGCAGCCAGATGCAGCGGCTGACCACGATTCTGGGCAGCCCCGAGGCAATGGCGGCCGCCACGTCGCTCGGCGAGGGCATCGGTTCGGCCATCAGCATGGCCGGTTCCGCCTTTGCTTTTGTCATCGAGCATGCGGATGCCGTCAAGGCCGCCCTCGTGGGCCTCGGTGCCGTCGGCGCGGCCGCGACCATGTCCAGCCTCGCCACGTCCGCGATGGGGCTGGCGGCCGCGCTCGGGCCGGTGGGCATCGCCGCCGCGGCCGTCGTGGGGGGGCTCTACTACTTCCGGGATGCCGCCATCGACCTCGGCGGCGAGCAGGTCGCGCTCAAGGATCTCATCCTTGGGGCCTGGGACGCGATCAGCGACGGTGTGGCGACCGCCTCTGACGAGGTGGTGGGCTGGGTCCGGACGAAGTGGGGCGCCATTCAGGCCTACTTCGGGGAGATGGGGGTGAACCTGACCGGCTTCGCGGCAGGGGCCATCTCGGCATGGACTGCGACGATGAGAGGCATCTGGGATGTCGTGAAGGCGACGGTCTCGGACATCGGCGGCGCCTTCTCCAGCCTCGGGACGGCTGTGAAGCTCTCCCTCTCGGGCAACTTCTCCGAAGCCGGGCAGGCGCTGGCCCGAGGATTCTCCGCCTCGGCGACATTCGAGGCGGCCGAGAAGGCGGGTGCCAGCGCCGCTGCGGCCTACCGCGCTGGCATGGCTACCGGCGATGTGCGCGGCGCCGTGGGCGAGTACCTCTCCACGGCCTGGTTGGCTGGCGACAGCCTCACCGGCGGGGCGCTGTCAGGCACCGCCTCGGCCGTTGCCGACCGCGCCCGGCAGCGCGCCAACCAGCGTCAGGAGCAGGAGCGCAAGGATGCCGAGGCGCGCACCGCCCGCGAGGCGCAGGCGCGGACGGACCGCGAGCGCCGGGATCGCGAGCATGGGGAGTGGCTGAACCGGCAGCGGCCGGGCGCCGCCGTGAACGACAACGGGAAGAAGGGCGGCAGCGGCTCTGGCGACACGGCGGCGCGTCAACTCGAGGGCCTGCGCGCGCGGAACGCCGAGCTGCAGGGGCTGAACGGCGCCTACCAGCAGGGCGAGCGCGCGGTCACCGCGATCACCGCCGCCTACGAGGCCGAGAAGGCGGTCCTCGCGCTCGGAACCAAGGCCACGGCCGCGCAGAAGGACGAGGCGCGCAGGCTCGCCGTCGCCAACCGCGAGCTTGAGGACGCCAACAAGAGGCTCCTTGAGGCCATGAAGAAGGTAGAGGAGAGCAAGAAGAAGGCGGACAACCTGATCTCGAGCTACGGCATCGAGAGGCAGGAGCTCGAGGCGCTGTCGGCCGTCTACCGGTCGGGCAACGACGACATCGAGCAGCGCGTGGCCCAGCTCGCCCGTGAGAAGGAGCTGCGGGAGAAGATCCGCGACCTGACGGCAGACGACGCAGCGCGGGTGCGCGCCGAGGCAGCGAAGACGGCCGAGCAGGCCGCGCAGACCGAGCGCGACAAGAAGAACTATGAGTACATGAAGCGCTACTACGACGGCATCGCGGACGCGGCCGTCTCGGCCTTCAACAGCGTCCGAGACGGCTCGAAGAGCGCGTCCGAGGGGGTCAGGGACTTCGCCAAGGCGGTCTCCGACCTGGCGATGCAGCAGTTCGTCATGGCCCCACTCAAGAACGCCTTATCCAGCCTCGCCAGCGGCCTCGGCGGCTCGTTGGGCCTCGGCTCGGCGAACGCCGCCGGTGGCGGGGGGCAGCAGGACGGCGGGGTTCTCGGTTCGGCCCTGAAGAGCGCCGGGAGCTGGATCGGCAACGGCATCGGCAGCCTCTTCGGTGGCGGCGCCACGCCCGCGGTGGCGGGCGCCCGCGCAGGCGGCGGCCCAGTCTTGGGCGGGAGCAACTACCGGGTCAACGAGATGGGGGGCAGGCCGGAGTGGTTCGTCGCGCCGCTCGACGGACGCGTCCTGACCGACGCCCAGATGCGGGGCACGGCGGGCGGCGGTTCCGGCGGCGGCGCTCGGAGCGGCGGCGGCGCGCCCATTAACATCGTCTGGAACATTAGCACGCCCAACCCCACGGCGTTCCGCGAGAGCCAGGCGCAGATGATGGCCCGGACGCGGGACATGGTGGCGGGAGCGGGGCGCTACAGGTGAGGTCCCGTGGCACTCGTCCCAATCCCGTCCTTCCTGGAGCTCAGCTACCCGCTTGAGCTGGCATACGGCTCCAGCGGAACGCTCGAGTTCCCCGTCGACATCACGGTCGGCGATTCCGGCATCGAGCGCCGGACCCTGCGCCACGCGCACCCGCTGCGTGAGGTTGAGGCCGCGACCGGCATCATGTCGCCGGACGACCTGGCCATTGCCGAGGAGTTCTACATCGCGGTCGGCGGCAAGGCGTACGGGTTCCGCTTCATGCACCCGTCCGACCACAGCTCCGCGAAGAACGGGAGAGGGGAGCCGAAGCCGGGCGACCAGGTGCTCGGCAAGGGAACCGGCACGCAGACCGAGTGGCAGCTCACCAAGAGCTACACGGCCGGACCGCTCAGCCGCGTCCGACCCATCGTGAAGCCGGTCGACGGCTCGGTGCGCGTCGCCGTCGGCGGCACGGAGCTGAAGTCCGGCTTCCGGGTGGACCCGACCACCGGGCTACTGACCCTCACGGCGCCACCGCCCGAGGGCATCGTCGTGACCGCCGGGTTCCGGTTCGAGATCCCGATGCGGTTCAACGGACCCTTCAACACGCGCTGGGACGACTACGAGAACAACTCGGCGAGCCTGCCGCTAAGGGAAATCAAGGTGCGGCTGGCGAGGGGGGGCGTGTCGTGATCGACGTCTCCCCCGGCATGCAGGCCGAGATGTCGGGCGAGGTTGCCCGCCTCACGCGGTGCATCGTCGTCAGGCGCGCCGACGGCGTGGTCATGGGGTTCACTGGCCACGACGAGCCCGTTCCGGTGGTCGGCGTCGTCTGCGAGCCGGGCACGGCGATCACGCCGAGCAACGTCGAGGACACCAACGCCCTCTCGGCCGACAACTCCGAGCTGACCGGCACCCTGACGAGCGACGCCATCACCGAAGAGGACATCGCCGCCGGTCTCTACGCGAACGCGCTCGTCGAGGACTACACCGTCTGCTGGGCGGACCCGAGCATCGCGCCCGTCGAGAACGGCTACGCGCGCATCGGCGAGATCCGGATCAGCGGCGACCAGTTCGTGTTCGGGCTGCTCGGGCCGCAGGAGCAGCTCAGCAAGACGGTGGGCCGCTCCTGCACCGTCGAATGCCCGTGGCGGCTGGGCGACGCGAAGTGTCGCGTTGACCTCGCGCCCCTGACCCACGAGGCGACGGTCGACGGCACCGACGGCATGCAGGCGCTTACCGCGGGCGCCCTCGCGGCTCACCCGGCTGACCACTTCGCCTACGGCACCGTCGAGTGGCTCTCCGGCAAGTGCAAGGGGACGCGGCGCCAGGTGAAGGCATCGGCCAACGGGCGCCTGGTCCTGTGGCAGTCGACGCCGCGCGAGATCGAGCCGGGCGACACCGTCCGGGTGGTCGCGGGGTGCGGCGGCTCCTTTGAGAGCGACTGCAAGGCGCGCTTCAACAACGGCCGCCGGTTCGGCGGCTTCCCGTGGGTGCCGTCCCGCGAGCAGCTCCAGAAGACGCCCAATGTCAAGGCAAGCTGACGCCGACACCCGCGCCCGCATCGCGGCCGCCGCGCGCGGCTACGCGGCCGCGCGCGTGCCGTTCCGCAGGCAGGGGCGCGACCCGCGCTTCGGCATTGACTGCGGCGGCCTCGTGAAAGCGTGTGGCTGGGCGGCCGGGCTGCCGGTACCCAATGCGCTGCCGACCTACCGGAGCGTCCCGGCGCCCAGCTTCATCGACGAGGAGCTGGCACGGTTCGCCGACCCCGTCCCGCTGGCCGAGGCGGATGAGGGGGACATCGTCCGCTTCGAGGTCCATGGCAGGCCGGTCCACCTCGGCATCCTGACCGGCGGCGGGCGCGTGGCGCACGTCCTCGGGGTGGCGCCGCGCGGCACGCACGACGAGGCCCTCTCCACCCTGCCCTGGCCCGTTGTGGCCGCCTACCGCTTCCGGAGTGCCTGAGCCATGGCCGTCGCCGTCCTAGCCCCCCTTCTGGCCTATGCCGGTGGCGCCGCCGCGACAGCGGCCGGGTACGCCGCGACCTCGTTCGTGGTCGCGGCCGCCGCGACAGCGGGCTCCATCGCGGGCGGCGTCATCGGCTCGGCCATCGACAGCGCGATTTTCAGCCCGGGTGGCACCAGCACCGCGGGGCCGCGCCTCGACAGCCTGAAGGTCCAGGATTCGTCCTACGGCGCGGGCATCCCCGTCGTCTACGGCCGCAACAAGCTGGCCGGGACCGTCATCCACCTGAGCGACCTCGAAGAGGTCGAGAAGGTGAAGGTCACGAAGTCGGGCAAGTGGCCGAGCCGGAAATCGAACTACCAGCGGACCTACGAGTACCGGGCCAACATGGCCGTCGTGCTGTGCGAGGGGCCGATCCGGCGCGTCCTGAGGGGCACCGCCGAGGGCAAGGTGCTCTACGACGCCGACGCCATGCAGCCCGGAAGCTACACCGAGGACCCGAACGTCCCCTACTGGGCCGTCTCCTCGGCCGTGGCCCCGCGCGACCAGGGCGGCGTCCCCGGCCTCTACTACGACGAGCTCCGCGTCTACCGGGGCGGCGACGACCAGCCGCCGGACTCGCTGCTTGAGCGCATGCACGGCGTCGGCAACGTCCCCGCCTACATCGGCACGGCTTACGTCGTCATTTCGCGGCTGCTGACGGACGAGTGGGGCCGCCGCCCGCCGAACATGCTTTGGACCGTCGAGGGGCTGGGCGGTGAGATCTTCGACGTTGAGGTGCTGATGCCCGCCACGGCGCCGCACGCCCCGGTTTCGCTCCATGGCGCGGCCGCCCTCGCCCTCAACGGGGGACGCTGGGCGACGGTGGGCGTGGACGCCGAGGGCCGCCTGTCCGCGACCACCTACCGGCTCGACACGGCCCGGGACGGCCTCGAGGCTGTCCGGACCGTGCCCGGCCCGGCGGTCCCGTTCACTTTCGACCAGCTGGACACCGCCGTCTCGCCGGACGGCAGGCGGGTCGCGGTGGCGGCGCGGCGCGGCACCACCATCGCGCACACCGGGGCCATCCTCGCGGCCGTCTACGACGACGACGCGGGCACCTGGCTCTCCGCCGCGCCGCAGGCGGACATCCAGCTCAACACCTCGACCGACGGCGACCTCGTGTGGGTCGGCAGCGCCGCAATCATGGCCGGGACCGCCCTGCACGCCTCGCGTGGCTGGCTCGTCTGGTCGCTGGGGGGCGACGGCCTGGAGTTCCACGGCACCTCGTGGCACTCCATCTGGCGCCGGGGGCAGATCACCATCGGCAACGGCCTGCTGGGGGCAGCGACCGCGATCCCGACCGGGCATGACAGCTCGCTCCTGCTCGTGGACTGCCATTCCCGAAACCCGATTGAGGTCCGGGCCATGACGGCGCGTTTCACCGGCACAGGCGTCGCCTTCGGGCTCGACGAGGACCTGTGGAGCGGGGTGAACATCGTCGGCACCCTCGGCCTCGGGCGCGGCTCGGTCGCGGCGGCCGGAGATGAGTGGGTTGT
This sequence comes from Roseomonas sp. GC11, assembly GCF_024437745.1. Lineage (GTDB taxonomy): Bacteria > Pseudomonadota > Alphaproteobacteria > Acetobacterales > Acetobacteraceae > Pseudoroseomonas. The sequence goes on along the minus strand of NZ_JANFNY010000037.1, from coordinate 28,484 downwards.
CATGGCCTCGTCGGCCGCGCCCGGCGGGGATCCGTGGCTCGGCACGATCGCCGTGTCCGCCGACGGCGCCCGCAGCACCCGCGAGCCATGGCGGCCGCCCGAGGCCCTGCGGCCGCACGGCTCCCTCTGCTACATCGGCCGCGGCCGGGTCGCCGCCTTCGCCGTCGGCGAGGGCGTGCAGCGTTACAGTGAGGTTTCCATCGCCGACGGCGGTTTCGCCCTCGCGCGCGGCGCCATGGACCTGCCGGGCCTCGCCCTGCCCCGCCCGTCCGCCACCTTCTGCGCCTACTGGACCAGCTCGGCCGTGGCGGGTTGGGCGGCCGTCTGGGGCGACCCGCTCTCCGGCGAGCGGCAGGTCTTTCCGATCAGGTGCTACGACGGCTCCGAAGTGCCGCTGGCCTTCGTCGTCGCCGACCGGCTCAGGCGCGCAGGATTCGGCGAGGACGAGTTCGATGTCTCCCGCCTCGAGGACACTCTCATCGGCTACACCGTCCCGGGGCCCACCGCGACGCGCGCGACCCTCGAGCCTCTCCAGCTCTACAGCCCGTTCGACTTGGTTCCCGAGGACGGCAGGTTAAGGGCCAAGCTGCGGACGGCCGCCATCTCGGCCACCGTTCCGCTCGAGCTCGTGGGCGCCCACCCGTTTGGCGAGGACGCGAAGCCCTACGGCCGCATGTTCATGCCCGGGAGCGACCTGCCCCGGCAGGTCATCGTGAGGTATGCCGACCCGGCGCGGGAGTACGAGGTCGGGACGCAGCAGGCGTCCGACGACATCGCGGCCGGGGCGCTCTCCGCCCTGACGCTCGATTTGCCGGTGGTCATGACGCCGGAGAGGGCCAAGGCGATCGCCTACACGCGCCTGTTCACGGCTCGCGCCGAGGCCGAGAAGATCACCGGCCAGCTCCCGCTGGAATACAGCCACCTACGGCCGGGCGACGTGGTGTCATACTGCGGGTTCACCATCCGCATCCAGACCCGCCGCCTGGCGCCGAACTTCGTCGCCTTCGGCGGGACGCCGGTCTTCCCCGTCGACTACGGGCTCCGCCTGCGTGCCGACAGCGGTCCGCAGACCGGGGAGCGCTGGCAGGGCCCGCCGGACACCGGCCTCATCCTGCTGGACGCGGCGCCGCTCTCGGATGAAGAAGCGGGCATGGGCGTGCAGGTCATCGTGACATGCGATGAGCCCGCGCGGTGGCCGGGGGCGGCCGTCATCGTGTCGCGGGACGGGGGCAAAGAATTCGAGGGCCTCACCCTAGCCGCCGGACTGGCGACGGTCGGCAAGACCCTGAGCGCGCTGCCGGACGGGCCGGTGGCCTACTGGGACGAGGGGGCCACCCTCTCCATCGAGCTGCCCGAGGGTGCCGCGCTGGAGAGCGCCGACGAGGACGCGGTCTACGCCGGTGCGAACCTCGCCCTGGTCGGGGACGAAATCCTTGGTTTCCGCTCCGCCGAGCAGACCGGGCCGCGCTCGTGGCTCCTCTCTGGATTCCTCAGGGGGCGTAGAGCCACCGAGGCCGCGACGGCGAGCCACGCAGCCGGTGAGCGCTTCGTACTCCTCGAGCCGGGCGCCCGCGTCTTCGCCGAGCTGGAGCTGTCCGACCGCGGGCGCCCGCTCGGCTTCAAGGCGCTGACCAGGGGCCAGGTGGAGACCGACGCGCCAACCCACACGCTGGCGGTGCAAGGATTCGCCATGCTCCCGAAGCCGCCGGTGCACGTCGAGGCGGTGCGCGACGGGCTGACCGGCGACGTCGCGGTTGGCTGGTGCCGTCGCGCCCGCCTGCGGACGACTTGGTACGAGTGGGCGGACGACGTACCGCTGGACGAGCAGGCCGAGGCGTACTTCGTGGACGTGCTCGGCGCCGATGGCGCTGTGCTCCGAACCGTCCGCGTCGGCGAGCCGCGGTGGACATACCCCGCCGCACAGCAGATCGCGGACCTCGGCGCGCTCCCGAGCGAGGTCTCCCTCGTGGTCCGGCAGATCTCCGGCCTGCTCGGAGCCGGGCGTCCCGCTGCGGCATCCTTGACGGTGTAGTCCGCCGCCCGCGTGGCGGCTCCCGGCAGAGGGGGACCGTGTGAGCCAGCAGCGCAGCCCGAATCTGAGCCTGCCGTACCTGCTTGAGGGGCAGGCAGGCAGGCTCGACAAGCTGAATGACGCCTTTACTCGCGTGGATGCCGTCGCGCAGCTCACCGTCCGCAAGCGCACCCTGTCGGCCGCCCCGTCCGCTCCGGCCGAGGGTGAATGCTGGATCGTCGCCGCGCAGGCGACCGACATGCCGTCCGACCCATGGCTTGGGAAAGTGGACATGGTCGCCGCCTACTACGGCGGCTGGCGGTTCCTTGCCCCCACCGTCGGTTGGACGGCCTGGGTGCAGGACGAGGCCGCGCCCGTTTGGTGGACGGGCGCCACGTGGCAGCGCGGCACCCAAGGCGCGACCAAGCTGAACGAGCTGCTGGACGTGGACCTGCCATCGGCGGCACCCACCGACAAAGACGTCCTCTTCTTCGACGCAGCCAAGGGCGCCTTCACCAGCGGTCCAAACCCCGCGCAGGGCGGTTCATCGACGCTCGCTGGCCTGACGGATGTAGCACTCGGAACTCCTGCCCAAGGGCAAGTGCTAACCTTCGACCTCGCCAGCCAGAAGTGGCGTGGCGCCGCGCCCACCGCGAGCACCGGCAGCCCACTCGTCGCGGTGCAGTTCTCGGGCAAGACGCTGGCCATCGGCGCGAGCAAGAACATTGCCTCGATCACCCGCCGCGGCATCGGCCGCTACCGGCTGAACTTCTCCGCGCCGGTGCCCATCACTGCGCCGACGACGTTCGGCGGGAAGTTCGATTCCTCGCCAACATCTGCGGCGAATGGAGACAACACCATGTGCATGGTCTCCGAGGAGAGGCTCGCGAACACGCGGTCGACGCTGCACCTCGACATCCGCACGACCTACCAGACCCAGAATGTCTATGTGAATGACGGTTGGGATATGGACTCCGTCTCCGTCGTCATTCACGCAACTTCGTGAGGGCACAGGACATGACGCGGCAAATCCTTTTCCGCGACGAGGCCGGTGCGGCCGTCGTCTGCAGCATTCCCAGCGACTACGAGGGGCCGTTCGACCGCTGCGGCGTTCCCGACGGCACGGTGTGGCGCGACATGGCTGCGGGCGAGGCAACGCCGCCGATGAGCCTCTATGGCGCGTGGCGCCTGTCGGACGACGGCAGCCTCTGGGTGGACATGCCGACCGCGTTAGAGATCTGGCGCTCGCGCCTCGCCGCCGAGCGGCACCGGCGGCTGGATGAGCTCGAGGCCGAGTGGCGCCGCGCCCGCCGCGTGGGAGACACCGTCACGGCGACGGCCGCCGCAGCCGCCGAGGCGCTCCTGCTGGCACTCGACATCGCCGTGCTGCCGCTGCTCGCGACCACGCCCGAGGCGCTCGCCGCCATCTGGCCCGCCGAACTGGGTGCCCGGCCCGAAGGAGTCTGACATGGGTATCCTGAGCTGGGTCTCCCCCACTGCGCCGACGCAGACCACGGCGCCCGCCGACGATCGACTCCCAGCCGCACTCCGCGCCGTTGGATGCGCGGAACCGGCGGGATGGGACGCCGCCCTGCGCCCTGCCCTCGCCCGCTTCGGCATCGACACGGCGGCGCGCCGCGCGGCCTTCCTCGGGCAGGTCGCGCACGAAAGCGGACGCTTCTCCCGCCTCGAGGAGAACCTCGTCTACACGACAGCCGCGCGTCTCTGCGCGGTATGGCCAAACAGGTTCCCGACGGTCGCATCCGCGCAGCCATTCGTGCGGAACCCGGAAGCTCTGGCCAACAGGGTCTACGGCGCCCGCATGGGCAACGTGCACCCGGGCGATGGCTGGCGCTTCCGCGGCCGCGGCCTGAAGCAGCTCACCGGCCGCGAGAACTACACGATGTTCTCCGCCGCCGTCGGCATGACGGTCGAGGCCGCGGCGGAGTGGTGCTTGACGCGCGAGGGCGCCGCGATGTCGGCAGCCTGGTACTGGTCGTGGAAGAACCTCAACCGCTACGCCGACGTGGGCGACGTGCGCGGCGCCACAAGGGTCATCAATGGCGGCACTACGGGCCTCGCCGAACGCGAGGATCTCGTGGATGCGGCCGAGGACGCCCTTCTGGCGGGACTGCCGGAGCGCCTCGCCCTGGTCGCGGCCGCCGAGGGCGCCTTCGCGTGACCGCCGCCCTCGCCTTCCTCGCCGTGCGCTGGCGAATCCTTGCCGGTGTAGCGGCGTCGACCGCCGTCGTCGGCGCCGTCCTTTGGGCGTTGCACCTGTCGGCCGCGAGGGACGACGCGCTCCAGGAACGCGACGCCGCGGTGCGCGAGGTCGAGGATTTGCGCGCCGGGCACTCAAGGATTGTCTTCGCCCTGGAGCGCGCCGCCCGCGACGCAGAGGCCCGTGCGGCCCGCTCCGCCCCCACCCGCCGGAGAATCGCCGATGCGCCCGCTACCGCTGATGCGCCCGTGGATCCTGCCTTGCTGGATGCTTTGCGCCTGCGCTCAGCCCGCCCCACGCCCTGACCCGCTGCCTGTCCCCCCTACCCTGCTGACGTGCCCGGCCGAACCGGCGCTGCCGGACGGCGCCCTGACACAGCGCCAGCTTGCGGCGTGGACAGTCGACGTTGCTGACGCCGGTTCGGCGTGCCGAGACGCGCTGGGGCAAGTGCGCGAATTGCTTGGTCAGGATGTCGAAAGACGTTGAGAGTTGCGTCCGACTATCCTACTCTTTCCTTGCACGGGGGAACTGGACAGCCTCTGTGCGTTGCTCTTGGGGTTCAGCGGGTCGGGCAGGGGTGCCCGGCCCGCACTTCATTTCAGCCCGCGGACCCTCACCCAACGCGACCGCACCTCGGCCACGAAGCGGTGCCCGGCGCCGCCGCCGCCGGTTCCGAGGGCAGGTACGGTCTGCCCATCTCCCATCACCTCGGCCTCGATCTCGCGTTTCCCGGCATCGCCCCGCCCGCGCAGCGAGAAGGCCACGGCCGCCTGCCCTTCCGTTTCATCCCAGTCGATGAGCCGGTCTGCCGCCGGTCCGGCGAGCGCGTAGGCGGCCGCCATGCCTTCCCGCGTCCTACCGGGCGCTGTCAGGGATGCCTCGACCCGCTGCGTCGCCAGCTCGAGGGCATGTCGCCCAGGGTCGTCCCCCCGCAAGAACGCGTCGACCGCCGCGATGAATCCTTGCGCGGCGGCCATTATCTCTTTGTCGGCGGGGGATGCTTGGTCGGTCATGGATGGTGCCGTAACGTGCGGCGCCGCCTGGCGCGAATCCTTTTAGCCGTCGGCTTCGAGGATCATCCGGTGCAGCCGGTCGAGTTCGTAGACGGCCAGCCTGCATGCCTCGGCGCCGCGGATGGATTCCGGGTGGTGCAGCCAGTGCAGGTCCAGCTCGTCACACGCCCGCCCGGACCGGTCCAGCGTCTGAAGGGCTTCGTCGAGCGTCGCTGTGACGTTCAACGGCGGGCGCCCGTCGATGAGGATGGCGCGGGAGCCGCGCAGCGCGCGCCGTGCGCGGGCCGCTTCCACCGAGCCAATGGGTCCGACCCGGAAGCACTGCACTGGCCCCTCGCCTGGCGGGATGATCTCGATGCGGGGGTAGGGCTGGTCAGGCCAGCGGTCGATATCGGAGAGGTCCTGGTTCAGCATGGGGCGCTCCTCTGGGGTTGCCTGAGCCAGGATGCCGGTGGTCCTGGCAAGAAAAGGGGGCGGTCACCATGCGGCGACGCCCCCCAAGTCATGTCCCGCTGCCGGTTCGCCTCATGCGGGTTCGCGCCGCAGCTCATCGGCCAGCGACGCCGTCTGACCGGCGCGGCGGGCCGCCTGCCGCTCCCGCAGCCGGTCGGCAAGGCCCGAGCCCGTGACGCGCGGGTGCCTGGCTTCCGCCAGTGCCGCCTCAGCCTCACGGGCGGCAGCGGCCGCCTCGACCTCCGGAACGCCACTCAGCAGGCGGGAGCCGTCGAGGTGCCCCATCACCCGCTCGCGTGTCGTGCCGCCAAGCGTCTCGAGCTGGCGCCGGTCCATCGACTGGAGCCACTCGCGGTGCTCGGCATGGATGCCGGGCCATTCGACCGCCTGCTCGCGCGCCAAGCGCTTGGCGGCGGCACGGACACGCCCGGCATAGACCTCTTCCTCAGAGACCTGCGGCGCGGCGGCGGGCGCCGTCGCCTTGGGCTCGACCTCGGGCTTCTGCGCAGGCGCCTCAGGGGCGACGACGCCGCCACGGCCGAACAGGGACAAGGAGACACCGCTGCCGGAGCGACCTGCCTTGGCGACCGCGATATCGTGGGCACGCTGCTCAGCGACGGCCCTGCGGTCCGCTCGGGCTTCGCGAGCGGACGAGACCATGCCACCGAAGGACCGACTGGCCGACGTGGTGGCCGCACCGATACCCGAGACTACCGGCTTCAGAGCCGGGATGGCTGTGTCCTGCACCCATTCGTAGGTCGTTTCCACGACCCGCTTCCCATGGCGGATGACGGTGCGCGACCGGGCGACGAGCTTCCCGGCTGCCGACTTGATGGCCTCGAGAACCGAAGCGATGACATTGCTGATGGCGTCGCGGATGGACATGGGGTGATGCTCCTGCTGGGGCCTGACCCTGTTCTGCCGCTGCCGCTGGCAAGCGAGACGCGTCTTCCGTCACCCCCCGGCGGCGACGCGCAGCGTGCGCAGTGCCTCGGCCGCCGCATCCTGGTTCGACGGCGGCCAGCCAGTCGCGGTGCGCCGGATGAGCCGGTGCCCGTGCCGAGCCACGGCGGCCGCATGGCTCGACCGGGCACCGCGCGCACCGAACGCCAGCTCCAAGAGCGCTGCCTGCCTGGCGGCCTCGGCGGCGTCCCCGCCCCTCAGCGCGGCCGCCAGGCGCCGCACGACATCGGCACCCCAGAGCTCCAGGCCAGCGGGCACACCCAGCCGCGGCGGCGCCAGTTCCGGATCCGTCCGGGCTTCCTGCGTGTCGGCCTCGATGTCGAGAGCGAGTTCTTCCAGCCCAGCGGCATCCGCCGCTTCCCAGGCGTCGCCGAGTGCGAGGAGCACAGTCTCACGAGCGGTGGCCGGGGCGACGGCTGTCATCATGGGGTGCTCCTCTCTCCCGCAAAGCCTGGGGTAGCGGGTGTTGGATTGTAGATAATACCAATCGACATTGACGACAACAGAATTCGATGCCAGGTTGCAGCGACCCCGAGGAGACACCCCGATGTTCGGATCCAGCACCCCCGGCAACGGCATCGACAGCGATCTGATGTTCGGCCTCGCGATGGGCGCGGGCGCTCGCGCGCGGGCTGCCGACGACTTGGCTCTCGCATCTCAGCGGGCCACTGCCGCCGCGATGGAGAGCCTCACCGCGAGCATCCAGGGAATGCGGACGCTGCAGAACCAGGTCGCCGAGCTTCGGGCACAGCTCGCGGCCGAACGGGCACTGACACAGGCCCTGTCCGCCCAGCATCCGGACAGCCCCATTCTGCCGCTGGCAGGGCTCATCCGAGAAGCCGCAGGCAACGCCTGACGAGTTCGCGCGCGTATGCTCAGCGGTTAGAGCTGCCTGCTCATAACAGGTCGGTCGTTGGTTCGAATCCAACCGCGCGCACCAAATAAGGAAGGGCGCCGAGGATGACCTCGGCGCCCTTCCTTATTTCATCTGCTCAGCGGAGCAGGCAGGCGCCTTCCGCCCATTCTGGTCCGCGCTCGGTTTCTACGTCCAGCCTGCCCTGCGCGTAGGCCCTGCGCAGTGCGTGGCCGACACGCACCACGTCGGCCACCGACATGCCTTCGGTTCGCAGAAGGTCGAGCAGTCGCCCGTCCTCGGTAGAGAAGCTGGCGTGCGAGGTGCCATCGCCGACGGTCAGGGAGACGCCAGCCTTGCGCAGCTGGCGGACGGTCTCGGCAGTGATGTCGGGTATCTCGTCGGGGACCATGGAGCTCTCCTGGGGCGCGGAAGGCACCCTGCCCCAAGCTCACCCAGTCGCTTGCATGCGACGCGAGAGAGCGGTCATCGCCGGTCCGTAGAGGCCGCGGCGGGCGAACGCGGGCGGGGTGGCGGGCGCCAGCCGGGCGCGCCGCTCCGGATCCGCAGGCACCGGTTCGTCGAGCCCCGCAAATTCGGGCCATTCAGTCCAGCCAGGCACGGATAGACCGCCCAATTCCGCGAGCGTCTCGGCCACCGCGGCGAGATGCGCGCGATGCATTGGGTGCGGCAAGTGCGGGGGGGCGTCCTCAAGGATTTCGCGCGCCACGCCAAAACGCGAGGCGTGGTCGAGGAACTCCTTGATGGCCGAGGTGTAGTCACAGCCGCCGAGCACGTTCGACGCGGCGACGCGAAGGGATGTCGGGAACGGGAGCATGAATATAGTTTACACAATGACCTGTCCCGCGAGAGCCCCTGAATAGCGCTGGCGGCACCTTTCATCCCCTGATGTCCAAAGCCCCCTCAAAGAAAGCCTTCAGTGCACTGTTGAGCTTTCGAGCCCAATCGGCGCCGTCATCCATCTCAAGGAAGCGCATCATCTTTGGTGAGATCGGCTCCTGCTGATAGTGGAAGGTCGCATTTCGAAAGAGCCGGAGCGCGTCGCGCATCCCGTCCTGCGCAAGCAGTGCGTCCACTGCCGAATCACGGCAGCGGAGTTCCGTGTATCCCTCGACAACAACGTAGAGCAGCGCATACCAAACGGTTAGGACGTAGAAGACCGACATGTGCGCAGCGAGCTGAGCGGGGTCGGCATGTAATCCCGCCCGCGCTCGTTCGGCTTCTGTCGAATGCCGCAAGTGGTGGCGCACGGCATCCGCGACGCACCAATGACCGTGCAAGGCCACCAATTTTAGTTGTTCATCCTGAGCCAAGAAGCCACCCCCCGTCGCCTGTCCCGACCATACGGCGCCGCGTCCACTTTTTGTCAACCTGGGCAATGTCCGTTGCTGGTGTGACAAAAGCGCCGCATCATAGGGCCAGTGCTCCGAACTGACCGTCACGGCCGGTGCCGCAGCGCAACGTCATCCAGAGGGACCAATGGGCGAGGCCAAGCTCAAGCAGTACAATCGGCAGCAGTTCCTGCGAGAGCATCCCACCTGCTGCTATTGTGGCGCCGTGGCCACGACGACCGACCACTGCCCGCCCCGTGCTCTCTTCCAGAACCGCCACTGGCCTGAGGGCTACGAGTTCCCCTGCTGCCAACCCTGCAATGCCGCAGGCAGGCAGAGTGAGCAGGTCGCAGTGGCCATCCTGAGGCCCTCTCTGTTTCAAGAAACCGAAGACGAGGCGTGGGAGAAGACTGTTCGCAGCCTGAAGATTAATCGTCCTGAAGTTTTGGATGAGTGGACTGAAGCAAGCCGCAATCAAATGAGGCGAATGTTTCGGGAAAAGTTCGGAGACGGGTTGGGGGATTACCTTCGCAACCAAGGATACGGCATCGTAGAACTCGGCCCAATCTCACAGGCTGCCATCGAAGAAGTATTGTTCCGACTTGGCCAGGCACTCTTCTACAAGCACGTGGGGCGTAGGTGTGCCGGGGGCAAAATCTGGATTGTCCGGATGGACATGCTTAATGCAGAAGGCTCACTTGATTCGATTACCAAAATAACTCCCCTGCTGGCGCAGTCTGTCAGGGGTCGGATCGACCTTTCTGACCAATTCCTGTACCGCTACAACGTCAGCCCGAGCGAAGGCATTCTCTGTGCTGTCGTCAAAATCCGAGAGCAGTTTGGCGCGGTGGTGACTGTAATGGAGCAGCCCCACGCCAATACATTTGCCGCGATGCCGAATAGCCAGAAAATGGTCATGCGGGATTGTCCGCCGTGACTGACTACTGCTCGTACTTCAGGGTATCTACGGAGAGCCAGGGCCGCAGTGGCCTTGGTCTCGAAGCCCAGCGCACCGCCGTTGCGGCCTTCCTGCGACCATCTGACCGGATCGTCGCCGAGTTCACCGAGGTTGAGTCAGGCAACGCGGTTCGCCGCCCGCAGTTAGACGCCGCCCTGGCGCTCTGCAGGCGCCGCAGGGCCACACTGCTGGTCGCCAAGTTGGACCGCCTCGCCCGGCGAGTGTCTCTCATCAGTACGCTGATGGACAGCGACATCCCATTTGTTGCGGCGGACATGCCGGAAGCCAACAGGCTCACGGTCCACATCATCGCGGCCGTGGCTGAGCACGAGCGGCAGATGATCTCTCAGCGGACGAAAGCGGCCTTGGCTGCGGCGAAGGCAAGGGGCACGAAGCTGGGGGGTGACCGTGGCTGGCGACCAAGTGCCGACGAGAGCGCTGCCGCCCGCGCCGCGTTGGTTGAAGCGGCGACCCGGCACGCATGGCTCGTTCTACCTGAAGTGGAGCGACTGCGCGCCGAGGGCCGCATCACGCTTGCCGCTCTTGCTGACGGGTTGGCAGAGGCTGGCGTGCGGACGCCTCGCGGCGGGAACTGGACCCCCACGGCAGTGCGCAGGGCATTGCTGCGAGTAGGTCAGTGGTAGGACAGGACTGACCTTGTGAGTGTCGAGGCTGACCCGCCGTATTTTTACAAGTATCGCTCGCTCCAAGGTGCTGGGCCGAAATCACCGCGAGAGTTGCTCCGCGTGACCATCCAGAACAACGCCATCTGGTTTGCAAAGCCCGCAGATTTCAACGACCCCTTCGATTGCGCTCCGTCATTCTCGATGGCCGCGTCTCCGGCGGTGTTCCACAAGTACATGATGCGGCTCTTTCGTGAGAAGGCGGCGCCGCCGAACCGGAAGGCGCTGCTGGCGCAGCTGGCGGAGATCCGGCGGGACCCGCTCCGCCAGCAGAACTCCCCAGCCTTCATCGCTCAGATGCGGGAGCAGACGTGGCGCACGGTGAACGAAGCTGGGGTGCTCTCGCTCTCGACCAAGGCGGACGACGTCCTCATGTGGTCGCATTACGGAGCTTCCCACACCGGCGTGTGCTTGCGCTTCAGCGGCGCCGAATGGGCCTTCCCGTTCCGTGCCGCGCAGCCCGTGCTCTACAGCGCAGCGAGGCCGGTGCTGAACCCTATCCTGGACGATGGCGACGCCATCATGACCAAGTCCATTCTGACGAAGGCAGACGTCTGGCAGTACGAGGCCGAGTGGCGAGTGATGAGTCACCCCGGAAGCCCGGTCAGGCCCGGCGGCGGTAACGGCCTAATCACGTTCCACCCTGATGCACTCGATGGTCTCATCTTTGGAGCAAGAACGCCTGATGAAGACATCGCTGAAGTGACAGGCTGGCTTGAGGGGCGCCGGAAGCGGGTGGAGTTGCTTCGCGCTCGCGTAGATCCAGACCATTTCCGGATCCACATCGATCCGCTCTAAGCCGCGAGGTAGCGGTTACCTCGCGGCTAGGCCACGGCTACTCGGCAGCCAAGAGGAGAGAGCGCTGAGCGCCTTTCTTCTTCCCACGTCCCTTCCCGGCGCCTTCGGTTTCGGACTGCGAGTGGTTGGCGTAGGTATCCCAGCCGATTTCGTAGCTGTCCGCCTGGTTACCCCAGACAGTCCAACCTGGACGAGGACCGCGAGCGAAGATCTCCAGGCGAGGCTCCAGAGAGCACCCTTCGATAAGCGGGTACTGCTCGTCAGGCTTCCGCGAATGCTCTCGCTTCTGACTGCCGATGTAGTTCACCTGGGTTCGGCCAAGCTTCTCGGTGCGGGCATTCTTCCCGCGCACGCCAAAGAGCAGGAGTTCGGTGACGTTGCGGAAGTAGAAGCCAACCCCACGGCCGTCGGAACCCCCGTCCTTGCGACGCTTGTGCCAGACGATGTTCGACTTGTACTCGAACCCCCATGCCTTCAGGACCTCGAGCCCCTCGGGTAACAGGGCATTGGGCACCCAGAGATACAGGTGGGCAGTCGGCGCCAGGACGTCTTGTACCGGCAGAGCCTTAATCTCTGCGAGGTCCATGGTTCCGTAGCGCGACAGGCGCCGGTGCTCAGGCGCCATCTTCCCGGTTCGGTTCGTGAACCGCCAAGGCGGGTCGGCGAGGACGGTATGGAACCGCTTCCCGGCGAGCTGCTGGCGGAACTCCACAATCGGATCCGGCTGTGTGTCTGTAGTCGTCATGGCCAGTCCCCGATGCAGGCAGGCGTAATTCCAATGGCGAGCACGGGACACCCCGCGTTCCGCCCAGCGTTCAGTCGGTAAAGCAGCTTGCCCATCCACGTGGTCGAGGCGCCGTACTTATCCGCGGTCGGGCGTTCCTCGCCATTGGCCTTGTATTCAGTGGTGCCATCTTTTTTCAGAGCAGGGCCGAGCTGCCGGAAAACGGGGTTCAGACTCACGCCCCGGGTGACCAGCACGCCCACATCAACCACGCCGCACGTCGCGAATGCGGCAAAGGCGTACAGGTCGCGGTCAAAGGTTTGGTCCTTTGAGTTCCACTCCAAATCGAATGCGACCTTGCCTTTGACGTAGTCAATCTTGTGGCCGTCGAGGAACTTGGGCCGGGTTGACGTGGTCTCCCGTTTCTCGAAGACCGCCTTGCCGCCCCGGGTTGTCCGCACCTGCTCTTTCCAAATGCGCCGGACCAGCAGGTCGCCCTGCACAATGGTCTCGTGCCAGCCGAGAGGACGCAGGCGAGCGGTCAGGAGCTTGGGAATGTCGGACTCGTTGCCCCCCGCGATCCGGATCATCCGCTGGGTGATCGTGAAGGCGCGCAGGGTCTCCATCAGTTCGGCGAACTCTGCCGGATGGCTCTGGCTCAGTATGACCGCCGCCGACCGGTAGCTGAAGATCTCGTACTTGTCCCTGATGTCTTGCGGGATGGCAGCGTCAACGAGGGCCTGCGGGTCGGCAGACTCGTTGGGTGTGGACGCGACCTCTTCGCGGGCAACCTCTTCCTCGAGGTCGCTCGTCTCGGCAGTGGCGTCGCTCATCGCGGCGCCTGCGCGGGCGCTGCGGCCGTCCGCCGCAAGGGCAACTCGGGTTCGGCGGATGCCTGGTGCTGCGCCACGTAGTCTGCCACGGCGCGCCGGACGACCCAGGCGATCGTGGCGTCGTTTGCTCGGGCCATCGCACCGAGGACGTCGTGTGTCTTGGGGTCGAATGACACGCTCAGCCGTATATCCGGACGGCGCCCCTTGGGCCTCGCCATGGCAAACCTCTACCGCAACATGCGGCACCAACCTGCACCACGAAACACCGTGGGGTAAATGGAGAACATGGGAACTTTCGTAAGCCATGCTATCTCCCTGCTTGATATCTTCTTCCTAGCCGCGACCTATCGGCTACTTAGACACTAATGCCTCTATGGCATCTTCGATGACCTCGGCGACGAGCTGATGGCGCTCCTTGGCAAGCCGTAGAATCGTGGCCTTCGTCGCGGCCGTAACCTTGATGTTCAGCTGCAGGGTCCGCCCGGTTGCCCGCAGGCTCCGGCCGTCGAGAACCGGCCCTGGCTCAGCAACCGCTGGCGCCGACGCAGCAACAGGGCCAGGCTGTGGCGCCTGCTCGATGCCTGCCGCCCCCTCGTCCGCCGGGGGCGGAGCGGGAAGGCGCCTCTTGAGCTTGGATGCGTCGATGGCCATGGTCGGCTACTCCGGCAGCGCGTCGATGATGGATTGGATGACCCTCTCGGCGGCCGCGCGGAGCGTCGGCGCCGACACTTCCGTCACCGCGCGACCCGAGTTCTGAGCGACGCGGTAGGACGCTCGCTCCGGCAGATACCCTTCAGCCACGCGGTATCCCGCCTCAGTCAAGAACCCCCTGGCGGCCTCGGCCTCGGTGTCCGTCGAGATCCGGCTCAGGGCGCAGATGATGCGCGCGGCCGGGATCCCGGCCTTAACGAGCGAATGCGCCACACGGACCGCTGGACGCAGGTCGTCCAGCGCGGCGCCTGCGGGGATGACGACCAGGTCGCACGACTTTGCGATGGCGACCGTCTCCCGGTCTGCCCGGGCTGGTCCGTCGAATACGAGGACGTCGGCTCCGTTTGCATGTGCCAGAGCGTCGCCGAGATCGGGGTGGAGTTGGACGGCTGGGGTCGGAGAGAGGCCCGCACCCAGCCGGTCGCGGTGCCAGTCCACCTGCGACCCCTGGAGCACGTCTAGATCCGCGATGCGAACTGACAGGCCGGAGCGTGCGAGTTCGACAGCCAGGGCGCGAGAAATCGTTGATTTCGACACCCCACCTTTCAGAGCGAGCAGCCCGATCTTTGTTGGCACAGCTTGCTCCTCGCTTGGTGGCGGGTAGATAACCGCTATCTAACCGACGACATCAAAACTGTCTAGGCTGGCAAAGTCAGCACGTCTCTTGGTCCGGGTTGTCCCAGAAGGAAGCAATCATCCTCTTGAGGGGACGTCCGAGCTTCTGAGCGCCAAGCTGCTCCAGCGGCGGCAGGGTGTGAACGACTGCTACGAATACTGCGGCGACTGGCGTTCAGGGCTTCCGCCCCCACTTCGCACAACGCGTTGACGCGTTGGTTGACAGGAGCGAAGGCGGTGCCGCCTAACCCGTTCAAAATGCTGGATGCTATGCCCTGCATCCGCACCGTATGATACCGGCGGTTAACCGCTTCCTAACGGCTATCTGCCCGCTAGAGGGTGCATCTCCAGCAAGTGCCATGCAAATGGCCACGGCATCATTTGAGGCATGGATATGGGCCGCCCGGCAAATGCCCGCGCCGCCCAGCATCATTTGCCACCGGAGAGCACCCCATGCGCCCTGCCCTGTCTACGGAGACCCAAGACCTTCTCCGCCGCGCCGTCCATGCCATGCGTGCGGCATCCCCCGGCGACGTCGCCCCCTCGACCGCGCGGGAGTACCGCCGCGTCGCGGACCGCATCCTCGCCCGACGCCAGGCAGATGGCTCGTTCCCGCCACTGGAGCAGCTCACGAACAGCCGGGCGTACTACGCCCAGCTCCGGAGTGCGTGGAGCCGCCACGTCCACGGTGAACTTGTCGAAGCCATCTTGGCTCTCCGGCCGCCGGTCCCAGATGCCGACGTCCGCGACAGGCTGACCCGGGTTCGCCTCTGGCTCGCGCAGGCCGAAGCATACCCGATCTCCCGGGCATCGGACCCGCTGGCGGAGCGCCCCGGCGACCGGGCGCCCAGCCGCCTGACCCAGCGCCTCGAAGCCGGGAGAACCCGCGCAGCCGAGAGCCGGTCCAAGCGCAGGTTCCTCGCCTCGCTACCGCACAACTGGCTCAACGTCCTCTGGGATGCGGCGGTCGCGGCCAACCACCGGCACCTGGACGCCATCGCGGTCCTCATCTGCACCGGCGCCCGGCCGGTCGAGGTGGGGGCAGGAGTCCTCGTCGAACGCGACGGAGAAGGGGAGCTGGTGTTCTCGATCCCGGGCGCCAAGGTGGGCGAAATCGAGGGGCAGCCCTGGCGGCGGCTGCGCGTGGCGGCAGAGCAGGGGGCGGCGGCGCACCTCTCGCGGCTGGCGGCTGGCGGCCCGGTGCTCGTCACCGGCCCGGCCCCAGCCACCCTCAGCGCTGCGATCGCCGACCTCGCAGGCTGGCGTTGGAGCCGCCGAGTATCGGCATATGACATCCGGCACCAGCGCGCCGCAGATGCCAGGAACGCTTTTCCGGGTGACGTGGAAGCATGCGCCCGGTGGCTCGGTCACGCGGCGGACACGACGCTCCGGTACTATGGGCGCCTGCCGCGGCGCGCGGGCTGCGCCGGTCCGGTGCCGCTGGGCGCCGAAGCGCCGCGGCCGGTCCGACGGCACGTGGCCACCAAGCCCCTGTGCCCTGATTTCGAGGCGGCTTAGACGTTAAAATCTTTGCCCCGCCACCAATCGTCTTCTGCCTCTTGAGCCTGGTGTCGACGGCGGGCGGCGGCCTCTACGTTCTCGCAGAGCATGTCCCACCGAGACGAAGTCTGGTCGACCCCCGCCAGCGCGGCAGCAACCAAGTTCGCGCGTGCGGTCCTCAAGGACTCATGTGCAGTCGCAACTGCCTTCCCACGCTCATCAGCTTCTGCAAGTTCTTCGGGGGTAAAGTGACGCATGCTGTTCCTCTTCATGAACTACCAGGTGATACCCGCGGCACGGGCCTTGTCCGCCGTGAAGTCGAGCAGCTCGTCGAGCCGTTCGGTGGGCAGAATTGGGGTGGTGATGTCGAGCAAACTGCCGAGCAGCAGCGTGATGGGAAGGGCAGACCCGGGGCGAAGGACGAACCGGTACTCCTGCTGGTACTCGAATTCCCGAGACTTTCGGAAAGGGCCGGTTTCGCCGGAGTATTCGCCAGGATCGAAGTATTCGACCTTGTTTCCGGCGCCCACCATTCCTGCCCGCTGCGCAGCCGCCCGAAAGCGGTTCAGGAACTCGCTGGTGTTGGTGACCATGACGAACGTGTCCCCAAAGTCTATGACACGCTTGTCGATGGGGAAAAGGTCCGTGGGCCGGTCCAGGCGATACATGCAGAACATGTTGGCTGAGTGCTCGTCGGACAGCCCGAACTCGATTGGTCCCACCATATCGCGAGGATCCAGAGAAACCTTGCCCATCCCGGCACTACTGGCATCGAGAACGAAGCTCCCAACGTGGTGGGGCTGAAGGATCCGGGTCGTCCCCTCTAGCCGATCGCCACGAGCCACATCGCCCTCAAGCCGCTTGAAGTAGCCGAAAGAGCGCATGTAGACCGCCCCACGCACGCGGAAGTCCTGCAGGTGCTCTCGGCGCCCGAACTTCATGAGGATGAAAAACTTCATCCACTCAGCGTTCGGTGTTCGCGGGCGGGGCAGGGAGCCTGCCGCCGGTCACCAAGCCAGAGCCGTCCGCGCCAGACGTAACCGCGGTCTCGGCCAGTATCGCCATAATCCGCATGGCCTGCTCCAGGCTCATCCGCCGGTGCATCCGGACCCAGACTTCGCCCGAACTGTCTGAAACCTGCCGTATCTCGAGGGGCGGCGCTGCCAGCGCGGCGCCGCCCGGGCGTCCAGCAGCCGTGGCGCCGTGTATGCCTGGCGCCAAATCCTCGGCGGTGCAGTCCAGCGCCTTTGCGATGGCGGCAAGGATTTTCGGCCCAGGCAAGGATTTGCCACGGACGTAGGTCGAGACGTTGTCGCGGCCGATCCCCGCTTCCCGAGCCAAGTCGCTCTGATTCCAGCCTTTCGTCCGCAGGCGCTCGGCGATGCGGCGCCCAACCTCGGCCTTGATGCTGTCGGGCGGGTATCCAGCAGACGCGTCGAAGTCTGCGAGCGGCTCGCTGCTATGGTAGACCGGCGTGGCGGACATGAAAAACGGCCCTGTCGGGTGAACAGGGCCAGTTGTAGACCAACACGTCCGACAAGTCACTCGGGGCGGCGAACCATACCCTTCTCGACGAGGTGACGGCTAAAATCCCCGTTTCGTGCGGCCTCGAATATCTCGCGCCAGTCCTGGAACCGGGTGCCCGTTGCCATCGGGGGGATGACCATGCCGCCCCCCTCATCAATGAGGCTGCACCAAAGGCCGAAGAGCCGGGCGCGACGCTCAACGTGCGACGACATGTATTCGCCACGGAACTCCCCGGCGTGGGGGAAGCGCTTCGTCGGATCCGTCAGCAGCTTCGAGGCGCCGCCCCAGGCGCCACCCCGACGGACCAGCGCTTCGTCCACCACGGCCATCGCCGATGGCGACAGGAACCGCTCGATGATGTGCCACGCCTCGTGCCAGAACGTGTTGCGGACGTCGTCCTCTCTCAGGTCACTGCGCACGAGGATTGTATCGCCACGGCCATCCTGCCCTGGCAGACAGTAGTGGGCAGCTCCCCAGTTCGCTCCCCCATCCTCGTCTTCGAGCTGGGGGCCGATGTAGCACTGCACCCAGGGGCAGATTCTGGCGAGTTCCGTCGCGCACCAACGTGCCATGTGCTCCTGCCGCTCCTCGCTTTCCGCCGCGCGGTGGCTGGGCTGGAACCGTGCCGGGCACTGGGGGTCGGGCAGATCCAGCGGCTGCTGCACATCGTGCCACGACAGCCCATGTGTCCAGGCGTCGATGCGGCACACCCGCGACAGCGTGGGCGCATCGGATCGGATCTCGCGGTGCTGGTAGCTGCCGCCATCGGCAAGACCCGAGGCAGGCGCCTGGTGCACTCTGAGCGGCCGCAGGACGCGGCCAACGGGGCTCGCGAGCCCCATCCTCTCGAGCAGAGCGCGCATCAGACGTCCCCCTTCTCGGCGCGAGCGGCCTGGGCATCGGCCCAGTCGCTGACGGTCTCCAGTTCCTCGTCGGCGGGCATGGGGACAACCCCGGAGACCCTCGCCCGCTGGCGCCTGGCTTCGAGGATCTCCACGCTGGCGCCGATTTCACGGGCGGTGGTCGCGCAGTCGAGCCACCCCTCACCGGTGGCAGGGGCACCATCCGGGCGAACGAGGACGAAGGCGTCGTTGGCCAGGGGGCGAACGCCCCACATGCGCTCGCAGCCATCAGGCAGGATCCAGAGGGGAGCGTCGATGCCGAGGTGTCCCTCACGCTCAAGGACCGCAAAGCCGCGGCGCTGCAGCTCCGCACAGACTGGGCGCAGGGTGGCAGGGAGCTGGATGGGGTGGACGATGTGCCGGGCGTTCATGGACCACTCTCCCGTGGGGCTCTTTGGGAAGGTTAGCGTGACGCTAACCTTACAGGCGAAGTGTGCCGCGCCTTCGCCGCTCGCAAGAGCAATTCGACATGGCGTCGTGAGAAATCCGGGCGCCTGCGTTCGGCGGGCGCCCGAGAGGGGGTCAGGGCGCTGGGATGCCCCTCGCGGCCAGCAGTTCCAGGCACTCAGCGAGGCGGCGGACAGTGGGGCGGATTGCTTGGCGCCCGTTCTCCAGCTTGCTCAGGTTGATCTCATGCATGCCCAGCTCGGCGGCCGCGAGCGGCTGGGACCAGCCCATGCGCTGCCGCCATGCGCGCAGGTCCCCACCGGTCCATCCGCTGCGGGGCGTGGGGGTGTTCATGCCGCCTTCTCTTGCATCCGTCGTTCCGCCCGGCGCCGCATCGCGCCTGGAGTGGCGCGGGTGTCGTTGACCGCGCGCGCAGTCCACATGGCCGCGAGGTCAAACGCCACGTCGATCTCGCCTTGCTTGTCCAGGAGCCACGCCGAGCAGTGAACGCTCCGCGTCGTCCATTCCCGCAGCAGGTGCCGTCCGGCGAGCAGGATGGCACGCTTGCTGTCCGCTGGTCCGGACCAGATGGCGGCGCCGTCGGGCGCTCGGATTTGCAGGCTTACGGTGTCGGACATGGGCTGCTCCCCCAAAGTCAGACGGTTAGCGTTGCGCTAACCTTGTGTCCAGTGTGCCTATCGCCAACGCAATGCTGCAACGATGTAGATGAATATAAGCGGCTAGAAAGCCGCTTTCTCACGGCTTTCTTGTGGCTGTGATGCCACAAGCATCCTGTCCAGCAGGTGTCGGTGGAGCGCGCTGCGGCTCCGCAGGATCCCCACCAGCTTGTCCCGCACTGGTGGCATGCTCCATCCAAGCATTTCGCAGACCGCCTGGAGAGCCATTCCGTCGCTTTCTGGGGGCGGCACGCCGCCGGAGATCCAGGCGAGGGCCTCGCATCGGTTCCATGCCCGTAGGCACTGCCTCTGCGGCTGTCCTGGCAGCCAGGCGCCTTCCGCAGGGTGCATCCACCAGGCGTCTGTTAGAGCTTGGTGCACCACGGCGGCCCAGAGGCTCCGGACCGGGTCATCCGAAAGGCGACTGCGGTCCATGTTCGAATCGAACAACGGTTGGCGGGCGCCGACGGCGCAACCGAAAGTGGGGGCGAGTTCTGCACTGTCGTTGGCTAGGGTCATGCGTGCCTCGGTCGGTCAGGCAAGGTGGGCCGTTCCGACCAGGGTTATCGGCCTGCTCGCAAGCGACCCTTGCGAGCTCCAGTCCGAGGCTAGATCGCCAGTCGCACAACGAGTTCGACGACCGGCACGCGGTGTAGGGTGCCGCGCAGTTCAGCCGCCTCGTCAAGCCACAGGACCGGTGTCTCGTATCCCGGCGCCACGCACCAGCTCATTCGGCTGGTCGCGACCCACCAGGGGGCGCCAACTGCGCCACCGGCCGCCAGCAGGCACCCGAGTGCCTGACGGACAGTCACGCGAGTGACACGGCAACCAGGCAGGGCAACCTGCAGGGCCGTGCACTCGGCCTCGGCTGCGGCGAGGTCACCGAAGAACATCAGGGGCCAGCCGCCCATATGCGCAGGCTCGCAAAGTGCAAAGGCATCGCCGTCGGCCCTGAGCTTCCCAACCCACTCTTCGGACTGAGCGCCGAGTTCACGCTGCTCCCACGCCTCTAAAGAGGTTCGGGCCCATTGCAGGACGTCCTGCCGGGTGCCCGCGGCGCTGTCGGTCAGCGGGCGGGTGAGGCACCGGACCGCGTCGATGGCGTGTTCGAGGCGCTCGAACGCGACCGATTCGCTGGTCGCGACGGCCACATGGGTCGGGGGGATGTTGCTGGACATGGGGTGCCTCCTGGGTCTCACCCAAGCGTCACCCAAACCCTTGCAAGACAGCGGAACCCGGCGGAATCGCGGGGGTAGATTGATGGGTGGCGCACTGTCTCGTCATCCCATCCTTCCACGCATTCTACCCCCGGCATTCACGAAAAAACCGATCACAACCAATTACTTGCCGATTCGGTTGGAGCCCGCTTCACTCCAGAGCTGCTTCCCGAGCCAGTTATCCCCAGCCCAATGTCCCCAGGAGAGGTCTTTCTTTTGTCTAATCATAAGAGTCTATGGGCCGAAGCTCGTTGTAAAACAGTCACTTGAGGGGGCGTATCTACCCCCAGCATTCACCTATTCTGCCCCCAGCTTTCCGCGACTGTACCCCCAGCTTTCCCTTTTCCACAGACAGTCATCCACAGCCGTGGTAGGTCGACGTGAGGCCGTAACCGCGGGGGTAGAATCATGGCTGAGCTTACCGCCGCAGAACACGCCCGGCTCGACAGGCTTGAGCGCACGAAGCGCAACATGAGGGGGCGCAAGGCACCGGCTGTCATGCCCTCGAAGCTTGCCCGAGCGGCTGCCTTTTCAGCCCGGAGCAACGGGCTTTCTGAAGAGCGGACGACACGCATCGTCGCCGTTCGCCCCTACGCAGTCATCGAGGTTCGCGGGCGGGAACTGGGCACCAAACACAGGGACATGCTGGTCGCGCTGTTCCGTCTGCGCGCCCGGAGATTCGAAATAGTCGGGCCCGATGGCAAGCCTGCGGGTGCCGTGTATCGAACCGAGACGACATGGCGGGAGATCCTGCGTGCATCCGGCATCAGCACGCACGTGAACAACCTGCTCACGGCGCTCCGCATCTGCGAGGAGTTGCGTGAGACGAGCCTGAGGGTGTTCACTGGTTCCTACGACGCATACGAGACTGCGATGAAAGCTGGGCGCCTGCCTGCGGCAGGTTGGTCGGACGGCATCATCGGGTCAATCGAGTGGGATGGCCCTAGCCTGGACGCCAGGGTTCGCGTGGCGTACGGCGAGTGGGTTCGTCGCGCCTTTGAAGCCAAGCATCTCGTGAGCCTCAACGCGGACGTGTACTTCCGCTTGCGAAGCGACTTCGCGCGTGCGTGGTGGCCGCACATCGACTCACAGCCGAACCACCACTGGGTAGGGCTGGACACATTGGGTGAGCTGGTCGGACGGGATTTCGACGCCTTGCCCTCGAAGCAGCGGGCGAGGTTCCGCGAGGACCTCGCCCATGCGTTCGACGATTTGGTGGCCGCCGGTGGCCTCGGGAGCTGGCGCCTTGAAGCCCTCGGGGACGGGCGCAAGAAGGTCTACAGGGTCCACTACAAGCACGCCCTACCGAAGCAGGGCTCACTTGACCTCGGCGCGCCATCAGGCGGCGACGCGCTCCCGCTGCCTGAACGGGTTGAACCTGGCGGGGCGGGGTAGGGCGCCGGGAATCCGGCCGGGCGCCGCGACGATGACCGGAGCCGGTGCACGCGGCGCGGCGGCCGGGACCAGCCGGGGCGCGGGGCGGGACACGGCGGCCGCCGGTGGCGCGAACCGGCGCGGCGCCAGCCATGGAGAGAGAGGGCGGGGTGCCAACTCCCGCCGCAGGGCCGCGCAGCCGTCCCGCAGGGACAGGATGGCTGGGTCTGCGGCGGAGATGGCGATGTAGATCTCCACGAACCCGCGGGGCCGCGCCACGACGGTCCGGAGTGCCCCGGCACGCCAACGGGCGAGTAGCCCGGCGTCGAGGCGTACGAGGCGGGTGATGCCGACAGAGCTGCCAGGCGTCGGCGTGTTGTGGGCGAGGATGGTGGCGGCGCCGGTCTCCTCGAACTCATCCGCCGCGGCGATGATTTTGTCCGGCCGCACCCACAGGTCGGCGAGGGGGGAGACGGGCTTGAGGGGACCGGTGACCTCGATGTGGAGACGCCCACAGCGGCTCCGGTAGTCTGCCGACCCGGCCCTATCTCCGTAGTCCCTGGAGTAGCCCTCTATCCGGCCTGCCGTCCCGGCACCGAGGCCATAGGGTTCGAGGGCTATGCCGGTCGCGCTGGCGATCTCGGCGGCAATCCGTATCTCGCGGGCGGCTGCCTGTGCCCACGATGCTGCATAGGCGCTCTTGAAGTCTGGCATGAACGTCGCTCCCCTGGGGGTTCAGGGGGTGTGTCGTGCGGTTCTTTCGACCTTTCGACATACCCATAGGCGACGTGGGTAAATCCAACTTCCGATCGCAAGGCGCCGGGGCGCTTTATCCTTGACTGATTGTCTTTCTTCTCGGGCGGTTCACCAAAGAGCCTTCTTGCCGTTCACGTAGAGAGGCGGCTCCTCAATCCCCGCAGCCTTGGCCGCGGCTCGCGCAGCCAGCCGGGCCCGGTTCACGTCTACTCTGGCAAGCCGCTCGGCGCGGACCTTCGCCGTCACTGGCTGCCGAGTAGTAGAGGCGGCGTATCTGATGGTCCGGATCTCGCGCCCAGGCATCCGAGCGGATGCTTCGAGGACCGCGTCGAACCAGATGCTTTCCACACTCCGCACTATTCCCCACACGGCGTCGGCTCCCCCCTCGGCCTCGGTCCAGGCGTCGTAAAGCGGGCGCAGTTCCGCCTGGTGGCTATCCCACGCGCCTAGAACGACCCCGCGAAGCGCGAAGGTGTCAAACATGTCTCGGCGCGCGGTCCTCTGATCCTGCGTAATGACCGTGTTCTCAGTCGGCTGCCACATGATCGATATCCACCGGCGGATGAGCGTGGTGGCCTCAGGCACTGCGGCGGCATCGTGGCCCTCGAGGCAATCTCGGATGGCGCGCTCGAGGTATGTGCCGTCCACGATCACCGGCGGTCCGTACGGCGCGACGTACGGCACCAACGTGATGGGGCCGACGTCAATCCTTGGCTCCCCCTTGGCCCGCGCGAGGCGGGCCGCCGCGAGGACCTTCGAATCCTTGGCGCCGATCATCCACGGCAGCGGCGCCGGTGAGCTCGGTGTGGCGCCCGACTGCTTGACCAGGTGCGCCACGAAAGAGTCAAAAGCCTTCGCCGGTCCGACTTTGATGAGCGCGGCCCGCAGCTGCTCGGTGGAGAACCCAGGCACCGGGCTCTCGATGCTCTCAGCTGCCGCAGAGACGACAGCGAGCCATAGGTTCTTGGCCGCACCGAAGTGGCCACGCAGGCCGTGTTCCTCGCGGGCGCCCAGCCACGCCCGCATGCTCTCTGTCCGACCCACACCGAGATCCAGACCGGCGAAGCCGAGCTGGCCGTCGAAGATGCCGAAGCGGCTGAGGACGTGCGGTGGCATCCACCTGGTCCTGAACGCCGTCCTTGGCGCCGCGAGCACCACGCCGTCGGGGGTCTCGGCGGCCTGCAGCCGGTGGCCAGAAAAGTGCTCGGCCAAGTCCGCGACTGCCTTGCGCAGCACCGGCATCGGATCCACGCCGTGGCGGAGCGCGAGCGCCTGCCGGGCCTCGGCGGCGGTCATGTGGAGCGTGAAATCCTTGCGCTTGGACGCGGCGGCCTGCCCAAACAGAAGCCAGGCACGGGCATCCTGCGCGGTGCGGGTCCTTGCCAGCAGGCCGACGTCGAGGCGCCAGTACGCTGCCGGGGTGCGGAGCTGCTGCTCCGCGCGCTCGAGGATGACTCGGTTGCTCTCAAGGCGGGCTGCGGGGCGACCCGGGCCGCGGGCGGCGGTTGCGAGAGCTGCCCGCATCTCCTTGCCCGAAACGTTGCACCGGATGGCGAACCAGCGCGCCGAGCAATCCTTGGCGCCAAGCATCCACATCCCCGCCAGCGCCAACGACACGGCCAGCTGGGACGGCGTCCAAGACGGCGGGGCGCCAAGGAGAAGGCGTGGGTCGACGGGGACCACGTAGTCGGCCAGTGTGGCGGCGTCCGTCAGCGACGGGGACACAGAGCAGTCGGGGTACGTCGCGCCGGGCCACGCGCCGGGCCCATCGGGGGCGGTGCGCGCACGCGGGCGCATGTGGCGCTGCTTCGTGGTGCTGGACATCGGGCTGCTCTCTAGTCCCGGCGGGGGTTCGCCGGTGGGGTAGCCTCAGTGTCCTAGATCCGGATGCAAGAAGACAAGGTTCCTGGCGTTTTCCTTGTCGAGAACAAAGCGTATGTTTCCCAATGCCTTAGGTTGAAAACGAACCTGATATCCTAATTCCGTAGAAAGAGGGCTGCGCCCCAGCACAGGACATGGCCAAGCGTGGCGGGTCATGGTTCGGACCAGAACCTGTTCCCCCGCACCTGAACAGCTACCGTGCCGCTCGGAGCAGTCAAAGGGGGGCGCGTAGGGTCAGGGCATGATCGGCGCGACCCTCAGGATGACCCCGGCCACCGGCGCCCGCCTGCGGGCGTTCAGGGCTGCGCTCCCGGCCGCCGCAGCGTCCGCGGCGAACGATGCGGCGTTCTCGGCCAAGGAGAAGATCCAGGAGCACATGGCTCGCGTCTTCGACCGACCGACGCCTGCGGTCATACGCGCGGTGCAGGTCAAGAAGGCGTCTCCCGCGCCTACGGCCACCGCCACGGTTTTCCTTGGACACCGAGACCCCGCATTCCAGGCGCGGCTGAACAACATCGGCGCCCGCCAGGAGCGCGGCGGTGTGGCGCGCCCCGCAGACATTGGCCGGAAGAGCTGGGCCGTCCCCGTTCGGCAGAAGACCAACGGCTACGGCGGCCTCAACCGGGGCACCATCCCCAGGCTGCTGAAGCAGAAGTCAGTCTTCGTCGGGCGCCCAGGGGGCCGCTGGGGCGGCGGCCAGGGACAGTACGGCGTCTATCGGCGCGTTCGGGGCAGGGCTGGTCGCGGACGCCTCGTCCTGCTCGTCGCACTGGAGCAGCAGGCCCGCTACCCCAGGCGGATGGACTTCGTCCGCACCGGCCGCGCGGCCGCCGAGCGGGTTCTCCCGCACCTCGTCCGACGGGAGATGCTCCGCATCGTCGCCCGGGCGCCCGCCCGCGGATGAGGCATCAGTGCCGGGGCTGGGCGGCCTCGGCCTCGGCGGCGCCTTCGATGGCGCGCCGGACCAGCTTCGCCAGCCCTCGGGCGGACAGGCGCCCGTCCCGGAACCCGCGCTCCAGGGCGGCGGCGACTTCCGGCATCAGCTCGGGCAAGGCGTCCGGACCGGCGCCGCCGAACTCTGCCGCAAGGTCGCGGCAGATGCCGTGGATCAGCACAGGGAAGTCCTGCGGGCGCGGAAGGGGCACCGAAAGGAAACGCAGCCGGGCGCGCAGAACCGGGTCGATGCCCTTCCTGTCGTTTGCGGTGAAGATCCACGTGCACCGGCTGGCGTCGATGACAGCGCCCAGGCCCTCGTCACTGAAGCGGCGCGCCGTTGTCGCCTCGGTAAGCGAGATCAACGTGTGCTGTGCCCTGCCGTTGGCGTCGCCGCCGCCAATCTTGTCGAGCTCATCGACAAGTAGCACCGGGTTCGAGCACATGGTCTCGCTCATGGTGCGGCTGACCCACCCCGGTTCAGCAGTGGCCCAGCCGCGGGCCGTCCCAGCCAGCATCCTGTTGTCCGACATCCCGGCGCCGGTGGCCGTGGCGAAGCGCGGCCCGCGCTCCGCAGCAACGAGTTCGGCCATCCGCAGCGCCAGCCTACTCTTGCCTGCGCCGGGCGCCCCCACGAAGACGGTGGGCGCGAGCCTGAACGCCTTCCCGCCGATGCGGCGGGCGAGATGGATGTCCATGCAGATCCGAGCGATGACATCCGCACACCAGGGGAACTCGGCGGTCAGTCGCTCGCGCAGGCACTCCGGGTCCGGCCACTCGCGGATGGCCAGAGGCTCCCTGAGAGCCTCGCCCACTCGCCGCATGTGCGAGGGCAGGTTCGAGATATCCCCGGCGACAAGCACCTTCGCCCTCGTCCCCTTCGGCGCCGTATCATCCAACGCCGCCCGCAATGCCTCGGCGCCGGTGACGCGCGCAGGTGCCTCGTCCGCCGTCCTGCAGTCCGTCTTTGCCTCAGTGCGTGGCAGGCGCGGCAGGCCGAGCGCGATTGCACCGGCGGCGGGGTCGGACGTGTCCGGCAGATCGCCAGCGATCTGCGAGAGCAGCTCGGCGTAGTGTTCGGGGCGGTCGGCATAGTCGACGTCGGCAAGCATCGAGAGCAGGGGGACGTGGCTCCACGCATCCCCCTGCGCGATGGCCATCCAGAAGCACGTCGCACGCAGGTCGACCGCCCGCTGGTGCGCCATCGGCCCTTTGTCGCCGCCACTCCAGTGTGCGCCCTGCCTCGCCAGGCGTGCGCACTGGCGCCAAGCGATGGCGTCGCCCAGCCGCGCGGCCGTCACCTCGGCTTCGTATACCCCGCCCGGCTGCGCGACTTCAGTTCGGGCGAGCAGGTTGGCCACGTTGAGACGCATCTCGTCCAGGACCGGCCGGAAGGCGTCCCACATCGCAGAAGGCGGCAGCGTGCGCCACAGCGAGAGAGGGTCTCGCGCCCGAACCTCGCCCGCCGTCCACGCAAGCCACGGGCGCCGCCTCACAGCCTCATTGGCCGCCTCGGTCTCCACGTCCTCGCGCTCGAGCCCCTCGCCGATTTCGTCGCTCGTGCCCATCACCATCCCCCTCTGCGTGCGGCAGGGACGGCGCCCGTCCCCGGTCAGTCCTCGGTAGCACTCGAGGGGCGTATGGGATGGAGAAGAGGCATTTGTCGGCTCATGTCGGGTGCAGAACCCTACTACCCGACAAAGATGGCTCCGCCAAGTTCAATTCCCTTGCGATCGGTGATTCAGTGTTCCTATCATTAGGAACAAAAGGCGGCACCCAAACCTACCGCCCCGGGAGAGCAGAGATGTCCAGCACCGCCATCGAGACCACCCGCGGCGAGTACGAGCGCTTCTACTGGCTGCACCGCAACGCCCGCGACGAGGCGGGCCAACTCGCGTCCGACGAGATGCGCCAGGGTGCCAGGGTGCCGTCCGAGCGTTGGATCCGCGTGGACGAGGCCGCCCGGGCCTTCCACCGCCAGATGGACGTGGCCAAGGCCGCTCTCGACGCCCTCGAGGCAGTTGCGCGGGCAGAGGAGCCCGTCGCCGAGCTCGAGGCGCCAAGGCAGCGGCCGAGGACTGAGCCCGGCGCCGAAGGGAGAGCGAAGATGACAGAGGCGGACCAGTCGAGCGACACGCTTAGGGTCACGGCCCATGCGCTAAGTAATTTCAATCGCACCTTCATGGAGAGGCGGGAACAGCAGGGGGTGCGCCGGGGCTGACCGGAGCGGTAGACGCCTATGGTGCCCGAGCGGGGATGGTGGAACATGGACGAGATGGACGAGGGCGAGAACAGCGACGACGGAAACGCCAGTCGCCTTACCGAGGTCGGCCGGGCGCTCTACGGCCGCGACTGGCAGTCCCCGCTGGCTGCGGATCTCGATGTTACGCCGCGACTGGTGAGGATGTGGATTCACGGTGACCGGCGCATCCCTGACCGCGTCATGTCCGCGCTGCCAGACTTGCTCAGCGAGGCGGTGGAGCGCAGGCGTGCCGAGGCCGAGCGGATGGAACAGATGGCGCGGATGATGCGACCCGGCTGACGGGCGCCCATCAGGCACCAAGGATGGCAGGCGGCAGGAGCAATCCTTGCCGTCGTTTCCTTGCCCGGTGGCGGGCTGTCCTTGTGTCCATGCGGGGGTTCGCGCCCCGCAGTCCCACGCTAGCCGATGCGTCCGGGGGCGTTTCCCCACCATGGGTAGCGGCTACCTCGCCGCTACCTCGGCTGGGCTGGAACCCGGCCGGGTCACCGGCGCCCGAGGCTCCGGACCTCGGCGAGCGAGGCAGGCTGCGGCCGCCCGGCGAGGGGCGGGGGCGGGGCAGGCCCCCCCCGGTGGCCTAGGTTCTTCCCGGGGGCGCCGGGGAATGCGGGGGTTCGCGCCCCGCAGTCCCACGCTAGCCGATGCGTCCGGGGGCGTTTCCCCACCATGGGTAGCGGCTACCTCGCCGCTACCTCGGCTGGGCTGGAACCCGGCCGGGTCACCGGCGCCCGAGGCTCCGGACCTCGGCGAGCGAGGCAGGCTGCGGCCGCCCGGCGAGGGGCGGGGGCGGGGCAGGCCCCCCCCGGTGGCCTAGGTTCTTCCCGGGGGCGCCGGGGAATGCGGGGGTTCGCGCCCCGCAGTCCCACGCTAGCCGATGCGTCC
>NZ_JANFNY010000036.1:11897-47315 GCF_024437745.1 Roseomonas sp. GC11 | reverse complement strand
GCCCCGGCCCAGTCGCCCCGCGTCTCGGCCGCGCGGGCCTGGCTCTCGGCCTGGGCGCGCTGCTTCGGCGTGGCGCCGGCGGGCGGCAGGGCGGGCGCGCGGCGGGCGATCTCCGCCGCGTAGCCATTGGCATCCGTGCCCAGGCCGGGGAGGGAGAATTGCGAAGGCTGGGATTGCGAAGGCTGGGCCAGGGCGCCACCGGCCATCAGCGCCAGAACGAGGGCGAGCATGGGCAGGGCCAGAAACCGGCCGGGGCAGGCGGCGAGGCGGCGCATCGGCGAATCCTTCCTGGATTTGCGCCAGTTTAGTCGCGAAGGTTGAAAAAAGGCATCAACCCACGCCCCTGGCGCGCGTGGGGGCCTGCCCTGTCGGGATTGTGAAGCCCTGCATGGCCGTCACAGCAACAAACCTCTTGTCCCAACCTCTTTTCTCAAAATTCCGCTGCCTCTGGCGGCATTTTTTCATACCCAAATGGAAAAAGTTTTTTGGTTCTTTTTTCCAAAAAAGAACCTCTTCCCTTTTCTCTGGCTTTGGTTCTGGCTGTGGCGTGGCTTTCATCGCCAGAGCGTGACAAGGCTGGCGGGGCAGATGGCGGTTTCTTCAGCACGGTTTCATCCTTTATCAGCTTATGATCATGGCCATGGAAAGCCGCGCCTTACAGGCAGCCATCCGCTTTGGGCTTGGGCCCCGGCCGGATCATCCCCTGCCTGATGACCCCCTCCCCTGGCTGGACGCGCAGATCAGCGCGGAGGACCAGCCGCCGCCGCCGCCCAAGGGCATGGACCAGCCGCAGAGCCTGGCTGACAGCCTGCGGCTGTGGCAGCGCTTCATCGATGCCGGGCCGTTGCCGCCGGGCCAGCCCAATGTCCTCCAGCAATATGCCGTGGCCGAAGGCGCCGCCTGCCTGGGCTGGCGCATCGACACCCCCGCGCCCTATCGCGAGCGGCTGGTGGATTTCTGGAGCAACCACTTCACCGTCAGCCGCCGCGCCGGCCCTGTCTATGCGCTGGTCGGCAATTACATCCGCGAGGCCATCCGCCCGCATGTCACCGGCCGTTTCGCCGACATGCTGCTGGCGGTGGAGAAGCATCCGGCCATGCTGGTCTATCTCGACCAGGCGCGCTCCACGGGGCCGAACAGCCGGAGCGGGCAGCGCGGCCGCCGCGGGCTGAACGAGAATCTGGCGCGCGAGATCCTGGAGCTGCACACCCTCTCCCCCGCTGCCGGCTACACGCAGCAGGATGTGACCGAATTCGCCCGGCTGATGACCGGCTGGACCTTCCAGCGCGACAAGGAGCCGCTTGGCACCCTCTTCAACCCCAGCGCCCATGAGCCCGGGGAGAAACAGGTTTTCGGCCGGCGCTTCGCCGAGGGGGCGGCGGCCTATGAGGAGGCGCTGCTCTATCTCGCCGACCATCCGGCCACGCACCGGCATCTGGCGGTGAAGCTGGCGCGCCACTTCGTCGCCGATGTGCCGCCGCCGGCCACCGTGGCGCGGATCGAGGGGGTGCTGCGCGACACGCGGGGCGATCTTGGCGCCGTGGCGCGGCTGCTGCCGCGGCTGGATGAGGCCTGGGCGCCGCCGCTCTCCAAGCTGCGCGCGCCGCAGGACTATATCACCGCCGCCTACCGCGCCTGCGGGGCGGAGGGGCAGGCGGTGGGCCGTGTCGCCTGGGGTGCTGGCTATGTGCTGAACCAACCCCTGTGGAACGCGCCGCAGCCCAATGGCTGGCCCGATACCGCCGATGGCTGGCTGGGGCCGGAGCCGGTGATGCAACGGCTCGACTGGGCCTTCGAGACCGCTGGCCGCTTCGCGCGGCTGGATCCGAAGGACGTGCTGCAAACCACCCTGGGCCCGCTCGCCGGGCGTGAGACGCGCGATGCCGTGCGCCGCGCCGGCTCGACGCGCGAGGGCCTTGCCCTGCTGTTCGCCAGCGCGGAGTTCCAGCGCCGATGAGCCATCTTCCCAAACTGGGCCGCCGTGGCCTGCTGCTCGGCCTCGCCGCCATCGCGGCCACCCGCCATGCGCGCCTCGCCATCGCCGCGCCGCCGCACCCGGCCACGCGGCCGGTGGGGGAGGCGCGGATGGTCGTCGTCATCCTGCGCGGGGCGATGGATGGCATGTCCGCCCTCGTTCCTTATGGCGATGCCGCCTATGCCGGGCTGCGCGGCCCGATCGCCCTGGCCGAGCCGGGGCAGGAGGGCGGCGTGCTGGATTGCGGCGGCTTCTTCGGGCTGCATCCGCGGCTGACGGCGCTGCATGGCTTCTACAAGGAAGGCGCGCTGCTGCCGGTGCACGCGGTGGCTGGCCCCTACCGCAACCGCAGCCATTTCGAGGCGCAGGACATGCTGGAGAGCGGCGCCTCGCAGCGGCTGACCTCCGGCTGGCTGAACCGCGCGCTGTCCGACCTGCCGGGCCCGGCGGCGGACCATCCGGATGTGGCGCTCTCGCTGGGGCTGGACCTGCCGCTGCTGATGCGCGGGCCGCGCCGGGTGGATATGTGGGCGCCCTCCCGCCCCACGCGCCCGGCACCCGATCTCTATCTGCGCATGGCCGACCTGCTGCACGAGGATCCGCAGCTGGGCCCGGCCGTGACCGACGGCTTACGCAACCGCGGCTATGTCGAGGGGCTGATCAGCACCCCGCCGCGGAAGGGCGACTTCGCCGCCCTGGCCGGCACCGCCGGGCGGCTGCTGGCGGAGGCGGGTGGCCCGCGCGTCGCCGCGCTGGAGATGACGGGCTGGGACACCCATGCGGACCAGCTGCGCCGCATGGTGCCGGTGCTGGCGCAGCTCGATGACGGGATGGCCGCCCTGCGCGCCGCCCTGGGGGAGAGCTGGCGCCACACGGCGGTGCTGGTGATGACCGAGTTCGGCCGCACCGCGCGCGTCAATGGCAATGCGGGGACAGACCATGGCACGGGCGGCGCCGCCTTCGTGCTGGGTGGCGCCGTGGCCGGGGGGCGGGTGCTGGCGGATTGGCCGGGCCTCGGCGAGGGGCAGCTGTTCGAGAAGCGCGACCTGCAGCCGAGCCGCGACCTGCGCGCCCTGGCCAAGGCGCTGCTGCGCGACCACCTCCACCTGCCGGACAGCGCCATTGCCCGCGCCTTCCCCGGCAGCGAGGATGTGACGGCGGAGACCGGGCTGCTGCGCGCCTGACCGCCGCCGGTGGCCTTCCTGCCGGGCTTCAGCTCGGCAGGAAGAAGTCGCTGATCCCGAGCGAGCCGATGGCGACACCCTTGAAGATGACCTTGTCGCCATCGCCGAGGTCGAGGATGGTGCTGCTGCCCGACTTGTGCAGCGCGCCCTGGATTTCCGCCCAGCTGTCGAAGGCCGCGCCGAAGCCGCTCAGCAGCAGCTTGTCCTGGCCCACCGTGAAGTCGGTGATCTGGTCATAGCCATCGCCCTTGGCCAGCAGGAAGAGATCCTCGCCCGCGCCGCCCGTCAGCTTGTCGGTGCCGGTGCCACCCGCCAGCGTGTCATTGCCGGTGCCGCCAGTCAGCGTGTCATTCCCGGCGAGGCCGTAGAGCGTGTCATGACCGCTGCTGCCCGTCAGCAGGTTGACCAGCGCATTGCCCGTGCCCGTCAGCCCGCCCGCCAGCAGCGTCAGCCGCTCCAGCCCGTCGCCCAGCGTGTAGCTGAGGGAGGACTTGACCGTATCCACGCCGCTGCCGCCGGCTTCGGAGACCACATCGCCGATATTGTCGACGCTGTAGGTGTCATTGCCGGCGCCGCCGATCATGGTGTCCGCGCCCGCCTGGCCGTTCAGCACATCCTGCCCGGCGCCGCCTTCCAGCCAGTCATTGCCGTCGCCGCCGGCCAGGCTGTCATCGCCCGCCTGGCCATAGAGCGTGTCGCTGCCAGCAGCGCCCACCAGCGTATTGGCCCCGGCATTGCCGACGATGCGGTTGTCCGCCGCATTGCCGGTGCCGCGTAGATCCGCGCTGCCGGTCAGCACCAGATTTTCAAAATTGACGGCCAGGGTCCAGTTGATGCTGGCGCGGACGGTGTCGATGCCGGCGGTGTCGATCAGCGTATCGGCGGTTTCGCCGATGACAGAGGCGTCGATGATATAGGTGTCGTTGCCGGCGCCGCCTTCCAGGCGGTCGAGGCCTGCCCCGCCTTCCAGCGTGTCATTGCCCTCGCCGCCCAGCAGGATGTCATTGCCGGAACCGCCCGAGAGCGTGTCATTGCCGGCATCGCCGGAGAGGGTGTCGTTGCCCTCCGCGCCATAGATCGTGTCGTTGCCGCCAAGACCCGAGAGAAGATTGGCGCCGCCATTGCCGGTGATGGTGTTGGAGGCCGCATTGCCGGTGCCGTTGATGGCGGAGGCACCGGTCAGCACCAGGGCCTCGAACTCGCTCAACAGGGTGTAGGAGAAGCCGGCATAGATGGTATCGAAGCCGCCGCCGCTGGCCTCGGCGATGACGTCACCGGCACTGTCGAGGTAGTAGCTGTCATTGCCGGCGCCGCCCACCAGGGTGTCGTTGCCCAGCCCGCCATCGAGGATGTCATTGCCCGCGCCGCCGGCGAGGATATTGGCCGCGCTGTTGCCAATCAGCAGATTGTCCAGCCCGTTGCCGAAGCCGTCGATGGCGAGGCTGCCGGTCAGCACCAGATTTTCGACATTGGCGCCGAGGCTATAGCTGAAGCCGGCACGCAGGGTGTCCGTGCCCTCACCCGCCAGCTCGGTGACGACATCGCCGCTGCTGTCGACGAGATAGGTGTCATCGCCCGTGCCGCCCACCAGCGTGTCGTTGCCGGCGCCACCATCCAGCGTGTCATTGCCCGCGCCGCCGGTCAGGGTATTGGCCGCGCCATTGCCGGTCAGCGTGTTGTCCTGCGCATTGCCCGTGCCGGAGATGGCGCTGTTGCCCGCGAGGAGAAGATTTTCCAGATTGGCGGCGAGGGCATAGGTGACTGTGGTGCGGACGGTGTCCGTGCCCTCCTCTGCCAGTTCGATGATGATATCACCGCCGCTGTCGACGACATAGGTGTCGTTGCCGGCGCCACCCGCCAGCATATCGTTGCCGAGGCCGCCATTCAGCGTGTTGTCGGCGGCATTGCCGATGATCAGGTTGTCCAGCGCGTTGCCAATGCCGTTGATGGCATTCTGACCCGTCAGCGTCAGGTTCTGGATGATGCTGCCGCCATTCACCGCCGCCAGGTTGAAGGTGATGCTGGCGCGCACGCTGTTGGCGCCATCGAAGTCGCCGGAGAGGACAT
This sequence comes from Roseomonas sp. GC11, assembly GCF_024437745.1. Lineage (GTDB taxonomy): Bacteria > Pseudomonadota > Alphaproteobacteria > Acetobacterales > Acetobacteraceae > Pseudoroseomonas. The sequence goes on along the minus strand of NZ_JANFNY010000036.1, from coordinate 42,089 downwards.
CCTTGCTGCTGTCGACGACATAGGTGTCGTTGCCCGCGCCACCCTGCATCGTGTCGGCGCCGCTGCCGCCATCGAGGACGTCATCGCCGGCATTGCCGTAGAGGGTATCCGCCCCGCCGCCGCCACGCAGGATATCGTCGCCATCGCCACCGGAGAGGGTGTCAGCGCCGGAGCCAGCCGTCACGTCCAGCCGCTCGATGCTGTAGAGATAGGTGGTGCCGTTGGAGAAGGAGAGCTCGCCCGAGGAAAGGCTGATCGCCGACTTCTCGCTGCTGTAGTCGAGAATGGCGAGGTCGTTGCCGTCACCGCCAGCGATGCTGTCACTGCCGCCGCCGCTGGCCAGCGTATCATCGCCCGCGCCGCCATGGAACGTGTCGTTCAGCGCGCCGCCCACCAGCGTGTCATTGCCGGAGCCGGAGAAGAAGGCGATCTGCTCGAAATTCGACGCAAAGGTGCCATCGGCCAGGATGTTCGTCGCCTGGGTGATATCAAAGATGAAGTCCACCGTGGCGGCAATGCGGTCGAGATACAGGAAATCCGTCCCCGCCCCGCCATCCAGCGTGTTGCCGCCAGAATAGCTGAAGACAGTGTCATCCCCTGCCCCGGCCTTCAGCACGTCATTGCCGAGGGCGTCATAAAGCGTGTCATTGCCGGAGCCGGTGGCGACCTGTATATGCTCGATATTATAGAGGTAGGTCGAAATTCCATAACCCTCTATGTATAAATTCGTATTGTTCGACCAATCCTTATAGAAATTCAGGTCGACGGTCTGGTCCGCGTAGTCGAGGATGGCGAGGTCGCTGCCGTCACCGCCATCCAGATCGTCACTGCCGCCGCCGCCGGTCAGCGTGTCATCGCCCGCGCCACCGGAGAGCTTGTCATTCAGCGCCCCGCCGGCCAGCGTGTCATTGCCAGAACCGGCGTGGAGATTGACCTGTTCGAAATTCGACGCCGTGGTGCCATCATCAAGGCTGTTCGTCGCCTTTGTGACATCAAAGATGATGTCCGCCGTGGTCGAAGAGCGGTCGAGATACAGAAAATCCGTCCCGGCCCCGCCATCCAACACATCGCCACCATGATAGCTTTCAACGCTATCATTGCCCGAGCCGGTGCTTACCTGCACGCGCTCGATGCTGGAGAGGGTGGCCGTAATCCCATTGCCCGTCAGGTAGAAATACGTGTTATTATAAGACCACCAGGGACTATAGAAATTCAGGTCCACGGTCTGGGCTGAATAATCCAGGATGGCAGTGTCGTTGCCTGCGCCGCCATCGAGATAGTCATCGCCGCCGCCGCCGGTCAGCGTGTCATCGCCCGCGCCACCGTAGAGCACGTCATTCAGCGCGCCGCCCACCAGCGTGTCATTGCCCGAGCCGGCATAGAAGGTGACCTGCTCGAAGTTGGAGAGGGTGCTGCCATCGGCGAGGCTGTTCACCGCCTTTGTGACATCGAAGGCGAAGTCCACGCTGGCGTGAAAGCGGTCGAAATACAGGAAATTCGTCCCGGCCCCGCCATCCAGCGTATCAGTGCCGTCGCGGCTGTAGACGGCATCATCCCCCGCACCGGCCTTCAGCACGTCATTGCCGACGGTATCATAGAGCGTGTCATTGCCACTGCCCGTGGTGACCTCCAGCCGCTCGACATCATAAAAATAGAGGGTGCCGGCAGAGGTGGAGAGGCTGCCATAGCCGTCGAGCCAGGCGCCCTCCGTCTCGGAGGAATAATCGAGAATGGCAAGGTCGTTGCCTTCGCCACCAAAGAGAGAGTCACTGCCACCGCCGCTGATCAGCGTGTCATCGCCCGCCCCGCCATAGAACGTGTCAGCCTCCACCCCGCCTTTCAGCGTGTCATTGCCTTCGCCACCATCGAGAGAGTCGCCCCCCCCGCCGCCGGTCAGCGTGTCATCGCCCGCACCGCCAGAGAGCGTGTCGTTCAGCGTGCCGCCCACCAGCGTGTCATTGCCCGAACCGGCCTGGATGTTGACCAGTTCGAAGCCAGTCACCGTTGTGCCATCGACGGATAGCGTCGCGCTGGCGTCCAGCACGAAGCTGAGATCCGCCGTGGCCGAAGAGCGGTCGAGATAGAGGAAATCCTTCCCCGCCCCGCCATCCAGCGTATCAGCGCCGTAGCGGCTGTAGACGGCATCATCCCCCGCACCGGCCGCCAGCACGTCATTGCCGATGGCATCATAGAGCGTGTCGTTGCCGGATCCCGTGGTGATCTGCACGCTCTCGATATCGCTGTACGTCGTGTAGAGGCCATTACCAGAGATCGCGAAGTAGGTCGTGTTCCACCACGGCGCATAGATGCTCAGATCCACCGTCTGCGCGGAATAATCGAGGATGACGAGGTCATTGCCGTCCCCGCCATAGAGGTAGTCACCGCCGCCGCTGCCGCCGGTCAGCGTGTCATCCCCCGCATCGCCGGACAGCCAGTCAGCCTGCGTCCCGCCCACCAGCGTGTCATTGCCTTCGCCACCATAGAGAGAGGCGCCCCCCTCACCGCCGGTCAGCGTGTCATCACCCGCATCGCCATAGAGCGTGTCGTTCAGCGCGCCGCCCGCCAGCGTGTCATTGCCTTCGCCACCATAGAGAGAGGTGCCCCCATCACCGCCGGTCAGCGTGTCGTCACCCGCACCGCCATAGAGCGTGTCGCTCAGCGCGCCACCCACCAGCGTGTCATTGCCCGAACCGGCATAGAAGGTGACCTGCTCGAAATTCGACACCTTGGTGCCGTCGGGCAGGGTGGCTGCGGTCTTGCCCAGGGTGAAGGTGATATTCGCCGTGGAGCCCGAGCGGTCGAGATAGAGGAAATCCGTCCCCGCCCCGCCATCGAGTGTGTCCGAGCCATAGAAGCTGTAGACGGCATCATCTCCCGCCCCGGCCTTCAGCACGTCGTTGCCGGTGGAGTCATACAGCGTATCGTTGCCGGAGCCTGTGGTGATCTGCACGCGCTCGATATCAGCAATCGTGATATAGCTGTTGGCGGCATACAGGCTGAAAGAGGTTCCACCGCTCACATAGGTCCAGATTCCCGCCGTGTCGGTGGCGTAGTCGACAATGGCGAGGTCACTGCCATCGCCACCATAGAGGTATTCGCTGCCGCCATCGGCGCTGAAGCCGCCGCCATGCAGCGTGTCATCGCCAGCGCCGCCCTCCAGGTAATCGGCGCCGGTGCCGCCATTGAGGGTGTCATTGCCGTCGCCCCCATACAGCGCGTCATTCCCCGCGCCGCCGCTCAGGATGTCGTCTCCATCCCCCCCGATCAGCGTGTCCTGGCCCGCATTGCCGGCCAGCGTGTCATTGCCGGTGCCGGCGGGGTTGTAGCTGCTGGTATCGGTGCCCCCGAAAATGATGTCATCGCCAGAGGTGCCCGAAATCTTGTCGTTCAGGGGGGTGCCAGAGAGAGTGGCCATCGGGGGCTGCGCCTTTTGCCGGGGGGGGCGGGGAGACGCATCGATACTATGCAGCAACAAACAACGCCGGATAGAAAATTTTTTCTTTCAGATCGCTGGTTAGGTTAATTTTTTCACAGGTATTCTCACAAAAACCACAGAAAATAATAAAATAGTATTTTTTATTTATAATGGATATATCTCAAAATATAAATCCCTCTGCCCGCCCGGGTTGCATTCCCCTCACCCGCGCAGGCTGGTCCAGTAGCAGCCCTCCATCGGCAGCGCGGCGAAATCCCGATTCACCCGCTCCAGCAGCCGCTCCGGGCCCAGCCGCAGCCCGGGATGCAGCCACTCCGCCAGCGCCTGCAAAGCCACGAGATGCAGCGGCGTCTCGTTGAAACCCAGCCACAGCGCATGGGCGCGCCCTGCCCGCGCTGCCGGGAGAATGTCCAGCTTCTGCGCCCGCAGCATGGCGGCGAGGCTCTCCCGCGCCACCTCCGGCGCGATGCCGGCGCCGAGCGCAACACCGCCCCGCCCGTTATAGACGCCGCCCGTCGCCAGATAGACCGGCGCATCCGCCGTCATCACGCTCTCACGGCTGAGCTGGCCGAGCGCGCCGGGCAGCAGCCCCGCGGCGATGCTCCGCCCGCCCACGCGGCGCAGGAAATCGGCGAAGCTGCCCTGGGCGATGGAATAGCAGCACTCCCGCCCGCCGGCATTGTTGTGCAGCAGGACCGGCACCTCCGCCCCGCGCGGCAGGGCGGCATCCAGCCGCGCCATCTCCGCGCGGTAGAGCGCGGCGAAGGCCGCCGCCTGCTCCCGCCGGTCCAGCACCGCGCCGAGCAGCGCCAGGCTGGGCAGCGTATCGGCCAGCGGGTCGGCCATGAAATCCACCACCAGGCAGGGCAGGCCGAGCCGCTCCAGCCGCGCCAGCACCTCGCTGCCGCCACGCGCGTCGAGCGGGGCGATGGCGCCGCGCGTCAGCAGCACGAGATCCGGCTGCAGGGCCAGCACCGCCTCCACCGAGAGATCGGCCAGGATGCGCCGCCCGAGCGCCGGCACCCCCGCCAGCGCGGGGAAGCGCCGCGCCCAGGCGGCGGCCTCGTCCGGCAGGGCCTGCTGCATGTCGCTGGCCCAGCCGGCGAGCAGCGAAACCGGATCCGGATGCAGCAGCCCCATCATGCCGAGCAGCCGCCCCTGCGCCAGCACGATGCGGCGCGGCGGGCGCGGCAGGGTGACGCCGCGCCCCAGCAGGTCCACCAGCCGCAGCGGCGCCGTGGCGCGGGCCAGCCCCGGCGCCAGAGCTGGAAGAGCAAGGGCCGGAAGCGCGAGAGGCAGGGAAAACCCCGCCGCCGCCCGCAGCAGCCCGCGCCGCCCCGGCTCAGAAGCGCGCCGTGACACTCGCCACCACCTGCAACGGCTCGCCCAGCGCCACGCCCAGATTGGTGCCCTGGGTGGAGGTGTAATAGGTGCGGTCGAACATGTTCTTCACATTGACCTGCAGGCGGACATCCTTCTGCTCGATGCGCGTGTCATAGGCCACGAAGGCATCGAAGACCTGGTAGGCGGGCAGGTCGAAGGTGTTTTCCGAATCCCCCGCCCGGTGCGCCATATGCCGCCCGCCAAAGCCGGCGCGCAGCCCCTCCGAGCCCAGCACCGCGCCGAAATCATGCACCCAGAACAGCGAGGCCGTCATGGCCGGCACATTCCACAGCCGGTTGCCCTCCAGTGTCGGGTCGCGCGTCACCTTGGCATCGGTGATGGCATAGCTGCCGATCAGGCTGTCCCGCCGCGTCACGCGCCCGGCCACGTCCAGCTCCACCCCGCGCGAGCGCACCGCCCCCGCCGTCGCCGTGTAGGTCGTGCCGCCCTGCGTGTAGTTGTAGGCGACATTGCGCTTGTCGATGTCGAACACCGCCAGGGTGGCGCTCAGCCCCTCGCCGAGATCGAGCTTGGCGCCCACCTCGTAGGAGCGCGCCGTCTCCGGCGGCAGCGCGCCATAGGCGGTGGAGATGGAGGAGTTCGGCTTGAAGGATTCGCTGTAGCTGGCATAGAGCGCCAGCTCCGGCATCACCCGGTAGACGAGGCCGAGGCGCGGCACCAGCCGGCCATCCTCCACATCCGTGTTGCGCCGGAAGGGGCGGCCGCGCCCGGCCACCTGGTCGAAATGCTCGTAGCGCAGCCCGCCCACCAGGATCCAGCGATCCGTCAGGTGCAGGCTGTCCTGGGCGTAGAAGGCGACACTTTCCACCCGCTCCATCTGGTCGCTGTCGCTGGCGAGGCCGCGGCGCCCCGGCGCGGCGAGCCGCCCATAGACGGGGTTGTAGATGTTGAAGCCGCTGGTGTTGGTGCCACGCACCATCTCGCTGCGGCGGGTGCTCTGGTAGTCGTAGGAGGTGCCGAAGAGCAGGTCGTTGCGGAAGCCCAGCAGGTTGACCCGGCCATTCAGATCCGCCCGCACGGCGTGGGAGAAGCGGGTGGAAGCCTCCGTCGCATCCGCCCGCCGCACCAGCGCGCCCGTCGCCGCGTTGTAGCTGATGATGCGCGCATTCTGGTCGGAATAGTCGTTCAGGCTGTAGGCGTAGCCGAGCGAGACGCGCCAGTCCTGGTTCAGCTGATGGCCGGCATTGAGCCCGACATAGTCGGAATAGCCGCGCTGGGTGTTATAGGGCTCGTCGAAGCGCGTGCGGCGGCTGACCGGCACCGCCCGGCCCGTCGCCGGGTCGAAGATGGTACCGCGGTCGAAGGGCACCGCGTAATCCTCATGGAAATAGCGGAGTTCGATGCGCGTCCTGTCATCCAGCCAGGCGAGGGAAGGGGCGATCTGCCGACGCTCGATATGGCCGAAATTGCGCCAGTAATCCTCGCGCTGGTCCTCGCCCGCCAGGCGGAACGAAAAACCATTCGCCAGCGGCCCCGTCACGTCGAAGCCGGCCGAGCCGCCGCCGAAGCTGGTGTAGCGCAGGTTGGCGCTGCCATGCAGCGCATCCTCCGGCCGCAGCGGCACGATGTTCACCATGCCGCCCGGGTCGAGAATGCCATAGAGCGCGGAAGCCGGGCCCTTCAGCACCTCCACGCTGTCCGTCATCACCGACATGCTGTGCGGCAGCATGGTGCGCAGCCCGTCAATCATGATCGAGCCGTCGCGGTTGTCGCCGAAGCCGCGCCGCATGAAGGCGTCCTGCGTGCCGCCCAGCGCATTGGCCTGGGCGATGCCGCTGACATTCACCAGCGCATCATCCAGCGTGCGGGCCTGCTGGTCCTGCAACACGGCGCGCGGCACCACGGCCACCGATTGCGGCACCTCCATCAGCGGCGTGGCGGGGGCACCGCCCAGGGTGGTGGCGCGCGGCTGGTAGCCCTCGGCCAGGGCATTGCCCTGCCCTTCGACGGCAACGGTGGGCAGGGCGGTGGCGCTGTCGCCCACCGCCGTTTGGGCCGCCGTTTGGGCCGCCGTTTGGGCCGCCGTTTGGGCCGCCAACGGCGCGGCGGCGAGCAGCCCGGCGGCGGCCAGCGGCACCAGGGTCGCAGGGCGTGTCCGGCGGCGGGCCTTTGCGCGATTAGGAATTATTCTCATCTTCTGGCAAAATGGCATCGACATGCGGACAGTCCCAGGACAAAGCGCAGGATGCCATCGAAAGATACGATGGCAGGAGGAAGCGGCCCTCCGCACCTTTGCCGGGTTCACCCCAGTGGGGCAGCCGCATGGCAGGGCTGGCGAGCCTGTATCGCAGCGGTTACACGCTCGCCCGCGTCCAGGAAACCGGGAAAATTTGCCACCACTCCATCAGGGAATTCGATAGACGCCATGCCCGCCCCCCTGCCCGGCACCGAGCAGATCCAGGCCTTCCTCGCCGTGGTGGAACATGGCAGCCTCTCCGCCGCCGCCCAGGCGCTGCACCGCACGCAATCCAGCATGACCTACGCCATCCAGCGGCTGGAGGCGGATCTCGGCGTGGTGCTGTTCGAGCGGGGGCAGCGCGGCGCGCGGCTGACGCCGCAGGGCAAGGCGCTGCTCCCCGTCGCCCGCCGCATGGCGCAGGAGATGGAGACGCTGCGCCGCACCGCCGAGGGGCTGTCCCAGGGCGTCGAGGCCAAGCTGATGCTGGCGGTGGAGGCCGCCTTTCCCGCCGCCCGGCTGGTGGCGCTGCTGGCCGCCTTCCGCCAGGCCTTTCCGCTGGTGCGGGTGCGCGTGGCCGTGGAGTCCATGCATGCCACGGCCGAGGCGGTGCAGGGCGGGCGCTATGCGCTGGGCGTGCTCGGGCCGGTGGTGGAACGCTACCCGGACCTCGCCGCCGTGCCGATCGGCGGGGTGGAGCGCGTGCCGGTGGCCGCCCCCGCCCACCCCCTGGCGCAATGGCCCGGCGAGATCCCGGCCGAGGCCTTCCGCGACCATGTGATGCTGGTGCTCTCCAGCCATTCGCGGGAGCCGCGCCGGCGCCCCCTCACCCTGCCGAATGGCGGCATCTGGCGGGTGAACGACCTCGCCACCAAGCGCGCGCTGATCGCCGGCGGGCTGGGCTGGGGCCGCCTGCCCCTGCCGATGGCGGAGGAGGACATCGCCCGCGGCCGCCTCCAGCGCCTGCGCCCCGCCCGGCTGGAAGGGCTGGACTGGAGCGCGCCCCTGCCTCTCTTCGTCGTCCAGCGCCGCGATGAGGCCCTGGGCCCGGCGGCCTCCTGGACGCGGGAAGCGCTGATCCGCATGGCGGAAGAATGATTTTTTCAGTAATGTTCTTTTTTGAAAAAAAGAACCAAAAAACTTTTTTCAGTTGGCGTCCCGCCGCGGGCCTGAGGCGGGACGCCAAACTGGAAAAGTCTTTTTGCTTCTTTTTCTTCAGAAAAAGAAGATAATTCAGTTTTTTACGCCGCGCTGGGCGGCCTGAAGGCCTGGATCGGCGGCAGATTGCCCACGAAGCGCTCCACCTCGATGGCCGTCAGCTGCCCGGTGCAGCCCTGGGCGAGGTTCGAGGTACCGGCATCGCGCGTCAGCACATTCGGGTTGCCATGGACACAGAGGGACTTCTCCTCCTCCGGGTCCACCGGGTCGTACCACGCGCCGGTCGCCAACTGGACGACGCCCTGGCGCACCCCGTCATCCAGCCGCACCCCGGCGAGGCAGGCGCCGCGCTCGTTGAACAGGCGGATGATGTCGCCATCGCCGATGCCGCGCGCGGCGGCGTCCACCGGGTGCATGCGCGCCACCTCGCGCCCGCGCAGCTTGGACTCCTGCGAGTGGCCGCCAAAGTCGAACTGGCTGTGCAGGCGCGTCGCCGGCTGGTTGGCCACCAGCATCAGCGTCGCCCCCGGGCGCGGCACATCGGTGGGCTCCAGCCAGGCGGGATGGCCGGGGCAATCGGCCTCGCCGAAGCTGGCCACCGTCTCAGAGAAAATCTCGATGCGGCCGGAGGCGGTGGAAAGGCGGTTGCCCTCCGGGTCCTGGCGGAAGGCGCGCAGCAGGCCGCCATCATCGGGCGCCTGCGGCAGCGGCAGAGTGCCGGCCTGCCAGAACGCCTCGAACTCCGGCGCGGGGGCGCCCAGCGCCGCCAGGGCCTCCCGCGTGCGGCCATAGAGGTGCTCCAGCCACTGGCGCGCGGTGCGGCCCTCGGTGAAAGCCTCCTCCACACCCAGGCGGCGGGCGAGGCCGGCGAAAATGGCGTAGTCGTCCCGCGCCTCGCCATAGGGCTCGGCCAGCTTGTGCATGGCCACCAGCAGCGGGTCGTTGGAGCTGGCGCCGATATCCTCGCGCTCCAGCGTCATGGTGCAGGGGAGCACGATATCGGCATGGCGCGCCGTGGCGGTCCAGGCCAGTTCATGCACCACCAGCGTCTCCACCCGCGCGAAAGCCTGGCGCAGCCGGTTGAGGTCCTGGTGGTGGTGGAAGGGGTTGCCGCCCGCCCAGTAGACCAGCTTGATATCGGGATAATGCCGCGTCTGCCCGTTGTAGCGATAGGCGCCGCCCGGGTTCAGCAGCATGTCGGCGATGCGGGCGACGGGGATGAAATCCGCCACCTTGTTGCGCCCCTGGGAAAGGGTGGGCACCGGCACCGCGTTGTAGCGGCGGCCGTAATAGCCGATGGCACCCAGCGCATAGCCATAGCCGCCGCCGGGCAGGCCGATCTGCCCCAGCATCGCCGCCAGCACGGCGCCCATCCACACCGGCTGCTCGCCATGCTCGGCGCGCTGGAGGGCATGGGCCACCACCACCAGCACGCGCCGGCCGGCGAGGCCGCGCGCCATGGCCAGGATCTCCGCCGCCGGCACGCCGGTGATGGGCTCGGCCCAGGCGGCATCCTTGGGCTGGCCGTCGGCGCGGCCCATCAGGTAGTCCTCGAAGACGGGGAAGCCCACCGTGTAGCGGTCGAGGAAGGCGCGGTCATGCAGCCCCTCCGCCACCAGCGTATGCGCCAGGGCGAGCATCAGGGCGGTGTCGGTGTTGGGGCGCAGGCTGGTCCATTCCGCCCCCGCCTCCTCCGGCAGGTCGCTGCGCAGCGGGCCAACCAGGAGAAAACGGCAGCCGCGCGCCTTCGCCCGCGCCATCGCCCCGCGCTCGACATGCTGGCTGATGCCGCCGCCCGCCACCATGGAGTTCTTCAGCGCCATGCCGCCAAAGGCCAGCACCACATCCGTGTGCTCGGCGATCTGCTCCCAGGTGACGTTGTTCTTCGTCAGGTCCTCGTAATTGCCGAGGATATGCGGCACGATCACCGTGGCCGCGCCGGAGCTGTAGCTGTTGACCGAGCGGACATAGCCGCCCAGCGCGGTGTTGAGGAAGCGGTGGACCTGGCTCTGCGCGTGGTGGAAGCGCCCGGCGCTGGCCCAGCCATAGGAGCCGCCGAAGACCGCGCCCGGGCCATGCGCGCCGCGCACACGGGCCAGCTCTCCGGCCAGCAGATCCAGCGCCCTGTCCCAGGAGACGGGGACGAACTCATCCCGCCCGCGGCGGGAATCCGGCCCCGGCCCGCGCTCCAGCCAGCCGCGGCGGACCATCGGCCGGGCGATGCGCGCCTCATGCCGCAGGGCGGCGGGGAAATTGTCGATGATGCCGTTCGGGTCCGGGTCGCCGGGATGCGGGCGGACCTCCAGCGCGCCGCCGCGCATGCGGGCGGTGAAGACGCCCCAGTGGGAGCTGTGCTGGCGGAAACCGTCTTCCGGCGTCTCGGTCATGGGGCGGGGCATCCCTCGGCTGCAACAGGGCGGGGAGCTTGCCCATCGGGGCGGCCTTGTCAAACCGGGGCGGGGCCAGGTCATGACGGGGGCAACAGGCCTTGGAAGGCGTTGACGGCTTTCATTTATGTATGTTCCATAAATGAAAAGGCCGCCCCAACCAGGCCTTCCAGGGAGAGACATCCATGACTGTCGCGCTCACGCGCCGCCGGGCCATGCTGGCCGGGCTGGCGCTGCTGCCCGCCCTGCCGCGCCCGGCGCTGGCCTTCCCCGACCGGGCCCTGCGGATCGTGCTGGGCTTCCCGCCCGGCACGGGGCCGGACCTCGTCGCCCGGCTGCTGGCCGATGCGCTGCGGGAGGCCAGCCCCGCCGGGGTGGTGGTGGACAACAAGCCCGGCGCAGCCGGGGCCATCGCCGCGCAGGAGGTGGCGAAATCCGCCGCCCCCGATGGCCATACCCTGCTGCTGGGCGAGGTCGGGCAACTGGCCATGGCGCCCAGCACCTATGCCCGGCTGCCCTATGATCCGGGGCGGGATTTCGCCGCCATCGCCGAGATCGCCGCGGCTGATTTCGCCTTCGTCGTGCCGGCGGCGCTGCCGGTGAGCGACCTCGCGGGCTATGTCGCCTGGGCAAAGGCGCAGCGCAGCGTCTTCCTGGCCACCTTCGGCGCCGGCACGCCGGGGCATTTCGGCGCCGCCATGCTGGCCAGCGGCACGGGGATCCCGGCCGAGGCGGTGCATTTCCGCGCCACGGGGGATGCCGTGGCGGCGGTGCTGGGCGGGCAGGCGCAGGGCATGTTCGCCACGGTGGCGCTGGCCGCGCCGCATGTGCGCGCCGGGCGGATGAAGGCGCTGGCCACCACCGGCCCCGCCCGCGCCGCCCTGCTGCCCGAGGTGCCGACGACCACGGAGCTGGGCCAGCCCGCGCTGCGCTTCGGCGCCTGGTTCGGGCTGGTGGCCCCGGCGGCGACGCCCGCCCCGGTGCAGGCGGCGCTGGAGGGCGCCGTGCTGGGCGCCCTGGCCACGCCCGGCCTGCGCAGCCGGCTGGAGGAAGCCGGCTTCCGCCCCGGCGGCGCCGGGCGGGAAGCCTTCGCCACGCTGATGCGCGAGGAGACGCGGCGCTGGGCGGAGGTGGTGCGCGCCACCGGCTTCCAGGCGCTGGAATAGCCCCGCGCTACCAGCCGTAGAGGCGGATCAGCACGCTGTCCGGCTGGCGCTCGCCCAGGCCAAGGAAGAGGCGGCGGTGCAGCCACTGGAATTCCGCCGCGCCGGTCTCGAAGACCGGCGCGGTGCGGAAATAGACGCGCTCCGGCGGCACCGGCTCGCCGCGCAGCAGCCGCGCCATATCCTCGGGCGCGGCATGGCGCAGGCCGCGGTTGACCACATGCACCAGCGCGCCCCCCGCCAGCCGCAGGCTGTAGCGCGCCTCGATCTCGGCCACGCCATCGGGGCGGATCAGCTGGTGGTCGGCGCCGCCGGGCAGCACCTCGCCGCGCAGGGCCGGCCCCTCCACCTGCCCGCCGAGGATGGGCACCACGCGCCGCTCGCCGAGCGGCCCGGCGCCGAAGAGCAGCGGCGGCGCTACGGCCACGCGGATCGTGGCGAGGAATTCGGGCATGGGCGCGGTGGTCATGGTCCTCCCCTGCCGGGTGTTCCGGCCATTATTATGAACGGTAGATAATATGGCGGGGCCAGGGCGGGGCAAGCCGGTTTGACGCCGCGCGCAGACTGGCATACTAGTATACCAGTCCAAGACAAGAAGGCCGGTGCCGTGTTGCTGGTGGAGCTGGAAGGCAGGGAACCGATCGCGCGCGAGCTTTACGCCGCGCTGCGCCAGCGCATCGTGACGGGCGAATTGCCCCCCGGCACCGCCATCGCCGAGGCACCGCTGGCCGAGCAGCTCGGCGTCTCCCGCACCCCGGTGCGCGAGGTGTTCCGCCGCCTGGCCGATGAAGGGCTGCTGGCGGTGAAGCCGCAGATCGGCAGCTTCGTCGCCCCCATCCAGCTCGATGCCGTGCATGACAGCCAGTTCGTGCGCGAGACGCTGGAATGCCGCACCGTGCGCCTCGCCGCCGACCATGTGACGCCGGCCGATGCCGCCGCCCTGGCCGCGCATCTGGAGCGCCAGCGCCCCGCCGTGCGCGAGGGCCGCGCCCGCGACTTCTTCGCCGCCGATGAGCAGTTCCACGCCGAGCTGATCCGCATGGCCGGCCGCCCCGCCATCTGGCGCGTCATCCAGGACGTCAAGACGCAGCTCGACCGCGTGCGCTACCTCTCGACGGAGAGCCAGTCCTGGCTGGAGATGATCTTCGCCGAGCATGAGCGGATCGTCGCCTGCGTCACCGCCGGCGATGCCGATGGGGCGGAGGCGGTGATGCGCCAGCACCTGCGCACTGTCTTCGCCGCCATCGAGCGGCTGCGCGAGACCCGCCCTGAATTCTTCGCCCGTCCCCGCTGAGGCCCCGCCATGGTCGCCATTTCCGTCACCACCCCGCATGTGCTGAAGCTGTTCGAGGATGTGCCGGGCGATCCCGGCGCGGGCGAGGTGCGGCTGCGCGTGCAGCGCGCCGGCATCTGCGGCTCTGACCTGCACATCTACCACGGCAGCAATCCCTTCGCGAAATACCCGCGCATCATCGGCCATGAATTCGCCGGCGTGGTGGAGGCGGTGGGCCCTGGCGTCGCCGGCCTCGTGCCGGGGGACCGCGTGGTGGCGGACCCGGTGGTCTCCTGCGGCCAGTGCTATGCCTGCCGCGCCGGCCGCTCCAATGTCTGTGGCAAGCTGGAAGTCTTCGGCGTGCACCGCGATGGCGGCTTCCGCAGCCATGTCGTGCTGCCGGAGGGCAATCTGGTGAAGGTGCCGGCGCATCTGCCGGTGGCTGTCGCCGCCCTGGCGGAACCCTTCTCCATCGCCGCCAATGTGCTCTCCCGCACCGGCATCGCGGCGCAGGATTCCGTGCTGATCTACGGCGCCGGCACGGTCGGGCTGACGGTGCTGCAGGTGGCGAAGCTGCATGGCGCGCGCTGCATCGTGGCCGACCCGGATGCGGCGCGGCTGGAGCGCGCCCGTGCCTTCGGCGCGGACCGCACCGTCAACCCGCGCGAGACCCCGGTGGCCGAGGCGGTGGCCGGCGAGCATGACGGGCTCGGCCCCTCGGTGGTGATCGACGGCGCCGGCATCCCGGCGCTGCTGGAGGAGGCCTGCCGCGTGGCCAGCCCGGCCGGGCGCATCGGCATCCTCGGCTTCTCTCCGGCGCCCTGCAATGTGAGCCAGCAGGAGATCGTCAAGAAGGAGCTGAGCCTGGTGGGCTCGCGCCTCAACCGCCGCCTGCTGCCGCAGGTGGTGGAGTGGCTCGCCTCCGGCAAACTGCGGCCGGAGGCGATGATCACGCAGACCTTCGCCGCCGCCGAGGCACCCGCCGCCTTCGCGCTGATCGAGAAGGATCCGGCGAGCACGCTGAAGGTGCAGCTCGCCTTCGACTAATCCAGGCGCGCAGGGCGCGCTGCAAGACCAGGAGGAACCAGGAAATGAAAAACAACGTCCCTCTCCGCCGCCGCGCCGCGCTGGGCGGCCTCGCCGGCATTCTGGCGCTGGGCGCGGCGCCCGCCCTGCGCGCCCAGGCCAAGACCACGCTGAAGCTCGGCCACCTCGCCAACGAGGACAACACCTGGCACAAGGCGTGCCTGACATTCGCCGAGGAGGTGGCACGCCGCACCGCGGGCGCCATCGAGGTGCGCGTCTTCCCCAATGAGCAGCTCGGCAAGGAAACCGACCTGATCAAGGGCATCCAGCTCGGCACGGTGGACTTCACCATCACCGGCGAATCGCTGCAGAACTGGGCGCCGGCGGCGGCGCTGCTGGCCGTGCCCTATGCGGTGCGCGACCTCGCGCATATGGACAAGGTGGTGGGCGGCGCGGTCGGCACGCGCATCGCCGAGGAGATCACGGCGCGCACGCAGCTCAAGCCGCTGAGCTATTTCGCCCGTGGCCCGCGCTACCTGACCTCCAACCGCCCCATCACGAAGCCGGAGGAGCTGAACGGCCTGAAGCTGCGCGTGCCCAATGTGCCGCTCTTCGTGAAGTTCTGGGAGGCGCTGGGCGCCAAGCCGACGCCGATGGCCTTCTCCGAGGTCTTCACCTCGCTGCAGAACCACACCATCGACGCGCAGGAGAACCCGCTGGCGCTGATCAAGTCGGCGAGCTTCAGCGAGGTGCAGAGCCACATCAACCGCACCGAGCACGTGCTGAGCTGGATCTACCTGGTGGGCGGCAGCCGCAAGCTCTCCCGCCTGCCGGCTGAGCAGCAGGCGGCCATCGCCGAGGCCGCGAAGGCCGCGCAGGACTATGAGCGCGGCCTCTTCCTCGCCGACGAGAAGAACCTGGCCGCAGAGCTCACGGCCAAGGGCATGCGCTTCGTCGATGTCGACAAGGAAGCCTTCGCCGGCAGGGGGCGCGAGGCGGTGGCCACGGCCCTCGCCGCCGAGATCCGCCCGCTCTACGAGCAGATCCTGGCCGGCTGAGCAGGGAGAGGGAAACGCACCCATGCGCCTTGTCCTCGCCGGCCTGCTGGCCGCCACGCGCGCGCTCTGCCGCGCCGGCACCCTGGCTTCCTTCCTCGTGCTGATCGGGGTGGTCACCATCCAGGTCCTGGGGCGCGTGCCGGGCTTCCCCTCCTTCTCCTGGACCGAGGAGGTGGCGCGCTTCGCGCTCGTCTATCTCGTCGGCTTCTCCTGCGGCATCGCGCTGCTGCGTGGCGAGATGGTCAATGTCGATCTCTTCGTCGCGCCGCTGCCCGCCGCCGCGCGGCGGGTGATCGAGCGGCTGGTGGACGGGATCGTTCTCGCCTTCGCCCTCGTCATCCTGCCGGGCGCCTGGGATTACGTGTCCTTCAGCATGGGCGAGCGCGCGCGCTCGCTCGACATGCCGATGATCGTGATCTACGCGGTGATGCTGCTGATCCCGGCCTCGCTCGCGCTGTTCTCCGCCTTCCGCCTGCTCGGCTTCTCCGAGACGGCCTCCGCCGCGCATGGGGAGCTGAGCTGATGCTCGTCGCCTTTCTCTTCGCCAGCTTCGCCCTCTGCCTGATCCTGGGCGCGCCGGTGGGCATCGCCCTCGGTGTCGCCTCGGCGGTCTATCTGGTCGGCGCCGACATCGATCTGTCGGTGGTGGCGCAATACAGCTATGCCGGCATGGACAGCTTCGTGCTGCTCTGCATCCCCGGCTTCGTGCTGGCCGGCAACCTGATGAATGGCGGCGGCATCACCGACCAGATCGTGCGCTTCGGCAATGCGCTGGTCGGCCATATCCGCGGCGGCCTCGGCCTCGCCAATGTCACGGGCTCGATGATCTTCGCCGGCATTTCCGGCACCGCGGTGGCCGAGACGGCCTCGATCGGCGCGGTGATGATCCCGGCCATGCGCCGCTCGGGCTATGACGCGCCCTTCGCGGCGGCGGTCACGGCGGCGGCCTCCACCGTGGGTCCCATCATCCCGCCCAGCGTGCCGATGATCATCGTCGGCACCCTCTCCGGCCTGTCCGTCGGCAAGATGTTCCTGGCCGGCGCGGTGCCGGGGCTGCTGCTTGGCTTCGCGATGATGATCACCGTCTACATCCTCTCGCGTCGCCGCAACTATCCGAAGGGCGAATGGGCCGGCTTCGGCGAAATCCTGCGCTCCAGCCGTGGCGCCTTCTGGGCGCTTCTGATGACGGCCGTGATCCTCTACGGCATCGTCGGCGGCCTGTTCACGCCCACGGAAGCCTCGATCGTCGCCGCGCTCTACGCCTTCGTCATCGGCCTCTTCGTCTACAAGGGTTTTCGTCTCCGCCAGTTGCCTGGGCTGCTGCTGGAGAGCGCCATCGGCTCCGGCGCGCTGATCCTGCTCGTCGGCCTCGCCAATGTCTTCGGCTGGATCCTGACGAGCGAGCAGATCCCGCAGGCCATCGCCGCCGCCATGCTGTCGCTGACGACGAACAAGTATGTCATCATCCTGCTGGTCAACATCCTGCTGCTGATCGTCGGCACCTTCATGGAGACCATCGCGGCGCTGATCATCCTCTTCCCGCCGCTGCTGGCCGTGGCGGTTCAGGTCGGCATCGACCCGATCCACTTCGCCATCATCGTCGTGCTGAACCTGATGATCGGGCTGACCACGCCGCCCGTCGGCGTCTGCCTCTTCGTCGCCGCCAATATCGCCAAGGTGTCGCTCGGGCAGGTCAGCAAGGCGATTGTGCCTTTCCTCATCTGCAATATCCTCGTCCTGCTGATGGTCTCCTACATTCCTGGCCTGTCGCTGTGGCTGCCGGCCTTCCTGCTGCCGTGAGCGCCGCCATGGCCCGCCTGCCCCGCCTCGGCCCCGCCATCCTGGCGGGGCATCCGGGCCCCCTCGCCCTGCCGCGTTATGACCGCGCGGCGCTGCGCCCGGGCATCGTGCATCTCGGCCTCGGCGCCTTCTTCCGCGCCCATGGGGTGCTCTACACCGAGGATGTGCTGAACGCCCAAGGCGTGGCCTCTGCTGGCGGAGACTGGGGCATTCTCGGCGCCAGCCTGCAACGGCCCGACCAGCGCGACCGCCTGGCGCCGCAGCGGGGCCTCTACACCGCCATCGAGCATGGCGCGGGCGGGGTGAAGGCGCGCATCGTCGGCAACCTGCTCGGCGTGCTGGTGGCGCCGGAGGATCCGGCGGCCCTGGTGGCGCGCATGGCGGCGGCGGAGACGCGCATCGTCAGCCTGACCGTCACCGAGAAGGGCTATTGCCACGATCCGGCGACCGGCCGCCTGCGCCCTGACCATGCCGATATCCGGCACGACCTGGAGAACCCCGCGGCGCCGCGCAGCGCGGTGGGCTTCCTGGCCGCCGCGCTGCGCCTGCGCTGGCAGGCGGGCCAGAAACCTTTCTCTGTTCTGTGCTGCGACAACCTGCCGCATAATGGCCGCCTGCTCGCCGGCCTGCTGCACGACTTCGCCGCGCTGCACGACGATTCCTTCGCCACCTGGATCGCGCGCGCGGTGCCCTTTCCCTGCACCATGGTGGACCGCATCGTGCCCGCCCAGACCGCGGCGGACCTCGCCGAGGCGGAGGCGCTGACCGGCTGCCACGACGCCGCGCCGGTGGTGCATGAGCCCTTCCGGCAATGGGTGATCGAGGATCACTTTGTCGATGGCGAGCGGCCGGACTGGGCCCTGGCCGGCGCGCAGTTCACCGCCGATGTGGCGCCCTTCGAGCATATGAAGCTGCGCCTGCTGAATGGCGCGCATTCGGCGCTCGCCTATCTCGGTTACCTCGCCGGGCATGAGACGATCGGCGACACCATGGCCGACCCCGCCTTCACCGCCTTCCTGCGCGGGCTGTGGCGGGAGGAGATCCTGCCCGTCCTGCCGCCGCCGCCGGGCATGGATCTCCTGGCCTATACCGAGGCGCTGGCGGCGCGCTTCGCCAACCCGGCCATCCGGCACCGCACCTGGCAGATCGCCATGGATGGCTCGCAGAAATTGCCGCAGCGCCTGCTGGGCACGGTGCGGGAGCGCCTGGCGCAGGGCCTGCCGGTGGAGCGCCTCGCCCTCGTCGTCGCCGCCTGGGTGCGCTATGCCGGCGGGGTGGATGAACGCGGCCAGCCCATCGATGTGCGCGACCCGCTGGCGCAGCCGCTGCGCGCGGCGCTGGACGCGGCCGGCGAAGATCCGGCGGCCCGCGTGCGCGCCGCCCTCGGCTTCACCGCCATCTTTGGCGAGGATCTCGCGGCCGATGCGCGCTTCGCCGGCGCCGTCACCGGGGCTTATCGCCGCCTGCTTTCCGCCGGCGCCCGCGCCGCGCTGGCCTGAACCGAACCCGACTCCGAAGGAGCCTTTTCGATGGAAGAAACCTGGCGCTGGTTCGGCCCCGGCGATGCCGTGCAGCTGAACCACATCCGGCAGACCGGCGCGCGTGGCATCGTCACCTCGCTGCACCAGATTCCCTATGGCGTGGTCTGGAGCGTCGAGGAGATCGAGAAGCGCAAGGCGCTGCTCGCCGCCGATCCCTCCCTGGGCCTGTCCTGGAGCGTGGTCGAGAGCCTGCCCGTGCACGAGAAGATCCGCCGCGGCGATCCTGACTGCGCGGAGCTGTTCGAGAACTACCGCATCTCGCTGCGCAACCTCGCCGCCTGTGGCGTGAAGGTCGTCTGCTACAACTTCATGCCGGTGCTGGACTGGACGCGCACGGAGCTCGCCCATCCGCTGCCGGGTGGTGGCACGGCGCTGCGCTTCAACATGCACCAGTATGTCGGCTTCGACGTCTTCATGCTGGAACGCCCCGGCGCCGCCGATGGCCTGCCGCCGGAGCTGCTCGCCCGTGCCAAGGCCTGGGTCGACAGCGCCAGCGCCGAGCAGAAGGAAAAGCTGCTGGCCTCCATCATGGCGGGCCTGCCCGGCGCCTATGACCGCTATGACATCCCTGGCCTGCGCGCCATCCTGGCCGAATATGGCCAGATGACCCATGCCGATCTCCAGGCCAACCTGAAGCGTTTCCTCCAGGAGGTCATCCCCGCCGCCGAGGAAGCGGGGGTGCGCCTGTGCATGCATCCCGATGATCCGCCGCGCCCGCTCTTCGGCCTGCCGCGCATCGTCTCGCGCGAGCAGGATATCGCCGATTTCCTCGCCATGGTGGACAGCCCGGCGAATGGGTTGACGCTCTGCACCGGCTCGCTCGGCGCGGGTCCGCAGAACGACCTGCCCGCCATCACCCGCCGCTTCGCCGACCGCATCCATTTCGCGCATCTGCGCAACGTGGCGAAGGAAGCTGATGGCTCCTTCATGGAGGCCGACCATCTGGGCGGCGATGTGGACATGGTGGCCGTGGTGGAGGCCCTGCTCTCCGAGCAGAAGCGCCGCCAGGAGCAGGGCCGCGCCGACTGGCGCATTCCTTTCCGTCCCGACCATGGGCATGAACTCCTCGACGATGTCGGCAAGCCCACCCATCCGGGCTATCCCGCCATTGGCCGCATGAAGGGCCTCGCCGAGCTGCGCGGCGTGATGGTGGCGCTGGCGCAGGTGAAGGGCCTGCCGCTGTAGGCCAGCGACGCCGCCGCCCCTCTTGGCAAGCGGCGGCGCGACCACATTGATGGGGGACGATGACACAGCACCCCATTGCCATCCTCGGCGCCGGCCTCGCCGGACTGGCCTGCGCGCATGCCCTGCGGCGCGCGGGCCAGCCCTTCGCCCTCTTCGACAAGGGCCGCGCCGCCGGCGGGCGCCTCGCCACGCGGCGCAGCGGCGCGCTGCGCTATGACCATGGCGCGCAATACCTGACGGCGCGCGGCCCCGGCCTTGCCGCCTGGCTGGCCGAGGGCAGCGCCGCCTGGCCGCAGCCGGGGGCCTTCCTGCCGGTGCCGGGCATGTCCGCCCTGCCGCGCCGCATGGCCGAGGGGCTGCCGCTGCACAGCGCCCGCCACGTCACCACGCTGGAACCCTCCGCCGGGGGCTGGCATGTGCTGCACCACGATGCCGCGCTGGTGCGCCCGGGCCACCCCCTCCCCGATGCTCCGCCGCAGCGCAGCGGCCCTTTCTCCGCCGTGGTGGTCACCTTTCCCGCGCCGCAGGCGGCGGCCCTGCTCGCCACGGCAGCGCCCGCCCTGGCGGAGGCCCTGCGCCCCGTGCGGCTGGCCCCCTGCTGGACGCTGATGGCCGCCTTCGATGCGCCCCTGCCCTTGCCCGACCTGCTGCAACCCAACCCGCCGGAGCCCATCGCCTGGGCCGCGCGTGAAAGCGCCAAGCCCGGGCGCGAGGCGGGTGAGCGCTGGGTCATCCAGGCCGGCCCCGAGGCCTCGCGCGCCTGGCTCGAAGACAGCGCGGACAGCGTCACCCGGCGCCTGCTTGCCGCGCTGGGCGCCCCGGCCCCGCGCGAGAGCGCCGCGCATCGCTGGCGTCATGCGCGCGTGGAGGTGCCGCTCGGCCAGCCCTGCCTGTGGGACCCGGCCTTGCGCCTCGGCGTGGCGGGCGACGGGTGCCTGGCGCCGCGCGCCGAAGCTGCCTTCGACAGTGGCGAAGCGGTGGCCAGGGCCATCCTGGCCTGAGGGCGGGGTCCGGGGTGGCCCTGCCACCCCGGCGGGAGGGTGCGGGAGGGCGGCGCCCTCCCGCTAGCCCCAGGCCGGATTGAGCAACGCCGACGGCACGCCGAGTGCCCGCCGCGCCGCCCAATACTCCGCATGCAGCCGCTCGATTCTTTGCGCCGCGGGCAGGACGGCATCGATCCCGGAGACGCTCTGCCCCGCGCCCCAGATTTCCTTCCAGCGCTTCTTGCGGTCGCTGCCGAAATCCATGGCGGCCGGATCAGACACCGGCAGATTCTCCGGGTCCAGCCCCGCGCGCCGCAGGGAGGGCTTCAGGTAATTGCCATGCACCCCCGTGATGAGGTTGGTATAGACGATATCCGAGGCCCCGGCCTCCACCAGCATCGCCTTGTAGTCCTCCACGGCGCGGGCTTCCTCGGTCGCGATGAAGGCCGTGCCCATATAGGCGAAATCCGCGCCCATCGCCTCCGCCGCGAGAATGCCGCGCCCGCTGGCGATGGAGCCAGAGAGCGCCAGCGGCCCATCGAACCAGGAGCGCGTTTCCTGCAGCAGGGCAAAGGGGCTTTGCGTTCCGGCGTGGCCGCCGGCGCCGGCGGCGACCAGCACGAGGCCATCGGCCCCTTTCTCGATCGCCTTGTGCGCGAAATCCTGGTTGATCACGTCATGCAGCACGTGGCCGCCATAGGCGTGGATGGCGTGGTTGACCTCCGGCCGCGCCCCGAGCGAGGTGATGACGAGCGGCACGCGGTGTCGGACACAGATCTCCAGATCCTGCTCCAGCCGGTCATTCGAGCGGTGGACGATGAGATTGATGGCGAAAGGCGCCGAGGGGCGCGCGGGGTTCGCCGCGTCATGCGCGGCGAGGCGCTCGCGGATCTCGGAGAGCCATTCATCCAGCTGCGCGGCGGGGCGGGCATTGAGCGAGGGCATGGCGCCGATCACGCCGCTGGTGCATTGCGCCACCACGAGGTCAGGGACCGAGATGATGAAGAGCGGCGAGCCGATCAGAGGCAGCCGCAGCCTGCCTTTCAGCGTGTCAAGCAAGGCCATTTCTTCCCTCCTGGTCTTTTTTCTGCCGTGGCAGTTTAGGCAAGGCTCCGGCGGGGCGCCAAGAGGGCCTCTTTTCACCCGGAAACGCCCTCCCCAGCCTTTCAGGGACCACCACTTGCCACCACAGCCCACCGCCCGACTGAAAAAAGTTTTTTGGTTCTTTTTTCCAAAAAAGAACGTTCTGCCTTACCCCCCCACCCCGATCCGCCCCAGCCCTGGCAGCTTCACCGCGGGGCGCCGCAGATCCATCCCGGCCACGGCCCCGAGGATATTGAGTTCCACCCCTTCCACCCAGCCCAGCGTCAGCCCGGCATAGCCGCCCAGGCTGATCTGCCATCCGGTGCCGGAGGGGGTGGCGCGCAGCCAGCGCCCGTCATGGGGGAAATCCTTGCCGATGGCGGTGGGCGGCAGGGCGATGGGCAGGCCCAGCCCGTCCAGCACGGCGGCGACGAAGGTGTTGGAATTCGGTCCCGGCCAGGCGCGGTAGTCACCCTGGTTGCGGTAGGCATAGGCCGCGATCGACTGGCGCAGGCGCGGGATCAGCGCCGCCGCCTCGGCGCCATCGGCGGCGAAGACCACGTCCGGCGCATGGCCGAACCAGCGTCCGTCGGGCTCGAAGCCATTCATGCGGATGGGCTCGCCCCAGGCGGTGTAGTCGTAGCGGGTGTAGCGCGCCGCGCCTTCCTCCTTGAAGACGATCCAGCAATGGACGGCGAAGATGCCGCGCCAGCGCACCGTCTGCGCCGCCAGCACGCGCACCACCGCCGGGTGGTGCGTGGCCGCGGCGGGCAGCAGGCCGGTGCTGGAGCGGTCGGCGATCTGCCAGCCCGCGCCGCCGCCCCGCGCGGCATAGAGCGCGGCGGAAAGCCCGATCGGCAGGAGGTAGAGGAGGGAGAAGCCCAGGAGCAGGATTTTCAGCGTGGCCAGCATGGCGTGCTAGATTGTCGCGCCCCTGGCCAGGACAAGCCGGGGCCTCACTGCTATCTGCTATTGCAGTCATCCCGGCGGCGGCCCTAGCATGGCGCCATGCTGCCCGCCGATGCCCCGAACCTGCCCCCCCTGCCGGCCGAGGAACTGATCTCCCTGGCCGAGCGCGCCTATCGCCGGCTGCGGGATGCCATCGTCGATGGCAGCCTGCCGGGCGGGGAGCGCCTCTCGGAACGCTCGCTGGCGCAGAGCCTGGGCATTTCCGCCCAGCCCGTGCGCGAGGCGCTGCGCCGGCTGGAGGCGGAGGGCATGGTCGTCACCCTGCCCCGCCGCGGCACGCTGGTGGCCGAGTTCGGGCCGGAACGGCTGGCCGAGATGGGGCTGATCCGCGTGGCGCTGGAGGGCAGCGCCGCCGCCCTCGCCGCCCGCCGCGCCGGGGCGGCCGATATCGCCCGGCTGCGCGCCCGCCTCCTGGCCATGCGCGCCGCGACCGAGGCGGGGAACATCACCGCCCTGGCCGAGGCCAACGAGGCCTTCCATGCCGAGATCGACACGCTGGCCGGCAATGCCTTCCTGCTGCGCTCGCTCCAGGCGCTGCGGGCCTATGACCATTTCGGCCGCCTGCGCGCCCTGCGCGCCACGCCGCAGGAGCCGCGCCGCGCCTGGCGGGAGCACGCGGCCATTCTCTCCGCCATCCGCCGCCGCGACCCGGAGCGGGCCGAGGCACGGATGCGCGCGCATGTGACGCGCTCGCTGCGGGCCAGCGGCCTGCTCGACGCCTTCGAGACCGAAAGGGAAACGCCATGACAGAAGCAAAACCCACCCTGCGCGCCGCGCTGAACGGCATTTCCGGCATCCTCGTCACCCCCTTCGACGGGGCGGACAGGCTGGCGCCGGCGAAGCTGAAGCCGGTGGTGGACCGCGCCATCGGCGCCGGGGTGCATGTGCTGGTGGCCAATGGCAACACCAGCGAGTTCTACGGCCTGACCACCGCCGAGGCCGAGACCATGGTGCATGCCGCGGCCGAGCAGGTGGCGGGCCGCGTGCCGCTGCTGGCCGGCATCGGCCGCAGCATCGGCGATGCCGTGGCGCTCACCCGCGCCTCGCGCGCCGCCGGCGCCAGCGCGCTGATGGTGCACCAGCCGCCGGACCCCTTCGTCTCGCCGCGCGGCGTCGTCGCCTATGTCGAGCGCGTCGCCGAGGCCGGGCAGGGCCTGCCCCTCGTGCTGTATCTGCGCAATGACGGCATCGGGGCGGAGGCCATCCTGGCGCTCTGCCAGGTGCCGGGCGTGGTGGGCGTGAAGTGGGCGGCCCCCTCCCCGCTGCGCCTGGGCGAGATGATCCGCGCCACGCGCGACCGCGGGCTGGACATCGCCTGGGTGGGCGGCCTGGCCGAGACCTGGGCACCGCCTTTCTACGCCGTCGGCGCGCGCGGCTATACCTCCGGGCTGATCAATGTCTGGCCGGAGCATTCGGTGGCCATCCATGCCGCGCTGGAGGCGGGCGACTATGCCCGCGCCGCCGCGCTGATCGAGACCATGTCCGCCTTCGAGGCGCTGCGCGCCGAGGAGCAGAACGGCACCAATGTCTCGGTCGTGAAGGCCGCCCTGCAGATGCTGGGCGATGATTGCGGCGCGACGCGCCCGCCTTCCGCCTGGCCGCTGACGCCGCGCGCCGAGGCGGAGCTGCGCCGGCGCCTCGGTGACTGGGGCCTCCTCCGCGCTGCCGCGGCGGAGTGACCGGCGGGCCAGGGGGAGCCTTTCCCCCTGGCCCTGACAGGGACGTGCCTGCCGACTCGCTTTCAAAAAAAACAAGTCGAGGAAACGAACCATGGAAATCACCCGCCGCGCGGCGCTCGCCGCGCCGCTGTGCCTGCTCGCCGCCGGGCCGGGCCGCGCGCAGAGCGCCTATCCCAGCCAGGGCGTGCGCGTCATCGTCCCCTATACGCCGGGCGGTGCCTCCGACATCGCCGCCCGCCTGATCGCGGAGAAGCTGACGCCGCTGTGGAAACAGCCGGTGGTGGTGGAGAACCGCAGCGGCGCCAACGGCATCATCGGCACCGATGTGGTGGCCAAGGCCACGCCGGATGGCCACACGCTGGGCTTCGTCTCGGTGAACCACGCGGTGAATGCCGCGCTCTACACCACGCCCTTCGACACGCTGAAGGATTTCTCTGTCCTCAGCATCGTCTATTCCGTGCCGCTGCTGCTGGTGGCGGCGCCCGAATTCCCGGCGCGCAGCGTGCAGGAGCTGGCGGCGCTGGTGAAGGCGAAGCCGGGCGGCGTGACCTTCGCCGGCACGGGCGGCGCCGTGCATCTGGCGGCGGAAATGTTCGCCCACCGCGCCGGGGCGGCGATGACGCATGTGCCCTATCGCGGTTCCACCGCCGCGCATCCGGACCTGATCAGCCGCCGCGTCGATGTGATGTTCGATACCCTGCCCGCCGTGCTCGGCCATGTGCAATCCGGCAAGCTGCGCGCGCTCGCCACCACGGCGGCGCAGCGCCTGCCCATGCTGCCGGACCTGCCCACCGTGGCGGAAAGCGGTTTTCCAGGTTTCGAGGCTTCCAGCTGGGGCGCCATCCTCGCCCCCGCCGGGCTGCCGGGGCCAGTGGCGACGCGCATTGCCACCGATGCGGCGGCGCAGCTGCGGGAAGCCTCGGTGCAGGAACGCATGGCCGCCCTGGGCGCCGTGCCCATGGGCAGCGGCCCCGAAGCCGCGCAGGCCTTCGTGCGCGATGAAGTGGCCAAATGGCAGGCCGTCGTGACACAGGCGGGGATTCAGAAGCAGTAGGCAGGGGAATCTTCTTTTTCTGAAGAAAAAGAAGCAAAAAGACTTTTTCAGGGGGAGGGGCGGCGAGCGCGGGCTGTCCCTTCAGGCGGGTTCCTCGCGGCCGCGCGCGTCGAAGGCGGCGCGCGCGCGCAGGATCTCCCCGGCATTGTCGCGCACCCATCCCGCCAGTTCCTGAAGGGTGCACAGCAATGTCAGGCCCAGCGGGGTCAGGGCATAGTCCACACGCGGCGGCACCGTGGGCAGCACCGTGCGGGAGACCAGCCCGTCCCGCTCCAGCCCCCGCAGCGTCAGGGTCAGCATCCGCTGCGAAATACCCTCGATCGCCCGCTTCAGCTGGCTGAAGCGCATCGGCCCCGCCCCCAGCAGCACAATCGCCAGGACACTCCACTTGTCCCCCACCCGGGTCAGCACATCCCGCACCACGGGGCAGGAATGATCCTCGATGACCTGGAAACTCATGGTTCCTTTGGTGTGCCTTTGTGAACTCAAGGTGCCTCCTTGCGGGCCATGGTGGTTACCGGAATATACCCCACATCGAACCAGAACCAGGTCACTCTTTGTGACCAAGGGGCTTTATGATGACCATTCTGCATGTGGATAGCAGCATCCAAGGCGACACCAGCGTGAGCCGCGCGCTCAGCCGCGCCGCCGTGTCGCATCTCGCGGGCCTGCATCCCGCCCTGGCCATTGTGCGGCGGGATCTCGTGGCGGCGCCGCTGGCGCATTTCACGGCGGCCGAAGGCGCGGATGCTGCCGTGCTCGACGAATTCCTCGCGGCGCGCATCGTGGTCGTGGGGGCGCCGATGTACAATTTCGGCATCCCGTCCCAGCTCAAATCCTGGCTGGACCGCCTCGCCGTGCCCGGGCGCTCCTTCCGCTACGGGCCGCAGGGGCCTGAGGGGCTGTGTGGCGGCAGGACGGTCCTGCTGGTCTCGACCCGCGGCGGTGTCTTCTCGGACGGCTCTCCCCGCGCCGAGATGGACCATCAGGAGGGGCATCTGCGGGCCTTCTTCGGCTTCCTGGGCGTGGCGGATGTGAGGATCATCCGGGCCGAGGGGCTGGCGCTGGGCGAGGCGGCGCAGCAGGCCGCCCTGCAGGCGGCGCATGATACGATCCGGCAGCTGGCGGCGTAAGGGAGTGGCCCGCATGGCGCATTGCACGGCCATCCTCGGCGCCGGGCCGGGCCTCGGCACCGCGCTGGCGCGCCAGTATGGGCGGGAGGGCCATGCGGTGGCCCTGGTCGCCCGGCGGGCGGGGCCGCTGGCCGCCCTGGCGGCCCGGCTGACGGAGGAAGGGATCACGGCCACCGCCTTCCCCGCCGATCTGCGCGACCCGGAGGAGGTGGCCTCGGTGCTGGCCGCCATCGAGGCCCTCCATGGCGCTATCGGCACGCTGTATTACGGCCCGAGCCTGCCCGAGACCTTCATCCCCGCCTTCTCGCTCAGCGTCGCCACAGTGAAGGAGAAGATGGAACTTTTCCTCTACGGCCTGATCGCCGCCGTGGGGGCGGTGCTGCCGGGCATGCGGGCGCGGGGGCGGGGCAGCATCCTGGCCGGGCTGGGCGGTTCGGCGGCGGTGGGGCTGCCCTTCATGAGCGGCCCCGGCCCCGCGCTGGCCGCCGCCCGGAACTATCTCCACGCCCTGCATGGGGAACTTGCGCCGGAGGGCATCCATGTCGGGATGCTGACGCTCTCCGCCGTCATCCGTGGCAGCGGGTGGCAGGAGGGCATGGCCTCCGGCGCGATCCGCATCGACCTGCCCCCCGGCTTCACCATCCCTGAGGTCGACCCGGAAGCCCTGGCGACGATGCTGCGGCAATGGGCGGAGACGCGCGCCGCGGCGGAGCTGATCTACCCCCCTCCCCCGCAGCGCTCCACCGACTGAAAAAGGTTTTTTGGTTCTTTTTTACAAAAAAGAACTTCTTTTCCTTTCCTTCCTTCTTTTCCCAAGGAGGCGCCCCCACACAATGTGACAATTCCCTATTGTACGGAACGGGCCGGAGCTATACCGGCCCCTTGATCCATCCTGCCGCCCAGGAGTTCCGTACCGCTGATGCCTGGCCTGTCGCGCCGCGTGCTATGGGCTGCGGCCCTGGTGTTCTGGTCGCTGGCTGCCCTGGCGGTTGGCCATGTCGCGCTGCGCCATGTCCACCATGTCGAGGCGGAGGCCCGCGCCAGCGCCCTGGACCGCGCCGAGACCGCCGCCCGCGCCGTCGAGCAGATGCTGCTGCGCGGCCTGGAAGCGATCGAGGGCCTGCAGGACCTCGCCGAGGCACGGCAGCGCAGCCTGGCACAGGGCCGGGCCGAGGGCGCCGCCGCGCTGGAGGAGCAGATCCGCTTCGCCGTGCGGCAGGCCCGCTTCGGCGTGCGGCAGGTGGCGGTGATCGACGCGCAGGGCCTGCTGGCCTGGTCCTCCCTGCCCGGCTGGCGGCCCCTCAGCCTCGCGGACCGCGACCATTTCCGCCTCCCGCGCGATGGAGCCCCCGGCCTTTACGTCAGCGCGCCGCTGGTCGGCCGCGCCTCCGGCTGGTGGAGCGTGCAGGTCGCCCGCCGCCTGCAGGACGGGCAGGGCGCGTTCGAGGGCGTGGCCGTCGTCTCGCTCGACCCGCTGGCCCTGGCCGGGGCGCTCTCGCAGCTTCATCCGGGGGTGGGGCAACGCATCCGCGTGCTGCGGCCCGATGGCATCGTGCTGGCCGACAGCCGCCCCGATGCCGAGCCCGGCGGGCAATTGCCGCCCGCCGACCCGCTGCGCCAGGCCCTGGCCCGCACCCCCGATGGCCGGACGGAGCGGCAGGAGGCGGAAGGGCTGCGGCTCATCGCCTACCAGACGCTCGACGCCGCGCCGATGGTGGTGGAATCGTCGCTGGACGCGGCGCAGGCGCTGGCGCCACTCGGCTTCGTCGCGCCCTCGATCGGCGCGGCGGCGGCGGCCATGGGGCTGCTGCTGCTGGCCGCCATCGCCCTGGCGCTGCTCTGGCTGGAGCGGCTGCGCACCCAGGCCGCGCTGTCCGAGGCGCGGCGGGAGCGTGAGACGGCGCTGGAGCGGCTGGCCCATGCCCAGCGCATGGAATCCCTCGGCCGGCTGGCCGGCGGCATCGCGCATGACTTCAACAACGTGCTGCAGGCGGCGCTCGGCGGCGCCAAGCTGATCGAGCGCCGCAGCACCGAGCCGCCGATCCGCCGCCTCGCCGCCATGGTGGTGCAGGCGGCCGAGCGCGGCGCCTCGGTGACGCAGCGCCTGCTGGCCTATGCCCGGCGCGGCCAGCTGCGGGCGGAGCCGGTGCCGCTCGGCCCGCTGCTGGAAGGGCTGCGCGAGGTGCTGGGCCACACGCTGGGCGGCATGGTGGAGGTGCGCATCGAGCTGCCGCCCAACCTGCCCGCCGCCCTGGCCGATCGCGGCCAGCTGGAAGCGGTGCTAATCAACCTCGGCATCAATGCGCGCGATGCCATCCGCCCCCTGGGCGGCGGCGTGCTGGTGATGGGTGCGGCGCTGGACAGTGTCCCCCCCCTCCCCGCCGGCCTGACGCCGGGGAGCGAGACACTGGCCCCCGGGCGCTATCTGCGCCTCGACATCACCGATACCGGTCAGGGCATGGATGCCGCCACCCTGGCCCGCGCCACGGAGCCTTTCTTCACCACCAAGCCGAAGGAGGAGGGCACGGGCCTCGGCCTCGCCATGGCGCTGGGCTTCGCGGTGCAGTCCGGCGGCGCGCTGCGCATCGAGAGCCAGCCCGGCCAGGGCACGCGCGTCAGCCTCTGGCTGCCCGAGGCGCCGGCGGAGGCCGCGGCGCTCAGCGACACGGCCCAGTCCGGCCTGGCCCTGCCACGCGGGATGCGCGTGCTGCTGGTGGATGACGAGCCGATGGTCCGCCGCCTGCTGGCCGATGCGCTGCGCGAGCGCGGCCTGTCGGTGACGGCGGTGGAGAGCGCCGCCGCCGCCCTGGCCGAGCAGGCCCGCGATGGATTTTTTGATTTGCTGGTCACGGATCTCGCCATGCCGGGGCTGGACGGGCTGGAATTGCTGCGGCGGCTGCGCAAGCGGCAGGCACGGCTGCCCGCGCTGCTGCTGACGGGGCATCTGGCCGAGGCCAGCCCGGAGGCGCTGCGCCAGGCGCGGGCCGAGGGGCCCTTCGCCCTGCTGCACAAGCCGGTGGGGCCGGAGCAGGTGCTGGCCGGCGCGGCGGGGCTGCTCGGCGGCGCGCTGCTGCGCGAGCATCATTGAAAACATATGCGAAGCTTGATGCAGCGCAAGGAATCCACCCGCCACAGGCCCTAGGACGGAAGCCGCAACAGGAATCCGCTTCGTGGCCCTGGGCGCCACCCCCGCTTCGGCCGGGGCAGCGCGCCACGCCGCACCGGGCAGGAGAGCAATGGCGATGGGCATGATGGAACGGCTGATGCCGCTGGCCGAAATGGAAACCCGCGCGGCGGAGGCGGCGGGCCTGCTGCGGCTGATGGCCAATGAGCGCCGGCTGATGGTGCTCTGCCACCTGATGCGCGAGGGCGAGATGACCGTGGGGGGCCTCGCCACGCGCGTCGGCCTCTCGCAGCCCGCCCTCTCCCAGCACCTCGCCCGCCTGCGCGAGGATGGGCTGGTGGCCACACGCCGTGCCGGGACCACCATCCATTACCGCGTCGCCGATGCCCGCGTGGCCCGCCTGCTCCAGGCCCTGCACTCCGTGTGCAGCGCGCCGCCGGCACGGCAGCCACTGGATGAGAGTATTTTGTTTTAGGAAGAATGTTCTTTTTTGAAAAAAAGAACCAAAAAACTTTTTTCAGTGGGGGGGGGGGGGGGGGGGGGGGGGGGGGGGGGGGGGG
>NZ_JANFNY010000036.1:0-11887 GCF_024437745.1 Roseomonas sp. GC11 | reverse complement strand
AAAAATAACAAAAAAAGTTTTTTCGGGGGCTGTCCCGCTGCCGGCCGGACGGGGGACGCCCACTGAAAGAAATCAGTCCTTCGGCGGCACCGAACGGCCGAGCGACTGCATCAGCCGGTTGGCATTGGCGAACATGGCAATGGCGTGGATCAGGTCGAGGATTTCCAGATCCGTCAGCCCCGCCGCGCGCAGCGGGGCCAGATCCGCCGCCGTGGTGTCCTGCGGCGTGGCCGTCATCTTCGCCGAATAATCGACGATCGCGCGCTGGCGGGCATCCAGCGCCTCCGCCTGGATGCCCTGCTCCAGCAGGGCGCGCATCACCGCCTCCTGCTTGCTCAGCTCGACGAAGCGGCGGGCATGGACGGAGGTGCAGTAGATGCAGCCATTGACGATGGAGACGACCGCCGTGGCCAGCTCGCGCTCGGCGCGCGGCAGGCCCTTCGGCGCATACATCACCTTGGTGAACAGCGCGCCGCGCTCGCCGAGCGAGCCAGGGTCATGCACCAGCGTGCGGAAATAGACGGAGCCACGCTGCGCCGGCGGGCAGGCCTCCAGCGCGGCGAGCTGCGCCGGGGTGGCGGTGTCCATCTCGACCGGCGGCAGGCGCGGCTCCCAGCCGACTTCCTGCATGGTGAAGCGGCTCATGCGGCGCTCTCCTGCTGCATCTGGCGCAGCCCGGCGAGCAGCCGCACCTGGTAGGGGATGAAGGCGACAAGCTGCGTCACCGCCACGATGTCCTGCGCCGAAAGGCCGAAGCCGCGCAGCCGGTCGATATCCGCCTGCTCACAGGCCTCGGGCGTGCGCGCCACCATATCGGCATAGCGGAACAGGACGGGCAGGCGCCCCTCCCCTTCCGGGGCGGGAAAGCACTCGGCCAGGGCGCTGAGAGAGGCATCGCCATGGCTGGCGAGCAGGGCGCGGTAATGCGCGGCCAGGGCGGCATCGCCCTCGATCAGCGCACCGCGCAGGGCGAGCGCCGCGCGCTCGGCGAGGGAGACATTCCCCGGCTCCGGCGCCAGCACCAGTTCGCGATAGGCGCCTTCCTCGTGCTTCAGGATATCCGCGCGCTGGCGGCGCAGAACGCCGAGCGGCGAGGCGGCGGACTCACCGAGCAGATGCTCGGCGAGATCGGGAATGTCGGTGAGCGACATTTCTTCAGCCAGGGACATGGTTCTCACGCTTCCGGGGTGACCATCTGGGCGGCGGTGCG
The DNA here is from genome assembly GCF_024437745.1 of Roseomonas sp. GC11. Taxonomy (GTDB): domain Bacteria; phylum Pseudomonadota; class Alphaproteobacteria; order Acetobacterales; family Acetobacteraceae; genus Pseudoroseomonas. The sequence goes on along the minus strand of NZ_JANFNY010000036.1, from coordinate 10,677 downwards.
GTCGCTGGTCAGCGGCGTGACCTTCAGCCCGCGCTTCGCGGCCCAGAGATTCTGGTAGTGGAACAGGGGAATGATGCCGACATCAGCGGCGACGACGCGGACGGAGTCCTGAAGGATGGCCTCGCGCTTCGCATCGTCGAACTCGGCATTGGCAGCGTCGAGGGCCTTGTCCACGGCGGCACTGGCGTAGCGGCCCCAGTTGGAGACGCCGCGGCCCTGCGCCGCGTCATAGCTGCCGAGGACATGGGTCAGGGCATAGCTGCCCTCGCCCGTGCCATTGCCCCAGGCGAGGGTCGTCATCGCATACTCGCCCGTCTTCACCTGGGCGGAATAGACGGACCAGGGCACGGCCTCCACCTGGGTGCGCACGCCGATGCGCGTCCACATCTGCGCCACGGCCTGCGCCGCCTGGGGACCGAGCACGTAGCGGTCATTCGGCAGATGGATGGTGAGCTGGAAGCCCTCCGGATAGCCGGCCTCGGCGAGGAGGGCCTTGGCGCGCTCCGGCTCGAAGGCGGGGACGGGCGTCCTGGGGTCGTAGCCAAAGCTGCCTTCCGGCATCCATTGCCCGGTGGGCGTGCCGGTGCCGAGCAGCAGCCGATCGCACAGCGCCGTGCGGTTGACGGCGATGGAGAGGGCGCGGCGGACGCGGACATCCAGCAGCGGGTTCTTCGGCAGCGGCTGGCCATCGGCGCCCAGCAGATAGCGGCTGGGGTTGGGCGAGAAATTCGGCTGCAACAGCAGCATACGCAGGCCGGGATAGGCGTAGAGCCGCACATCCTCCCGCGCGCGGATCTGCGCGAGGTCGGAGACGGAAACCTTGTCGATGACATCGACATCGCCGGCGAGCAGGGCGGCGGTGCGCGCGGCGGCATTGGCGATGTAGCGGTAATCCACCTCTTCCCAGGGCTGGCGCCCGCCCCAATAGGCCTCGTTGCGGCGCATGCGGATGCGCTCGCCCGGCGTATAGGCGGCGAAGCGGTAAGGCCCGGTGCCGACCACCGCCTTGCCGCTGTTGAAATCGGCGGTGGTGGCGCCTTCCGTCGCGTGGCGGCTGACGATGTGGACGGAGGCGAGGTTCAGCGGCAGGAGGGGGTTCACCTCCTTGGTGCGTACCTGGAGCGTGTGCGGCCCGGTGGCCTTCACCTCCGCGACGGTGCGGAGATAGCCGGCGAAGCTCGCCGTGCTGCCCGGCACATTCGGCGCGCGGTTGAGGGAGAAGACGACATCCTCCGCCGTGAAGGGCCGCCCGTCATGCCAGGTGACGCCCTGGCGCAGGGTGAATTCCCACAGCGTCGGCTCCAGCGTGCGCCAGGCCGTGGCGAGGCCGGGGCGCAGGCCATTCTCCCGGTTCTCGATCAGCAGATCGAAGAAATGCACATCGACCGAGCGATCCCCGGCGAAGTTGTTGAGCTGGGGATCGAGGGCGGAGACGGGATCGCCGAAGGCGATGGAGAGCTTGCGCCCAGTGCCCTGGGCGCGCAGCGCCGAAGGCAGGGCCACGGGCGCGAGGCCAAGCCCGGCAAGGAGGGGAAGAAGATCGCGGCGCTGCATCGGGGGCATATCCTTCTGAAAGCGTCTCTGGCCAGTGTGGCGTCCCGCCGCAGGCCATAAGCGAAAGGCCCGCTGTTAAAAAGTTTTTTGGTTCTTTTTTACCAAAAAAGAACGTGCTTTTTTTGTCAGGCAGCCGCCCCGGTGACTTCCGGCCATTCATCGCCGAGCAGTTCGGGCGTCTCAAAGGCGCAGAGGGCGGCGAAATGGGCTTCGCGGTCCTCGACGAAGAAGTGCCGGACGATGGCTTCGGCCAGCCGCTTCGCCCCGGCGCTGACGGCGGGGATATCGCCGGTCAGCTTGCCGTGGCTGAGGGTGGCCGGGTAGTTGAAGCAATGCACCTGGGCGAGGCCCGGGCAGGCCCCTGGCGTCTTCTCCTGAAAGGAGAAATCCGGCGCCAGATCAGGAGAGTCGGAGAGTTCCGCATTCTCCTCCCCTGCCGCGGGGGTATAGCGATCCCGCCAGAAACGGATTTCGGACGCGAAGGCGGACAGTTCCGGCCGCGCCGCGAGATCGACGCGGAAGCCGGTCGCGAAGATCACGAAATCCCCTTCCCAGATGCCATGCGGCGTGGTGAGGCGCACCCCCTCCCCCACGGCCTCGGCGGCCTGGACGGGGCTGCCGAGATGCAGCCGCGCCTGGGGGTGGCGGGAGACGCGCAGGGTGCTGTCGCGCGGCGGCGGCGTCTGCTCCGAGAAGACGTGATGCAGAAAGCGCCACTTCCATTCATCGGACAGCCCGGCGAAGCCGTGCACCACGCCCGCGCTGCCGATGCCGGTGAATTTGTTGATGCGCGGCAGCGCCTTGCGGCGGACGAACATGTCCAGCGCGGCGGCGCCTTCCTCCAGCGCCGTGGCGGCGTTGTCCATGGCCGAGGCGCCGGCGCCGATCAGCGCCACGCGCTTGCCGCGCAGGGCGGCGAAGTCGATCTCATCGCGCGAATGGGCCCAGAGATGGCGGGGCAGGCCGCGCGCCAGATCCGGCACGGCGCTGCCGCCCAGCCCATCCCGCCCGGTGGCCAGGACGACGCGGCGCGCCAGGATGGGCGCCCCGCCAGCGATCTCCACGGAGAGCAGCCCATCGGCGCGCGGCTGGATGGCCTGCACGGCCACGCCATTCTCCACCGGCACGCCCATCACCCTACGGTACCAGACGAGGTAATCCATCCACTGCCCGCGCGGGATCTTGCCCAGCGCGTCCCAGGCGGCGCGGCCATGCTGGGCCTCGTACCAGGCGCGGAAGGTCAGCGCCGGCAGGCCGAGGCAGGGGCCGGAGAGGGTCTTGGGGGAGCGCAGCGTCTCCATGCGCGCCCAGGTGACCCAGGGGCCTTCCTGGCCGGCGGGGGCGCGGTCCAGCACCCGCTGGTTGTCGACGCCGAGCAGGCGCAGCGCGGCGGAGGCCGCCAGCCCGCACATGCCGGCGCCGATGATGACGACATCGGTGACGCGCTGCCCTTCCACCGCGCGCGCGGGCACCCAGGGGCGGCCGGGCAGTTCCAGGCATTCCAGATCATGGCGCAGGCGGGCTTCGAGGGCCGGAAGGCCGGAGACGAACATCAGGCGGGCTCCGTGAGCGGGTCGTTCTGTGAGGCGGGCGGTGTGGAGGGCGGCGGGGCAGAGGGGGGCAGGCTGGCCAGCAGGGCGTCCATGGCCTGGGGCGGGTGCTGGCGGAAGCCCGGCAGGGCGGCGGCGGCCTCGGCGGCGGCGGCGATGAGGCGGCGCGCGGCGGCGCCGGGCGGCCGGGCCACCGGGGTGGCGACGCCCCAGAGAAAGGGAATGGCGCTGTCGAGCGGCCGCACCGCCAGCCCGGTGACCGGCACGCCGAGGGCGGTGACCGGGTCCACCAGGGCGATGCCCAGCCCGGCGCGCGCCGCCAGCATGGCGTTGAGCGAGGTGTTGACCACGATATGCCCGCCCGGCTGGAGGCCGGCGGCGGCCAGGGCGGCCTCGATGCGGCCGCCGAAGCGGTGGGGGTCGGACATGGTCACCAGCCGCTCCCCGGCGAGGCGGGCGAGCGGCAGGGTGGCGGCGGCGGCCAGCGGGTGGCCCTCCGGCAGCACGGCGACGGCCTGGCTCTCCCCCAGCCAGTGCAGGCTCAGGCCGCGATGCTCGGCCGGGAGGCTGAGGAAGCCGAGATCGGCGCGGCCGCCGAGCAGGGCGCTGACCACCTCGCCGGCGGGGAGCGTCGCGAGGTCGAGCCGCGCCGGCAGGGCCGCGGCGCCGATGCGGCCGAGGGCGGCGGGCACCAGCCCGGCGGCGAGGGCCGGGATGGCGGCGATGTGCAGGCCGGCCTCGGCCTCGCTGGCGAGGTGCCCGGCGCAGTCGCGCAGGCGGCGCAGGGCCTGGAGGGCGCGCTCCACCTCGTCATGCAGGAGGAGGGCGCGTTCGGTGGGGGTGATGCGGGGGCCGTTGCGGTCGAAGAGGGGGAAGCCGCAGGCGGCCTCCATATCCTGGACGAGGCGGGTGACGGCGGGCTGGGAGCGGCCGGTGAGGCGGGCGGCGGCGGTGAGGCTGCCGGTGGCGAGGATGGCGGAGAAGGTTTCGAGCTGCCGAACGTCCATGCGCGAAGCGTTGCATACGATTTCCGCATGATGCAACGGTCATTATAAGAGAATCGGAAAATAGGCCGATCCCCCCTCCCCTCTCCCAGGCCACCGGCTGTGACAAAATTCGCGCGGTTTACCGGTAAACCGCACCAACAATGTTAAGGAAGGGTTTACCGGTAAACCGGGGCTTTTTACTATGCGCGACCGAACGCCGAGGGAGTCTGTCGTGCCCCGCATCATCGTCTTCTGCTCGCCCAAGGGCGGCTCCGGAAAAACCACCTTCTGCCAGAACCTCCTCCCCCTCGCGGCGCAGGAAGGCTTCAACACCCTGGGCGTGGATTTCGACCCCCAGCAGACCCTGACCAAATGGGGCCGCCGCCGCCTCGCCACGCTGGAAGGCCGCGCCGATCTCGCCGCCTTCGACGTGCTGCCGGCCGATATCCTGAATGACTGGCACGCCGTGCAGCAGGCCGCCCAGGGCCATGACCTGATGATCGTGGACATGCTGCCCTCGGTGGATCACTGCCTGCCGCAGGTGCTGGAGGTGTGCTCCGCCGCCGATCTCGTGGTGGTGCCCAGCCAGGCGACGATGAACGACGCCGACAGCACCGGCCCCTGGCTGACCCGGCTGGCGGAGATGGGCGTGCGCGTCGCCGCCGTGCTCAACCGCGCCAATGAGCGGGAGGTGTTCGTCCGCGCCCTGAAGGAGCAGTTCAACCGCCTCGCCCCGCTCTGTCCGGTGACGGTGCGCAGCCTCTCGGACGCGCATCTGGGCCATGTGGACGGGTTGAGCGCGGCCGATAATCCGCGCTCCAAATCCCGCCCCGACTTCCTGGCGGTGTGGGACTATGTGCGGCGCGAGGCCGGGCTGGCCCCGGCGCGGCGCCGGGGGAAGGTGGCATGACCAGCCGCAGTTCGGGCCGCATCCTCTCCATCGGCCAGAAGCTCGGCGCCGCGCTGGCGGAGCCGGACCGGCAGGCCGATGGCTTGCGCAACCTCAGCGTGGCGCCGCAGGAATTCGCCGATACCTTCAACCGCATTTTCGCCGGCACCGCCGTGGTGCAGGACCAGGAGAAGGTGCGCGCCGCCACGGTGCTCTACAACACCCTGCGCACCGGCGCCGCGCGCCAAATCGAATTGTATGTGCAGATGGGCAAGGCGCTGCTCGCCGCCGAGCGCAAATTCGCGCCCGAAGAGTGGAAGCTGCTGATCGACCGCAGCGACGACCTGTTCAAGGTGCCGAAGAACCGCGCCGTGATGTGGCGCCAGGTGGCCCTCGCCGTGGAGGAAGGCCGCCTCCCCCTGGAGCTGCTGCCCGACAGCTACAGCGTGGCCTATGTCTTCACCCATTACGAGCCGCAGCGCATCCAGAAGGCGATCGAGGCCGGCATCCTGCGCCCTTCCGTCACCCGCAAGGAGGCGGAGCAGTTCCGCCGTGTCCCGCTGAGCGATGCGCCCGCCCCCCCCCATCCTTCCCTGCCCGAGTTGCAGCGCCTGCTGGCGCAGGAGCAGCGCCTGGAGGAAAAGCTGGCCACGATCCGCGCCCGCATCGCCGCCCTGCGCGCCCACTGACAGAAAGAAGATGGGGGTGCGGGGGAATTCCTTCCCCCGCCCTTTTATTTTTTCACTTCTTTCAACCCCGCCGCAAACCGCCGCCCATTGGCCACATAGCCTTCGGCGGAGGCGGCCAGCCCGGCGATCGCCGCCTCGTCCAGCACCCGCACCGCCTTGGCCGGCGCCCCGACGATCAGGCTGTTATCCGGAAATTCCTTCCCCTCCGTCACCAGCGCATTGGCGCCGACGAGGCAGTTCCGCCCGATGCGCGCGCCATTCAGCACCGTGGCCCCCATGCCGATGAGCGAGCCATCCCCGACGGTGCAGCCATGGACGATGGCATGATGCCCGACCGTCACCCCCGCCCCGATGCTGAGCGGAAAACCCGGATCGGCATGCAGCATCGCCCCTTCCTGGATATTGCTGCGCGCGCCGATGCTGAGTGGCGCCTTGTCCCCGCGCAGCACCGCGCCGAACCAGATGCTGACGGCCTCGCCCAGCGTGACATCGCCGATGACATGCGCATCCGGCGCCACCCAGTATTCCGCCGGCAGGCGCGGCGCGACCCCGTCCAGTTCATAAATCGGCATGCTGGTTTCCTCCTGTGCCGGAGGCAGCATCGCGCGGAACCGGCCGGGCCGGAAGCCGCCTAGCAGGGCAGCCGGCCCAGCTCCAGGAAGCCCAGCGCCGCCCGCACCGTGGCCGGATGCGCGGAAAGCGGCGTGTGCAGCGCCCGCACCAGGGTGAAGCCATCCTCCTGCCCGGGCAGGCGGGTTTCCTCGACGGTGACGATGCCGTCATTGTCGCCGCCCAGCAGCGGGTTGAAGCCCCGCCCGCCCGTGCCACCCGCCACCACGGCGATGCCGCGGCAGGCCGGCACCGGCACGGCGGCGGCGCCCAGCGGCGTCACCGCATGCAGGGACTGGCTGGAAATCAGCCGGTAGGCGGCAAAGCGGCCGAGCACCTTGGCGATGCCCGCCCCCCGCGCCGGCGAGCCAACCAGCAGCAGGCGGCCCGGCTCCCAGCCCTCCGCCGGGGCGCGGGCCATGGCGGCGCGGGCGATCAGGCCGCCCAGGCTGTGGCCAACGAAATCCACCATCGCCGCGCCATCCTCGGCCAGGGCGGCGGCGGCGCGGCTGGCGGCGGCGGCGTGGTAGTCCAGCGGCTTGCGCAGGCTGGCATAGCCAAGATTGGCCACGGCCCAGCCGGCCTCGGCCAGGGCGGCGCCAACAGACGCCATCGCGCCGTGGTGGTGGCCCAGGCCATGCAGCAGCACCGCGCCCCGCCGGCGGCCCGCCGGCCGCGCCCGGGACGCCGCCAGGGCGATACACGCTTCCACCGGGGCCTCCAGCGCCACACGGCCGAAAGGGTCCAGGGCGCGCGCATCGCCGCTGGCGCAGTGGGCCTGGACCAGCCAGCCAGAGCGCGCCCACAAATCCGTCCAGGGACGAAAGGCGCGCGTGGAACGCTTGATGATGTAGGACAAGGACACGAAGCCTCAGGAGAAATGTTCTTTTTTGAAAAAAAGAACCAAAAAACTTTTGTCAGGCAGCAGGCTCGGCGAGCCACTGCACAGTTTGGCCATGCGGATGGGCCAGGGCAAGGCGGCGCGTGGTGCCATCAGGCCAGAGGGTGAGAGTCAGTTCAGGGGGGGCTTCCGTGCCGGGGGGCTCGAAACGCAGCCAGGCCAATGGGGAGGAGGGCGTGGCCCGGGCCGCCGCGGCGGAGAGCAGGGCCTCGATCGCGTGGCGCTCAGACTCCGGCATGTATTGCCACATGATGGAGTGGTAGAGGAGCGTCGTGGCTCCGGTGGGCAGTTGGGCGAGGCGGGGGCGCAGCCAGGATGCCGCCGGGGCGGAGTCGACGCGCCAGCCGGCCGCCCGAACCAGGGTGGTGGCTGCCTCCAGCCGGGTCAGCCGCGCCCGCTGGTCGGCCCAGACATAGGCGCGCAGGCGCAGGCGTTGCGCGGGGTCCTCCAGATCAACGGGGGCGATGTCGCAGCCCTCGCGCGAGGCCACCGCCAGCGGCGCCGCCAGCGGGGGCAGGGGGCCAGTCCAGGCGGGGGCCAGTTGCACGGGGCTCGCCGGGTCGCCCCAGCGGGCCTCTCCCAGGCGGTAGGTATAGCGGTCCCACCCCATGTTCAGCCCGGCGCTGGCGCCGATCTCCAGCAGGCGCAGCGGCAGGCGCGTGGCCTGCGCCACCTCCAGGAAACCGCCCAGCAGAACGCCCGAGCGGCCGACCTCATTGGTCTGCGGCGCGGTGGAGAGGAAATCCCGCAACATCGCCGCGTGGTGGGCCAGGAGCGGGGGGAGGGCGGCTTCCAGCGCACCGGGGGGGGCTTCGGCAGGGGGGTAGAGGGCCGCCAGCTCCGGCGCCGCGCCGGAGAGCACCAGCGCATGCAGCCCGCCCGCCACCCGCAGCGCCAGCGCATCGGCCAGCGGGTCCCCCGGCCAGGGGGTGACCAGCGCGGCGGCGGGGCCGCCGGCAACAATGTCCCCGGCCAGCGCGGCCATCAGCCGCGCGGTGAAGGGCGAGCCCAGGCGCAGGCACCATTCCTCCTGTTTGCGGAAGGCCGCCACGATCGGCTGCATCGCCATGTCCATGCTCCCTGGCTTGACGCGGGGAGGGAAGGCGCCTCTGCTGGGCCGGTCAATCTTGATCAATATAATCCATATGAAAACCGACTGGATTCCCGCCGCCGCGGCCGCGGCGCGGCTCGGGGTCTCCCGCGCCACGCTCTACGCCTATGCCAGCCGTGGGCTGCTGCGCGTGGCGGCGGACCCGGCCGACCCGCGCCGCAGCCTCTACGACCCGGAGGGGCTGGATGCCCTGGCCGAGCGCCAGAAACGCGGCCGGGCGCGTCGGCAGGTGGCGGCCTCCACCACCGACTGGGGCGAGCCGATCCTGGCCACCAGCCTGACGCGGATCGGCGGCGGCCGCTTTTTCTATCGCGGGCGGGATGCCCTGGCCCTGGCGGAGGGCGCCACGCTGGAGGAGGTGGCGGCGCTGCTCTGGGCGCTGCCCGTGCCGCGCATCCCGGTGCCGCGCATCGCGGTGCAGCAGGGCATGCCGCCGCTGCAACGCGGCCTTCTCGCCGTGGCCGCCATCGCCGGGGAGGTCGAAGGCCCGCTGCCACCGCCGCGCCTCGCGGCGGCAGCGGCGCGGCTGCTGGGCCTGGTGGCCGGGGCGGCGGCGGGCGAGGGAGGGCAGGGGCCCCTGCACCGGCGCTTCGCCACGGCCTGGGGGCTGGATGCGCGGGGGGCCGATCTGGTGCGCCGCGCCCTGGTGCTCTGCGCCGACCATGAGCTGAATGCCTCCGCCTATACCGCGCGGGTGGTGGCTTCCACGGGGGCCTCGCTGGGGGCGGCGGTGCTGGCGGGGCTGGCGGCGCTCTCCGGCCCGCAGCATGGCGGCATGACCAACCGCGTCCTGGCCATGGCGCGGGAAGGCGGGCTGGGCCGCAACCCCCGCGCCACCCTTGCCGCGCGGCTGGCGAGGGGCGAGGCGCTGCCCGGCCTTGGCCATCGCCTCTATCCGCAGGGCGACCCGCGCGCGGCGGCCTTGCTCGCGGCCTGCCCGCCGCCCGCGCCCTGGCGCCGCATGATCGCCGCCGCCGAGGATCTCACCGGCCAGCCGCCCGCCCTCGACATGGCCCTGGCCATGATGGAGCACAGCCTTCCCCTTCCTCCTGGCGGGGGCCTGGCCCTTTTCGCCACCGGGCGAACCGTGGGGTGGATTGCCCATGCGCTGGAACAGCGCGCGGAGGGACGACTGATCCGCCCCCGCGCGGAATACCGCGATGACATCCAGCCTCCCGCCGCTCCCCTGGATGGAGCGCCAAACTGAAAAAAAGTTTTTGGTTCTTTTTCCAAAAAGAACCTCTTCCCTCTTTTTCCTCTCTCCTCCCACAAAGCTGCGATGACCCCAGCGCCCTGGCCTCTTGTGACCGACTGGCTGCGCAACCGCCTCACCGTGGTGGGCGAGGGCGCGGCGCTGGCGGCGTTCCGCGCCGCCGCGGCGGGGCCGGGCGTCTTGCCCTGGCGCTTCGACCTGCCGCAGCTCGAAGAAGAATGGCGCGGCCTGCTGGCCGCCCCGCCGGCGGAGGCGGCGATCAGCCCGCAGGGCGCGCGGCATCTGGCGCGGCGGCTGGGGGAGGCCGTGGTGGCGGCGCAGGCGCGCGCCCTGGCCACCGGGCCACGCTGTCCCCTCGATCTACACCGCCTGTTGCCGGTGCCGGAGGACATCCTGGCTCTGGGGCCGGAGGAGCCGCGCAGCCGGATGTGGCTCTGGTCGCACTGGGGCACCAGCCGGGCGCTGCGCCATGTGCGGGCGCTGCCGGCGGCGGGGGGCGCGATGGCGGTGGAATTCTGGTCCGCCGACTGGTCGCCCTGGCGGGCGCTGCTGGCGCTGCGCGAGAACTGGCCCGGCCTGCGCTTCACCCTGGTGCCAGACCATGATGCTGGCTGAGGCGCCACGGCTGGAGGCCGGGGGCTTTGCCGGGCCGCTGGACCTGCTGCTGGATCTGGCGCGGCGGCGGCGGCTCGATCTGGCGGCGCTGCCGCTGTCCGCGCTGATCGGCCAGTGTGTCACGGCGCTGGAGGCCGGGGCGGCGGCGGCCCCGCTCGACCAGCGCGGCGAATGGCTGGTGATGGCGAGCGAGCTGGTCCTGCTGCGCTCCCGCCTGCTGGCGACGGGGGAGGGGGGAGAGGAGCCCCCTGGCGCAGCAGTACCGGTGCTGGAGACGCTGCGGATGCGCGCGGCGGCGGCGTGGCTGGCGGGGCGGGCGCCCTCCTGGGCGGCGCGCAGCGTGCGCCCCGGCGGCGCCTCGCAACAGGCGCTGTGGCGGCTGGCCTTCCTGGAGGCGCTGCTGGCGGTGCTGGAGCGCAGCGCGGACCCGCCGCCGGAAGCCCCCCCGGCGCCGCGGGCGGTGTGGCGCCTGCCGGAGGCCCTGGGGCGGTTGGGGGGGCTCTGCCCGCCCGGCGCGCCGCCGCCGCCTTTTCCCGCGGTGCTTGCGCCCCGCCGGGCGG
>NZ_JANFNY010000035.1 GCF_024437745.1 Roseomonas sp. GC11 | reverse complement strand
GGGCTGGTGCTCGCCGCCGCGCTGGGCGGGGCGCTGCTCAGCCATGCCGCCAGCGCCCCGGCTTTCTCCATGGCGTCGCCCCTGGCTTCTCCCCTGGCCGCCTCCGCCGGCGCGCTGGCGCTGGCCGCCAGCCTGGGTGGCGCGCTGCTCCTCGCGCGGCGGCTGCGCCAGGCGGAGCGGCGCGCCCGCGCCATCTTCGAGCGCGCCGGCATCTCGCTGTGGGAGGAGGACTGGAGCGCCGTCGCCCACGCCATCATCGCCCTGAAGCGCGCCGGCATCCACGACATGCAGGCGCATTTCACCGCGCATCCCGAGCAGGCGCGCAGGCTGCGCCGGCAGGTGCTCATCCGCGACGTCAACGCCTCCACCGTGCAGATGATGGGCGGGCGCGGCCCGGCCGACTTCATCGGCCCCCTCGACCGCATCCTGCCCAATACCGACCAGACCTTCGTGCAATGGCTGGTCGCCCTGGCCGCGGGCGAGCCGGTCTTCCGCTCCGAGGCGCATATCACCCGCCCCGATGGCCGCCTGATCGACACGATCTTCAGCGCCGAGCTGCCCTCGGACCTCGATGGCTTCCACACCATCATCGTCACCTGCCTCGACGTCACCGGCTACAAGGCCTCCCAGGCGCGGCTGCTGGCGGTGGAGACGGAACTGGCGCGGACGCTGCGCGTCATCACCGTCGGCACGCTGACGGCCTCGCTGGCGCATGAGGTGAATTCGCCGCTCTCCGCCATCGTGCTGAATGCCGAGGCCTGCCTGCGCTGGCTGCGCCGGCCGCAGCCCGATCTCGCCGAGGCGGAGGCCGCCATCGCCCATGTGGTGCAGGATGCGACGCGCGCGCGCGATGTCGTGGCGCGCACCCGCGCCTTCATCAGCAACGCGCCGCGCCAGCGCCAGCCCACCGACCTCGCCCGCGCGGCGCGCGACGCGGTGATGGTGATCGAGCGCGAGCTGCGCGGCCATGGCGTCTCCGTCCATTTCGACGCCGATGCCGGCCTGCCGCCCGTGCTGGCCGACCCGGTGCAGATCCAGCAGGTGCTGGTCAACCTGATGCTGAACGGCGCGCAGGCCATGGCCGGGGTCCAGGGCCCGCGCGACCTCACCCTGTGCCTGCGCGATGGCGGCGCGGTGGTGCATGCCGAGGTGCGCGACCGCGGCTGTGGCATTCCTCCGGCGATGATGGAGCGGATCTTCGTGCCTTTCGAGACGATGCGGCCCGGGGGGATGGGGATCGGCCTCGCCATCTGCCGCAACTGCGTGGAAGCGCATGGCGGCAAGCTCTGGGCGGAGAGCGAGCCGGGGCGCGGTTCGGTCTTCCACTTCACCCTCCCCGTCGCGGCCTGAACCGATGGAAAAGCCGCCGATGGACGCGACCCCGCCCTCCCCCCCCGCGCCGGCGCGGGAGGCCACCCCGGTCATCGCCGTGGTCGATGACGACCAGGGCATCCGCACCGCGCTGCACAGCCTGCTGCGCTCGGTGGGCTACCGCGTGCGCGTCTTCGCCGATGCCCCCTCCTTCCTCGCCGAGGCGGCGCGGGAGCGGCCGGACTGCCTCGTCACCGACATCCAGATGCCCGGCATGGGCGGGCTGGAACTCCAGCGCGCCGTGCGCGCCCGCTACCCCGGCCTGCCGGTCATCATCATCACCGCCTTCCCGGAGGAGGCCATCCGCGAGCAGGCCCTGGCCGATGGGGCGCTGCATTTCTTCGCCAAGCCCTTCGAGACGGCGGCGATGCTGCGCTGCCTCGCCGACGCCGTCGGCAGCGCGGGGTGAGGCCGGTGCAGCCCCCCATGCCGCCCCAGATGCCACCGGACATGCTGGACCAGGCCGGGATCTCGGTCTGGGAAGAGGACTGGTCCGAGGTCGGCCAGGCCATCGCCGCGCTGCGCGCCGCCGGGCTGGAGCCGGTGGAGCATCTCAGCACCGCGCCCGGCCTGATGGAGGCGCTGCACGCCACGGTGCGCATCACCCGCGTCAACCAGGCGGCGCTGCACCTCACCGGCGCGGCGGAGGCGCGGCGGCTGACCGGCCCTCTCGCCGAGATCGTGCCCGCCTCCATCAGCACCTTTCCGGTCTGGGTCGCGGCCATGGCGCGCGGCGAGCGCTTCCTGCGCGTCGAGAGCCACCTGCCGCATGCCGATGGCACGCTGCGCGACTGCCTCGTCATGGTGCGGCTGCCCAGCCGGCCGGAGGATTATGCGCGGCTGCTCGTCTGCGTCGCCGACATCACCGACTACAAGGCCGATCAGGCGCGGCTGGCCGAGGCGGAGCGCGAGAGCCACCGCGCCTTCCGCGCCTCGGCCGTCGGCATGCTGACAGCGGCGATCGCGCATGAGGTGAACAACCCGCTGGCCGCCGTGGTGACCAATGCCGAGGCCGCGCTGCGCTGGCTGCGCCGCGCCACGCCCGATCTGGCGGAGGCGGAGGCCGCCATCACCGCCCTGATCCAGGACTCGCTCCGCGCGCGCGATGTGGTGGACCGCACCCGCCTGCTGCTGGCGCGCAACGCCGCGCGCCCCGCCGCGCTGGAGGCACGCGCCGCCGCCGAGGATGCGCTGCGCCTTGTCGAGCACGACCTGCGCGTGGCCGGCGCCACCGCCGCGCTGCACGCCGCGCCGGACCTGCCCGCCGTGCGGGCGGACCCCGTGCACCTGCAACAGATCCTGACCAACCTGCTGCGCAACGCGGCGCAGGCGGTGGAGGGCAATGCCCTCCCCCGCCATGTGGCGCTGCACCTCGCGCCGCATCGCGGCGGGGTGCTGATGCGGGTGGCCGATAATGGCCCCGGCATCGCGCCGGAGCGCCTCGCCCGCGTCTTCGAGCCCTTCTTCTCCACCAAGGCCGGCGGGCTGGGCATCGGGCTGGCCATCTGCCGGGCCTGCGCCGAATCCAATGGCGGGCGGCTCTGGGCCACCTCCACCGAGGGCGCCGGCGCCACCTTCCACCTCCTGCTGCCGGCGGCGCCCTGAGCATGGAACCGCTGGTCCATATCCTCGATGACGATGCCGCGCTGCGCGAGGCGCTGCTGCGGCTGTTCCGCTCCGTCGGGCTGGCGGCGGCGGCGCATCCCTCGGTGGAGCATTTCCTCGGCGCGCAGCCGCAGGACCGGCCGGGCTGCCTCATCCTCGATGTGCGGCTGCCGGATATGGACGGGCTGGACCTGCATGGCCGGCTCGGCGAGTTCGGCATCGCCCTGCCGGTGATCCTGATGACCGGCTATGGCGATATCCCGATGTCGGTGCGCGCCATGAAGGGCGGGGCGGTGGATTTCCTGGCCAAGCCCTTCCGCGATGCCGACATGCTGGCCGCCGTGGCCGATGCGCTGGAGCGCGACCAGGCGCGCCGCGCCGCGCAGAGCGGCGCCTCCGACCTCAAGGGCCGCTACGCCACCCTCTCCCCGCGCGAGCGCGAGGTGATGGCGCTGGTGACGGCGGGGCGGATGAACAAGCAGGTGGCCTGGGAAATGGGGCTGAGCGAGATCACGGTGAAGATCCACCGCCGCGCGGTCATGCAGAAAATGGCGGCGAAATCCCTCGCCGAGCTGGTGCGCATGGCGGAACTGCTGCGCCAGCCGTGAGCGCCTTCGAGAAGAGCGCGCCTATCCTTGAGAGGGGCTTCGCCCCTCTCAAACTCTCCCCACCAAAGGCCTGAGGCCTTTGGAAACCCATCAGGGGACGCCTACTGAAGGCGGGTGCAGGGGACCCTGTCCCCTGCACAAGGGGAAGAATGGGGGGTGTTTGAGGGGGCAAAGCCCCCTCAACGCCGCTCAATCCACCTGGGCGCCGGAGCGCCGCACCACCTCGGCCCAGCGCGCGATGTCACGCTCCTGCACCGCGCGGAACTCGGCCGGCGTGGTCAGGGTGGAGGGGGTGATGCCCTGGCTCTCGATCAGCCACTGGCGGAACTCGGGCGCGGTGATGATCTTCTGCACCTCGGCATTCATCCGCGCCTGGATGGGCGCCGGCAGGCCGGGCGGGGCGAAGAGGCCATACCAGGTGCTGCTGTCGAAGCCGGGCAGGCCGCAGGCCTCGGCCACCGTCGGCACCTCCGGCAGGGCGGGCAGGCGCTGCAGCGTGGTCACCGCCAGCCCCTTCACCTGCCCCTGGCGGATATAGCCGATGGCCGGGCCGGACTGGTTGAAGAACAGGTCCACATCCCCCGCCAGCAGCGCCGTCTGCGCCCCCGGCTGGCCGCGGAAGGGGACATGGACGATGTCGATCCCCGCCGCCTGGGCGAATTGCGCCCCGGCCAGATGGGTGGAGGCGCCATTGCCGGTGGAGGCATAGTTCAGCGCCCCCGGCTTCGCCCGCGCCGCGGCGAGCACATCCTGGCAGGTGGCGAGGGCCGGGCGCTTCTCGGCGCTGACCGTCAGCACATTGGGCACATCGCCCAGATGGGCGATGGGCGTGCTGTCCTTCAGCGGGTCGAAGGGCAGGGTGCGGTAGAGCGAGGCGTTGATGGCATGGGTGCCCGCCGTGCCGAAGAGGAAGAGAGAGCCATCCGGCCGCGCCTTGGCCACGATGTCGCTGGCGATATTGCCGCCGGCGCCGGAGCGGTTATCCACCACCACCGGCACGCCGAGGGCCCGCGAGAGCGGCTCGGCCAGCTTGCGCTGGTAGATGTCGACACCGGAGCCATTGGGGAAGCCGCCCATCAGGGTGATGGGCTTGTTGGGCCAGGGGGCTTCCTGCGCCATCGGGAGCACCGGGGCGAAAAGCCCGGCCATGGCCAGGCCCAGCAGCAAGCGACGCATCATCCGGCAACCTCCATCGGGAAAGAGGCAGGCTAGCCGTGCGATGCGCCCCCGCAAACCCGGAACCGCGCGGCACGCGGCCCGGGATGGTCACGCCAGGAAAGGGCGATCAGGGCCCGCGCAGATCCTGCAGGCAGCGCGGCACCAGGGCACCCAGGCCGATGGCATGCCCGGCCAGCTGCTGGCGGATCTGCAGGGCCTGGAGGCGCGCGGCCTCCTTCAGCAGGTCGGTATCCTCCAGCGCGCCGAGGGTGCCGTTCTCCTCATCGAGCTGCTCCAGGTTGATGGCCAGCTGGGCCTCGACGGCATGGCGCTCGACCGTGAAGCTGTCCCGCGCCTCCTCGACCGCCATGCGCACCACATCGAAGCGGCGCCCGGCCTGCATGGCCTCGTGCCGGTCCTGCGGCGCGCGGGGCATCAGCCCGGCGATGCGGTTCATCCGCTGCAGCGACTGGGCGAGGTTCGATTCGGCCCCCGCCCCCTGCAGCAGCACCCCGCCGACATTCCGCGAGGCCGCCAGCAGCGCCATGATCTCGTGGAAGGCATGCTGGTAGCGCAGCAGCGCGCTGGACCAGGAGCTTTCCGGCAGGCCCGGCTCGCTCATCAGCGTCAGGATGCGGGCGGCTTCCTCGCTCAGCCCGGCGACATCCTCCATCACCTGCCGGATGACATCGAGCAGGGCCTTGGCACTGCTGAGCTGGCGCCCCGTGGTCAGGATCAGGTCGAGGCGCTCCGTTGGCTCCGGCAGGGGCGCGGCAGTCTGGGCGGTGCCAGCCCCGGCCTGCGGGGCCGGAATCGGAGAGATGGAGTCCATGGCCATCGTCGCGGTTCCCTTCGGCCGTCTCTTACGGCGTTCTGCCGCATCCTGCGCCAAAGGCCCTGAACACAGGCTGAACAAACCAAAACACGACCAAAGGAAAACCCCCGGCGCCGCAAGGCGCCGGGGGTTCTCACGCTTCCGTGAATCGGAACCGGAAGGCCGGGATCAGCCCTTCAGGATCACGGCCTGACGGCCGCGCTGGCCCTGGCGGACCTCCAGCGAGAGCTTCTCGCCCTGCTGCACATCCTGCTTGCCCGCGCGCTGCAGCACGGAGGAATGCAGGAAGACGTCAGCGCCGCCATCATCGGGGGTCACGAAGCCGAAGCCGCGGACCTGGTCGAACCACTTGACGGTGCCGGAGACGGACTCGGTCGGGCCACCCTCGTCGCGGCCACCGAAGTCGCGGCGCGGCGGACGGTCACCGAAGGAGCGCGGGGCGCCGAAGCCGCCACGGTCGCCACCGCCGAAGCCACCACGGTCGCCGAAGTCGCGGCGCGGCGGACGGTCGCCGAAGCCACCACCGAAGCCACCCGGGGCGCCGAAGTCGCGGCGCGGCGGACGGTCGCCGAAGCCACCGCCGAAGCCGCCACGGTCGCCGAAGTCGCGGCGCGGCGGACGGTCGCCGAAGTCACGGCGGGGCGGACGGTCGCCGAAGCCACCGCGGTCGCCGCCGAAGTCACGGCGGGGGCGGTCACCGGCCGGAGCGCCCGGACCCAGCTTCCGCTCGAAAATCTTGGTGACCAGCCGGCGGCCCTGGCGGTCCGTGCCGATCTCGCAGACCAGCTTGTCGCCGGTCTCAGGCGGTTCGATTCCCGCCTCGGTCAGCGCCGAAGCGTGGAAGAACACGTCCTGGCCATCCGGGCCCAGCACGAAGCCGAACCCCTTGCGGCCGTTGTACCACTTGACCTCGGCCTCGATGGCCCCGGCGCTGCCCTGCGAATCGTTATCCGGAAGCACTGCGTCTTATATCCGTAAAAGTATGCGGCCCGCGGGATGCAGGGCGGCAGCCGCATCCTCGCACCCCCGCGCTGCGAATGCTAGTCGAATCGGCGAGGATCGAACGGTTCCAGCGCAATATCGGGCCTGCTGCCTTGCAAAATTGCCAAGACCAGCCCCGCCGTGCGCGGCCCCCCCACCAATCCGACATGCCCATGGCCAAAAGCCAGCACCACATCGGCCGAATCCCGCGCGGCTCCGATACAGGGCAGACCATCCGGCATGCTCGGCCGGTGGCCCATCCAGAATTTGATACGCTCCGCCGGAAGATCACGCGGCAGGCCGGGGAAAGCCTTCAGCATCCAGTCGCGCAGAATCTCGGCGCGGCGCCAGTCCGGCGCGTCCTCCACCCCGGCGATCTCCACCTGCCCCGCCACGCGCAGCCCGCCCACCGTCGGCGTCACCGCCATCTTGCCATCCGAGGGCATCAGCGGAATGCGCGGCTGCACCTCCGGCATGGACAGCACGGCGTGGTAGCCGCGCTCCGTCTGCAACGGCACGCGGTGCCCCACCTGCGCCGCCAGCGCGCGGGAATGCACGCCGGCGGCGATCACGGCACGGTCGGCCAGGATCTCGCCCTCCGCCATGCGCACCGCCTTCAGCCGGCCGGATTCGATGCGGAAGCCGGTCGCGGCGGCGCGGCGCAGCACCGCCCCTTCCCGCTCCGCCAGCGCCACCAGCGCCGCCACATAGGCGCCCGGGTCACGGCAATAGGCCGCCTCCTCGAACAGCAGGCCGAAGCGGTAGCGGCGGTCCAGATCCGGCTCGCGCTGGCGGAGCTCGTCCTCCTCCACCTCGCGCCAGGTGAGACCCACCGCGCGGCGGATACGCCAGCCCAGCCCCTCCGCCTCATAAGCCGCGCGGTCGGGGAAGATGTACATCAGGCCGCTGCGGGAGATCAGCTCAGGGACGCCCGCCTGCTCGGCCAGCGCCTGATGCCGCGCCGGGCCATCGGCCAGGAGCGGCCGCAGCACCCGCGCCGTACGGAGAACCTTCTCCTCCGTCCAGCCGGCCCAGAGGTAGCGCAGCAGCCAGGGCAGCACGCGCGGGAAGTACTTCCAGCGAATCGACAGCGGGCCCAGCGGGTCCATCAGGAAACGCGGCACCTTTTTCCAGGTGCCCGGCACGGCCGGGGGAAGCACCGATTGCGGGGAGAGCCAGCAGCCATTGCCATAGCTCGCCGCCTGCTCGCCGCCCGGCGCGCCAGGGTCGAGAATCGTCACGCGGTAGCCGGCGCGCAGCGCCTCCAGCGCCGTCGTGGCACCGACAATGCCGGCACCGATCACCACCACATGCTGCGTCATCCGCGCCCCCGCACCGTCAACACGACCGGGCGGGAGAATGACGCCATGCGCTGCAACGAAAAAGTGGGGGGGAAGGAATTCCCCCGCACCCCCATCTTTTTTCTGTCCGCCAGGCTCAGGCGGCGGCGACGGCGCGCTTGGCCATCACGGTCACCAGATGCGCGCGATATTCGGCACTGCCATGGATGTCGCTGTTCAGGTCGTCCGGGGACTGGTGGATGCCCGCCACGGCCTCAGGGGACCAGTTGGCCGCGAGCGCGGCTTCCATCTCCGGCTGGCGGAAGACGCAGGGGCCGGCGCCATTCACCGCGACGCGCACGCCCTGCCCGCCCTTCGCCACGAAAACGCCCGCCATGGCGTAGCGGCTGGCGGGGTTGCGCAGCTTGGCATAGCCGGCCTTCTCGGGAATCGGGAAGGAGACGGCAATCAACAACTCGCCCGGCTCCAGCGCGGTGGTGAACATGCCCTGGAAGAAATCATCGGCCGGAATGCTGCGGCGGTCGGTGATGAAGCTGGCGCCCAGCGCCAGCGCGGCGGCGGGGTAGTCGGCCGCCGGGTCGTTATTGGCCAGGCTGCCGCCCAGCGTACCGCGGTTGCGCACCTGCGTGTCGCCGATGCTGGCGGCCATCTTCGCCAGCGCGGGAATCGCGCCCAGCACCAGCGGATTCGTCGCCACCTCGACATGCTTCGTCATCGCACCGATGACGAGGGCGCCGCCCTCCTGCTTCACGCCGCGCAGCTCGGCGATGGCGGAGAGGTCGATCAGCGCGGTCGGGCGGTTCAGCCGGTGCTTCAGCGCCGGCAGCAGCGTCATGCCGCCCGAGATCGGCTTCGCATCCGGGTCCTCGGACAGCAGCTTCACCGCATCCGCGATGCTGGACGGCTTGTGATAGGCGAAATCATACATCGCGCGGTTTCCCTACTCGGCGGCGGCGGGCAGGCTTTCCGCGCCGCTCTTGCCATGGATGATGGACCAGATCTTCAGCGGTGTCGCGGGCATCTCGACATGGGTCACGCCATAGTCACGCAGCGCGTCCACCACCGCGTTGATCACCGCCGGCGGCGAACCGATCGCCCCCACCTCGCCGCAGCCCTTCACCCCCAGCGGATTATGCGTGCACAGCGTGGTGGCGGTGGAGACGGCGAAGCTCGGCAGATCGCTGGCGCGCGGCATGGCATAGTCGTTGAAGCTCGCGGTCAGCAACTGGCCATCGGCATCATAGGCGGTGTGCTCGATCAGCGCCTGGCCGATGCCCTGGGCGAGGCCGCCCTGGATCTGCCCCTCGACGATCATCGGGTTGATCACGCGCCCCACATCGTCGCAGGCGGTGAAGGCGACCACCTCGACCTCGCCGGTCTCCGGGTCGATCTCCACCTCGCAGATGTGGCAGCCACCGGGATAGGTGAAGTTCTTCGGGTCGTAGAAGGCCGTCTCCTCCAGCCCCGGCTCGATCTCGTCGATCGGGTAGTTGTGCGGGACATAGGCGGCCATGCTGATATCGGTCAGCGTCCGCGTGCGGTCCGTGCCGGCGACGCGGAAGGTGCCCCGATCGAACTCGATATCCTCGACCGCGGCTTCCATCAGATGCGCGGCGATCTTGCGGCCCTTGGCGATGATCTTGTCCATCGCCTTGACCATGGCGGCCCCGCCCACGGCCAGCGAGCGCGAGCCATAGGTGCCCATGCCGAAGGGAATCTT
Source organism: Roseomonas sp. GC11 (assembly GCF_024437745.1). Taxonomy (GTDB): domain Bacteria; phylum Pseudomonadota; class Alphaproteobacteria; order Acetobacterales; family Acetobacteraceae; genus Pseudoroseomonas. The sequence goes on along the minus strand of NZ_JANFNY010000035.1, from coordinate 37,746 downwards.
GCTGGTGTCGCCATGCACGATCTCCACCTGGGAGAGCGGCACGCCGAGCTGTTCGGAAACCAGCTGGGCGAAGGTCGTCTCATGCCCCTGCCCGTGGCTGTGCGTGCCGGTGAAGACCGAGATGCTGCCCGTGGGATGGACGCGGATATTGGCGACCTCATAGAGCCCCGCCCGCGCGCCGAGCGAGCCCACCAGCTTCGACGGCGCGATGCCGCAGGCCTCCAGATAGGTGGAGATGCCGATGCCGCGCAGCCTGCCGCGCGCCCGCGCCGCCGCCCGGCGCGCCTCGAAGCCGGCGAGATCCGCCGCCTCCGCCGCGCCCTTCAGCGTCGCCTCGTAATCGCCGCTGTCATATTGGAGCGCCACCGGCGTCTGGTAGGGGAACTGGTCGGGACGGATGAAATTGCGCCGGCGAATCTCCAGCCGGTCCAGCCCCATTTCCTTCGCCGCCACATCGACGAGGCGTTCCAGCAGATAGGTCGTCTCCGGCCGCCCGGCGCCGCGATAGGCATCGACCGGCACGGTGGAGGTGAAGACGGCCTTCACCTGCCCGTGGATCGCCGGGGTGCGGTAGACGCCGGCCAGCAGCGTGGCGCTCAGATAGGTCGGCACCGCCGGGGCGAAGGTGGAGAGATAGGCCCCCATATTCGCCAGCGTCGCGACGCGCAGGCCGAGGAAGACGCCATCCTTGTCCAGCGCCAGCTCGGCGGTGGTCACATGGTCGCGGCCATGCGCATCCGAAAGAAAGCTCTCGCTGCGCTCGGCGGTCCACTTCACCGGGCGCTTCAGCCGCGCCGCCGCCCAGGTGACGATCGCCTCCTCCGCATAGTGGTAGATCTTGCTGCCGAAGCCGCCGCCGACATCGGGCGCCACCACGCGCAGCTTGTGCTCGGGCACCTTCAGCACGAAGGCGCCCATCAGCAGCCGGATCACATGCGGGTTCTGGCTGGTGGTGATGAGCGTGTGCTCGCCGCTGTTGGGGTCGTAGTCGCCCAGCGCCGCGCGCGGCTCCATGGCGTTCGGCACCAGGCGGTTGTTGGTGGTCTCGAAGCGCACCACCCTGTGCGCGCGGGCGAAGGCCGCATCCGTCGCCGCCGCGTCGCCGATCTCCCAGTCGAAGCAGAGATTGCCCGGCGCATCCTCGTGCAGCGCCACGGCCCCCGGCGCCAGCGCCGCCGCCATGGTGGAGAGGGCGGGCAGCGGGGTATAGGCGACCTCGATGGCCTCGGCCGCGTCGCGCGCCTCGGCCCTGCTGGCGGCGATGACGACGGCGACGGGGTCGCCCACATGGCGCACCTTGCCGCTGGCCAGGACGGGGTGCATCGGCTCGGCCATCACCTTGCCGCCCTTGCCCGTCACCTGCCAGCCGCAGGGGATGCCGCCCAGCCCCGCCGCCTCGATGTCGCGCGCCGTGTAGATGGCGGCGACGCCCGGCATGGCGGCGGCGGCGGCCGTGTCGATGCCATCGATCCGCGCATGGGCATGGGGGCTGCGCAGGATCCAGGCATGCAACTGGCCGGGGCGGTTCATGTCATCGGTGTACTGCCCGCGGCCGGAGAGGAAGCGCAGATCCTCCTTGCGCTTCACGCTCGCCCCGATCCCCTCGAAGGGAATGGTGACATTCATGGACTTCGCCTCCCAAGGCGGTTTGTTCTCTTTGGTCACGCCGGCCTTATGGCGGCCGGTCGCGGACAGGCGGCGGGCCGGCCTATTCGGCGGCGTGCGCCACCTCGGGGCTGCGGCCCTGCATGACATCGGCCGCGGCGGCGATCGCCTTGACGATGTTATGATAGCCGGTGCAGCGGCAGATATTGCCCTCCAGCCCCTCGCGGATCTCGGCCTCGCTCAGGCCCTGCGGGTGCTTGTTCACCAGGTCGATGGCGCTCATCACCATGCCGGGCGTGCAGAAGCCGCATTGCAGGGCGTGATGCTCGCGGAAGGCCTCCTGCATCGGGTGCAGCGTGCCATCCTCGGCCGCCAGCCCCTCGATGGTGGTGACCGCACCGCCATCGGCCTGCACCGCCAGGATGGTGCAGGACTTCACACTGTCGCCATTCAGATGCACCACGCAGGCGCCGCACTGGCTGGTATCACAGCCCACATGCGTGCCGGTCAGGCGCAGCGTCTCGCGCAGCGCCTCGACGAGCAGGGTGCGCGCCTCGACCTCGATGCTATGGCTCTTGCCGTTCACGGTCAGCGTGACTTGCGGCATGCCGCGTCTCCCCCATGCAGACGGCGCCGCGCGACGCGGCGTCCCAGGGCGGGAGGGTCATCCATGCCTATACACTCCGTCAAGCATGCGCATGACGAAGGGCCGCGCGATTTCATCGCGATTGAGATTTATTCGCAATTAGAGCGCATCCAGCGGCGGAATGCAAGAAGGCCGGGGGAAGCGCCCTCCCCCGGCCTCGTCAGACAGCACGTTCTTTTTTGAAAAAAAGAACCAAAAAACTTTTCCAAGTCAGCGTCCCGCCTCAGGCCTGAAGCGGGGCGCCAAACTGACAGAAAGTCTTTTTGCTTCTTTTTCTTTAGAAAAAGAAGGCTTTTTATTTAACCCACCAGACTCGGCACGCTGCGCGCCAGCGGGTTCTTCTCCGCCGGCAGGCTGTGCAGATGGCAGGCGGACCACTGCCCCGGCTCCGTCTGCAGCAGTTCCGGCTCATCGGTCCTGCAGCGGTCGAAGGCATAGGGGCAGCGGGTGTGGAAGCGGCAGCCCTTGGGCGGGTTGATCGGGCTCGGCACATCGCCCTTCAGGACGATGCGCTGGCGCCCCGCCCCCGGCTCCGGCACCGGCACGGCGGAGAGCAGCGCCTCGGTATAGGGGTGCTTCGGCGCGCCGAAGAGCTGACGCCGCGTCGCGATCTCGACGATCTTGCCGAGATACATGACCGCCACGCGGTGCGTCATGTGCTCGACGATGGCGAGGTCGTGGCTGATGAACAGCAGCGCGAGGCCCAGCTCCTTCTGCAGGTCCTGCAGCAGGTTGACGATCTGCGCCTTGACCGAGACGTCGAGGGCGGAAACCGCCTCGTCGCAGATGATCAGCTCCGGCTCGCCGGCCAGGGCGCGGGCGATGCAGATGCGCTGCCGCTGCCCGCCCGAGAATTCATGCGGCCAGCGGTTCACGGCGTCACGCGGCAGGCGGACCTTGTCCATCAGCCCGGCGACGCGCTCTTCCAGTTCTGCCTCGTCCTTGGCCAGGCCGAAATTGCGGATCGGCTCGGCCAGCAGGTCCTTCACCCGCATGCGCGGGTTGAGGCTGGAGAAGGGGTCCTGGAACACCACGCCGATGCGCCGGCGCAGCGGGCGCAGCTTGCCCTGGCTGAGATCGTCGATGCGCTGGCCGTCCAGCACCACCTGCCCGGCGGTGGGCGGGAAGAGGCGCAGCAGCGCCTTGCCCACGGTGGACTTGCCGCAGCCGGACTCGCCCACGAGGGAGAGCGTCTCGCCCTTCTCGATGTGGAAGGAGACGCCGTCCACGGCATAGACATAGCCGGTGGTGCCGCCGAAGAAGCCCGCCTTGATCGGGAAGTGCTTCTTCAGGTCGTTCACCTCCAGCAGCGGCTGGCTGCTGCGCGCCGGGGCGCGGTGGCGCGGATGGGTACCCATGGTCATGCTCATGCCGCCACGGCCTCCTTCACCGCGTAGTGGCAGGCGGCGATGTGGTTGGGGGCCTTCTCCTCCAGCCCCGGCGCCACCTCGCGGCACAGCTCGGTGACATGCGGGCAGCGGCCGGCGAAGACGCAGCCCTGGATCTTCTGCTTCAGGCTGGGCACCAGGCCGGGGATCTCGGCCAGCCGCTCCGTCTCGCCCGAGAGCGAGGAGCCGAGCTTCGGCACGGCGCCGAGCAGGCCCTGGGTATAGGGGTGCTTGGGCGCGCGGAACAGCTCCGCCACCTTCGCCTCCTCCACCTTGCGCCCGGCATACATGACGATGACGCGCTCCGCCACCTCGGCCACGACGCCGAGGTCATGCGTGATCAGCACGATGGCGGCGCCGACGCGGTGCTTCAGGTCGCGCATCAGGTCGAGGATCTGCGCCTGGATCGTCACGTCGAGGGCGGTGGTCGGCTCATCGGCGATCAGCAGCTTCGGGTTGCAGGCGAGCGCGATGGCGATCATCACGCGCTGGCGCATGCCGCCCGAGAGCTGGTGCGGATATTCCTTCACCCGCTTGGCCGGCGCGGGGATGCCGACGAGGGTCAGCATCTCCACCGCCTTGGCCTCCGCCTGGGCCTTGGACAGGCCCTGGTGCAGGCGCAGCGCCTCGCCGATCTGCTGCCCGATGGTGAGCACCGGGTTCAGCGAGGTCATCGGCTCCTGGAAGATCATGCTGATCTCGTTGCCGCGGATGGCGCGCATCTCGCGGTCGGAGAGGTCGAGCAGGTTGCGGCCGTTGAAGCGGATCTGGCCGGCGATCTTGCCCGGCGGCTCGGGGATGAGCCGCAGGATGGACATGGAGGTGACGGACTTGCCGCAGCCGGACTCGCCCACGATGGCGACGGTCTCGCCCGCCTCCACGCTGAAGGTCAGCCCGTCCACCGCGCGGTTCACGCCGCCATCGGGGGTGCGGAAATGCGTCTGCAGGTTCTCGACTTCGAGCAGGGCCATGGTCTTACACCCGCTTCGCCAGGCGCGGGTCGAGCGAATCCCGCAGGCCATCGCCCAGCAGGTTCACCGCCAGCACGGTGATGGAGAGGAACACGGCCGGGAAGAAGACGATGTAGGGCTTGACCTGCCACAGCGCCCGGCCCTCGGCCATGATGTTGCCCCAGGAGGGGATGATGGGCGGCGTGCCCGCGCCGATGAAGGAGAGGATGGCCTCGGCGATCATCGCGCTGGCGCAGATATAGGTGGCCTGCACGGTCATCGGCGCCAGGGTGTTGGGCAGGATGTGGCGCCAGATGATGACGGGGGTGCGGGTGCCGCAGGCGATGGCGGCGTCCACATAGGGCTGCTCACGCAGGGAGAGCACCACGCCGCGCACCAGGCGCGAGACGCGCGGGATCTCGGCGATGGTGATGGCCAGGATGACATTGCCCACCGAGCCGCGCGTCAGCGCCATCAGCGCGATCGCCAGCAGGATCGAGGGGATGGACATCATGCCGTCCATGACGCGCATGATGATGCTGTCCGCCCAGCGCACGAAGCCGGAGATCAGGCCGATGGTCAGCCCGACGATGGAGGCGCAGATGGCGACGCCGAAACCCACCGAGAGCGAGACGCGGGTGCCGTAGAGCACGCGGGAATAGACGTCGCGCCCCAGCATGTCGGTGCCGAACCAGAAGCGCTCGGAGGGCGCGCGGGTGCGCAGCGCGGGGGCGAGCGCCGTCGGGTCCGTCGTCCACAGCAGGGGCGCGAAGACGGCGACGCAGAGCATCAGCAGCAGCAGGAAGCCGCCGATGCCGATGGTCGGGTAGCGCAGCAGGTAGCCGAGGAAGCCCTTGCGGGCCTTCTTCGGCGCCATGATGTCCGGCATGGGCGCCGCCTTGGCGACGCCCTCCGGCGAGACGGCCCCCGGGGGCAGGATGGAGGTGCTCAATACCGGATCCTCGGGTCGAACAGGGTGTAGCTCAGGTCGATCAGAAGATTGACCAGCACGTAGACGAAGCTGAACAGCAGCACGACGCCCTGGATCACCGGGTAGTCGCGCCGCAGGATGGCATCCACCGTCAGGCGGCCGAGGCCGGGGATGGCGAAGACGCTCTCGGTGACGACGGCGCCGCCGATCAGCAGCGCGATGCCGATGCCGATGACGGTGACGATGGGCACCGCCGCGTTCTTCAGCGCGTGGACGAACAGCATGGTGGCCTGCCCCGCGCCCTTGGCGCGGGCGGTGCGGATATAGTCCTGCTGCAGCACCTCGAGCATGGTGGCGCGGGTGATGCGGGCGATCAGCGCGATATAGACGCCGCCGAGCGAGACCGCGGGCAGGACGAGGTTCTGGATCCAGGGCAGGAAGCCGTTGGCGATCGGCGTGTAGCCCTGCACCGGGAACCAGTCGAGTTCCAGGGCGAAGTAGTAGGCCATCAGGTAGCCCACCACGAAGACCGGCACGGAGAAGCCGAGCACGGCGAAGGCCATCACCGCGCGGTCGATCAGCGTGCCGCTCTTCCAGGCGGCGACGACGCCCATCGGCACGGCGATGGAGATCGCCAGGATCAGGGTGAAGATCATCAGCGAGAGCGTGGGCTCGATGCGCTGGGCGATCATCTTCGTCACCGGCAGGTTGGTGAAGATGGAGACGCCGAGATCCCCCTGCAGGATGCGCCACACCCATTCCCCGAACCGCACCAGGAAGGGGCGGTCGAGGCCGAGGCTGGCGCGGATGCGCTCCACATCGGCCGGCGTGGCCTGGTCACCCGCGATGACCGCCGCCGGATCGCCGGGGGCGATGTAGAGCAGGCTGAAGACAAACAAGGCGACGATCGCCATCACGGGGATGGTCGCCAGGACACGTCGGACGATGTAGGCGAACATTCTCTTCGATCAGCTCTTGGTGACGCCCCAGAAGAACGGGATCGGCGCCTTCACGACGCCGGAGACGTTCTTCCGCCAGGCCTGGTAGGACAGGAAGAAGCCGGTCGGCGCGAACAGGCCGAAATCCATCGCTTCCTTGTTCATCTTGGCAATGGCCGCCTTCTCGGCCGCGAGGTCGGGCGCGGCGAACCATTCGTCGCGATAGCCCTCCAGGGTGTCGTTCTTCGGCCAGCCGAACCACGCGCCATCGCCATTGGCGCGGATCGCCGTATAGGCGGCGGGGTTCATGCAGTCGGCGCCGGCATGCCAGGTGTGGAAGATGTGCCAGCCACCCTGGCTCGGCGGGGTCTTGAGCGCGCGGCGGCTGCCCACCGTGCCCCAGTCCGTCGCCACGAAGTCGACATTCATGCCGATGCGCTTCAGCAGGTCGGCGCTGACATCGCCGAAGGCCTTGGTGATCGGCTGGTCCTGCGCCACCACGAGGGTGATCGGCTCGCCCTTGTAGCCGGCCTCGGCCAGCAGGCGCTTCGCCGCCTCATAGTCGCGCTTGCCCTTCATGATCTCGCCCCCCGCCTCGGTGTAGAGCGGCGTGCCGGGGGTGAAGAAGGAGGCGCTCTCCTTCCACAGCGAATTGTCGTCGCCGGCCAGGGGACGCATGTAGTCCTCCTGGCTCATCGCCATCAGCACGGCGCGGCGGGCGCGCGGGTCGTTGAAGGGCGCGTGCAGGTGGTTCATGCGGAAGCTGCCGATATTGCCGAGCGGGTCGGCGATGTCGACATTGATGTTGCGGTTGCGCTTCAGCAGCGGCACGAGGTCGGAGATCGGGTTCTCCCACCAGTCCACCTCGCCATTCTGCAGGGCGGAGGCGGCGGTGGCCGGGTCGGGCATGATCACCCACTCGACACGGTCCACCGAGACCTTCTTGCCGCCCGCCATCCAGTCCGGCGCCTCGTCGCGCGGCACATAGCCGTCGAACTTGGCGAAGACGGCCTTGGCGCCCGGCACCCACTCCTCGCGCACGAAGCGGAAGGGGCCGGAGCCGATATACTCGCTGATCTGCTGAAACGGGTCCGTCTTGGCGATGCGCTCGGGCATGATGAAGCTGCACGGGGCGTTGTTCTTCGCCAGCGCCAGCAGCATCTTCGGATAGGGCTTCTTCAGCGACCAGCGGAAGGTGCTGTCATCCACCGCCACCAGCTCGTTCTGGATGGCGCGGATCATCTGCCCCATCGGGTCGCGCACCGCCCAGCGCGCGAGGCTCGCCACCGCGTCCTTCGCCAGCACCGGCGCGCCGTCATGGAACTTCAGGCCGGGGCGCAGCTTGAAGGTCCAGGTCAGCCCATCGGCCGAGACCGCCTCGCTCTCCACCATCTGGCGGCGCGGCTCCAGCTTGGAATCCAGGCCGTAGAGCGTGTCCCACACCAGCATGGCGGCATTGCGGACGACATACTGCGTGCCCCAGATGGGGTCGAAATTGGCGAGGTTGGCCTGCGGCACGAAGCGCAGCGTGCGCGCCGCGGCCCCCTGCGCCAGCGCCGGGGCGGAAAGGCCACCCGCCGCCATGCCGCCCAGCGTCGCGGTGCCGGCCGCCAGCTTGAGGAAAGACCTGCGCTCGATCGTCATTGTCCCTCGTCTCCCACCATGCGGCCGCCTGGGCCGCGCTCCCGTTCATCCAGTCCGGCCGCGCCCTGTTTCCGCGGCCTGCCGGCGCCTTCCCCGGCACGTAGCGTGCCACGCGCGGGGGGCTCCGGCGTTTTTTTCCCGTTGTTCCAAAAACCGGCCCGGGTTCCGGCGGAGGGATGCATGCCTCTCTCGCGGGTCAGCATCCGCCGGATCGCACCCCTGTTCAAGCCACCCCCCGAAAGAGCCGGCCGCGCGGCGGGCCCGCCCCCTGCCCCGCGCCACAGCCCCGCCCACGCCATCGCAGGGCGATACGCCGGGGCCAGGGCGGGAAAGGACTGCCTCATCCTGCGGCAGGGGCTGCGCGGAATCGTTCCACGCCGCCCGCCCGCCCGCACGCCCCCTCAGGCGCGGCGCAGATTCCAGAACAGGGCGAAGCCCGGCACCCGGTCCACCAGGTTCCGCTTGAGCCCGGTGCTGTTGTAGTAGGCGCCGACCGGGACGAAGGGCAGCTCCTCCATCGCCACCACCTGCATCTCGGCGGCCAGGCGCTTCTGCTCGGCCACGTCGCCCGCCTCGAACCACGCATCCCGCAGCGCCTCCAGCCGCGGGCTGGTCGGCCAGCCGGGCCAGCCGCCCAGCCCGTTGCCGCGCAGCGGGAAATGCCCCGCCGGGTCGGCGAATTCGAAGGAGGAGAAGCTGGTCAGCACGGTGGACCAGCCCCCCTTCTCCACCGGCTCGCGCGAGGTGCGGCGCTGCACCGTGGTGCCCCAGTCCGTCAGCACCACATCAAGGTTCAGGCCCAGGCGGCGGTAGAGATCGGCGCAGACCTGCGTCATCGCCGTCGGCGCCAGGATGTCGGTGGGGCCGATCAGCCGCACCGTCTGGTTGGTGTAGCCCGCCTCCCTCAGCAGCGCCCTGGCGCGCTCCACGCTGCGCGGCCCCTGCAGCGGCGCCAGCCCGCCCTCGCTGGCGAAGGGCGTGCCGGGGGTGAAGATGCCGACATTCTCCACCCATTCCGACGGCTCCGGCCCGACGATCGCCACCATGAAATCCGCCTGGCTGATCGCCGGCAGCATGGCGCGGCGGATCGCCGGGTTGTCGAAGGGCGGGTGCAGGTGGTTGAAGCGCAGGATCGCCACATTCGGCCGTGGGTCCATCTTCTCCACGGCAAGCGCGCGGTTGCGGCGCAGCAGCGGCAGCAGTTCCGGCGGCGGCTGCTCCACCCAGTCCATCTCGCCATTCTGCAGCGCGGCGGCGGCGGTCGAGGGATCGGTGATGATGTGCCACTCGATGCGGTCGAAATGCACCCGCTTCGGCCCGGCGGTCAGGCTCGGGCGGCCCACCGGCGTCGGGCTGTAGTCCGGGTTGCGCTCCCAGGCCATGAAGCTGCCGCTGTTGTACTCGTCGGCCCTGAAGCGGAAGGGGCCGGAGCCGATGGCCTCCTTCACCTGCTGGAACGGGTCCGTCTTCGCCAGCCGCTCCGGCATGATCACCGGCGCGGGCGAGGCCGCCGAGCCCAGCGCGTGCAGCAGCCGCGGGAAGGGCCGCTTCAGCCGGAACACCAGCCGCCGGTCATCGAGGGCGGCCAGCTCGTCGGTGAAGCTTTCCAGCTTCTGGCCCATCGGGCTGCGCTTCATCCAGCGCGCGAGGCTGGCCACCACATCGGCGGCGCGCACCGGCTCGCCATCATGGAATTTCAGCCCGCTGCGCAGCGTGATGGTGACGCGGCGGTTGCCCTCCTCGAAGCTCGCGCCCTCGGCCATCTGCGGCTGGGGCGCGAAATCCTCGTCCGTGCCATAGAGGCAGTCATAGACCATGTAGCCGTGGTTGCGGGTGACCGTGGCGGTGGTCCAGATCGGGTCCAGGCTGGTGAGGTTGGCCTGGGGCACGAATTTCAGCACGCGGTTCTGCGCGGGCTGGGCCACGGCGAAGCGCGGCAGGGCGCCAAGGCCAGCACCCGCGGCGGCGCCGGCCAGGAGGCTGCGTCGTTTCATCCTTCGTCTCCCGGTGCGGGCCGCCGGCCTTTGGCCTGTTCGGCCCCGTGAAGTCTCTGGCCGCGATGGAAGCCCGCCCGCGCCGCCCCCGCAAGCCAGGACCCGCACGAAAAAGCGGCCGGAGGAGATCCCCCGGCCGCGTCCCTGCCCATGGCTCATGCAGTCAGATTAAAAAATGAACAAAAAGAAATGTTATTTTTGAAAAAGAACCAAAAACTTTTTGTCAGTTGGCGTCCCGCCTCAGGCCGGAGGCGGGACGCTTTCTGGAAAAGTCTTTTTGCTTCTTTTTCTTCAGAAAAAGAAGATTCTCTTTTTAAGCCTTCTGCACATTCCAGAACATCGGCAGGCCCTTGAGCACGCCGGTCAGGTTGCGGCGATAGGCCCAGGCCTGGAAATACTGGCCGAGCGGCAGATAGGGCACATCCTGGAAGGCCTGGAGCTGGATCTGCTTGGCGATCTCCTGCTGCGCGGCGAGGTCCGGGGCATCGAACCAGGCGGTGCGCAGCTCCTCCAGCTTGGGCGCGGTGGGCCAGCCGAACCACGCCGCCTGGCCATGCCCGCGCAGCGCCTGCTGCACGCCGGGGTTGGCCATGTCCACACCGGCCCAGAAGGTGAAGAACATGCTCCAGCCGCCCTTCTCCGGCGGCTCCTTGCTGGCGCGGCGCTGCACCACGCTACCCCAGTCGGTCGAGATGAACTCGACATTGACGCCGCACTTCTTGAGCATGTCGTTGCCGACCTGCGCCAGCGCGTTCAGCGAGGGGAAGTCGGAGGCGGCGATCAGCACCACCTTCTCACCCTTGTAGCCGGCGGCGGCCAGCTCGCGCTTGACCTTCTCATAGTCGCGGGCGCTGGTCAGCGCCTCCATGCCGGCATCATTGGCCAGCGGCGTGTCGGGGGTGAAGACACCCACCTTGTCGCGCCACAGGCTGTTGTCGCTGCCGATCACGGCGCTCATGAAATCCGCCTGGTTGATGGCGCCAAGCAGGGCGCGGCGGATGGCCGGGTTGTTGAAGGGCGGGTGCAGGTGGTTGAAGCGGGCGATGCCGAGCAGCCCCGTCGGGTCCTGGATCTCCAGGGTGACGTTGCGGTTGCGGCGCAGCAGGTCCTGCAGGTCGCCCGGCGGCTGCTCCCACCAGTCGGCCTCGCCATTCTGCAGCGCACTGGCCGCCGTGGCGGCGTCCGGCATGACGATCCACTCGACGCGGTCGACATTCACCTTCTTCGGGCCGGCCGTCCAGCTCACCGCGCCATCGGCGCGCGGCACATAGTCAGCGAAGCGCTCATAGACGATGCGCGCGCCAGGGACGCGCTCATCCTGTTTGAAGCGGAAGGGGCCGGAGCCGATCATCTCCTTCACCGGCACGGCGGCGTCCGTCTTGGCCAGACGCTCCGGCATGATGAAGCAGACCGGCGTGGCCGGCTTGCCCAGCGCCTCGAACAGCAGCGGGAAGGGCTTCTTGAAGACGAAGCGGATGGTCTTGTCATCCGGCGCCGACAGTTCGTCGAGCACGGTGACCATCACCTGCCCGAGCGCGTCGCGCTTGGCCCAGCGCTGGATGGAGGCCACGCAGTCGCGCGCCAGCACCGGCGCGCCGTCATGGAACTTCAGCCCGTCGCGCAGCGTCATGGTGACGAGCTTGCCGTCCTGCTCGACGGTGTGGCCCTGCACCATCTGCGGCTGCGGCTTGTAGTCCTGGTCGTAACCGTAGAGCGTGTCCCACACCATGAAGCCGTGGTTGCGCGAGACATAGGCGGTGGTGACGATCGGGTCCGCCACGGCGAGGTCGGCCTGCGGGATGAATTTCAGCACGCGCTGCGCGCTGCCCTGGGCGATGGCGAAGCGCGGCAGGGCGCTCGCGGCCGCAAGGCCTGCGGCGCCAGTCAGCATTTGGCGTCGGAACATATCTCGGTCTCCCCGGAGGCTTCGCCCCAATTCTCTGGCGCAGAGGGAAGCCGAGCGCCCGCCCCCGCGCAAGGGGGGAAGTGGCGGCTTGGCAATGCCCCCGCGCCCGCCTATGCCCGCGGCCATGACACCTCCCGCCCCTTCTGCCGCATTCCTGGGCCAGTTGCTGCGCTTCGCCGTGGTGGGCGGCAGCGGCGTGGTGGTGGATGCGGCGGTGCTGCATCTCGCGCTCGGGCTCGGGGCGGGGCTCTATGGCGGGCGGGTGCTCTCCTACCTCGTGGCGGCGAGCAGCAACTGGGCGCTCAACCGCGCCTGGACCTTCCGCGCCGCGCCCCCCCGCCCGGCGGGGCGGCAATGGCTGATGTTCCTGCTGGTCAACCTGCTGGGCTTCGCGGTGAACTACGGCACCTATGCCGCGCTGGTGGCGCTCTGGCCGCTGGCCGCCGCCTGGCCCGCCCTGGCCGTGGCGGCGGGCGCCCTGGCCGGCATGGCGGGCAATTTCCTGCTCAGCCGGCGCCTGGTCTTCGGGGCCGCCTGAAGGGGATTTCACCCGGACTGAGGCGCAGGAGCCCCCCGCTGGTAATCCTCTCCTCAGGGTTGATGCTGAAACTTGGCATATGCCCAATCGTTTCCGATCCGGTAACCTAGGGCATCGCCGCCACACCCTGCTGGCGGATCCTCGTCCTGTGGAGTAGCCACCGGCCATGCCCGAGCCCTGCCCCGTCCGCTCCGTGCCGGTCCTCCGCCGCCCTGCCGGAGGCAGCCGCCCCGCCGGAGACCGCCCGCGGTGAGCCTGCCCCCCATCAGCGGCCCCGGCGCCCCCAGGTACGGTATGCCGGGACACGGTATGCCGGGGCATACCCTGCTGTCGCGCGCCATCGCGGCCTGCCGGCGGGAATTCGTCGCGGTCGGGCTGTTCAGCGGCGTGGTGAACCTGCTCCAGCTGACCATCTCGCTCTACATGATGCAGGTGTTCGACCGGGTGCTGGCCACCCGCAACATGGACACGCTGCTGTTCCTGACGCTGATCGCGCTCGCCGCCCTGCTGCTGCTGGCGGTGCTGGAGGGGGTGCGCGGGCGGCTGATGCAGCGCTGCGCCAGCTGGATCGAATCGCGCATCGCGCCGGAGGGGTTCGAGCGCGCGCTGGAAGCCCAGCTGCGCGGCCGCCCCTACCGCATGGAGGCGCTGCGCGACCTCGCCTTCTGCCGCTCCTGGCTCGGCTCGCCGGGGGCGCTCGCCGTCTATGACGTGCCCTGGGTGCCGGTCTATCTCGGCGCCATCTTCCTGCTCCACCCGCTGATGGGCCTGGTGGCGCTCGGCGGCGCGGTGCTGCTCTTCGCCCTCACCCTGCTGAACGAGGTGGCGACGGGCGCCCTGCTGAAGCGCGCCGGCAATGCCAGCCTGGCCAGCCAGCGCCGCCTCGATTCGCTCGCCCGCAATGCCGAGGTGATCGACAGCATGGGCATGGCGCCCGCGGTGATGCGCCGCTGGCAGCAGAGCACGGCCGAAAGCGCCGCGCCGCAGCAGGACGCGGCGGACCGTGCCAACCTGCTGCTGGCCACCACCAAGTTCTTCCGCCTCGCCGTGCAGGTCGTCATCCTGGGCGTCGGCGCCTGGCTGGTGCTGCGGCAGGAGCTGACCTCCGGCGCCTCCATGGCCGGCTCCATCATCATGGGCCGCGCCCTGGCGCCGGTGGAGCAGATGATCGGCGGCTGGAAGGGCCTCGTGCAGGCGCGGCAGGCGCTGAAGCGCCTCTCCGGCTTCCTCGCCCAGCCGCGCATCCGCCCGCCCGGCATGGCCCTGCCCGAGCCCAGTGGCCGGCTGGTGGCCGAGCGCGTCAGCTTCGCCCAGCCCGGCCAGCAGGTGCCCACCATCAAGGGCGTCAGCTTCGCGCTGGAGCCGGGGGAGAGCCTCGCCATCATCGGCCCCTCCGCCGCCGGCAAGACCACGCTGCTGCGCCTGCTGATCGGCACCCTGCCCGCCGGCGCCGGCGCCGTGCGGCTCGACGGCGCCGATGTCTATGCCTGGAAGCGCGAGGATTTCGGCCGCCATGTCGGCTACCTGCCGCAGGATGTGGAGCTGTTCGAGGGCAGCGTCCTCGCCAATATCGGCCGCATGGGCGAGCCGGCGCCGGAGGCGGTGTTCGAGGCCGCGCAACTCGCCGGCTGCCACGAGATGATCCTGCGCCTGCCCCAGGGCTATGACACCGAGATCGGCGAGGGCGGGGCGCATCTCTCGGGCGGGCAGCGGCAGATGATCGGCCTCGCCCGCGCGCTCTTCGGCGCGCCGAAGCTGGTGGTGCTGGACGAGCCCAATTCCAACCTGGATGGCGATGCCGAGGCCGCGCTGCAGCGCGCGCTCGATGCGCTGAAGGCGCGCGGCTGCACCGTCGTCCTCGTCTCCCACCGCCCGGCGCTGGTGCAGGGGGTGGACAAGGTGCTGCTGCTCAAGGAGGGCGCCGTGGACATGTTCGGCCCCCGCGCCGAGGTGCTGAAGCGCCTGATGGGCCCGCGCCCGGCCGAGACCGCCCCGGCCCAGGCGGCCGCCCAGGCCCCAGCACAGCAACAAGCACAGCCACAAGCACAGGCCCCCGCACAGGGCCAGGCCCAGCCGGGCCTGCGGCTGGCGGGCCAGAAGCCGGGGGACGCGGCATGAGCGTCACCACCCTGCCCCCCGGCGGCGCCCCGCCGCAGGAACAGCCGGCCCCCGCCCCGCCCCGCCCCGCCCTGCCGCCCCTGGCGCCCCCCCTGGCGCCGGACCTGCTGGCCGAGCGGCCGCAGACCCGCGGCACAATGCTCTTCGGCCTGGGCGCGCTGGCGCTTTTCCTCGGCCTCTTCGGCGGCTGGTCCGCCCTGGCGCCCCTGGCGGAAGCCGCCATCGCCCAGGGCCAGATCCGCGCCGAGGGCAACCGCCGCACCATCCAGCACCTCGAGGGCGGCATCGTCCGCGAGATCCTGGCCCGCGACGGCGATGCCGTGAAAGCCGGGCAGGTGCTGATGCGGCTGGACGAGGCACAGTCCACCAGCGGGCTGGAAGCCCTGCGCGGGCAATACTGGGCCCTGCTGGCCCAGGATGCGCGCCTCGCCGCCGAGGCCGCCGACCTGCCCGCCATCCTCTTCCCGCCCGAGCTGCGCGACAGCACCGACACCCGCGCTCTGGAGCTGATGAACGGCCAGCGCACCCTCTTCGCCGCGCGGCAGACCGCGCTGCAAAGCCAGCTCCAGGTGCTGGAGGCGCGCATCGCCCAGCAGGACGCCGCCACCGCCTCCTCCCTCGGCCAGATCAACAGCCAGCGCCGCCAGCTCGCCCTCATCCGGCAGGAGGAGCAGAGCGTCGTCGACCTCGTGCGCCAGGGGCTGGAGCGCATGCCCCGCCTGCTCCAGCTCCAGCGCAACGTCGCGGCGCTGGAAGGCAACATGGCCGACCTCGCCGGGCAGGTGGAGCGCGCCCAGGCCGGCGCGCTGGAAGCCCGCAACCAGATGCGCCAGGCCCGCGACCAGCGCCTGGCCGAAATCTCCACCGAGGCGCGCGAGAACCGCGCCCGCCTGCACGAGACGGCCGAGCGCCTGCGCGGCGCGCAGGACGTGGCCACCCGCCGCGAGATCCTGGCGCCGGAGGACGGCACCATCATGGGCAGCCGCTTCTTCAATATCGGCGCCGTCATCCGCCCCGGCGAGCCGGTGATGGAACTCGTCCCCGCGCGCGACCGGCTGGTGGCCGAGGTGCAGCTGATGCCGCACGACATCGATTCGGTCCATCCCGGCCTGCTGGCCGAGGTGCGCCTGCCCGCCTTCAAGCAGAGGCTGGTGCCCTATCTGCACGGCCATGTCAGCTACGTCGCCAGCGACGTGACGGTGGATGACCGCACCCGCGCCAGCAGCTACCGCGTCCAGGTCGTCATCGACCCCGACCAGCTCGCCCGGCTGGAACATGTCACCCTCCACGCCGGCATGCCGGTGGAGGCCCATATCCAGACGGGCAGCCGCAGCTTCCTGCGCTATCTGATCCAGCCGGTGCTCGACAGCTTCCACCGCGCCTTCCACGAACAATAAGCCCGCCCAGGAGAACCCAGCCCCATGCCCGACCAGCCCGTGTTCTTCGCGGATGGCATCCTGGAAGCCAGCGTGAATTACGGCGTGACGCGCATCACCCTGGCGCAGACCGGGCCGGACGGAAAGCCGGTGCCCTGCGGCCAGCTGATGATCCCCGTGGTGCAGATGCCCGCCTTCGCCAATGGCGTGCTGGCCCTGCTGAAGCAGATCGACGCCAAGGTGAAGCAGGCCCAGCAGGCCGCCGCCCCGGCCGAGCCGCCCCCCGCCGCCACGCCCGTGCCGGGCTCCTTCCGCTTCTCCGGCTGAGCGCGTGCCCCTGGCGATGAGGCAACGCCCCGCCACCCTGGCGCGGCGGGGGCCCTGGCTTGCCATGGCCTTCTTCCTGGCCGGCGCCACCGCGGCGCCGGGCCAGGCAGCGGAACCCGCCGCCACCGCCTGGGCCGCCGCGCGCGGCCCCGCCGCCGGGCCACCGCGCATCCTCGGCGCGCATGGGCTGGGCTGCATCGCCGGCGCCGTCGCCCTCCCGCCCGAGGGGCCGGGCTGGGAAGTGGTGCGCCTCTCCCGCAACCGATTCTGGGGGCACCCCGCGCTGATCGCCACGCTGCGCGACATCGCCGGCCGCGCCCGGGCGGAAGGCATGCCGCCCCTCTGGATCGGCGATCTCGGCCAGCCGCGCGGCGGGCCGATGCCCTGGGGCCATGCCAGCCACCAGATCGGGCTGGATGCCGATCTCTGGTTCGCCCTCGCCCCGCGCCCGCCGCGCCCGGCCGCTTCGCGCGAACAGATCGACGTCCCCTCCCTGGTGCGGCCGGATGGGCAGGAGGTGGACCCGGCGCGCTACACCCCCGCCCATGCCCGGCTCGTCCAGCTGGCGGCGGAAGCGCCGGGGGTGGACCGCGTCTTCGTCAACCCGGCCATCAAGAAGGCCCTCTGCGCCACCCATGCGGGCGAGCCCTGGATGCGCCGGGTGCGGCCCTGGCGTGGCCATGACTCGCACCTGCACATCCGCCTGCGCTGCCCGCCCGGGCAGGCCGCCTGCCAGGACCAGGCCCCGCCGCCGCCCGGCGATGGCTGCGACGCCAGCCTGGCGTGGTGGTTCTCCGACGCCGCCCGCCAGCCCCCGGCGCCGCAGCCGCAAGGGCCGCCGCCACGCCTGCCGGCGGCCTGCGCCGGCATCCTGTCAGAACGTTGATTTTTGTTTTTGAAGGGAATCTTCTTTTTCTGAAGAAAAAGAAGCAAAAAGACTTTTCCGGGCTGCCGCCCTCTCCCGGCACGGCGGGACGCTGCACTGGAAAAGTTTTTTGGTTCTTTTTTTCAAAAAAGAACGCTTGCCTTCACCCTCTCAATTCCAGCGCCCGCACCGGATCATCCGTCGCCATGGCATCAACGCCGAGGGCGAGGGCCTTGCGGATGGTCGCGTCATGATTGGCGCCCCAGACGCCGATCTTCAGCCCGGCGGCGCGCAGCCGGGCCACCAGCGCCTCATCGAGCGCGCGGATATGGGTCTCCACCCAGGAGAAGCCATGCGCCTGGGCCACGCCCACCACGCCCGCGGCACCGATGCTGTCCAGCAGCGCCGGCTCGAACAGCCAGATCACCCCGGCCAGCCCGCCCGCCGCCTGGGCCTGCGCCGCCAGATCGGCCTCGAAGGAAATGATGCGGCACTGGGCACGGATGCCCGCCTCGTCCAGCACGGCCAGGGTGCGGCGCAGCAGCTCAGGGTCCGGACGGGTGCCGGGCGGCGTCTTGAGCTCCACCTGGAGCTGCATCGGGCGGCCACGGAACAGCGCCGCCACCTCGGAGAGCAGGGGCACGCGCTGGTGCCCGGCGCCGCGCAGCCGCAGCGCCACCAGCTCCGCCGCGCTGCGCGCCGCCACCGGGCCATCCCCCTCCGTGGTGCGCGGCAGGGTGGTGTCATGGATCACCACCGGAATGCCGTCGGCACTCAGGTGGATATCGCATTCCGCCTGCTCCACCGGCAGGGCCAGGGTGTTGCGGAAGGCCTCCAGGCTGTTCTCGGGCCAGAGGAAAGCGCCGCCACGATGGCTGACAATCGCGGTGCGCGGGGCGGAAATGGGCGTATCGGGCATGCCTCTTGCTGGGCCGTGGCGGGCAAAGCGTCAAGCCTGCTGGCGCAACACCGATGGCCCCTTTAAACTCACGTTAAATCCCTCCGAGAGGTCGTGACATGCCTCTGCTCCTGGTTGCCCACGATCAGACGCCGGATGGCGCCTCGGCCCTGGAGGACGCGGTCTGGCAGCTGGCCGAATCGCACCTGACCCTGCCGGGCTCGCTGCTGGTGGAAAGTGCCGTCTCGGCCCGGTACCTGACCGAACACCTGCACAGCGCCCTGCGGCGCGCCGGGCTGGCCGGCGCGCTCGTGGTCATGCCGGTGACGGAACCCAGCTGGCAGGGCCTCTCCCCCGAGGTGGAGGACTGGCTGCGCGTGCGGCTCGGGTGAGGCCGGCCCTGGTGCGCCGCCCCTCCCCGGCCCTTCCCGACCACAGGGCGCAGGCCTTCAGCCGCCTGCGCCACAGGATGCGATGATGCTGTCTCGGCTTGCCGCCTGCTTCCGCCCGCTGCGCGACCTTCCGCTTCCGGCCGTGCCAACCCTGCTGGCGCTGTGCCTGGGCGCGGCCCTCGCCCAGCCCGCGCGCGCGGCGGAGCCGCAGCCGATCCAGCTCAAGATCGTGGGCGGGCTGGCCAATGTCTCGCAATACACGCGCTATGAGGAACCCTTCTGGCGCAAGCGGCTGAGCGAGATCACCCAGGGCCGCGTCACCGCCGAGATCGCCCCCTTCGACCGCGCCGGCTTCCGGGCGGAGGAGATGCTGCCGCTGATGCGCCTCGGCGTCGTGCCCTTCGGCACCGCCCTCGTCGCCGTCGTCTCCAGCGAGGAGCCGGAGTTCAACGCGGTGGACCTGCCGGCGCTGAACCCGGACATCGCCACGCTGCGCCAGACGGTGCGGCTCTACCGCCCCCATCTGCGGGAGATCCTGCGCGAGCGCTACGGCATCGAGCTGCTGGCGGTCTATACCTACCCGGCGCAGGTCACCTGGTGCACGCGGCCCTTCACCGGGCTGGCCGACCTCGCGGGGCGGCGCATCCGCACCTCCTCCGTCGGCCAGGCGGAGCTGTTCGAGGCGCTGGGCGCCACCTCCGTCGTCATCCCCTTCGCCGAGATCGTGCCGGCCATGCAGGCCGGCGTGGTGGAATGCGCGGTGACCGGCACGCTCTCCGGCAACAGCATCGGCCTGCATGAGGTGACGAGCCACATCCACGCCATGGCGCTGACCTGGGGCGTCTCCATCTTCGCCGCCAACAAGGCGGCGTGGGAGGCGCTGCCGGCCGAGATGCGCGGCAAGATCCAGGAGGGCCTGCGCGACCTGGAGCGCGATATCTGGGACGCCGCCGACCGCGAGACCGGCGAGGGGCTGGACTGCGCCGCCGGCCGCGCCAGCTGCACCGCCGGCCGGCGCGGCCGCATGACCGTGGTGCCGGTGACGGCGGCCGACAATGAGCGCCGCCGCTCGCTGCTCACCAGCACCGTGCTGCCGCGCTGGGTGGACCGCTGCGGCGCCGACTGCGCCCGGGCCTGGAACACCTATCTCGCGCCCAGCCTCGGCATCACGGCGCGCGGCGACTGACATGCTGCAATTCCGACGCATCCGCCTGGCGATCCTGCTTGCGGCGATGGCGCTGCTGCTCGGGCAGTGGTTCGCCACCTCGCTGCTGGTGGGCCGCGCGCGGGAGGCCGCGCTCTCCAGCGCCACCGACACCGTCAACCGCATCGCCCGCGCGGTCGAGGCCTCGCTGAACCGCAACCTCGTGCAGGTCGATGCCATGCTGGCCGGGCTGCCGGCCATGCTGGCGCCGCTCGCCTCCGGCGGCACGCTCGACAATG
This sequence comes from Roseomonas sp. GC11, assembly GCF_024437745.1. Taxonomy (GTDB): domain Bacteria; phylum Pseudomonadota; class Alphaproteobacteria; order Acetobacterales; family Acetobacteraceae; genus Pseudoroseomonas. The sequence goes on along the minus strand of NZ_JANFNY010000035.1, from coordinate 17,787 downwards.
GCGCGGTCAACCGCGTGCTGCGCGAGCTGAACAACCAGAACTTCACCTTCCGCGACGTGCTGCTGATCGGCGCGGACGGCATGCCGGTGGCCACCGGCCTCGCCGTCTCACGCCGCCGGCCGCTGCCCTTCGCGCTGGAGGGCGCCTTCGTCGAGACGGCGCCGCGCGCCGGGGCCGTGCTGATCGGCGGGCCCTTCCGCAACCCGGCCACCGGGGAGTGGTCGCTCTTCATGGCCCGGCGCATCACCATGCCGGAACTCGGCCCCCTGCTCGCCGTGGCGGAACTGCCGGTGCCGGTCATCGGTTCGCTGCTCGCCGTGGGTGGCGAGGGCGCGGGGCTGCGCATCACGCTGGAGCGCGATGACGGCACGCTGCTGGCCAGCCTGCCGCATGACGAGACGCGCATCGGCACCCGGCTTTCCCCGCCGCTCGGCCAGCGCCTGCAGGAAGCCGGCGCCAATGCGGTGAGCGAGGCCATCAGCCGCTTCGACAGCGACCGCGTGCTGACGACGGTGCGCCCGCTGCTCTACCCGGCGCTCTCCCTCTCCGCCAGCATGAAGCTCTCCAGCGCGCTGGCCAGCTGGGAGAATGAGCGCAGCCGCGCGCTCATCGTCAGCCTCGCCTTCGCCGCCCTGGTGGCGGCGCTGGGGGGCGCGCTGATCCTCGCGCTGCGCCAACGTGAGCGTGTGGAGGCCGAGCGCGCCCGCTGGCGCGCCATGCTGGAGAACGCGCTGGACTCGATGTCCGACGGCTTCGTCATGTGGGACGCCAATGACCGGCTGGTGGCCTGCAATGCGCGCTACAAGGATTTCTACAAGGTCAGCGCGCCCTTCATCGAACCCGGCTCGCATTTCGACGACATCATGCGGGAGGGCTTCTATCGCGGCCAGTACCCGCAGGCGGGCGACGACCTGGATGCCTTCCTGGCCGAGATGCGGCGCTGGCACCGCGGCGACAACCCGCCGATGGAGCGCCTGCTGCCCGATGGCCGCTGGGTGCTGATCACCGAGCGCGCGACGCCCGGCGGCGGCACGGTGGGCATCCGCACAGACATCACCGAGCTGAAGCGCGCGATGGAGGAGCTGGCCCGCGCGCGCGACGAGGCCGCCGCCGCCGGCGAGGCCAAGACACAGTTCCTGGCGCGCATGAGCCACGAGCTTCGCACGCCGCTGAATGGCGTGCTGGGCTTCGCCCAGGTGCTGCTGAACGACCCGCGCGTGGCGCCCGACCAGCGCGAGCAGCTGCGCACCCTGCACGAGGCCGCCCGCCACCTGCTGGAGCTGGTGAACGGGCTGCTCGATCTCTCAAAGATCGCGGCCGGGCGGCTGGAATTGCAGCCCGCCCCGGCGGCGCTGGTGCCGTTGCTGGAACGCTGCACCGCCCTGCTCGCCCCCGAGGTGCAGCGCAAGAGCCAGGCCCTGCTGCTGGAGGTGGCGCCGGACCTGCCCGCCGGGGTGATGGCCGATGCCACCCGGCTGCGCCAGCTCCTGCTCAACCTGCTCTCCAACGCGGTGAAGTTCACCCCGGCGCAGGGCCGCGTGACGCTGCGCGCCCGCCGCGCCGCCACGGGCGGCATCCGGCTGGAGGTGGAGGATACCGGCCCCGGCGTGCCGCCCGGCCAGCGCCACCTGCTGTTCCGCGATTTCGTCCAGCTTGCCACGCCCGGCGCCAGCAATGCGGAGGCGGCGACGGGCACGGGGCTGGGCCTGTCGATCGCGGCGCAGCTGGCGGAGCTGATGGGCGGCAGCATTGGCTGCGACAGCCCGCCCGGGCGGGGCGCCACCTTCTGGGTGGAGCTGCCGCTGCCGCCCGCCACCCTGCCCCCCCCCGAACCGGACGAGGCGGCGCCGAAGCCCGTCCTCCCCGGCGCCGCCGCCCAGGCCTCCGCCCAGCCGCTGCAGGTGCTGGTGGTGGATGACGTGCCGGCCAACCGGCTCGTGGCGCGTGCCATGCTGACCAGCGCGGGGCACCATGTGACCTGCGTCGAGGATGGCGCCGCCGCCCTGGCCGCCGTGCAGCAGGGGCAGTTCGACCTCGTGCTCATGGACCTCCAGATGCCGGTGATGGACGGGCTGGAGGCCACACGCCGCATCCGCACCCTGGCGCCGCCGCGCGGCCGGGTGCCGGTGCTGGCGGTGACGGCCTCGGCCATGCCGGAACAGGTGGAGGCCTGCCGCCAGGCCGGCATGGATGGCCATCTGGCCAAGCCGATCGACCGCGAGACGCTGCTGCGCATGGTGCGGCAATTCGCCGATGCGCATCCGGTGCAGGCCGGGCCCACGCTCTCCACCGGCGCCGCCCTGCCGCTGCTGGACGATGTGGCGGGCGAGGCGCTGGTGGCGGATCTGGGCCCCGCCGCGCAGGCCGTGCTGGTGGAATTCGTGGCCGAGCTGGAGCGCGGGCGCGAGAGCCTCGCGCAGCTGACCCCGGCGCTGGATATCGCGCCGCTGCGCGCCACCACGCACCGCCTGCTGGGCGTGGCGCGCACCATGGGGGCGCGGCGGCTGGCCCGCGCGCTGGAGGATATCCAGCGCAATGTCGCCCAGGGCAACAACCCGGCCGAGGCCCTGGCCCAGGCCCGGCAGGTGCTGGAAGAAACCCTGCCCGCCCTGCGCGCCTGGGTCCGCCGGCAGACCGCCCAGCAGGGACGCGCCGGCGATCCGGAAGCGGCTTAGTTTTCTTTCGGGCTGCCGCCGTCTCCCGGCATAGTGGGACGCTTTTTTCAGGCTGCCGCCGTCTCCCGGCACAGCGGGACGCTTTTTTTTCAGGCTGCCGCCGTTTCCCGGCACAGCGGGACGCTGAACTGACAAAAGTTTTTTGGTTCTTTTTTTCAAAAAAGAACCTTTCTTTCTGTTTATTTCAATTCCTTCAACATCATCCCCAGGGCCGCGAAGAAGCCTTCCGCATCGAGCCCCTCCAGCAGCCGGGCATTGGCGGGGGCGCCATCGCGGCCCCAGCGGTCGATGCGGGTGCGGCCACGGTCGGCGCCATCCAGCACCACGCTCGCCGTCACGGCGCGGTGGGTGAAGAGCTCCGGCGCCACCAGCCACATCACCGCGCAGGGGTCGTGCAGCGGCACGCCACGATGCTCGAAGCGGCGGGAGGGTGGGATGGCCGCCAGGATCTCCACCGCCGCGGCGAGGCAGCGCCCGCCCCCCGACACCGCCCGCAGCGCCGCGACGCGCGCCGGCGTCACCAGCGCCTGCGCCGTCAGGTCCAGCGTGGCCAGCGTCACCGGCCGGCCGCAGGCGAGCAGGATGGCCAGCGCCTCCGGGTCCATGGCGGCGTTGAACTCGGCGGCGGAGCTCCAGTTGCCCTCCCCCACCGCGCCGGTCATCAGCACGATCTCGGCCACGCGCCCGGCCAGATCGGGCTCGGCCGCCAGGGCCAGGGCCAGGTTGGTGGCGGGGCCGAGGCCGACCAGGGTGACACTCTCCGCCGCCGCCGCGCGCAGCCGGGCGCGGATGGCATCCGCCGCGAGGCCCGGCGTGGCGGGCGGCCCCTCGGGCAGCGTGACGCCGCCCAGCCCGTCCATCCCATGCACCCGCGTCTCGGAGCGGAAGCGGCCGACCAGCGGGCGGTCCGCCCCCGCCACCACCGGCACGCCCGCCCCGGCCAGCCCCAGCACGGCGCGGGCATTGGGCAGGGTGCGCTCCAGCCCGACATTGCCGCCCGCCACCGTCACCAGTTGCAGATCGATCCCTGGCGCGGCGAGGGCCAGCCAGAGCGCCACGGCATCATCCGTGCCGGGGTCGCAGTCGAGCAGAACGGGGCGCGGGGTGGCGGGCATGCGGCTTCCTGTTGATTCGCGGGGGCTTTGCGGTGGTTTCCGTGGGGCCTGCGCGTTGCGGCGGGCCGGGCACCATGCCAGTTTGCGCCGCAGCACCCAACACCCCCCAGCGGGAGAGATCTTCCCTGATGCCCAGCCTGCGCTCTGCCCTGCTCGCGGCGGCCTGTGCCGCCGTTCCGCTCCTCGCCCAGCCCGGCGGGGCGGCGGCGCAGGAGACGCTGCGGATCGGCATGGAATCCGGCCCCACCAGCCTGGACCCGCATTTCGCCAGCCTCATCACCAACATCGCCTTCAGCCGCCACGTCTTCCAGCCGCTGGTGCAGCAGGACCACCGGCAGGTGCTGCGCCCGGCCATCGCCACCGCCTGGCGCGCCGTGGATGACCTGACCTGGGAATTCACCCTGGACCCGCAGGCGCGCTTCCACGATGGCAGCCCGGTGACGGCGGAGGATGTGGCCTTCACCCTCGCCCGCGCCGGGGATGTGCCGAACTCGCCCTCCTCCTTCCGCGTCTATACCCGGCCGATCACGGCGGTGGAGGCGGTGGACGCGACGACGCTGCGCATCCGCACCAGCGTGCCGACGCCGCTGCTGCCCAATTACCTCTCCCTCGTCATGATCGTCTCGAAGCGGCATGGCGAGGGGGCCGCCACGGCCGATTACAATTCCGGCAAGGCGATGATCGGCACCGGGCCTTACCGCCACATCTCCTGGCAGCCGGGCAGCCCGGTGGTGATGGAGCGCCATGAGGGCTTCCACGGCCCGAAGCCCGATTTCGCCCGTGTCGAGTTCCGCCCCATGGCCAATGCCGGCGCCCGCACCGCGGCGCTGGAGGCGGGGGATGTGGACCTGATCGAGATCATCCCGCCCGAGCAGTTCCGCAAATTCGCCACCCATGCCCGCTTCAGCGTGGCGGAAAGCCCCTCCAACCGCCTGATGTTCCTGACGCTGGACAGCGACCGGGAGAACAGCCCGCATGTCCATGCGCGCGATGGCGGGCCGATCGCCAACCCGCTGCGCGATGCGCGGGTGCGGCGCGCCCTCTCCATGGCGATCAACCGCCCGGCGCTGGTGGAGCGCATCCTGCAGGGCCAGGGCACGCCGGCGGGCGATCTGGGGCCGGAGGGATATTTCGGCACTTCCCCGGACCTGAAGCCGCAGCCCTATGACCTCGACGGCGCGAAGCGGCTGCTGGCCGAGGCCGGCTATCCGCAGGGCTTCGCCGTGCAGGTGAACGGGCCGAATGACCGCTTCGTCAATGACGAGCAGGTGGTGCAGGCCATCGCCCAGATGTGGACGCGCCTTGGCCTTGCCGCCACGGTGGAGACGCGCCCGCGCGGCGTCTGGCTGGCCGAGGCGGCACAGCTGAAATACTCGGTGAACCTCGCCGGCTTCTCGCCCAACCCCGAGGTGCTGGGGATGCTGGAGACGCAGATCCACAGCTGGAATCCGACGCTCGGCCTCGGCACCGCCAACCGTGGCCGCTTCAGCAACACGGATATCGACGGGCTGATCCAGAAGGCCCGGCAGACCATGGGCAATGCCGAGCGCGAGGCGCTGACGCAGCAGGCCACCCGCGCCGCCCTGCGCGACCAGACGGCGCTGATTCCCCTCTATTTCCAGGTGAATACCTGGGCGATGAAGCGCGGCCTCTCCTATGAGGCGCGGACGGACGAGATGACCCTGGCCATGAGCGTGCGCCGCACGCCCTGAAGGCGGGGTCCCCCAGGGAAAATGGGGGCGGCCCTGCCACCCCGGCGGTGGGGCGGGGGGGGGGGGGGCCCCCCCCCCCCCCCCGGGGGGGGGGGGGGGGGCGCCCCCCCCGATCCTGAACCATCGAGGCGAGCAAGATGAGCGGCAGCAAGGACCTGACCCGTCAGGAAGAATTCAAGCGGGCCACCGCCGGCACGCTGCGCGCCATCGCGCGCAACACCGAGGTGCAGGTGGCCTTCCAGCCCGGCCCGTCCGGCCTCGCCGGCAAGCGCGCCCGCCTGCCCCTGCCGACGCGCGCCCTGCCGCCGGCGGAGATGGCGCGGCTGCGCGGGGCGGCGGATGCCATCGCCCTGCGGCTGCGCCACCATGACGAGGCCGCCCATGCCGCCCGCACCCCCGCCCGCCGCGAGGCGAAGGAGGTGTTCGACGCGCTGGAGCAGGCCCGGGTGGAGGTGGTGGGCAGCCGGCTGATGCCCGGCGTCGCCGCCAACCTGACCGCCAAGCTGGCCGAGACCTGCGAGGCCGAGGGCTATGACCGGATGACGCGGAAGGACCAGCTTCCGCTGCCGGCCGCGCTCTCCCTGCTGGCGCGCGAGCGCCTCTCCGGCCAGCCCGCCCCGGCCGCGGCGCAGCGCGTGCTCGACCTCTGGCGCGACACGCTGGGCGAGAAGGCCGAGGCCGCGCTGGACGAGATGGCCCAGTCCAGCGAGGACCAGGAGCGCTTCGCCCGCGCCGCCCGCAAGCTGCTGACCGCGCTCGACCTCGCCGAGGCCGAGGTGGAGGCCGAGGCGGAGGAGGACGAGCAGGGCGAGGAAGGCTCGGAGACGACGAGCCAGCAGGACAATTCCTCCGAGGGCGAGGCGCAGAGCCAGGAGAGCGACCCGACGCTGGGCGCCCAGCCCGAATCCATGCAGGGCGAGGGCGCCGAGGAAGAGGGCGAGACCCAGGAGGAAGAGGGCGTCGCCGCCGAGGGCGAGGACCGCCCGGGCGGCCCGCAGCAGCGCCGCGAGACGCCGCCGCCGGACGATGCCAGCACCTACCGCCCCTTCACCAAATCCTTCGACGAGGAGGTGCTGGCCGAGGATCTCTGCGATGCCGAGGAACTGGCGCGGCTGCGCCAGCAGCTCGACCAGCAGCTCTCCCACCTCCAGGGCGTCGTCTCCAAGCTGGCCAACCGGCTGCAGCGCCGCCTGCTGGCGCAGCAGCAGCGCGCCTGGGAGTTCGACCTGGAGGAGGGCATGCTGGATGCCGCCCGCCTCGCCCGCATCGTCGCCAACCCGCTGCTCTCGCTCTCCTACAAGCGCGAGCGCGAGGCGGATTTCCGCGACACCGTCGTCACCCTGCTGATCGACAATTCCGGCTCGATGCGCGGCCGCCCCATCTCGGTGGCGGCGATGTGCAGCGACATCCTGGCGCGCACGCTGGAGCGCTGCTCGGTGAAGGTGGAGATCCTGGGCTTCACCACCCGCGCCTGGAAGGGCGGGCAGAGCCGCGAGCGCTGGGTGCAGGAGGGCAAGCCGCGCAATCCCGGCCGGCTGAACGACCTGCGCCATGTCATCTACAAGCCGGCGGACGCGCCCTGGCGCCGCGCGCGCAAGAATCTCGGCCTGATGCTGCGCGAGGGCCTGCTGAAGGAAAACATCGACGGCGAGGCGCTGGAATGGGCCTATCGCCGGCTGCTGACGCGGCCGGAGCGGCGGCGCATCCTGATGGTCATCTCCGATGGCGCGCCGGTCGATGACAGCACGCTCTCCGTCAACCCCGGCAACTACCTGGAGCGCCACCTGCGCAAGGTGATCGGCGATATCGAGGGGCGCCAGGCGGTGGAGCTGATCGCCATCGGCATCGGCCACGACGTCACGCGCTATTACCGCCGCGCCGTGACCATCGTGGATGCCGAGGAGCTGGGCGGCACCATGATGAAGAAGCTGGCCGAGCTGTTCGACGAGGATGCCGCCGCCGCCTTCCAGCGCGCGGCGACCGAGCGGGCGCCGCTGCTGGCGTGATCCGACTGAACCGGCGCAGCCTGCTGCTGGGCGCGCTGGGTCTGGCCTCGCTGGGCGGCTGCGTGCTGCGGGGGGCGCTGGCGGAAATCCGCCCGCTCCCTCCCCTCCCCCTGCCGCCCGGCGCGCCGCTCCTCTCCCAGGGTGGGCTGCTGCTGGAGCCGGCGGCCATCGGGCATGGCGGCTGGTCCGCCCTGCATGTGGCCGATGACCTCACCCTGTCCGCCATCAGCGACCAGGGCTTCTGGCTGCGCGCCCGGCTGGTGCTGGACGCCACCGGCGCGCCGCGCGGGCTGGAGGGGGTGGAGACCGGCGCGATCGACCATGGCTTCCTGCTGGAGCCGCCGGGGCGGCTGCTCGCCGATGCCGAGTCCCTGGCGCGGCTGCCGGATGGCAGCTGGCTGATCGGCTTCGAGCGCTGGCACCGGGTGCAGCACCACGCCACGCTGGCGGCGCCCGGCACGCTCTGGCCCATGCCGCCCGAATTGCGGCAGGCGCCGCTGAATGCCGGGCTGGAGAGCCTGGCCGTGCTGGCCGATGGCCGGCTGCTGGCGATCAGCGAGGGGCTGTGGACCGGCCCGCAGGGCTGGCTGCGCGGCTGGATCGGCGGGCCGGGGCGCTGGGTGCCGCTGGGCTACCGCCCGGCGGAGGGTTTTGTTCCTTCCGATGCCTGTGGGCTGCCGGGGGGCGGGGCGCTGGTGGTGGAGCGCAGCTTCAGCCTGCGCCGCTGGTTCCATGCCCGGCTGGTGCATCTGCCCGCCGCCCTGCTGGCCGGCGCCGGGCCGGAGACGCTGTTGCAGGGCGAGGTCATCCTGGAGGCGCAGGCCCTGCCGGCCGAGAACTGGGAAGGCGTGGCCAGCTTCCGCCACCAGGGGCAGGACTGGGTGGCGATGCTCGTGGATGACAACGAACTCCCGGTGCAGCGGGGGCTTTTGCACCTGTTCCGCTGGGCAGGGGGCTCTGCCCCCTGAACCCCCGCCGGGGTGGCACGGCCACCCCGAATTTTTCCTGGGGGGACCCCGCGATCTGATGGCGGGGTCCCCAAGGGAAGATTTGGGGGGACCCTGTCCCCCCGGCGGAGGGGTCTGGGGAGGCGGAGCCTCCCCAGGACTTACCCCACAGCCCCTTCCGCGCGCAGCAGCGCCTCGACCAGGGCGGGATCGACATCGCCCTTGGTGAAAGCCTGCCCTGGCCCGCGCAGCAGGATGAAGCGCAGGGCGCCATCCCGCACCTTCTTGTCCTTGCGCATGCGGGCCATCAGCGCCGCCACGGTGAAGCGGCGCGGCAGGTGGGAGAGGCGGGCGGGCAGGCCGACGGCGGCCAGATGCGCCTCCACCCGCCCCGCCAGTTCCGGCGCGCAGAGCCCGAGCATGGCCGAGAGCCGCGCCGCGAGGCCGAGGCCGATGGCCACCCCCTCGCCATGCAGCAGGCTGCCGTCATAGCCGCACTCCGCCTCGATGGCGTGGCCGAAGGTATGGCCGAGGTTGAGCAGGGCGCGCCCGCCCTCCGGGCTTTCCTCCCGCTCATCGGCGGCGACGACGGCGGCCTTCAGGCGGCAGCTTTCCAGCACGGCGTGGCGCAGCGCCTCCGGGTCGCCGGCCACGGCCTTCGCCCCCTCGGCCTCGCACCAGTCCCAGAGCGGGCCCTGCAACAGGCCGTGCTTGGCCACCTCGGCATAGCCGGCGCGCAGTTCGCGGGCCGGCAGGGTGGCGAGCACCCCGGTATCGGCCAGCACGATGCGCGGCTGGTGGAAGGCGCCGGCCAGGTTCTTGCCGGCGCGCAGGTTGATGCCCGTCTTGCCGCCCACCGAGCTGTCCACCTGGGCCAGCAGCGTCGTCGGGATCTGCACGAAGGGCAGGCCGCGCAGCGCGCTGGCGGCGACATAGCCGGCGAGATCCCCCACCACCCCGCCGCCGAGGGCGATGATGGCCGTGCCGCGGTCCACCCCGGCGGCCATCAGATCCTCCATCAGCGCGGCGAACTGGGAAAAATTCTTGCTGGCCTCGCCGGGCGGCACGGTCAGGCTGGCGCGGATCTCGAAGCCGGCCTCGGCCAGCCCGGCGCGCAGGGCGGGCAGGTGCAGCGCCGCCACCGAGGCATCGCTGACGATGGCCACGCGCCGCGCCGGCAGCGCCGGGGCGATCAGCCCGCCGGCGCGCGCCAGCAGGTCCCGCCCCACCAGCACCTCATAGGCGCGGCCGCCGGAGAGCGGCACGGGCAGGCGCGCCGGGGGCGCATGGGTGGTGATGGCCTCCAGCACGCGGTCCGTGGTGGCTTCCGGGGTTTCCTCGGGGCAGTTCACGATGATGTCGGCCTCGGCATAGAGCGGATGGCGCGCGGCCATCAGGCGGCCCAGCACCTCGGCGGGGTCCTGGTTGATGAACATCGGGCGCGTCGCCCGGCCGGAGACGCGCGGCAGCAGCACGGGGATGGAGCAGCGCAGCCAGACGGCCAGGGCGCCCGAGTCGCGGATGGCGCGGCGCGTCTCCGCATCGGCATAGGCGCCGCCGCCGGTGGCCAGCACCAGGGGCGGCCCGGCCAGGAGGCGGGCGATGACGCGGCGCTCCCCCTCGCGGAAATGCGGCTCGCCATAGCGGGCAAAAATTTCCGTGATCGGCTGCCCGGCGGCGGCCTCGATCTCCGTATCCGCGTCGCGGAAAGGCAGGCCGAGGCGCTGCGCCATGCGCTTGCCGATCGAGGACTTGCCGGCACCTGGCATGCCGACGAGCACGACCGACCGCGCGGCCCAGCCCAAAGGTGAGCCCAAAGGCGAGCTCAGGGGCGCCGGCGGGGCGGCAAGGGTCGCCGCTGCCTCCGGGGCGGGCGGCTCGGGCGCCGGCGATGCGGCGGGCGGAACAATGGCAAGGCCGAGGTTGCGTGACACAAGGGTGGAAGGTAGCACAACATTCCCCGCGCGCGAGGATACCCACGGCCGCCATGTTCCGCCGCCCTTTGCTTCTTCTCGTCCTGATCCTCATCCTGGCCGCCCTGGGCGGCCTGCTGGTGCTCGGCGCCTTCCCGCCGCCGGTCAGCCAGCAGCCGGTGGAGCGCGTGCTGCCCAATGAGCGCTTCGGCACACGCTGACCCGGGCTGACCGGGGGGGAATGGGGATGGACCGCCATCTCGAAGCCTTCCTGGAAATGCTGGCGGCCGAGCGTGGCGCCGCGCGCAACACGCTGGCCGCCTACCGCGCCGATCTGGAGGACTTCGCCGGCTTCGCCCGCCGCAGGGAGGGGGCGCCCGTCACGGCGTCGCCCGAGCTGCTGCGCGCCTATCTCGTCTGGCTGACGGATTCGGGCCTCTCGCCGCGCACGGCGGCGCGGCGCCTCTCCGCCCTGCGGCAATTCTACCGCTTCCTGGCGGCGGAGGGCGTGCGCGCCGACGACCCCACGGAAATCCTCGACAGCCCGCGCCAGCCCTCCCGCGTGCCCAAGGCGCTGCGGCGGGAGGAGGTGGAGGCACTGCTCGACGCCGCCGCCCGCCTGCCCGGCAAGCGCGGGCCGCTGGCCACGGCGCTGCTGGAACTGCTCTACTGCTCCGGCCTGCGCGCCAGCGAGCTGGTCTCCCTCCCCGCCCAGGCACTGATGCAGGACAGCCCCCTGGTGATGGTGCGCGGCAAGGGGGGGAAGGAACGCCTCGTCCCCATCTCGGACCGCGCGCGGCGGGCGGCGCTCAGCCTGCGGGCGCCGAAGAAACCGTCCAAATGGCTGTTTCCCTCGCATGCCGCCTCCGGCCACCTGACGCGGCAGAGCCTGCTGCTGCTCGCCAAGCAGGCGGCGCTGGCGGCGGGGCTGGACCCGGCGAAGGTCAGCCCGCATGTGCTGCGCCACTCCTTCGCCACGCATCTGCTGGAGGGCGGGGCGGATCTGCGCGCGCTGCAGATGCTGCTCGGCCATGCCGATATCGCCACCACGCAGATCTATACCCGCGTGCTGGAGGAACGGCTGCGCCAGATCGTCGAGACGCACCACCCGCTGGCCGAGCAGAATCTGGCCGGAAAGAAGCCGGGGACGGAAAGCCCGCCGGCGGCCTAGGCACCGCCTGCCGCAAAACCGGAGCAAAATGGCCATATGGCCGCCATCTGCCCGGGCCAGTGTGCCATCGCGCGGTTGTGGGCCGCGCCTCCCCCCGGCATGGGCCATGGGGCTTGCCATGAGGCAGGCGGGAGTTCATGTCTGGGCAACAGCTTGGCGGAGGATGTTCATGCGGCGCTCGATCTACGCTCCCATCGCCCTGGCCCTCACGGCGCTGATCGGCCTGGCACGGCCGGCGGCGGCGGCCGGCGAGGAACAGGCGCTGGTCGACCGCTCCACCCTGGCGGTGCAGGAAATGCTGGGCGGCGGCAACGGCAATGCCGCCCATTTCAACGACGCCATCACCCTGCTGCGCCGCGCCCGCGCCGTGATGGTCTGCCCGCGCATCTTCCGCGCCGGCTTCATCCTGGGCGGCCAGGGCGGCTCCTGCGTCCTGCTGGCGCGCGACGGCGCCGGCTCCTGGTCCTCCCCCGCCTTCTACGGCCTGGGCAGCGGCAGCATCGGCTTCCAGATCGGCGTGCAGGACGCCATGGTCATGATGCTGGTGCTGACGGATAAGGGCCTGAACGCCCTGATGGACAGCCAGTTCAAGGTCGGCGCCGATGCCGGCATCGCCGTGGCCACCATCGGCGGCGGCATCTCCGGCTCCACCACCGCCGCCGTCGGCGCCGATATCGTCACCTTCGCCAAGAGCCGCGGCCTCTACGCCGGCATCGCCCTCGATGGCTCCCTGCTCTCCACCCGCAGCGAGGCCAACCGCACCTATTACGGCAAGGATCTCAGCCCGCGGCAGATCGTCGTCGACATGGCGGGGTATAATCCGGGCTCCGACCCGCTGCGCGGCGCCCTGCTGCGCTTCGGCGGCCAGCATGGCGGCGGCAGCGCCCCCGCACCGGCGGGGCAGCAGATCCCGCCCACCACCCCAGGCTATGAGCCGCCCCCGGCCTATCAGAGCGGCGGCGTCCAGGCCCAGCCCCTGCGGTGAGGGGAAGGTTAAGGAAAGAAGAGAGTTCTTTTTTGGAAAAAAGAACCAAAAAACTTTTTCAGGGGCGTTCCGCCAGAGAATAACCGGAACGCCACAGAAAATGGGGAAGAGTAGCAAGGGTTTATTCATTAAAGCGTTGTAAGTTTACTCACCTGAAATGGTGGGTCGCCAAAACGGATGCGCATTCGCACTCTTTTCCTGGCAGGCTTCTGCGCGGTGGGCCTGCCGGGTGCGCTGGCCTCCCTGCTGCTGGCGGGGCAGGCTTATGAGGCCTGGCGTGTCGCGGGGCAGGCCACGCTCGACACCCGCGCCCTCAGCGCCGCGCAGCGCAGCCAGACCGCCCTCGCCCTCGAAGTGGGGCAATATGCCAGCTCCATCAGCACCCCCACGCCGGACATGGCCGCGCTGCGCGCCGCCGCGCCGGTGACGGACCAGTTGCTGGCCCGGCTGGATCAGGCGATGCCGGCCACCTCCCTGGCGGATGCCGCGAAGCGCGCGCCCGGCCAGATCATCCAGGACCTCGCCACGCTGCGCCGCCGCGCGGAGGAGGCCTTCACCCGCCCGCCCGCGCAGCGCGACCCCACCCTGGCCGCCGATCTCGGCCGCGCCCGGGGGGAGATGGCGGGCCGCGCCGCCGAACTCGGCGCCGGCCTCACCCGCTTCCTCGCCCGCGGCCAGCCGGAGCTGATGCTGCCGGTCGAGATCGCCAATGCGGTGATGGACCAGCGCGACCTGATGGGCCGCAATGTCGTGCTGCTCTTCGGCTGGGTGAATGGCGGCGTGGTGGAGCGCGCCGCCTACAACAATTTCCAGGGGCAGCTGGGCCGCGCGCAGCAGGCCTATGAGAGCGCCCGCCGCCTCGCCGCCGTGCTGGAGGGCCGCCCGCGCCTGCAGGAGGCCGTCCGCCTCTACGCCACCCGCAGCGAGGAACTGGCCACCCGGCTGCGGCAGCAGGCGGAGCTGGCGGCCCCCCATCTCGGCCAGCCCGCCCCGCGCGGCACCTGGGCCGAGGGCAGCAACGAGATGCGCCGCTGGACCGCGCCCGGCCTCGCCGCCCTGCTCGACCTGCGCGATGCCGCGCTGGACGAGGCCCTGGCCATCTCGGATCATGCGCATGGTGCGGCCCTGCGGGAATTGCTGCTGGCGCTCGGCCTCGTGGTGCTGACCACGCTGCTGGCCATCGGCAGCCTGGTGCTGCTGATGCGCCGGCTGGTGCAGCCGCTGCGGGCGCTGACCGGCAGCGTGGCGCGCATCGCCGAGGGGGTGCTGGACCTCTCCGTGCCCGGCCGCGCCCGCCCGGACGAACTGGGCGAGATGGCCCGCGCCGTCGAGACGCTGCGCCAGGGCTCGCTGGAGCGGCGGGCGATGCAGGAGGCCCAGCAGCAGGCCCAGCAGGCCGAGCTGGCCCGCGCCCAGCGCATCGGCGCCCTGCTCAACAGCTTCGAGGAGGATACGGCGGGGATGCTGCGCGTCGTCGCCTCCGCCGCCACGGAACTCGACGCGACGGCGGCCAGCATGGCGGGCATCGCCGCCGATGGCACCCGCCATGCCGGTGACGTGGCGGAGGCCGCCAGCCAGGCCAGCCAGAATGTGCAGACCGTCGCCGCCGCCGCCGAGCAGCTGGCGGCCAGCATCGCCGAGGTGGCCCGGCAGGTGCAGGATGGCGCGCGGCAGGCCCGTTCCGCCGTGCAGGCCGCCGATCAGGCCGGGCGCACCGTCCACGGCCTGTCCGAGGCCGCCAACCGCATCGGCGATGTGGTGCAGTTGATCAACAGCATCGCCGGCCAGACCAACCTGCTGGCGCTGAACGCCACCATCGAGGCCGCCCGCGCCGGCGAGGCGGGCAAGGGCTTCGCCGTGGTGGCCTCCGAGGTGAAGACCCTGGCCAGCCAGACGGCGAAGGCGACGGAGGAGATTTCCGCCCAGATCGCGGCGATGCAGGCGGAGACGGGGCGCACCGTGCAGGCGATTGGCGCCATCACCGCGATCATCGAGCAGATCAACAACGCCACAGCCCAGGTGGCGGAGGCGGCAGGCCAGCAGGCCGAGGCAACACAGGAAATCGGCCGCGCCGTGGCCAAGGCCGCCGCGGGCACCAACGCCGCCTCCCGCCATGCCACCGGCGTCAGCGCCGATGCCGAGCGCACGGGCAGCGCGGCCACCGAAGTCCGCGCAGCCTCCGGCGAGCTGGCGCAACGGGCGGAGGCGCTGCGCGGCCAGATGGAACGCTTCCTGACCAGCATCCGCGCTGCCTGACTGGCCCCAGACAGAAAAAGTTTTTTGGTTCTTTTTTCCAAAAAAGAACCCTTCTCTTCCTCTCTTTACGCCCCCGCCCGCAGCCCCCGGGCGAGGGATTGCCCTTCCGCGCTGGCCGGGTCGATCAGCCCTTCACGAATAAACAGATCGATCAACACCAGATTGACGTTGAACTTCACCGCATCGCCATCGCGCACGGCTTCCAGCACGCGGCGGATGGGCCAGAGTTCAAAGCTCTCAACCTCCCCATCCGCCGGCACTGGCGTGATCGCCTCGGGGATGTCGAGGTCAAAGACGTGCAGGATGTCCCGCCGCAGCCCTTCCGGCCCCTGCATGATGTAGGAAAGCCGCGCCACCTGCCGCGCCTGCCCGGCCAGTTCCGGGGCGAGGCCGGCTTCCTCCGCCGCCTCCTTCACCAGGGTTTCCCCGGGCGAGAGGCCGGCCGGCATGCCGCCCGCCACGATATTGTCCCACTGCCCCGGCGCCACCGCCTTGCTGGCGGCGCGCTTGCCCAGCCAGAGATGCAGCCCATCCGCCCGCCGCACCAGCCCGTTGAGGTGGACGCCCTGCGCCACCACGCCGAAGGCCGGGATGGCGCCACGATCCAGCGTGGCGAGCACCGGGCCATCCGGCGTGGCGCGGACATCGAAAGCCTCGTCCCGCAGGCGGAGATAGCCGGCCTTCGCAAGCCCGCGCGCGGCATCGTCCAGCACGGCCTGCGGCGAGGGGCGGCCCAGGCGGCGCGGCGGCAGCACCACGCCACCGGCATCGAAGTGGAAGTCCCGCGGGCGGAAGGAGAGCCAGCGGGCCACGTCGGGCGAGAGCCAGCCCACCGGCGCCGCCGCGATGCGGAAGGGCACCAGGCCGGCCGGCGAGGCCAGGTTGTTGCAGGCGGCGATGTGGCGGGCGAATCCGGTCGTCATGGCCCGGCGTTGTGCGCCAGCGGGCGACAGAAAAAAAGTGGCCGCGCGCGGGAGGGAAGAAGATGGAAGGAATATGAAGGAAACTTCTTTTTCTGAAGAAAAAGAAGCAAAAAGACTTTGTCTGTTTGGGTATGAGCCTGGCCGATCACCGTTATCGCCCCAAAGCGCGTTGCCAGCCCCCGCCCCGGCGTCCATGTAACCGGCGAAAGACCGGAGACCACCCCGTGAACGCCTCCCCTCGCCCGCGCGGGCATTTGCGAACCCTGGCCACGCTGGCGCCCTATCTCTGGCCACGGGGAGAAACGGGGCTGCGGGCGCGCGTCGTCATCGCCCTGGCCATGATGGTGCTGGCCAAGGGTGCCAATGTGCTGGTGCCCCTCGTCTATGCCCACGCGGTGGACGCGCTGGGGCAGAAGCTCGGCACCGCCGCCGCCATGGCCAGCGTGCCGGTCGGGCTCGTCATCGGCTACGGGCTGCTGCGCATCCTCAGCTCGTGGATGGCGGAGCTGCGGGACGCCATCTTCACGCCGGTGCAGGCGCGGGCGGGGCGCGTCATCGCCCTGCAGGTGTTCCGCCACCTGCACGCCCTCAGCCTGCGCTTCCACCTGGACCGGCAGACGGGCGGCATGTCCCGCGTCATCGAGCGCGGCACGCGGGGCATCAACTTCGTCCTCGACTTCATGCTTTTCAACATCGTCCCCACCCTGATCGAGATCCTGCTGGTGGCGGGCATCCTGTGGGGGATGTTCAGCGCCTCCTTCGCGCTGGTCACGCTGGTGACGATCGGGCTCTATATCGGCTTCACCCTGGTCTTCACCGACTGGCGCCTGCGCTTCCGCCGCGCCATGAACGAAATGGACCAGGAGGCCAACACCAAGGCCATCGACAGCCTGCTGAACTACGAGACGGTCAAGTATTTCGGCAATGAGCGGCATGAGGAGCGCCGCTACGACGCGACGCTGGCGCGCTACGAGAAGGCCTATACCCGCTCCGAGGTCACGCTGAACTACCTGAACATGGGGCAGGCGGCCATCATCGCCATCGGCCTCACGGCGGTGATGCTGATGGCGGCGCGCGGCGTGGCCAATGGCAGCATGAGCGTGGGCGACTTCGTGCTGGTCAACACCTACCTCATCCAGCTCTACCTGCCGCTCAACTTCCTGGGCTTCGTCTACCGCGAGCTGAAGCAGGGGCTGGTGGACATGGAGGCCATGTTCACCCTGATGCGGGAGAAGCAGGAGGTGGCCGACCACCCCGGCGCCCCCGCCCTCGCCGCCGGCCCCGGCGCGCTGGATTTCGAGGCCGTGCGCTTCGGCTACCGGCCGGACCGCACCATCCTCAAGGGGGTCTCTTTCAGCGTCCCGGCGGGGAAGACGCTGGCCATCGTCGGGCCGACGGGGGCGGGCAAATCCACCATCTCCCGCCTGCTCTTCCGCTTCTACGACCCGCAGGCGGGGCGCATCCTGCTCGACGGCCAGGAGATCGGCGCCGTGACGCAGGAGAGCCTGCGCGCCGCCATCGGCGTGGTGCCGCAGGATACCGTGCTGTTCAACGACACCATCCGCTACAACATCGCCTATGGCCGCCCCGACGCGACGGAGGAGGAGGTGGTCCACGCCGCGAAGCTGGCGCAGGTGCATGATTTCGTCCTGCGCCTGCCAGATGGCTACGACACCCGCGTGGGCGAGCGCGGGCTGAAGCTCTCGGGCGGCGAGAAGCAGCGCGTGGCCATCGCCCGCACCATCCTCAAGGACCCGCGCGTGCTGATCCTGGACGAGGCCACCAGCGCCCTCGACACCCGCACGGAGCAGGAGATCCAGGCGGCGCTGCGCGGCGTCTCGGCCGGGCGCACCACGCTGGTCATCGCCCACCGCCTCTCCACCGTGGTGGAGGCGGACGAGATCATCGTGTTGCAGGACGGGCAGATCGCCGAGCGCGGCCGGCATGGCGAGTTGCTGGCGCAGGATGGGCTCTATGCCCAGATGTGGCGCCGCCAGTCCGAGGCGGTGGCCGCCGCCGAGGCCGCCGCGGGGGGGGGGGGGGGGGGGGGGGGGGGGGGGGGGGGGGGGGGGGGGGGGGGGGGG
>NZ_JANFNY010000034.1 GCF_024437745.1 Roseomonas sp. GC11 | reverse complement strand
CCCCCCCCCCCCCCCCCCCCCCCCCCCCCCCCCCCCCCCCCCCCCCCCCCCCCCCCCCCCCCCCCCCCCCCGCCGGGATACGCCCTCCGTGCCGTGTCCCGCCTAGGAACGCGACGGCGGCAGCCTGAAAGAAACTTTGTCTTTGTAGTTGCAGTGGGCGGTGGCGACGCAGTGCCAGCATTCGGGCAGCCGCGCCTTGCAGATGTAGCGGCCATGCAGGATCAGCCAGTGATGCGCGTCCCGCAGCAGGTCGGGGGGGATGCGCTTCATCAGCTCATCCTCCACGGCGCGGGGGGTCTTGCCGGGGGCCAGGCCGGTGCGGTTGCCCAGGCGGAAGATGTGCGTGTCCACCGCCATCGCCTCCTCGCCGAAGGCGACGTTCAGCACGACATTCGCCGTCTTGCGGCCGACGCCGGGCAGGGCCTCCAGCGCGGCGCGGTCGGCCGGCACCGCGCCGCCATGCCGCTCGATCAGCAGGCGGGAGAGCGCCACGACATTCTTCGCCTTGGTCTTCCACAGGCCGATGCTGCGGATGTGCTGGCCCACCCCCTCCTCGCCCAGGGCCACCATGGCCTCCGGCGTGCTCGCCGCCGGGAAGAGCGTGGCCGTGGCCTTGTTCACCGAGACATCGGTGGCCTGGGCCGACAGCGCCACCGCCACCAGCAGCGTATAGGGCGAGCTATAGTGCAGCTCCGTCTCCGGCGCGGGGTTGGAGGCGGCCAGGGCGCGGATGAAGGCTTCCGCCTGCGGCGCGGCCATGCGGCGGGCGCGGCGGGGGGCCTCGGCGGTGCCGTGCAGCGGGGCCTTGGGCCGGGCCGGCCTGGCCTTGGGGGCCCCGGCCGTGGGGGTCTTGGGCGCCCTCGGCGCGGTGGCCCTCGGCGTCTTTGGCGTGGTGGCTTTTGGCGCCTCTGGCATGGTGGCCTTGGGCGCCTCTGGCGCGGTGGCCTTGGGCGCCTCTGGCGCGGGGGCCTCGGGCTGGCGGGGCGGCGGAGCCCCGGCCTCGGGGGGGAGCGTCGCGCGGGCGGGGCGCTTCATGCGGGGTTCACCTAAGTCTCATGACACACCGCCCTCTTCGCGGCGGAGCGTCAAAGCCTATGTTAGATGCTGATGGCAGCAAGCCCCGAACCCGTCATCCTTTTTGAAGCGGTGAGCACCCCTCACCGCAGCCTGCATGCGCGCGGCTTCCTGCTGGTGGCGATTCTCGGCCTGGGCTGGGCGGGGGCGGGCGGGGTGGTCTTCGCGCTGATGGGCGCCTGGCCGGTGCTGCCTTTCCTCGGCATCGAGGTGGTGGGGGCGCTGGTGCTGATGCTGCTGCATCACCGCTGGTCCGGCCGCGCGCGGGAGGTGATCGCCCTGCACCCGGACAGGCTGATGGTGCGCCGTGTCGATGGCCTGGGCCGCCGCGAGGAAGCCCGCCTCGATCCTTACTGGACGCGGGTGGAATGGGATGAGCGCCACGGCCTGGCCCTGGTGCAGCGCCGCCGCCGCGTCCCCGTGGGCCGCTTCCTCTCCCCCGAGGAGCAGCAGGACCTGGCGCGGACCCTGCGGGATGTGCTGCGCGCCTACCGCGAACCCGTCTTCGAGAACCCCCAGCTGGCGGAATAAGCGGCGCGCGGTGGAGCAGGGGGAAAAGGCGCGGCCGTGCCGCCCCGCCGCCCAGCCCTGGAGAGCGCGCCCCTTTCCGGGCCGCAAAACTATCGCGGCCCTGCAACGTTCTCCTGGATATCCCCGGAGATTTTGCCCATGCCGTCCCGCTACACCCCCCATGCCCTGACCTTTGGCCGTATCGCTGCCGCCGCGCCCGCCGTGGTGCAGGCCCGCCTCTCCCTGGTGGCCGCGCAGCGGCGCGGCCCCTGGGCCACCGGCCTGGAGATGGCACGGATGGGGCCGGAAAAGGCCCTGGCTTTCTCCGCCGGCGGCGCCGCCCTGGCGGAGGGCGGGGCACGGCTGAGCCGCCTGCTGCTGGAGCATGGCCTGGCCGAGATGGAGGCCGGGCATCGCCTCTGGCTGCGGGCCGCGACGCGGCCGGGGCCGTTCGGCTGGGCGGGGGCCCTGGCCGGGTGGGGCGGCGGCGCCACGCTGCGGAGCGGCCGCCTGGCCCTGGCCCTGGGCGACGCGGCCCTGGCCATGACCGGCGCCGCGCTGGCCCCGGTGCACCGCACCGTCACGGGCAACCAGCGCCGGCTGCGCTGATGCGCTGAGGCCGGGCTGCGCTCAGTCCTTCATCGCGCCGCAGGAAGTTGTATCGTACAACTTCCTGCGGAGGATACCATGACGGACAGCCTGATCGAACCCATCCGCGAGGCCTCGCGCCATCTGGTGCGGGAGCTGGGTTTCCTGCGCCCCACCCTGGCGGGCACGGCGCTGCCGCCCTCGGCGGTGCATGCGCTGATCGAACTGGGCGCGGCGCCGGGGCTGGTGGCCTCGGTGCTGGGCGCGCGGCTGCGGCTGGAGAAATCCAGCGTCAGCCGGATGCTGCGCAAGCTGGCGCAGGCCGGGCTGGTGGCCGGGGTGGTGGATGGCGCCGATGCCCGGCGCCGCCCGCTCTTCCTGACCGCGGCGGGGGAGGCCCTGCTGGCCGAGATCCATGCCTTCGGCCGTGCCCAGGTGGCCGCCGCCCTCGCCCGCCTGCCCGAGGGGGAGGCGGCCCGGCTGCATCGCGGCCTTGCCGCCTATGCGGAGGCTCTGGCGGCGGCGCCGGAGCCGGTGCCGGAGCCTGTGCCGGTGGAGATCGTCCCCGGCTATCGTCCGGGCCTGTTCGGGCGGCTGCTGGAGCTTCAGGCGCGGCATTATGCCGCCACCGCCGGCTTTGGCGCGGCCTTTGAGGCGCGCGTGGCCGCAGGCATGGCCGAGTTCGTCCCGCGCCTCGGGCAGGGTGGCGGCGGGCAGGATGGCGGCCTGGGCCGCAATCAGGTCTGGGCCGCGCTGCGGCAGGGCGAGGTGGTGGGCGGCATCGCCATCGATGGCGAGGATCTGGGCGAGAATCTCGCGCATCTGCGCTGGTTCATCCTGGCGCCCGGCCTGCGCGGCGCGGGGGTGGGCCGCCGCCTGCTGGCCTCGGCCCTGGCCTTCTGCGACGCCGCCGGCTTCCGTGAAACCCGCCTCTGGACCTTCCGGGGCCTCGACGCCGCCCGCCACCTCTACGAGGCGCAGGGCTTCACCCTCCTCTCCGAATACCCCGCCACCACCTGGGGCCCCCCCATCCCCGAACAATTCTTTTCCCGGTTTTCTTTCGGGCTGCCGCCGTCGGGTGGGGAGGCGGGACGCGGCACGTCAGCGGCGTGACGGTTTCGCCGGGGCGCTGCCTGCAGGCCCCTGGCGCCCCCCCCCAGGCCCTTCCCCCTGGCGTCACCCTGGGCCGGAGCGGAGGGGCCGAGTACAGCCCCTCCCGTCCCGGCCCTGACCGGCAGCTGGAAAAAAACCGGCAGCTGGAAAAAAACGCCGGGCATGGGGCCCGGCGTTTTCGGGAGATGGGGCGCCCCGGGGTGACGGGGCGCGGGGATCAGTTCAGCCGATGCGCTCGCCGTGCAGGGAGACGTCGAGGCCCTCGCGCTCTTCTTCCTCGGTGACGCGGAGGCCGACGATCAGGTCCACCACCTTGAGGATGATGAAGGTGCCGATCGCGGTGAAGACGGCGGTGGCGACGACGGCATAGACCTGCAGCAGGAACTGGTCGAAGGAGCCGGCGGTGCCGTCCGGCAGGGCCGGGGTGGCCGAGAGCGGGCCATAGGCGAAGACGCCGGTCAGCAGGGCGCCGACGATGCCGCAGACGCCATGCACGCCGAAGGCGTCGAGGCTGTCGTCATAGCCGCACCAGTGCTTGAGGGCGGTGGCGCCCCAGAAGCCGGCGAGGCCCGCGACGACGCCGATGATCAGCGCCGGCACCGGCAGCACGAAGCCGGCGGCCGGGGTGATGGCGACGAGGCCCGCCACCGCGCCGGAGATGGCGCCGAGGACGGAGGGCTTGCCCTTGGTCATCCACTCGGCGAAGACCCAGGCCATGGCGGCGGCGCCGGCGGCGATCTGCGTCACCAGCATGGCCATGCCCGCGCGGCCACCGGCGGCGCCGGCGGAGCCCGCGTTGAAGCCGAACCAGCCCACCCACAGCAGGGAGGCGCCGATCACGGCGAGGCCCAGGTTGAAGGGGGACATGTTCTCGGTGCCGAGGCCATGGCGCTTGCCCAGCACGATGGCGGCCACCAGGCCGGCGATACCGGCATTGATGTGCACGACCGTGCCGCCGGCGAAGTCGAGCGCGCCGAGGGCGAAGAGCCAGCCATTCGGGTGCCACACCCAGTGGGCGACCGGGCTGTAGATCAGCAGCGACCACAGGATGGTGAACAGCACCAGGGCGCTGAACTTCATGCGGTCCGCCACCGCGCCCGTCGCCAGCGCCGGGGTGATGATGGCGAAGGTCATCTGGAACATCAGGAAGACGGTCTCGGGGATGGTGAAGGCCACCGCGCCGTCGCCGCTGCCCAGGGTGAAGGGCTTGTCCCAGTTCTCGGCGAGGCCGGAGAGGAACAGCTTGGAGAGGTCGCCGATATAGGCGCCACCCTCACCGAAGGCGAGGCTGTAGCCCGCCACCATCCACACCACCGTGGCGGTCGCGGTGATGAAGAAGGACTGCATCATCGTGGCCAGCACGTTCTTCTTGCGGACCATGCCCGCATAGAACAGCGCCAGACCGGGGATCGTCATCATCAGCACCAGGGCGGTGCTGGTCAGCATCCACGCGGTATCGCCCGCGTCGACCTTGGCTTCCTCCTGCGCGAAGGCGGGGACCGCCAGCAGCAGGGTGGGGAGCAGCGCAGCCGCGCCGCGCGCCAGGATTCGCATAGTCCTCGGTTCCATCGTCTTCTGGTTGGCGGGGAGCGGCGTCACAGCGCCGAGGCGTCCGTCTCGCCGGTGCGGATGCGCAGGGCGCGCTCCACATCCAGCACGAAGATCTTGCCGTCGCCGATCTTGCCGGTGCGGGCGGTGGAGGCGATCGCCTCGACCACGGCATCGACCAGGTCAGCGGGAACCGCGACCTCGATCTTCAGCTTCGGCAGGAAGGAGACGTGGTACTCCGCCCCGCGGTAGATCTCGGTCTGGCCCTTCTGGCGGCCAAACCCCTTCACCTCGGTCACGGTCAGCCCCTGGACGCCGAGCGGGGTGAGCGCCTCGCGCACCTCGTCCAGCTTGAAAGGCTTGATGACGGCCATCACCAGCTTCATGCGCTGCGATCCCCTCTATTCTTCCGCGTCGCTGCAAAGCTGATGCGAGCGCCGTGCCAGAGCGTGACCCCCTATGGCGCAACGTTCCGGTTTTTGGTTCTGCCTAAAAAAGTGGCATGGACCGCCCAAGCTCCGCGCGCCTCTTCCGGCATGGCGGCAGCGCCCCCACAATGGGCGGCATGACCCAGACGATCGACGTGGCGGTGTGCATCATCGGCGCCGGCCCGGTGGGGGCGAGCCTCGCCACCGCCCTGGCCGCCGGCGGGCTGCCCACCGCGGTGGTGGACAGCGCCCCGCTGCCGCCCATGGAACTGCCCGAATTCGACGGGCGCGCCTATGCCATCGCCCGCGCCAGCCGCGACCTGCTGGAGGCGGCGGGGGTGTGGCAGCACCTGCCCTGGGCGCCGGGGCCGATCCTGCGCATCCGCTGCGCCGATGGCCTGCCGGGCGAGGCGCCAAGCCCGCTGATGCTGCATTTCGACGCGGCGGAGGCGGAGGCGCCCTCGGCTGGCCCCTTCGGCTGGATGGTGGAGGCGCGGGCGCTGCGCGTGGCGCTGAACGCGCGGATGCGGGAGCTGGCGCATCTGGTGGTGCGCGCCCCCGCCCGCGCCGAGGTCACCCGCACGCCGGAGGGCGCCACGGTGCGGCTTTCCACCGGGGAGGTGGTGCGCGCCCGGCTGGTGGTGGCGGCGGAGGGGCGGCGCAGCCCGCTGCGGCAGCAGGCCGGCATCGGCACGGCGGGGTATGATTACGGGCAGCTCGGCATTGTCGGCGCCATCGCGCATGAAGCGCCGCATGAGGGCATGGCGCTGGAGCAGTTCCTGCCCAATGGCCCCTTCGCGCAGCTGCCGCTGGCGCCGACGCCGGAGCACCCGAACGCCTCGGCCATCGTCTGGTCCGAGAAGCGGGCCATCGCCGAGCGGGCGCTGGCCCTGCCGGATGCCGAATATGGCCGTGAGATCCAGCGCCGCATGGGCAACCACCTGGGCAAGGTGACGCCGATCGGCCGCCGCTGGTCCTACCCGCTGACCGCGATGCACGCGATGCGCTACACCGATACCCGGCTGGCGCTGGTGGGGGATGCGGCGCATGGCATCCACCCGATTGCCGGGCAGGGGCTGAATCTGGGCTTCCGGGACGCGGCGGCGCTGGCCGCGCTGCTGCTGCGGGGGGAGGAGGATCCGGGCAGCCCGGAACTCCTCGCCCGCTACCAGGCGGCGCGGCGGCCGGATGCGCTGCTGATGCTGGGCGCCACCCATGCGCTGGAGCGGCTCTTCGGCAATTCCCTGCCGCCGCTGCGGCTGGCCCGCCGCCTGGGCATGGCCGCGGTGGACCGCATGCCGCGCCTGAAGGCCGCTTTCGCCCGCAGGGCCATGGGATTCGCAGGGCAGGGGCTGCGTTCCTGAGGACCGTTCGGCCAGGCCATGCGGGGCTTTGAGAGGGGCTTTGCCCCTCTCAAACTCTCCCTACCAAAGGCCTGAGGCCTTTGGAAACCCATTGGCTGGCGCCAACGGATGGCGGGGTCCGGGGGGACCCTGTCCCCCCGGCGGAGGGGTCTGGGGAGGCGGAGCCTCCCCAGAGGAAAGTATTTGAGTTTGGGGAGGCGGAGCCTCCCCAGAGAACAATATTTGAGTTTGGGGAGGCGGAGCCTCCCCAGGGGACAGAGCCAAAGCGGCGGATCACTGCCCGAGCAGCATGCCATCCATCAGGCTGCGCAGGAGGGTGACGCCCTCCTGGACGCCTTCCAGCCGCAGGGGGCGCCCCGCCTCGCTGCCCAGGGCGCGGGTGAAGGCGCCGCGATCCTGGCCGAGTTCGGCGGCGGAGAGCTTGCCATCCCCGTCATAATCCAGGCTCTCGACCGCCAGCCGGCCAAGGGCGACACCGGCCAGCAGCCCGCCGCCACCGGCGGCCAGCACCCCTTCTGGCGCCGCGTCTTCCGAGGCGGCGAGCACCCAGGTCATGCCGCGCACCATCCGCGCGATTTCCGCCGCCGAGAGCTTGCCATCGCCCGAGACATCGCCTTCCGCCACCACGGCGCCGGCGCATTGGGCGGGGGTGGCGGCGGGGCCGCCGCAAGCTGCCTCCAGCACCTCCAGCGTGCCGAGGAAGGCCAGGCCCTCGCCATGCAGCGCGGCGAAGCTGGCGGGCGGGGCGGCGCAGCGGTGCCAGGATTGCAGCGGCGTATTGCCGGGCAGGCGGTCATCGCGCAGCTTCGCGTCCGGCTCGGCGGTGTCCAGCGCCTGGGCGTCGCCGCGCAGCAGGATGCGCGGGGCCTCGGCGCCACGGCCGGTGCCGATATGCCATGCCTCCTGCCGCCGCGTCTCGCCGAAGCGGATCAGCCGCGCCGGGCCATCGGCGGGCAGGCGGGCGACGGCGCGGGCCGTCACCTGCAGCATGGCGCGCGGCGCGGCGCATTCCCCGGCGAACCAGGCCCCCCGCAGCGCCGCCGGCACCGGCAGCAGCGCGGGCAGTGGTGCGGGGGTCTGAGCCGGCGCCTGGGCTTGCGGCTGAGCCGGCGCCTGGGCGGGTGCAGGGGTGGCGAGGGCGAGGGCCGCGCCCAGGGTGAGGAAGGCCAGCCGCCCCGCGATGCATCGTGTCATGGCAGCGTCACCTCGTTGCCCGAGCAGAGCGGGAAGTCGGGCCGGTCGAGTTCCAGGCCGTTGCGGAAGACGGCGCGCAGATGGCCGGTGCAGCCGACGCCCTCGGGCGGCTGGAAGTCCAGCGTCTCGCCGCGGCCGAGCACGGTGCTGCCCAGGCGGTCCGGCCCGCGCGGCGCGCCGGGGGCATCGACATAGAGTTCCACCACCGGCGCCGGGCCGGCATTGCGGAAGCGCACGCTGCCCTCGCGCGGCGGGCCCTGCTCGATCGGGCCGGCGCCCTGGTCCAGCCGCTCCGCCAGGGTCCAGCCCGGGCGCAGCACGATCAGCCCGTTGTCGCAGATATTGAGGCCGCGCCGCTCCTCCGCCCCGCCATTGGCGAAGACGATGCGCAGGTCGATCTCGCAGCTGGCGCGCAGCACCACCTCGCTGCGGCCGCCGCGCTCCAGCGGGCCGCCTGGCAGGCGGTCATCGCCCCAGTCGCTGTCATCGATGCCGGAGGCGTAGAGCTCCTGCACCGGGGCGCCGTGGCGGTTCACCACGGTGAAGGCGCGCTCCGGCGGGCGCGGGATGCCGCTGCCGTCGAAGGTGATGTCCTTGCCGGCGCAGAGATCGGCGTCCTGCTTCTCCTCCGCCGTGTCGTCGTCATAGACGACGCGCAGATCCACCTGGCAGGCGCGGCTGCGGATGCGCAGGCGGAAGCTGTTGCCGGCCTCGACCACCGTGGCGCCCAGGCGGTCCGGCCCCCAGCGGTTATCCGCGTCGCGCGGGGTGGCGCCATCCGGCACGGCATGGAGGTTGCGCAGCCCGTGCTGCGTGGCGTTGACGATGCGCGCCTCCCGCCAGGGCAGGGAGGGGTCGCCGAAGACCACGCGGTTGCGCCGGCAGAGATCGACGCGGCGGCGCTCCTCCGTCGAATCATCCTCGAAGACGGCGGTGAGGTCGAAGACGCATTCGCGCGTGCGGCCGAGGCGGAGGGTGAAATTCTCCTCCGGCGCCACGGTATCGGCGCCGAGGCGGTCCGGCCCCCGCCCGGCGCCACTCGGCATGGCGTAGAGCTCGCGCATCATCAGGTCGGTGTCGTTCACCACCACCGCCTCGCGCAGCGGCGCGCTGGGGTCGCCCAGGACGACGCGGGCGGAACGGCACAGATCGACGCCGCGCTTCTCCTCACTGCTGCCATCGGCCAGTACGCCGCGCACATCGAAGAGGCAGAGCCGCTGCCGCCCGAGCGGCACGCGCAGCGAGGCGCCGGTGGGCAGCGAATCCTGCCCCAGCCGGTCCGGCCCCGGCTCCACGCTGCCGGCGGGGGTGATGTAGAGCTCGCGCAGGCCGAGGCCGAGCTCGTTGACAATGAGGGCCTCGCGCTCCTGCTCGCGCGGGGCGGCGCGCTCCTGAGGGCGCTGGGCGGGGCGCGGCTCGGCCGCCCAGGCGGCCCCGCCGCCGAGGGAGAAAATGCCCGGGGAAAGAATGTCCTGGAAAAAAATGCCGCGCGCGGGCCTGGGGGAGAAGGCGGGCGAATCTGCCGCGGCATACGGCCCGCTCACACCGGAGACACCCATCGGGGAGCCCAGGGCCAACCCCCCGGAAACCCCCGGCGGCACCGGCTGGCGACCCGGCCACGGGGCCAGGAGCAGGGCCAGCACCACCCCCACGCGAACACGCATTCAGACCATTCTCCCGCCAATGGCCGCAGCATGAAAGCGCGCCTGCTGCGGCGCAAGCGGGGGCCGCGCGGGCGGTGCAATTTGCGCTTTGCCGTGGCGCGGATATCGCACACCCTGCATCAACTTAACCAAACCGGAGGAATTTAACCATGTTGCGCCGCACCTTGCTGACCGCCGCCGCCGCCGGCCTGGCCATGCCGCTGCTGCCCGGCGCCCTGCGCGCGCAGCAGCGCTTCGCCTCGCTGCATGTCTTCGTCCCCGCCGGGCCGGGGGGCGGGTGGGACGGCCTCGGCCGCGCCATCGAGCAGGTGGCCCGCCAGGCCGGCATGGTCGGCACCTTCCAGTTCGAGAATGTCGGTGGCGCCGGTGGCACGGTCGGGCTGCCGCGCTTCATCTCCCAGCGCCGCGGGCGCGAGGGCAGCATCATGATCGGCGGCGCCGTCATGGTGGGCTCGGTGCTCGCCAACAAATCGGCGGTGGGGCTGAAGGATGTCACCCCCATCGCGCGCATGACAACGGAGCCCGGCATCATCGTCGTCCCCGCCAGCAGCGACATCAAGACGCTGAAGGACTTCCTGGAGGCGCTGAAGGCCAATCCCGGCGCCACCTCGGTGGCGGGCGGCAGCGCCGGCGGCATGGACCACATCCTGCTCGGCCTGCTGCTGAAGTCGCAGGGCCGCTCGGCCAAGGATGGCTCCTATGTCGCCTTCCCCGGTGGCGGGCCGGCCCAGGCCGCCATCCTGGGCGCGCAGGTCAAGGCCGGCATCTCCGGCGTCTCGGAATTCGCCGAGCAGATCAAGGCCGGGCGGATGCGCGCCCTCGCCACCTCGGGCGAGACGCGCAGCCTGCCGGATGTGCCGACGCTGAAGGAAAGCGGCGTCGATGTGGTGCTGGGCAACTGGCGCGGCATTTTCGGCCCGCCGGGCATCAAGCCCGAGACGCGCGCCGAGCTGCTGCGCTTCGTCACCGAGCTGCACGCCACCCCGGCCTGGAAGGAGCTGGTGGAGCGCCAGGGCTGGGAAGACGCCTTCCTCTCCGGCGATGCCTTCGCCGAATTCCTCAAGCGCGACGAGGCCGCGACGGCCGAGGTGCTGCGCGAGGTCGGCCTCATCTGATGGCGGGGCGCGGGGATACCGGGCGCCTGACGCCCGAGGCGGTGCCGGATCTGTTCGTCGGGCTTTTCGTGCTGGTGCTGGGCCTGCTCTGCCTGTGGCAGGCCTGGGCCATCCCGGTCACGCCGATCTATGCGCAGGTGGGGCCGAAATTCGTGCCCTACCTGGTGGGCATGCTGGTGGTGGCGGTGGGCGGCGGGCTGACCGCCGCCGCCCTGCGCGGCGGCTGGTCGCGCGACCTGGAGGAGGTGCAGGAGGCGCCGCCCGTCAACTGGCGGGCGCTCGGCCTGCTCGGGGTGGGGCTGCTGGCCAATCTCGTGCTGATCGACAGCCTGGGCTTCGTCTTCGCCGCCACGGCGCAGTTCGTGCTGGTGGCCGCCGCCTTCGGCAGCCGCCACCCGCTGCGCGATCTCGGCATCGGCGTGGCCGTCACCCTCGGCGCCTATCTCGCCTTCGACAAGCTGCTGGGCGTCAATATCGGCGCCGGCATCCTGGAAGGAATCCTCTGAGCGATGGATGTGTTTTCCGGCCTCGCCTTCGGCTTCGGCAACGCGCTGTCGCTGACCAATCTCGGCTGGGCGCTGCTTGGCTGCTTCCTCGGCACGGCGATCGGCGTGCTGCCGGGCATCGGCCCGGCGCTGACCATCGCGCTGCTGCTGCCGATCACCTTCAAGGTCAGCGCGACGGGCGCCTTCATCCTGTTCTGCGGCGTCTTCTATGGCGCCATGTATGGTGGCTCCACCACCTCGATCCTGCTCAACACGCCGGGTGAGTCGGGCTCCATCATCACCGCGCTGGAAGGCGCGAAGATGGCGAAGAACGGCCGCGCCGGCCCGGCGCTGTTCACCGCCGCCATCGGCAGCTTCGTCGCCGGCACCATCGGCACGCTGGGCATTTCCTTCCTCGGCCCCGTCGTCGTCGAACTGGCGCTGAAGCTCGGCCCGGCGGAGTATTTCGCGCTGATGGTGCTGTGCTTCGTCACCGTCTCCGCCGTGCTCGGCGGCTCGGCGCTGCGCGGGCTCACCTCGCTCGGCCTCGGGCTGCTGATCGGCCTGGTGGGGGTGGACCTGCAAACCGGCCAGCCGCGCCTCACCTTCGGCATCCCTGAGCTGCTCGACGGCATCGACGTCGTGCTGGTGGCCGTCGCCCTCTTCGCCGTGGGCGAGACGCTCTATCTCGCCTGGCGCCATGTCGAGGGCAAGCAGGAGGTGCGCGAGGTCGGCAAACTCATGATGACGAAGGAGGACTGGAAGCGCAGCGTCGGCCCGTGGTTCCGCGGGGCGCTGCTCGGCTTTCCCTTCGGCGTCATGCCCGCCGGCGGCACCGAGATGCCGACGATGCTGAGCTACTATGCCGAGCGCAAGCTGTCGAAGAAGCCGGAGGAATTCGGCACGACGGGTGCCATCGAGGGCGTCGCCGGGCCGGAGGCGGCCAACAACGCCGCCGCCGCCGGCATCCTGGTGCCGATGCTCACCCTCGGCCTGCCGACCTCGGCCACGGCGGCCATCATGCTCTCCGCCTTCCAGTCCTATGGCATCCAGCCGGGGCCGATGCTGTTCACCAGCCAGGCGGAGCTGGTGTGGACGCTGATCGCCTCGCTCTATGTCGCCAACATCATGCTGGTGGTGCTGAACCTGCCGCTGGTGGGCCTCTGGGCGCGCATCCTGAAGATCCCGACGCCGCAGCTCTATGCGGGCATCCTGGTCTTCGCCACCATCGGCACCTATGGCATCAGCAACAGCGTGGTGGACCTGATGCTGCTCTACGGCATCGGCATCCTGGCGATGTTCATGCGCCGCTTCGACTTCCCGACGGCGCCGGTGGTGATCGGCATGATCCTCGGCCCGATGGCGGAGCAGGCGCTGCGCCAGGCGCTGACCATCAGCCAGGGCGACTGGACGACGTTCCTGACCCGCCCCGTCTCCCTGGCGATCCTGCTGATCGCGCTGGTGGCCCTGGTTGGCCCGCGCCTCTGGGCCGTGCTGTCGCAGCGCCGCGCCGCAGTGGCCAACTGATGGTGGGGTCCGGGGTGGCCCTGCCACCCCGGCGGGGGTCAGGGGGCAGCGCCCCCTGTTTTTCTGGAGTTATTTTTCCGGCCGTTAAGAGCCGTCCCTTTGGGAGGAAATCGATGTCCCGCTTCACCCGTCCCCTGGCCCTGGCCTTATCCCTGGCCGGCCTGCTGGCCCTGCCGGCCCAGGCGCAGGACAACCGCAGCATCGCCGCGCGCGTCGAGTTGCACGCCATTCCCTCGCTGACGCTGAGCGATGCCAATTTCCTCACCGGCAATGCCGAGGCCGGCAAGGCCGTGACGGTGACCGGCGAGCTGCGCGTGGCGCAGGGCCAGGGCCGCCTGCCTGTGGCGGTGCTGATGCACGGCTCCGGCGGCATCGGCCCGAATATCGAGATGTGGGCGCGGCTGCTGAACGCCCAGGGCATTTCCACCTTCGCCGTCGATGGCTTCACCGGGCGCGGCATCACCAGCACCTCGGCCGACCAGGCGCAGCTCGGCCGGCTGAACTTCATCATCGACCTTTACCGCTCGCTCGACATCCTGGCGAAGCACCCGCGCGTGGACCCGGCGCGCATCGCGCTGATCGGCTTCTCGCGCGGCGGGCAGGCGGCCTTCTATGCCTCGCTGGCGCGTTTTCACCAGCTGTGGAACCGCTCGGGCGCCGAGTTCGCGGCCTATATTCCGTTCTATCCGGATTGCGCCACCCGCTACATCGACGACACCAGGCCGGTGGCGAAGCCCATCCGCCTGATCCATGGCGAGGCGGATGACTATAACCCGCTGCGCACCTGCGCCGCCCAGGCGGAGCGGCTGAAGGCCGCCGGGGTGGATATCACCGTCACCACCTATCCCGGCGCGCATCACGGCTTCGACACGCCGCTGAGCAACGCGCCGGTGGTGGCGACCAACAGCCAGACGGTGCGTGATTGCAGCATCGAGGAACGCGCGCCGGGGCAACTCATCAACGCCGAGACCGGCGCGGTCTTCACCTACAGGGATGCCTGCGTGAAGCTGAACCCGCAGGTGGGCGGGCAGCCGGAAGGGCGGGCGGCGTCGCAGGCGCGGGTGCTCGAAATCCTGGCGGAAGTGTTTAAGAAGTAAGGAAGAAATCTTCTTTTTCTGAAGAAAAAGAAGCAAAAAGACTTTGTCCGGAAGCCCCGCCCGCTAGGCGGGGCTTTTTCATGCCGCGCGCATATCGGCCACGAAGCCATCGGCGGCGGCGCGCAGGCTCGTGGCGCGCTCGGCAATGCTGCCGGCGGCGCCACGGACGGCTTCGCCAGCATGGCCGGCCTGATCCGCCGCGCCAGTGACGCGGCCGAAGGAGGCACAGACCTCCTGCGTGCCACTCGCCGCGCGCTGCACGCTGGCGACGATCTCGCGCGTCGCGATGCCCTGCTCCTCCACCGCGGCGGAGACGGTGGTGGTCATGGCGGACATCTCCTCGATCTGCTGGCCAATGCCACGGATGGCATCCACCACCACCCGCGTCGCCTGCTGGATCTGCCCGATCTGCTCGCTGATTTCCTCGGTGGCCTTCGCCGTCTGGCTGGCGAGGTTTTTCACCTCCCCCGCCACAACGGCGAAGCCCTTGCCCGCCTCGCCGGCGCGGGCGGCCTCGATCGTGGCATTGAGGGCGAGGAGGTTGGTCTGGGCGGCGATGTCGCCGATCAGCTTCACCACATCGCCGATGCGCACCGCGGCGCCGGAGAGCGCCTCCACCGCCTGGTCCGAGCGGCGTGAGGAATCGGCGACGCTGCGCGCGATGCTGGCCGAGGCGCCAACCTGCCGGTTGATCTCGCCGATCGAGGCGGTGAGCTCCTCGGCGGCGGCGGCCACCGTCTGCACATCCTGCGAGGCGCCCTCCGCCGTGCCCAGCGCCCCCTGCGCCTCGCGCGAGGTGCTGTCCACCGCGCCGGAGATGCTGCGCGCGGCGCCGGCCAGCGTCTCGGCGGCCTGTTGCAGCGCGGCCACCTCCTGGCGCATGCGCTGCTCGAACAGGGCGGTCAGCCGGTCGGCCTCGGTGCGGCGGCTCTGCTCGGCCTGGAGGCGGGCGGCGCGGGCCTCCTCCTCCACCTCCTGGCTGCGCCGGATGGCGCCCTGAAGCTGGTGGACGGCGCGGGCCATGATGCCGATCTGGTCGGCACGCTCCTGCCCGGGCACGGGGGTGGAGCAATCGCCCCCGGCCACGCGCTGCAACACCTCCGCCATGCGCAGCAGCGGGCGCAGCGAGCGGTCCAGCAGCAGCCAGAGCAGAACGCCCCCCAGCAGCGCCATGGTGAGGGCGATCAGCACGCCCATTATCCGCTGCGGGCCCAGCACCGCCTCGATCCGCGCCAGGGAGCGGCCATTGACCAGGGCGCCGACCACCTGCCCCGCCCCGTCCCGCACCGGGTGGAACAGGCCGAGCGAAGGTACCCCGTTGGCGGCGATCACCTCCTGCAGGACATCCTCGCCACGGGCCAGCACCTTCTCCCGCAGGAAGTCGCCGGGGTAGCGGCTGCCCACGGCGCGGCGGCCATCGGGCAGGCGGAAGGTGCTGGCGATCCGCACATCCCCGACGAAGAGGGTGGCGCCGCCGCCCGTCGCCTGCTCGAAGCCGTCCAGCACGTCGTTCAGCTCCTCGAAGCGGCGGCCGCCGGCGAGGACGGCCTCCCCCTCCCGCCGGATCGGCCCCTGGGCGCGCAGCAGGGCCTGTAGCAGGCGGGCCTCGATCCGCACCTGTTCCTCGATCTGCTGGCGCATCGCCTCGCCCGTGTTGCGGAGCGAGAGGTACTGCGCCACCTGGAGGCTGAGAGCCAGCAGCAGGCTCGCCGCCACGACCAGCCGTGCGGTCAACCCGAAGCGGCGCCAGAGAGTGGACAAGCGCGTTCTTCCCTTGCCATGAGCTGCGCCGCCAGCATGGCCCGGGCCAGGTTAACCATGCATGCAGGCCGGTGCCGCCATCCCCGACGCGGCGCTTGACCGCCCGCCCCAGGATTACGACCTTAGGGCCGACAGATGCCCCGCCGCTTCCGGACGGGGTGCGAGGAATTGCCCCATGAGCGAACTGACCAAGGCCGTCAGCGACGAGAGCTTCAAGGAGGAGGTGCTGGGCGCCTCCGGCCCCGTGCTGGTCGATTTCTGGGCCGAGTGGTGCGGCCCCTGCCGCATGGTCGCCCCCATCCTGGACGAGATCGCCCAGGAATATGCCGGCCAGCTCACCGTCGCGAAGGTGAACATCGACGAAAACCCGGTGACGCCGAACGACTACGCCGTGCGCGGCATCCCCACCATGATCCTGTTCAAGGATGGCAAGCCGGTGGAGACCAAGGTCGGCGCCATGCCGCGCAGCCAGATGAAGGACTGGATCGCCGGCGCCCTGGCGCGCTGAGCGGCGGCTTGAAACCAGGGCGCGGCGTCATGAGAGGGGCTTCGCCCCTCTCATACTCTCCCCACCAAAGGCCTGAGGCCTTTGGAAACCCCTCCTTCAGGGCCGCCATCCTCCGGATGGGCGCCGCCCTGGTCCTCATGGCCGCCCTGCCGGCCGCCGCCCAGCCCGTGCAGGAGAGCGCGGCGGCGCGCTTCCGCGCCGTGCCCTTCGCCCATGGGCTGGAACATCCCTGGGGCGGCGCCTTCCTCCCCGATGGCCGCCTGCTGGTGACGGAGCGCCCCGGCCGCCTGCGGCTGGTGGCGCGCGATGGCAGCCTCTCCCCCCCGCTCTCCGGCGTGCCGGCGGTGGCCGCCGCCGGCCAGGGCGGGCTGCTCGACCTCCAGCTGGCCCCCGATTTCGCCGAAACCCGCGAACTCTATTTCTGCCAGGCCGCCACCCTGCCCGGCGGCGCCACGCTGACGCGGCTGGTGCGCGCCCGCCTCGCCGCCGATGCGCGCGGGCTGGACGCGGTGCGCCCCATCCTCGACGCCACCCCCGGCCAGCCGGGCAACGGGCATTACGGCTGCCGCATCGCCTTCGGCGGGGATGGCAAGCTCTACCTCTCCACGGGCGACCGCCAGACCAGCCCCGCCCGCGCCCAGGCGCCGCAGGACCTCGCCGGCAAGCTGCTGCGGCTGGAGCGCGATGGCCGCCCGGCCGAGGGCAATCCTTTTTTCAGTTCTGCTCCAGAGGGGCGGGCGCAGGAGGGCATGCGGCCGGAGATTTTTGCCCTGGGCCTGCGCAACCCCCAGGGGCTGGCCGTCCACCCCGCCACCGGCGCGGTCTGGAGCATCGAGATGGGCCCGCGCGGCGGGGACGAGGTGAACCTGCCCCGGCCCGGCGACAATCTCGGCTGGCCGGAAGTCGGGCATGGCACCGCCTATGGCGGCGCGCCGATCCACGCTTCCCCCTCGCGCCCCGGCCTGCGTGACCCGCTGCGCGTCTGGACGCCCTCCGTCAGCCCCTCCGGCGCCACCTTCTACACGGGGGAGGCGTTTCCCGGCTGGCAGGGCGACCTGTTCCTGGCCGCGCTCAGCGGCGCCGGGCTGCTGCGGCTGACGGTGGACGCGGCGGGCGTGACCGGGGAGGAGCGCCTGCTCTGGGGCCAGCAGCGGCTGCGGCACGTGCTCCAGGGGCCGGACGGGCTGCTCTACCTGCTGACGGACGAGGCGCGCGGCCGCATCCTCCGCCTGGAACCCGTCCCCCCCGCCCCGAACTGAAGACGCCCCGAACTGGAAAAAACTACTGGGAGAAGGCGGGGGCGGTGTGGCGCAGCTCCTCCGCCCGGCCGTCGCGCGTCAGCTCCCAGAGCGGGTTGTCCACCGCCAGGCGCTGCCCGCCATCGCGCTGCACCGGGCGGAACAGCACCGTGCCGCGCCCCCGGCTCTCCAGCCCGGCGAGGTCGAGCGGGATGCGGACATAGATGCCCTTGTCGAAGGAGCCTTCGCCAAAGCGCGCGGCGGAGACATTGGTCAGCGTGGCGAAGCCGCCCACCTCGATGCCCGAGGCGAAGCGCCGGCCCAGCTCGAAGGTGGCGCCCCAGTCCCCGGCCAGGTAGCGCCCGGCGCGCAGCACGCCATAGAGGTTCCACACCGGCAGGTCGGCATAGGCGGAGACATGGCCGGTGGCGACGGAATAGCCGCGGAAGCCCAGCCTCTGGTCGAAGTCGCGCTGCGCCACCCAGTTCAGGTCCAGCCCCAGGGCGAAGCCGCGATCCTGCGGGCGCCAGAGGATTTCCCCCGAGAGGCCGCCGAACATCGGCTCCAGATACCCCGCCGTGGCGCGGGCGAAGACATCCGGCGCGGCGTTCCAGAGGCGCTCGGCATAGAGGGTGGTCAGCGCCGTCCCGCCCTTGCGGGCATATTCGGCATAGTCGCTGCGCACATGCGGCAACTGGCTGTCGGAGGGCAGGCCGCCGGTGAGGTTGCCGAGCAGCCCCTGCAGCACCGAGCCCGCCAGCGCCCAGCCCCCGCCGAGATCGACCCGCGCCGAGGCCGCCGCCCCCGCCTGCCAGCGCAGCGTGCGCGAGGGGTCACCCAGCGCCAGGGTGAGGCGCGGCCCCGCCTCCCAGCCCCAGAAGGGGCCGGGGTTGCGCACCGCATCCGGCGCGAGCGCGCCGGTGGCGGGCAGCATGCGGGCGCTGGCCCAGGCCTCCTCCGGGCTGGCGCGGCGGGTGAGGGTGGCCTCCAGCGTGGCGCGCGGGATCTCCAGCACCGCGACTTCCGCCCCCGCCTGCCACCAGCGCAGGCGCAGCATCTCCACCTCCGGCGGCAGGGCGGGCTGGGCGGCGCGCAGCACCCGCCCGGCGATCTGCGCCAGGCTGCGGGCATTGCCGCCGGCCAGGGCCAGCTCCGCCACCAGCCCCTCCCGCCGGTAGGCGAGGGGGCGGAAGCCCGCCTCCTCCAGCGCGGCGAAGACGGCCTCGGCGGTCAGGGCCTCGGCCTCCGGGTCCGGTGGCGGGGCGGGCAGGGGCAGGCCGCCGCGTGGCAGCGGGCCTGCCGCCAGAGGGCCTGCCGCCTGGGGGCCTGATGCCTGGGGGCCTGCTGCCAGCGTGTCTGCCGCCAGAGGGCCTGCCGCCAGGGAGCGCGGCGCCAGGGGCGGCGGCGCGGGGCGCGGCAGGGCGGGCGGATCATCCGGGTTCAGCCGGAAGGACAGGCGCAGCAGCAGGTCCGTCCCGTGCACCCAGTGCAGCCCGGCATCCATCCAGTCATTCGACCATTGCAGCCCGGCATTCACCGGCGAGGCCGCCTCCCCCCGGCCGCTGCCCTGGCCATTGACGCGGCGCGCGGGGTAGCCGCCGCGCTCGTCGCGCAGCCCGTCCGAACTCCATTCCAGCTTGGCGCGTAGCCCCTCCACTTCGCCCCAGGGGGTGGGCAGGGGCGGGACGGACCATTCCACCCCGGCGAAGGGCGCCATGTCCTCCCCCCGGAACCAGCTGCGCTGCACCGTGCCGCCCCGGCCGACATCGCGCGGGCGGGTGGCGAAGCGCTCGCTCGCCAGGGCCAGGGGGCTGGTCCAGGGGCTGTGGGTGGCCAGCCGGCCCCAGCCCAGCCCGGCCGTCACATCCAGGCCCCAGAAGCGCTTCGAGGCCACCACATATTCCCCGGCGTAAAGCCCGGTGCCGATGAAGTCCTGCAACCCCACCGCCAGGGCCGGGGTGACATCGGATTCCTCCAGCAGCCGCAGCTTCAGGTCGAAGGCGCGGTCGGTGGTCATGCCGGCGCCGGTGGTGGCGTTCAGCCGCTCGGTCAGGCGGAAGGTCGTCTCCAGGAAGGGCAGGGCCTGGAAGTTCACGAACCAGAATCGCCGCTGGTGGCGCAGGGCACTACCGAATTCCAGCGTGCCATCCTCGCGGAAGCGGGCATTGCGCATTTCGATCAGCCCGGCGCCGCCGAAATCGCTGCCGCTGGCCGGCACTTCCTCGGCCCGCGCCAGGGCGGCCGGCAGGGCCAGCAGCAGCGCGGCCAGCGCCCTCCGCCAGCCCATTCCCCGATCTCTCCCGCCGTCACACAACCGTGAAACTCTTGCCATGCCGCGCGCGCAACGGCCAGCCCCGCCGCCGCGTCGCGGATGGACAAGCCGGCGCACGAGTCCTTGAATGCGCGGCCATGACCTTCTCCCTGATCGGCCGCTGCGCCCGCACGGGCCAGTTCGGCGCCGTCGCCACCACCTCGGGCCTGTGCATCGGCTCGCGCGTGCCCTTCCTCGCCGCCGGGGTGGGCGGCGTGCTGACCCAGCACCGCACCGATCCGCGCCTGGGCCCGCGCGGGGTGGAACTGCTGCGCAGCGGCTGCACGGCGGAGGAGACGGTGGCGGCGCTGACCGCCAGCACCCCGCATCACGGCTGGCGGCAATATGCCGCGATCGACGCCGCCGGGCGCACCGCGCATTTCCACGGCGCCCGCGTCAAGCCCGCGCACAATGCCGCGCATGGCGAGGGCTGTGTGGCCATCGGCAACATCCTGGCCAGCGACCAGGTGCCCGCCCGCATGGTGGAGGCCTTCCTGGCCACGCCGGAGGCGCCTCTGGGCGACCGCCTGCTGGCCGCGCTGGAGGCGGGTGAGGCCGCCGGCGGCGAAGGCCGCGCGCTGGTCTCCAGCGTCATGGTCATCGTCGCCACCGAGAGCTTCCCCTACGCGGACCTCCGCATCGACCACGACCCGCAGCCCATCGCCGCGCTGCGCCGGCTGTGGGACGCCTACAAGCCGAACCTGGACGAATATGTCCTCCGCGCCATCACCCCCGACCTCGCCCGCGGCGGCTGATTTTTTTTCGGGCTGCCGCCGTCTCCCGGCGCGGCGTGACGCCACACTGGGACGGAGAGACCCCGGCACGGCGGGACGCCACACTGGGCCGGAGAGACCCCGGCGCAGTGCGGCGGCCGTCGTCTGAGCCATGACCGGCAGCTGATAGAAAAGCAGCTGATAGAAAAAGGAGAGATGAGGATGCCTGTTCCGAACCGGATCGCGGACTTCCACCCTGAGATGACGGCGTGGCGGCGCGATATCCACACCCATCCTGAAATCGGCTTCGAGGAGGTGCGCACCAGCGCCATCGTCGCCGAGAAGCTGGAAAGCTGGGGGATCGAGGTGCATCGCGGCATTGGCCGCACCGGCGTGGTGGGCGTGCTGCGGGGCGCGCGCGAGGGCAAGGGCAGCATCGGCCTGCGCGCCGACATGGACGCCCTGCCGATGACCGAGGTGAACAGCTTCGCCCATCGCAGCCAGATCCCCGGCAAGATGCACGCCTGCGGCCATGACGGCCACACCGCCATGCTGCTCGGCGCCGCGAAGTATCTGGCCGAGACGCGCAATTTCGCCGGCACGGTGAACTTCATCTTCCAGCCCGGCGAGGAGGGCTATGCCGGCGCCGCGGCGATGATCAAGGATGGCCTGTTCGAGCGTTTCCCCTGCGATGCCGTCTATGGCATCCACAACGACCCGACGGCGCCGCTGGGCGTGACGCGGGCGGTGGCCGGGGTGGTGATGGCCAATTCCGACATCCTGGCCATCCGCATCAAGGGCCGTGGCGGCCATGGCGCGCAGCCGCACCGCACGGTGGACCCCATCCTGGTCGGCACGCAGGTGATCGCCGGGCTCCAGGCCATCGTCAGCCGCCGCACCGATCCGCTGGACAGCGCGGTGGTCTCCATCACCCAGTTCCATGCCGGCAGCGCGGACAACGTCATCCCCGGCGAGGCGGAGCTGCGCGGCACCGTGCGCACCCTGACCGCCGCGACGCGGGACGCGGTGGAGCAGGCCATCAAGGACATCGCCACCCTGACCGCCCGCGCCCATGGCGCCGAGGCCGAGGTGGAATACACCCGCCTCTACCCCGCCGCCGTGAACCATGGGGAGGAAACCAACCGCGCCGCCCGCGCCATCGGCGCCGTGGTGGGGGATGACAAGGTGATCCGCAGCGCCCCGCCGGTGATGGGCGGCGAGGACTTCGCCTTCATGCTGGAGCAGCGCCCCGGCGCCTTCCTCTTCGTCGGCCAGGCCGGGCCGGACGGCCAGTGCGGCACCCCGGTGCACCACCCCGCCTACGACTTCAACGACGAGCTTCTTCCCGTCGGCGCCGCCTACTTCGCCCGCCTCGTCGAGCAGGAACTTTCTTAAGCTGCCGGTCATGGCTCAGCCGGCGGCTGCTGCACTGAGCCGGGTTCACTCCGGCCCAGCGTAGCGTCCCGCCGTACCGGGAGACGGCGGCAGCCCGGAAAAAAAGCGGCTGCTGCACTGAGCCGGGTTCACCCCGGCCCAGCGTGGAGGCCCGCCGTACCGGGAGACGGCGGCAGCCCGGAAAAAAAGCGGCCGCTGCACTGAGCCGGGTTCACTCCGGCCCAGCGTAGCGTCCCGCCGTGCCGGGAGACGGCGGCAGCCCGGAAAAAAAACGGCTGCTGCACTGGCCCGGGTTTACTCCGGCCCAGTGTGGCGTCCCGCCGCGCCGGGAGACGGCGGCAGCCTGACAGAAAAAGTCAGGACCAGAACGTCGCGGTAGCCGGGTTGGTCCGGGTCGAGGGGGGCGATGGGGGTGACGCCGTGCCAGACGCGGTGGTCGTCCAGCAGCACGCTGTCGAGCGGCTGTTCCAGGGTGAAGCTTTGTTCCCCCGGCTGGCCGTCGATGCGGATGCCGGTGACCCCGCCAGCCACGTTGTGCCGCCCGACGAGGGTGACCATCACGAAATCCACGCCGTCGCGGTGCATGCCCTCGGGGGTGGGCTTGCCGGCCTCGCCGGTGCGGGCCTGGATGCGGAACTGGTGCATTTCCACCAGCCAGTCGGTGCCGGGCCGCAGCGCGTCGAAGACCGCGCGGGCGCCCTCCAGCAGCGCGGCCAGGGCCGGGCTGGCCTCGGCCTCGGGGGTGACGGGGGCGAACCAGCGCTCGATCCCGCCATTCAGCGGGTTGTGCTCAGTGGTCTGGTAGTGCGGGCGGTGGGGCAGGCGCTGCGGCGCGGTGCCGGGGGCGAGGCGGAAGGCGGCATGGCGGCGCAGGCGGTAGCGGCCGCCATCGGCCATGAAGCGGTCCGGCTCCAGCGCGGCCCAGCTGGCGGCGAAGCTCTCCCAGGCCGGGCCGGCCAGGGCCGTGCCGGCGGCGTCGAAGCGCGCCCGCGCGGCGGGGGCGGGCAGGGCGACATAGCCGGCGGCCTCCAGGCTGGCGGCTTCCGGGAGGGCAGCGGGGCCTTGGCCGGCCGGTGCCGTGCTGGCCTGCAACTCTTGCATCACGCGTTCAGTCCTTCGTCGCCTGTTCCAGGAAGCGCAGCAGCGCCGCGAGATCGTCACCGTCCCCGATGCGCAGCTCCGGCTGGCGGCTGCCGGGGAGCATGGCCTCGGGGCCCCGGGTGAGGAGATCGGCCAGCGTCTCCTTCGTCCAGACGATGTCACCGCGGGACAGACGCTCCGAATAGGCATAGCCGGGCACGCTGCCCATGCGGCGGCCGAACAGCCCGCCCAGATGCGGCCCGGCCTTGAGGTCCGCCTGCCCCGGTGGCGGGGCGGAGAGGCCGTGGCAGGCGCCGCAGGCGCGGAAGACGCGGGCGCCCTCCATGTCCAGCCCGGCCTGGCGCGGGGTGGCGGGCGGGGGCGGCGCGGCGCCCAGGGGGGGGCCGATTGTGGTGCCGCGCGCCATGTCGAAGCCGCGCAGCCGGCCATCCGCCCCGGTGGCGTAGAGCAGGGCGCCATCCGGGCTGAAGCCCAGCGCCCAGAGCGCGGTGCCGCCGGTGGGCAGGCTGTGGCGCAGCCGCCCCTCGGGCAGGGACCAGACGAACAGCCCGCCCCCCGGCCCGGCGGCGGCCAGGAGGCTGCCATCGGCGCTGGCGGCCAGGGCGGCGAGGGGCCGGCGCCCGGCATCCAGGTGGCGCTGCGTGCCGGCCGGGCCGGTGAGATGGAGCATGCCATCGCCGCCGACGCTGGCCATCAGCCCGCCCGGCAGGGTGGCCAGGGCGCTCTGCGGCACGGCGAAGCTGGCCAGGATGCGGGGCTGCCCGTCCTCCCCCCAGAGGCGCAGCGTGCCATCGGCCCCGGCGGTGACGGGCAGGCCATCGCTGCGGAAGGCCGCGGCGGTGATGGGGCCGGGCGCGCCGCGCAGCGCCCGTGGCGGCCCCCCGGCCAGCGGCCCCCCAGCGAGTGGCCCCCCAGCGAGTGGCCCCCCAGCCAGCGGCCAGAGCCAGGCCGTGCCGTCCCAGCCGGCGGAGAGCAGCCAGCCCTCCCGCGCCGCCAGGGCGGTGACGGGGCCGGCATGGGCCTCCAGCACGCGCTCCGGCGCGGTGATGCCGTTGCCCCAGGCGGTGGGCCAGAGGGCGACGCGGCCATCCTCCCCCGCGCTGGCGAAGCCGCCGCCAGGCAGGGCGGCCAGCGCCTGCACCGGGCCCTGGTGCCAGTGCAGCGCCGCCAGGGGCGCGATGAGATCCGCCGGCCAGAGGCGCAGTTCCGGGTTTTCCCCGCCCGTCGCCACACGGCCATCCTCCGCCACGGCCAGGGCACGGGTCTCGGCCAGGGCGGGCAGCGGGGCAAGAGCCAGCAGGAGCAGCAGGACAAGGCAGCGCATCCCCGCCAGATGGCGTTGCGCCAGGGCCAGGGGAAGGCGCGGGCTGGGCGTCTTTTTGAAGGAAAAGAGAAAGGGTTCTTTTTTGGAAAAAAGAACCAAAAAACTTTTCCAGTTTGGCTTCCCGCTGTGACGGGAGACGGCGGCAGCCTGAAAAAAATCAAACGTTCAATCTCGCCTGCCCCGGCGTGACGCCGAACGCCGCGCGATAGGCAGCGCCGAAGGCCGGGGCGCTGGCATAGCCCACCCGCGCCGCCACCTGGGCCGGGGGCAGGCCCTGGGCCAGCAGGGCGGCGGCCTCGGCCAGCCGCCAGTGCTGGCGCCAGGCGCCGAAGCTCATCCCCGTCTCGGCCCGGAAGTGGCGGGCCAGCGTGCGCGGGCTGGCGCCCACCTCGGCGGCCCAGCCCTCCAGCGTCAGCGGGCTGGCGGGGTCTGCCTGCAAGGCCATGGCGAGGCGGCGCAGCCGCGCATCCCGCGGCCAGGGCACGCCGAGCGGCAGGGTGGGGGCGCGGGCGATCTCGTCCAGGATCAGCGCGGCCAGATGGCCGGCGCGGCCGGCAGGGTCCCACTCTGGCGGCTCCTCGCAGGCGGCCAGGATCAGCTCCCGCAGCAGCGGGGAGACGGCCAGCACCGCCACCCCGGAAGGGCCAAGCCGCGCCGCGTCCTCCCGCAGGAAAAGGGCGCGCATGGCCACCATCCCCTGCGTCGCCACGGCATGCGGCAGGCCGGCGGGCACCCAGAGCGCGCGCCCCGGCGGCACGACGAAGGCGGCGGCGTCGGTGGTGATGCGCATCACCCCCTGGCTGGCATAGATGAGCTGGACGCGGCGATGGGCATGGCGCGGCGTGGCGCCGCCATCGCCATAGTCGCGCCGGAAG
This sequence comes from Roseomonas sp. GC11, assembly GCF_024437745.1. Classification (GTDB taxonomy): domain Bacteria; phylum Pseudomonadota; class Alphaproteobacteria; order Acetobacterales; family Acetobacteraceae; genus Pseudoroseomonas. The sequence continues at coordinate 25,682 of NZ_JANFNY010000034.1, read as the reverse complement.
CCGGCCAGGGGGCGGTCCACCGCATCCTGCGGCAACTGGCTGTCGGGGATGATGAAGAAGGGCTTTTGGCCGCCTGCCGACATGATGTGGCCGGATGTCGTTTCCTGGCCAGGATATCCTGCCCGCCGGGAATGACCAAGGAGGCCGCGCCCGGCGCGGCCCCGCCACCGGATATGCGCGCCATGCCTGTCTCGCCTGCCACACGGCAGATCGTCTTCATCAACGCGGCCCATGGGCTGACCCATTTCTGCCTGCTGATCCTGGCCACCGCCGTGCTCGGCATGGTGCAGCAGGCGGGCGGGCTGTTCGGCACGGAATACGGGCCGATCCTGGCGCTCGGCACGGCGATGTTCGTCCTCTACGGCGTCGGCGCCCTGCCGATGGGCTGGCTGGCGGCGCGCTTCGGCCGGCGCAACCTGATGCTGGCCTTCTTCCTCGGCACGGGGGGCGGCATGGTGCTGGCGGGGCTGGCGGGCTCGGCCCTGGCGCTGGCGCTGGCGCTGGCGGTGATGGGGGGCTTCGCCGCCATCTACCACCCGATCGGCACCGCCATGCTGGTGGAGGCGGCGGGGGACCGGGTGGGCCGCGCCGTCGGGCTGAATGGCGTCTTCGGCAATCTGGGCGTGGCGCTGGCGCCGGTGGCCACGGCCTTCCTGGCCATCGTCCTGGGCTGGCGCTGGGCCTTCCTGGTGCCGGGGCTGCTCTGCATGGCGCTCGGCCTGCTCTATGCGCGGGAGCCGGTGGTGGACATGGCCGCCGCGGCGCGCGGGGCGAAGCCCTTTCCGGCCATTCCGCGCGCCGTGGTGCGCCGGGCGGTGGTGGTGCTGCTGGCCATCGCCGCGGCCTCGGGGCTGGTGTTCAACGCCTTCACCCTGCTGCTGCCGAAGCTGATGGAGGAGCGCCTGGCCGGCAGCCCGGAACTGCTGCCGGTGATCGGCGCCCTGGCCTTCCTGGTGACGCTGTGCGGCGGGCTGACGCAGTTCACCGTGGGCCGGATGATCGACCGCATGACGCTGAAGCGCGTCTTCCTGCCGATGGCGATGGTGCAGGTGCCGGCCATGCTGGCGCTGGCCTGGGCGCCAGGCTGGCTGGTGCTGCCGCTGGCCGCGCTGCTCGCCGCCTCCATCTTCGGGCAGGTGACGGTGAACGAGACGATGACGGCGCGCTACATCGCCCCGGCGCTGCGGGTGAAGCTCTATTCCGTGCGGTTCTTCGTGGGCTTCCTGGGGGCGGCGGCGGCCTCCCCGGTGGTGGGGCTGCTGCACGAGGCCACCGGCACCCTGGCCGCCACGCTGGTGGTGCTGGCGGGCTTTGGTTCCATCACCCTGCTCTGCGCGCTGTTCTTCCCGGACCGGGAGGAAGAGCTGAAGCCGGAAATGTGGGCGGTGGCGCCGGCTGAGTGAAAAGAAGATTATAAGAAAAACGTTCTTTTTTGAAAAAAAAGAACCAAAAAACTTTTTTCAGTCTGGCGTCCCGCTGTGCCGGGAGACGGCGGCAGCCTGAAAGAAAGTCTTTTTGCTTCTTTTTCTTCAGAAAAAGAAGATTCTGTCCTACCCTGCCTCTGGCCGCTTGAAAGCGCGCCCTGGGATGGGCTATGTGGCCGCCCGCACGCCGGCACCCCTGGAGGCCGGCGTGCTCGCGTTCGGGCATGGGCCCGGGCGTGCGGCGGGCGCCCCGGATCGGCGCCCATGGAAGCGGAGCTTTTCAGCAATGGTCCAAACCATTCGGATCGAGGCCGAGGCGCGCGAGCGGGCCGGTAAGGGGGCGGCGCGCGCGACTCGGAAGACGGGGCGTGTTCCCGCCGTCATCTACGGTGCGAAGCAGGAGGCGAGCCTGATCTCGCTCGACCCGCGCGACGTGATGAAGGAAATGCACAAGGGTGGCTGGCAGTCGCACCTCTATGAGGTTGCGGTGGCCGGTGGCGCCACGGTGCGCTGCCTGATGCGCGAGGTGCAGTTCCACCCCGTGAAGGACAGCCCGCTGCATGTGGACTTCCAGCGCCTGGCCCCCGGCCAGCTGATCCGCGTGAAGGTGCCGGTGGTGTTCCTGAACGAGAGCACCAGCCCGGGCGTGAAGGAAGGCGGCACGGTCAACAGCGTGCGCCGTGACCTGGAAGTCTGGTCGGACCCGGATGCGGTGCCCGAGCACTTCGAGGTCGATCTGGCCGAGGCCAAGATCGGCGACACGCTGCGCTGGTCCAACGTGATCGACCACAAGGGCACCAAGCCGGTGATCACCGGCCGTGACTTCGTGGTGGCCACGATCGCCCCGCCGAAGGTCGAGGAAGAGGTGGTCGTCCAGGCCGCCCCGACGCCGGCCCCGGCCAAGGGCAAGGCCGCCGGCAAGAAGAAGTAAGCCGGAGGCGTCGCGGTGCTGCTCTGGGTCGGTCTCGGCAACCCGGAACCGGGTCAGGCGCGGCACCGCCACAATATCGGCTTCATGGCGCTCGACGCCATCGCGCGCCGCCATGGCTTCACGCCGTGGCGGCAACGCTACAAGGGCCTCGTGGCCGAAGGCAGCATCGAGGGGCGCAGGCTCCTGCTGCTGAAGCCGCAGACCTACATGAACCTCTCCGGCGAATCGGTGCAGCCGGCGGCGGCCTTCCACAAGATCGCGCTGGCCGACATCACCGCCTTCCATGACGAGCTGGATCTCGCCCCCGGCAGGATCCGGGTGAAGAAGGGCGGCGGCGCGGCCGGGCATAATGGCCTGCGCGACATGGATCGCCGCCTGGGCGCGCCGGACTACTGGCGTGTGCGGCTGGGCATCGGCCATCCCGGCAGCAAGGAAAAGGTGACGGGCCATGTCCTCGGCAACTTCGCCAAGGTGGACACCTGGCTGGAACCCATGCTGGATGCGGTGGCGGAGGCCGCGCCCCTGCTTGCCCGTGGCGAGCCGGAAGCCTTCATGACCCGCGTGGCCCTGCTGACCCAGGAGAGCTGAGACATGGCGATGGAAGACGCGGCGGCCGATCTCGCCGCCGAGTTCGGCGGCCCCGGTCCCGAGGATATGGCCAATGGTGCCGCCGCGCTGGCCGCCGCCCTGCTCGCCCAGGCGCAGAGCCTGGCCGGCACCGCCGCCGCGCTGGAACGCAGCCGCACCGGCCACAAGAACGCCGTGGAGGCCGCCGCCGCCCGCGCCGCCCTGGCGCTGGCCATGGCGCAGGCCGTCTCCGAGGCCTGCGGCGCCGCCCGGGCCGAGATGATCGCCGCCTCCGCCCGCTCGCTCGAGGTCTCGCTGCCGGCGGCCATCACCCAGCTGCGCGCCGCGGCCCTCGCCCTGCCGACGGATGACGCCTCGGCGCGCATCGCGGCGGCGCAGATCTGCGCCGAGATCGCCGGCACCCTGGCCGGCATCCTGTAAGGCTTCTTCCCCGCCAGGGCTTTTCCCCTCCGGGCCACAAGGCCCGGGTCTGATCCCCCGGGCCTGTGGCCCGTGTCTGATCTCCCGGGCCGCCGGCCCGGGCCTGACCTTCCAGCGGGGGCGCGGCCCCCGCATCCCCGCCCGCCGCGGCGCAGGCTTTCCCCGCCGCGCGGCGCCTTTCTGCTCCGAGGACCGGCCATGGGCTTCAACTGCGGTATCGTCGGGCTGCCGAATGTCGGCAAGTCCACCCTGTTCAACGCGCTGACGCAGACCGCGGCGGCCCAGGCCGCCAATTACCCCTTCTGCACCATCGAACCGAATGTGGGCCGCGTCGCCGTGCCGGACCGCCGCCTCGACACCATCTCCCGGATCGGCAAGAGCCAGAAGATCGTCCCGACCAGCCTGGAATTCGTCGATATCGCCGGGCTGGTGCGCGGCGCCTCGCGCGGGGAGGGGCTGGGCAACCAGTTCCTCGCCAATATCCGCGAGACGGATGCCATCGTGCATGTGCTGCGCTGCTTCGAGGATGGCGACATCACCCATGTCGAGGGCAGCGTGGACCCGATCCGCGATGCCGACACCATCGAGACCGAGCTGATGCTGGCCGATATGGACAGCCTGGAGAAGCGCATCACCGGGCTGCAGAAGCGCGCCCGCGGCGGGGACAAGGAGGCGGCCGGGCAGCTCGCGCTGATCGAGCCCGTCCTGGCCGGGCTGCGCGACGGCAAGCCCGCCCGCGCCTGCATCCCCAAGGGGGAGGAGGAGGCGGCGAAGCGCCTGCAGCTGCTCACCTCCAAGCCCGTGCTCTATGTCTGCAATGTCGAGGAAGGCTCGGCCGCCACCGGCAATGCGCACAGCGCCCGGGTGTTTGAGCGCGCCGCCGCCGAGGGGGCCAAGGCCGTCGTCGTCTCCGCCGCCATCGAGGCGGAGATCAGCCAGATGGACGCGGCCGACCGGGGCGAGTTCCTGGAGGGGCTGGGCCTGGCCGATTCGGGCCTCGACCGCGTCATCGCCGCCGGCTACGGCCTGCTCGGGCTGATCACCTACTTCACCGTGGGGCCGAAGGAGGCGCGCGCCTGGACCATCCTGAAGGGGATGAAGGCGCCGCAGGCGGCGGGCGTCATCCATGGCGATTTCGAGCGCGGCTTCATCGCCGCCGAGACCATCGCCTATGACGACTTCGTGAGCCTGGGCGGCGAGCAGGGCGCCAAGGAAGCCGGCAAGATGCGGGTCGAAGGCAAGGAATACGTCGTCAAGGATGGCGACATCATGCTGTTTCGTTTCAACGTCTGATACATTCGCGGGTAGGGGCGGTGCCGTTTTCGCACTAGGGTTGCGTCCCGCCCGGCGATACAAGGGGGGAGCCTGGGGCGTGGCCCTGGGCTCCCCTTTTCCTTTGCGGGCCGGCCTCCGCCTTGCACCTCGACAGTGCCACCCTGCTGCTGGTCAGTACCTTGCTCAGCATTTTCCTGGGCGCGCTCTGGCTTGGCCTCTCGCTCGACCGGCCCAGCAGTTCCGGGCAGCGGGAATGGGGCATCGCCATCCTGATCCTGGCCGTGGCGGCGATGATGCTGGCCCTGCGCGGGCGGATCGCGGATTTCCTCTCGATCGACATCGCCAATGCGCTGAGCCTGGTCTCGATGGGCCTGTCCTGGTGCGGGGCGCGGCGCTTCGACGGGCGGCCCTGCCACCGCTGGGTGATGATCGCGCCGCCGCTGATCTGGCTGGCCCTGCGCGCCGTGCCGGGGCTGACCGATCTGGTCGAGGTGCGGGTCATCATCATGTCGGTGCTGGGCGGGCCGATCGCCATCGCGATCGGCTGGGAGTTCTGGCGCAACCGGCAGGAGAGCCCGACGCTGCGCGGCCTGCTCGGGCTGGCCTTCGGGCTGCAGGGGCTGTCGCTGCTGGTGGCACGGCCGACGCTGCTGCTCTTCTACGGCCACTGGACGGCGGGCAGCGCCTTCCCGACCGATTCGGCGGTCACCGTCGTGCTGCTGATCAGCATGATGCAGGGCACGGTGTGCAGCTTCGCCCTGCTGGCGCTGTTCCGGGAGCGTGAGGAGCGCCGGGCGGTGGCCGCCGCCGCCGCCGCCCAGGCCGCCGCCGAGCAGGCCAGCGCGGCGAAGTCGCGCTTCCTGGCCAGCATGAGCCATGAGCTGCGCACGCCGCTGAACGGGGTGCTGGGGCTGGCCCAGGTGCTGGCGCTGCGGGACGACCTGCCGGAGGCGGTGCAGGGGCATCTGGCGGTGATCGAGGGGGCGGGCCGCCACCTGCTGGCCCTGGTGAATGACGTGCTGGACCTGGCGCAGGTGGAGGCCGGGCAATTGACGCTGGAGCGCGCGCCGGTGCCGCTGCGCCCGCTGGCGGAGGGGGCGCTGGCGCTGGTCAGCCCGGCGGCGGCGCATAAGCGGCTGGAATTGCGGGTGGAGATCGCGCCCGGCTGCCCGGTGGCGGTGCTGGGCGATGCGCGGCGGCTGAACCAGCTTCTGCTGAACCTGCTGGGCAATGCGGTGAAATTCACCCCGCCCGGCGGGCATGTGGGGCTGTCCTTCCACCCGCTGCCGCGGGGCGGGCTGCGCTGCGAGGTGCTGGATAGCGGCCCCGGCATTCCCGCCGCGCAGCGCGCCCGGCTGTTCCGCGAGTTCCAGCGGCTGGAGGGCGCCAGCGCGGCGGTGGAGGGGCATGGCCTGGGGCTGGCCATCGCGGCGGCGCTGGTGGCGGCCATGGGCGGGCGGATCGGCGTGACCGCCGGGCCGGGCGGGCAGGGCAGCCGCTTCTGGGCGGAACTGCCCCTGCCGCCGGCGGTGCTGCGCCCGCGGCCCGCGGCGCCGGCCGTGCCGCCGGCCTTCGACACGGTGCCGCGCCACGTGCTGGTGGTGGATGATATCGGGGTGAACCGCGTGGTGGCGCAGGCGCTGCTCCAGGCGGATGGGCACCATGTTTCCCTCGCCAGCGGGGGGGAGGATGCGCTGGCCGTGGTCGCCACGGCCGATCCGCCGGTGGAGGTGGTGCTGCTGGACCTGCAGATGCCGGGGCTGGATGGCTGGGAGACGGCGCGGCGCCTGCGCCGCTGGCAGGCCAGCCAGCCCGTGCCGCGCCCGCTGCGCATCCTGGCGCTGAGCGCCGAGGTGGGGGAGGCGGAGCGCCAGGCCTGCCTCGCCGCCGGGATGGACGGCCATGTGGCCAAGCCGGTGGAGCGCATCGCCCTCCAGGCCGCGCTGGGCTGCCAGCGGCAGGCGCTGCCGGTGGCGGGCGGCTAGCGCCGCCTGCCCCGTTCCGGCGCGGCGGCCCTCAGGCGGGGCCGTCCCGTTCCACCGTGCCGCCATCCTGCCCGGCGCCGCTTTCACCCGGCGGGTTGCCCTCCCGCCGGGCGCCGTCGAGCAGGGCATTGCGGCGGGCCTCGGCCTCGGCATCGCGGGCGCGCTCGGCGCGGGTGCGGCCGAATTTCTCGCGGTTGGCGGCGGCTTGCCGGGCTTCCGCCTCACGCGCGGCCTGTTTGCGGCGGCGGTTGAGGTTGACGATCTCTGCCATGCCGCGAGGATAGGCGCCATGACGCCGCCGGGGAATGGCCCCGGCGGGGCCGCATCAGGAGGATGCATGCAGATCGAACTGGTCGCGGCCGACGGGCACCGGCTTTCCGCCTGGCGCACCGGGCCCGCGGACGCCTCCCGCGCCCTGGTGGTGGTGCAGGAGATCTTTGGCGTGAACCGCCATATGCGCCGCGTCTGTGAGCGATTCGCGCAGCAGGGCTATGCCGTGGTCGCCCCGGCCCTGTTCGACCGGGTGCGGCGCGGGGTGGAGCTGGGCTATGCGCCGGAGGATGTGAAGGAAGGCCGGGCGCTGCGCGGCGGCGTGGGCGAGGCGGAGACGCTGCTCGACATCGCGGCGGCGGCGGCGGCCCTGCCGGCGGGGGCGCGGCGGGGCATCATCGGCTATTGCTGGGGCGGCACGGTGGCCTGGCATGGTGCGACGCGGGGGGCGATGGGGGCGCCGGGCTTCGCCGCCGCGGTCGGCTATTACGGTGGCGGCATCGCCGCGGCGCGGGAGGAGGTGCCCGCCTGCCCCGTGCAGCTGCATTTCGGCGCGGTGGACCAGGGCATTCCGCTCAGCGATGTGGAGGCCATCCGGGCGGCGCGGCCGGAGGTGGAGGTCTTCGTCTATCCCGATGCCGGGCATGGCTTCGCCTGCGAGGAGCGCGGTTCCTACAGCCCCGTGGATACGGTGCTGGCGGAGCAGCGCAGCCTGGGCTTCCTGGCGCGCCACCTGGGCTGATGGGTGGGGGCTGATGGGCGGTTATCTTTCCCTGGCCGCGCTGCTGGTGGCCGCGCTGGTGGCGCTGCCGCTGTGGCGGACCCAGGGTTTTGGCAGCATGCCTTACGGCGTGCTGGCCTTCCTGGTCCTGGCCGCGCTGATCGTCGCCATCAAGGGCAGGGGCCGCGAGGACTGAGGGGGGCTTCCCTGAAGGCAGGGTTCCCCCCAAGGAAAATTTGGGGTGGCCCTGCCACCCCGGCGGAGGGGCCTGGGGAGGCGGCGCCTCCCCAGAAACTCCTGTCACGCCGCCAGTTCGAGCGGATCGAAGCGCCACGCGGTTTCGCCCGGCGCCGGCGGTGTCACCCACATGGGCAGGGCGTTGGGGGTGCGGACATTGGCCGGCAGCCCGGCCTCGGCGCGGAAGGCGCGCCACAGCGCGCCATGCGCCACCACCAGCACCGGCCCCGGCGCCTCCAGGCAGTGGTTGATGGCGGCCACGGTGCGGGCGCGCAACTGAGAAAAACTTTCAGCGCCCTCGGGCGTGAAGCGGCCTTCCACCCAGTCATCGAACCAGCCGGCCATGGGCTGGCCTTCCTGCACGCCGAAGGAAACCTCCCGCAGCGCGTCATGGATGGCGATGTCACGCCCGAGGACGCGGCCCACCGCCTCCGCCGTGTGGCGGGCGCGGCTGAGCGGGGAGGCGATGATGGTCGCGATCTCCTTCCCCGCCAGGGCCTTGGCCGCCCGCTCGGCCTGGGCGATGCCGACGCTGTTCAGCGGGATATCGACATTGCCCTGGGAGAGGCCGTGCGCGTTCCAGTCCGTCTCGCCGTGGCGGAGGAACCAGAAGGGCTTGCGGGTGAGCGGGGCGGCCCCGGCCATCAGGCCAGGCCCTCGGTGGCCAGGGCGCGCTGCACGGCCGGGCGGGCCATCATCCGCTCGAAATGCGCCTGCAGGCGGGCGGGCAGGGTGATGTTCATGCGCTTCACCGCCCAGAACTCGGTGAAGAACAGCGCCGAGTCGGCGATGGAGTAGCCGGAGGGCAGCACCCAGTCCGTGCCGGCCCAGAGCTTGTCCGCATTGGCGAAGCCCTTGGTGGCGAGGTCGAGGCCCTGGGCCTTCACCGCCGGGTGGTCGGCCTCGCTGGGGGCGAAGCGCGCCTGGTTGAACAGGCGGGAGAAGCCCTGCGGGTGGATGGTGCCGGTGGCGAAGTCCACCATCTCCAGCGCGCGGGCCTGGCCCTCGGCATCGGCGGGGAGCAGGCCGGCGGCGGGGTTGGTGGCGGCCAGCCAGAAGGCGATGGCGGTGTATTGCGTCAGCACCGAGCCATCGTCACGCACCAGGGTCGGCACCTTGCCCTTGGGGTTGAGCGCCTGGAATTCCGGCGTCAGCAGCGCGCCATCCTTGATGGGGGAGCGCACGGCCTCGAAGGGCTTGCCGATTTCTTCCAGGACAACATGAATGCCGAGCGAGCAGGCGCCAGGGGAGTAATACAGCTTCATCGCGTGGATCCCAATCTCCGGGCCGTGTGGCCGTCGGGCGCGAGGATCATCCGGCTGTGGGGAGGGCGCAAGCCCCCCGGGATTTCAAAGGGAAGTCGTTCTTTTTTGGAAAAAAGAACCAAAAAACTTTTATCCGTTGGCGTCCCGCCGTGCCGGGAGACGGCGGCAGCCTGAAAGAAAGTCTTTTTGCTTCTTTTTCTTCAGAAAAAGAAGATCTTTCGAGATATTATAATCTCTTGATCAATTCCCGCGTGTAGGGCGCGAAGCCGAAGCGGCGATAGGCTTCCTCCGCCCGGTCATTGCCGGCGACGACGCCGATGAGCAGGCGCTTCAGGCCACGGGCGCGGGTGAGGCGCTCGGCCTCGGCGAGCAGGGCGCGGCCGATGCCCTGGCCACGCCAGGGCTCGCGCACGTAGAGATCCGCCACATAGCCATGCGCGCGCTCCGCCACGAAGGGGAGGTGGTGGCCGAAGGTGAGGAAAAGATGGGCGATGACGGCGCCCTCCTGCTCCGCCACCAGGGCGTGGCCCTGGCTTTCGGCGATGCGGGCGAGGACGGCATCAAGGGTCTCCCGCGCGCCCTCCGCATCGGTGCGGCGGTCGCCGGTGATGGCGTGCTCGAAGCGGTTGAGGCCGAGCGTCTGCGCCAGCAGGGTCTCGCGGTCATCGTCCCGGGCGGGGCGGATCACGAGGCCCATGCGGTGTTCCTCAGTTGAAGAGAGTAGAGACCGAGCTTTCCTCGGAGATGCGGCGCACCGCCTCGGCCAGCAGCGGGGCGATGGTGAGCTGGCGGATGTTGGAGGAGACGCGCACGGCCTCGGTGGCCTGGATGCTGTCCGTCACCACCATCTGCTCGATCGGCGCGGCGCCGATGCGGGCGACGGCGCCGCCCGAGAAGACGCCATGCGTCACATAGACCGAAGCCGAGCGGGCGCCGTTCTTCAGCAGTGCCTCGGCGGCGTTGCAGAGGGTGCCGCCGGAGTCGACGATGTCGTCCACCAGGATGCAGTCGCGGCCCTCGACATCACCGATGACGTTCATCACCTCGGAGACGCCGGCGCGGGGGCGGCGCTTGTCGATGATGGCGAGATCGGTGTGCAGGCGGGCGGCGATGGCGCGGGCGCGCACCACGCCGCCGACATCGGGGGAGACCACCATCAGGTCGCGGCCCTTGTAGCGCTCCAGGATGTCGCGCGCGAAGAGCGGGGCGGCGTAGAGGTTATCGACCGGGATGTCGAAGAAGCCCTGGATCTGGCCGGCATGGAGGTCGAGCGTCAGCACGCGGTCGGCGCCGGCCTCGGTGATCAGGTTGGCCACGAGCTTGGCCGAGATCGGCGTGCGGGGGCCGGACTTCCGGTCCTGCCGGGCATAGCCGAAATAGGGAATGACCGCGGTGATGCGCCGCGCCGAGCTGCGCTTCAGCGCATCCAGCGTGATCAGCAGCTCCATCAGGTTGTCATTGGCCGGGTAGGAGGTGGACTGCACCACGAACACGTCCTCGCCGCGGATGTTCTCGTGGATTTCCACGAAGACTTCCATATCGGCGAAGCGGCGGATGGAGGCCTGCGTCAGCGGCAGGTTGAGGGCAGCGGCCACCGCCTCGGCGAGGGGACGGTTGCTGTTGCAGGCGACGATCTTCATGGAGGCGGCATCTCCGGGCAGCGGGACCCTGGGCGAAGTCGGGCTGGGCAGTAGGCCGCCCGGCGGGGACGCGCGCGTGGTAGCAACGTGACGAAGTGATGTCCATCGCCGAGCGGCGCCACCGCCATGCGGGGGGTGCGATTCCGGGCTGCGTCGCCCCGCCGCGGCCCTGGGGGCCAGGCGGCTTGCCTTGAATGATACTTTATAACATAACATCTGCATGACCCTGCTCAGCGAAGCCTGGCTCGCGCCGCCGCCGCTTGGCCCCACCGTCATCGCCGGCGCGGGGCCGGAGGCGCTGATGGAAATCCTCCGCCCCGAGGCCAGCCTGGCGCTCTGGGCGCGGCCCCTGCCGCCGCCGCTGCGGGGGCAGGCCGCCGCCCTGGCCGCCCGCCCCTTCGAGGCCGTGGCGGAAGGCCCGCCGGAGGCGGCGCTGGCGTCGCTGTCCTGCGCGCTGCCCCTGGCCCTGCGGCATGACATGCTGGCGCTGTCGCTGTTGTTCTGCGGCATCGCCGGGCGGGAGGGGCTGCGCATCCGGCTGGAGGCGCTGGCGGGCGATGGCTGCCGGTTTTTCCATGCCGATGCGGTGGGGCTGCGGCTGCTCTGCACCTATCACGGCGCCGGCACGCAATGGCTGCCGCTGCCCGGTGGCGCGCGGGCGGCGCGCGCGCTGGACCCCGCCACCTGCCCCGCCCCCGAGCAGGCGGCGCCCGGCACCGTGCTGCTGATGAAGGGCGAGGGCCATCCCGGCCATGCCGGGCGCGGCCTCATCCACCGCTCGCCGCCGGCGCCGCCTGGGGCCGGGGCGCGGCTGCTGCTCTGCCTCGACGAACCCGGAAGGATCCCCCTGCCATGACCGATACCCGCCTGCCGGTGACCGTGCTCTCCGGCTTTCTCGGCGCCGGCAAGACGACGCTGCTCAACCACATCCTGGCCAACCGCGAGGGGCGGCGGGTGGCGGTGATCGTCAACGACATGTCGGAGGTGAATATCGACGCCGCCCTGGTGGCGCAGGGCGGCCAGCTTTCCCGCACCGAGGAGAAGCTGGTGGAGATGACCAATGGCTGCATCTGCTGCACCCTGCGCGAGGATCTGATGCGGGAGGTGGCGCGGCTGGCCGGGGAGGGGCGCTTCGATGCGCTGCTGATCGAGAGCACGGGCATCGCCGAGCCGATGCCGGTGGCCGCCACCTTCGATTTCCGGGATGAGGCGGGGCATTCGCTCTCCGACCTCGCGCGGCTGGACACGATGGTGACGGTGGTCGATGCCGCCGCCTTCCCGCGCGACTATGCCAGTGCCGAGACGCTGCGCCAGCGCGGCGAGGTGGCGGGGGAGGAGGATGGCCGCCTGCTGGTGGACCTGCTGGTGGAGCAGGCCGAATTCGCCGATGTGATCGTGCTGAACAAATGGGACCTCGTGCCGCCCGCGGAGCGCGGCACGGTGGTGGCCTTGCTGCGCGCGCTGAACCCCACGGCCGAGATCCTCCCCGCCGAGCAGGGCCGGGTGCCGCTGGGCAAGGTGCTGGGCACTGGCCTTTTCGACTTCGCGCGGGCGGGCCAGGCGGCGGGCTGGGCGCAGGCGCTGGCTGGCGGCCACCTGCCGGAATCCGAGGAATTCGGCCTGTCGAGCTTCGTCTGGCGGGCGCGGCGGCCGCTGGACCCGGAGCGTTTCCAGGCGCTGACCGCCAGCGACCTGCCCGGCGTGGTGCGCGCCAAGGGTTTTTTTTGGGTGGCGTCGCAGCCCGACGATGCCTTCAGCTGGCAACTGGCCGGCCGCATCGGCCGCCGCGAGCGGGTGGGCCGCTGGTGGAGCGCCGTCAGCCCCGAGCAGTGGCCTGACGACCCCGCCTGGCGCGCCCAGCTCCGCCAGCATTGGGAAGAACCCTGGGGCGACCGCCGCCAGGAGATCGTCTTCATCGGCATCGGCATGGATGAGCGCGCCCTCCGCGCCCAGCTTGATGCCTGTCTTTCTGTCAGGCTGCCGCCGTCTCGTTGAGAGGCGGGACTCTTTACGGATGGCGGGGTCCGGGGGGACCCTGTCCCCCCGGCGGGAGGGGTTTGGGGAGGGCGGAGCCCTCCCCATGGCTCATGGCCTCGGCGCGGCGGTGGCCGGCGCGGCCGCCGGTTCCGGTGCTTCCGGTGGCTGGACGGCGTTCTGGATCACGTCCTGCACGCCATGGGCGACCTGCTGGGCCACCACATAGGCCACATCGCCCCACAGCCCGTTGAGCGTGCCTTTCGGCACCTCGTTGATCTGCACGATGCGGCCCAGTTCGAAGCCATCGCGCCGGGTGACGATCCATTGCAGCTCGATGCGCTGGAGGTTGTTGGGCAGGTTGACCGCCTCCACCACCCCCTGCACCGCGTAGGTCGCGCCTTCCGCCTGATCCTGCGGCAGGTAGCCGAGGCGGTTGAGGAAATCGCGCAGCCGTTCGTTCAGGCTGGCATTGCCGTCGCCCGGCGCGCCCTTCACCCCGGCGAGGCGGATGCGCAGCGGGCCCTGCCCGGCCAGGGCGCGCGGGTCGCTGGCCTTGCGGGCGGCTTCCACCTGTTCCAGCAGCTTCGCCACCAGTGGGGCATCGCGGTTGGCGACCTCGCGGAACAGCGCATCCCCCTCCTGCCCCCAGCTGGCGAGGGGCACGGGCTGGCCTTCCGCCGCGCCCAGGCTGGCGCCATCGGCATCGCGCAGCTCGTAGCGGGGCACCAGCCTGTCCCCCCGCCGCGTGGTGGTGACGGAGAGGGGCCAGTCCAGCGGCCAGGGCGCGGGCAGGGCGGTGGCGGGGAGTTCGGCGCCGCGCAGCGCCTCGGCCAGGGTGGTGGCGAAGCGTTCCGCCCCCTGGTCGGTCAGCATGGCCTCGGCCGGGTAGGGCACGGCGATGCGGTAGGCGGGCGGGCGGATGAGGCGCGGCGCGTCGCCCCCCGGATTGCCCCAGAAGGGGTAGGGGCCGACGCAGGCCGAGAGCAGCAGCAGCGCCAGGGCCGGCAGCAGCCGGCGCACGCGGTCAGAGAAGGGCAAAACAGGACACCAGCATGCTCAGCATCATCAGGGCGATCAGCATCACCATATAGGGCATGGGCTCCTCCCCACCGGGTGGTCGTGTTGAAGAATTGCGGGGCGTGGAGGGAAAAGGAGGAGGCGGGCCGCGCCCCGGCATTTTGCATCCTGGGCATTTTGTACCCCGGGCGTTTTACACCCTGGGTGTTTTGTTTCCCCGGCGCCGTTGCGCTGGCCCTCAGGCCGGCGGCAGGGCGATGGCGGAAAGCTGGTGGCCGATCGGCCCTTCCCCCGCCAGGGTGCGGCGGCGGTGGCTGAAGAAGCGGCCGGCATCGGCGCAGGTATCGGCCGGCAGCACGCCCACCTTGCCCGCCCCGGCCTTGACCAGCCGGACGGCGCAATAGCCCGGCAGGTCGAACTGCCAGCGCCCTTCGCGCTTCCCCTCGCGGAAGAAGCGGGCATCCCCGGCCTCGCGCGCCAGCACGGCGTCGCGCAGGTCGGGGCCGACCTCGTAGGAATCCTGGCGGATGCAGGGGCCGACCACGGCGGCGATGCCGGCCCGGCTGGCGCCCAGCGCCTCCATGGCCTTCAGCGTCTCCTCCAGCACCCCGGCCACGGCGCCGCGCCAGCCGGCATGGGCCGCGCCCACCACCCCCGCCGCGGCATCGGCGAAGAGCACCGGCGCGCAGTCGGCGGTGACGATGCCCAGCGCCAGGCCCGGCCGGTTGGTCACCAGCGCATCGGCCTCCGGCCGCGCCTCGGGCGGGATGGCCTCGGTGACGGTGGCGACGGCCACGCCATGCACCTGGAAGGCGCCGCACAGCGCGCCGGCCGGCAGGCCGAGCGCCGCCATGGCGCGGGCGCGGTTGGTGGCCACGGCCTCCGCCGCGTCATGCCCGGCGAGGGAGCAGTTCAGCGTGGCGAAATTCCCCCGCGACACGCCGCCGCGGCGGGTGAAGAAGCCATGCGGCAGGGGGATCAGCGGGGCGGCGGAGAGAAATTCAGCGGTCATGCGGTCTCGAACCCCGGCAGGGTGGGCAGGGCAGGGTGGCAAAGCGCCAGCGCCTTGAACAGACGCCCCATTCCCTCCGGGGCGATCAGGCGCTGCGCGGCGGAAAGCTGCATCCCGGCGCTGGCCGGCGCGGCGCGGGCCAGCATGGCGGCGCGCGTCACAAGACCCAGCGATTGCAGGAAGATACCTTGCGGCACCGGGCCTTGGGCGGCGGCGCCGGCGGCGGTGGCGGCCTCGGCCACCGCCTGGAAATCGACATGGGCCGTGAGGTCCGCCCGGCCCGGATCGGCCAGCGGGTCCACCGCGCCATGGGCGGAAAGGGCCTGGAGCGATTCGCCGAATCCGCGATTCGCCGGGCCGTAGTCGAGGAAGAGGGCAGCGCCGCCCTGGGCCAGGAGCCGCGCGCCGAGATGGGCGGCCACGGCGCGGGCGGCCTCGCTCACCTCCTGGATGGCGCCCTCGGGCGCATCCTCCGGCAGGGGCGGGGCGGCCTCGGCCGGGCATTCGGTGAAGGCGCCGTTCTCCACGAAGCGCTCGCGCCATGTATCGCCGCGCCGGACGAACTGGCGGATCGGCAGGGCGTCGAGGAATTCATTGGCCAGGATCAGGGCGGGGCCAGGCGGGAGGTCCTCCACCCGGTCGTGCCAGAGGGGGGCGGCATCGGCCAGGGCGCGGGCCTGGGCGGCGCGCAGCAGCGGGCTCTGCTCCACCAGATGCAGCCGCAGCGCGGCGCGGAAGCCCGGCATCACCTGGGCGATGGCGCGCAGCGCATCGGCCATCAGCGTGCCGCGGCCAGGGCCAAGCTCGACCAGCAGGACCGGGTCGGGGCGGCCCATCGCCTGCCACGCCACCGCCGCCCAGAGGCCCAGGCATTCGCCGAAAGCCTGGGAGATCTCGGGGGCCGTCGTGAAATCGCCCCGCGCGCCGAAAGGGTCGCGGGCCGCGTAATAGGCCGCCACGGCGCGGGACATGAAATGGTCGAGGCGCTCGGGCATCTCTCTTCCCCCCTGTGGGAAAGAAAAAGGGCGGGGGAAAAGTGTTCCCCCGCACCCCCTTCCTTTCTGTCAGTTGCGCGGCGCCGGGCGGGCCAGCGCCATCAGCGCGAGACCAGCCAGCAGCATGGGGATGGACAGCAGCTGGCCCATGGTGGCGCCGCCCCAGAGGAAGCCCAGCTGCGCATCCGGCTGGCGGAAGAACTCGCCGATGATGCGCGCCACGCCATAACCCGCCAGGAAGGCGCCGGAGACGAAGCCTTCCCGCGCGCGCAGGGCCGGGACGCGGATCAGCAGCTGCAGGATCACGAAGAGGCAGAGGCCTTCCAGCGCCGCCTGATAGAGCTGGCTGGGGTGGCGCGGCTCGGGGCCGCCATGCGGGAAGACCATGGCCCAGGGCACATCCGTCACCCGGCCCCACAGCTCGCCATTGATGAAATTGGCCAGCCGGCCGAAGAACAGGCCGATCGGCACCACCGCCGTCACCCGGTCGCCGAAGCGGCGGATGCCGAGGCCGTATTTGCGGCAGAACAGCACCAGCGCCACGATCACCCCGGTGGCGCCGCCATGGAAGGACATGCCGCCCTTCCAGAGATACAGCGCCTCCCACGGGGCAGTCAGGTAGTGGTCGGGCTGGTAGAACAGCACATAGCCGAGCCGCCCGCCCAGGATGACGCCGAGCACCGCCCAGGTGACGAAATCATCCACCTGCTGCGCGGTGGCGGAGACGGGGGGCAGCGCCATCAGCCGCCGCGCCAGCCGCCAGCCCAGCAGGATGCCGGCGATATAGGCCAGCGCATACCAGCGGATGGCCAGCGGCCCGATCTCGATCAGCACCGGGTCGATGGCGGGGAAGGGAAGGGCGAGGAGCATGATCCGCCCGCCTTACCGGTAGGGGTCCGCCTGGGTCAGGAAGTCCTGCACATAGCGGCGGACCCCCTCTTCCAGGCTGGTGGCCGCGCCGGTGAAGCCGGCGGCGCGCAGCCGGTCCATCCGCGCCTGGGTGAAGTACTGGTACTTGCCCACGAGATCGGCCGGCATCTCGACGAACTGGATCTCCGGCGCCTTGCCCAGCGCGGCGTAAAGGGCGCGCGTCAGGTCGAGGAAGCTGCGCGCCGTGCCGGTGCCCACATTGAACAGCCCGCTCGCCTGCGGGTTGTCCAGCAGCCACAGCATGATGGCCACGCAGTCATCGACATGGACGAAGTCGCGCAGCTGCTCGCCATCGGCGATGCCCTCGCGGTCGGAGCGGAACAGCGTGGCCGGGGCGCCGGACAGGATCTGGCGGAATTTGTGCAGCACCACGCTGCTCATGCGGCCCTTGTGCTGCTCATTGGGGCCATAGACGTTGAAGAACTTCAGCCCCGCCCATTGCGGCGGCGCCGCCCGGCCGCGCGCCTGCAGGTCGGCGATGCGGCGGTCCGTCGCGTGCTTCGACCAGCCATAGAGGTTGAGCGGGCGCAGCTTCGCCAGCGCGGCGGGGCTGGCATCGTCGTCGAAGCCCTCCGCCCCGTCGCCATAGGTGGCGGCGGAGGAGGCATAGATCAGCCGCACCCCCTCCCGCGCGCACCATTCATAGAGGCCGAGGGTGAGGGCCAGGTTGTTCTCCGCCACCAGGTCGCCATCGCGCACCGTGGTGTCGCTGATGGCGCCGAGGTGGAAGATGGCCTCGGGGCGCGGCTGGCTCTCCAGCCAGCCCCACAGCTTCTCGGGCGGCAGCACCCCGGCGATGGGGTGGTGGGCGAGGTTGCGCCACTTCTCCCGCCCCGGGTCGCCGGCGCGCAACCGGTCGCACACCATCACTTCCGCGCCGCGCCCGCACAACGCGGCGACGAGGTTGGAGCCGATGAAACCGGCGCCGCCAGTGACCAGATACATGCGTGAGACCTTCCGCGGCATCGCGGGCGGGAGGGATGGCCGCCCGCCGGGCGGGCCGGGTATAGGCGGCGGGCGCGGCGGCCGGCAAGTTACGCCGCTTTTGGAGGGTGAACCGATGAGCTTCGGGTCTGAGGGCGGCAGCGGCCGCCGTGGGCGTATCTTCGACGATCTGGCCGGCATGGCCGGCGGGGCCTTCTCGGTGATGGCCGGGCTGCGCGCCGAGGTCGAGTCGCTGGCCAAGTCGCAGGTCGAGATCATGGCCCAGCGCCTGGAACTGGTGCGGCGGGAAGACCTGGACGCCGCGCTGGAGGTGGCCCGCCGGGCCCGCGAGGAAAGCGCCGCCCTGGCCGCCCGCGTCGCCGCGCTGGAGGCGAAGCTGGCCCCCGCCGCCGAGCCGCCCGCTGCCGAGGCGCCGGAAAGCGAGGGCGAAGAGGCGCATCCGGCCAAGCCGGTCTGAGGAAAAGCAGGGGGCTCCGCCCCCTGGCCCCCGCGAACAGAAGGCGGGGTCCGGGGGGACCCTGTCCCCCCGGCGGAGGGGTATGGGGAGGCAGCGCCTCCCCATTCTTAATATCGGTAATAATACCCCGGCGGCGGCCCGTAATAGCGCGGCGGCGGCGGGGGCGGCGGGCGGTAGTAACGCGGCGGCGGCGCGTAATAGGCGCGCGGCGGCGGCCCGTAGTAGTAGCGCGGCGGGGGCGGCGGCGGCGCGTACCAGCCATGGCGGCGCCAGTGGTCATGCGCCTCGGCGGGCGCGGGGGCGGCCGCCATGCCCAGCATCAGGCCCGCGGCGGCCAGCCCGATCGCGGCAAGTTTGCGAAAGCCGGGCATGGGTTGGTTCCTCCTCGACATGTCCCCAAAGATGGAGAACGCGTAAGGCGGAACCGTGGCACCGGGTGGGCGGCTTCATGGCCGCGCCCCCGGCGCCGGTCACGGCTTCGTGTCAGCCCTCGCTGAAGACGCGGGCGAAGATGGTGTCCACGTTGCGGAAATCGCGGCGCGGGTCGATCGCCGCGTCCAGCCCGGCGGCGTCGAGCCTGCCGGCCACTTCCTCATCGGCCAGCAGGTTGTCGCGGAAGGTCATGGCATCGGGCTTGCCGAGCTTCGTCCAGGTGGCCATGGCGGCGCGCTGCACGGCGCGGTAGGCGCCCTCGCGCGAGAGGCCGGCCTGGGTCAGCGCCAGCAGCACCTTCTGGCTGTGCACCACGCCGCCCAGGCTCTCCAGGTTCTCCGTCATCCGCTCGGGGTAGATGGTCAGCTTCTCCATCATCCCGGCGGCGCGGATCAGTGCGAAGTCGAGGGCGATGGTGGCATCCGGGCCGATGACGCGCTCCACCGAGGAGTGGCTGATGTCGCGCTCATGCCACAGCGCCACATTCTCCAGCGCCGGCATGGCATAGCCGCGCACCAGCCGGGCGAGGCCGGTGAGGTTCTCGGAGAGCACCGGGTTGCGCTTGTGCGGCATGGCGGAGGACCCCTTCTGGCCGGGGTGGAAATATTCCTCCGCCTCGCGCACCTCGCTGCGCTGCAGGTGGCGCACCTCGGTGGCCAGCCGCTCGATGGCCGAGGCGACGACGGCGAGGGCGCAGAAATAGGCCGCGTGGCGGTCGCGCGGGATGACCTGGGTGGAGACCGGCTCCACCGCCAGGCCGAGCTTGCCGGCCACGAATTCCTCGACGCGCGGATCGACGCTGGCAAAGGTGCCGACGGGGCCGGAGATGGCGCAGGTGGCGACCTCGGCGCGGGCGGCGACGAGGCGGGCGCGGCAGCGGGCGAACTCGGCATAATGCCCGGCCAGCTTCAGGCCGAAGGTCGTCGGCTCGGCATGGATGCCGTGGCTGCGGCCGATGGTGGGGGTGAACTTGTGCTCCAGCGCCCGCGCCTTCAGCGCCGCCAGCAGGCGGTCGAGATCGGCGATCAGCAGGTCGGCCGCGCGCACCATCTGGACGGAGAGGCAGGTGTCCAGCACGTCGGAGCTGGTCATGCCCTGGTGCATGAAGCGGGCCTCGGGGCCGATGCCCTCGCCCAGCCAGGTGAGGAAGGCGATGACGTCGTGGCGCGTCTCGCGCTCGATCTCGTCGATGCGGTCGAGATCGGCCTGGGTGATGCCGGCGGCGCGCGGCGCGCCCTTCTCACGGATCACGCGGGCGGCCTCGGCGGGGATGGTGCCGAGCTGGCCCATCGCCTCGGCCGCCAGGGCCTCGATCTCGAACCAGATGCGGAAGCGGGATTCGGGGGACCAGATGGCCGCCATCTCGGGGCGGCTGTAGCGCGGCACCATGCCGATTCTCCTGCGCAGGGGCGGGGGGAGGCCGGCTCGCGGACGGCCCGGATGGGCGGGGGAATGGCGGTGGCGGCGGCCCCCGTCAACCATGCGCCGGGGGGCAAAATGAACATGTCCGACATATGACTGTTGTGCAATGCGTGGGGCCGCTTTATGCGCCGGAAGCTCAGACCGGGAAGGGACACGGTTTCATGGATTTGTCGGCTTTCGTGCCGGAACTGATCGCGCTGGGGCAGGTGTTGCTGATCGACCTGGTGCTGGCGGGTGACAATGCCATCGTGGTGGGCATGGCGGCCGCCGGCCTGCCGACGGAGCAGCGGCGCAAGGCCATCTTCTGGGGCATTGCCGCCGCGACGCTGATGCGTATCGGCTTCGCCGCCATCACCACGCAGCTCCTGGCCATTGTCGGGCTGACCCTGGCGGGCGGCGTGCTGCTGCTCTGGGTCTGCTACAAGATGTTCCGCGAATTGCAGCGCGGTCATGCGGCGGAGGGCGAGGTGGAGGCGGCCGAGCACGCCGCCCCGGCCGATGGCAAGACGCTGCGCGGCGCCATCATCCAGATCCTGGTCGCTGACGTCTCCATGAGCCTGGACAATGTCCTGGCCGTGGCCGGCGCGGCGAAGGAGCATCTGTGGGTGCTGGTGCTGGGCCTTGGCATCTCGGTGGTGCTGATGGGCGTGGCGGCGACCTTCATCGCCAAGCTGCTGGAACGCCACCGCTGGATCGCCTGGGTCGGCCTGCTGGTCATCCTCTATGTGGCGGCGGACATGATCTGGACCGGGGGTGGCGAGGTGCTGCCCTATCTCGGCCTGGGCGGGCCCCGCGCCGGCTGACACGCAGGCACCGCAGGGGGGGGCACCGCAAGGGGCCCCGGCCCCGCGGAGCGCTGGCTTGAGCAAAGGCCCCGGCCCCGTGCCGGGGCCTTTCTGTTTGGGGGGCGACCTTCTCCCCAAGGCGTGAAAAAAGATGAATCCGCTGTCATGCGCTGGACAGGGCGGCCCGGCCCCGGCGGGCGGCGGCGCCTTGACGCTTCGCCCCCTACCCCTGAGCGTGCCGCGGCGCCCCCGGGCGCTGCTCCCCCTGTGAACGCGCCCCGCGGCCCTGGCCGCGCGGCGGGCGCTCCGGGGCCGTGCCCAGGGCCGCCCGCGCGGTGGGGCCGGGCCGGGCGGCACCGGGGCAGAGATTGTCACATGGGGTAGGAATCTGATGGAAAACCTGACCGGCATGCTCGGGCCGCTGGCCGAGATCATCTGGCTGAATGTCATCCTCTCGGGCGACAATGCGGTGGTGATCGGCCTGGCGGCCGCCGGGCTGCCCGCGCATCAGCGCGGGCGTGCCGTGCTGTTCGGCGTGGTGGCGGCGGCGGTGCTGCGCATCGTCTTCTCGATCTTCGCCACGCTGCTGCTGTCGCTCTGGTGGGTCGATCTCGTGGGCGGCGCGGCGCTGCTCTACATCGCCTGGAGCTTCCTGAGGGAGCTGCGCCACGGCGGTGGCGAGGAAGGCGGCGAGTCCGCCCATGCCGAGGACAAGACGCTGCTCCAGGCGCTGTGGCAGATCATCCTGGCCGATGTCTCGATGAGCCTGGACAATGTGCTGGCGGTGGCGGGCGTGGCGCGCTCCAACCTGTCGCTGCTGGTGGTGGGCCTGGCGATCTCGATCGTCATGATGGGCCTGGCCGGCGGGCTGCTGGCGAAGCTGCTGGATCGGTACAAGATCATCGCCTATGTCGGCGTGGCTCTGATTGCCTATATCGGCTTCGAGCTGCTCTGGGAGGGCCTGATCATGGCGAACACCACTCTGCACCTTGGCCTGCCGCTGCCGGGGGCTGCGCATTGAAGGCCGCCGGGCTCGGCCTGTGGCTGGTTCTGGGCGCGGGCGGCCTGCTGGCCGGCTGCGCGGTGGATCCGGAGGGGCAGGCCGCGACCGGCGCCGCGAGGGCCGCGCCGCGGCCCAGCCTGGATGCCACGCTGGCCCGATTGCCGGAGCAGGCGGCCGGCTTCAGCCGTGGCATGACCACCGATATGGAAGCCACCCAGCCCGGCCAGGGCCGGGCGGTGGACTATGCCACCCCGGCACGGCCGGGGCTGGCGGCGCGGGCGGCGATCGCCTCGGTCATGATCTATGACCATGGCCACCCGCCGCTTGGCGCGGAGACCCCGGCGGCGCTGATCACCACCAAGCTGGATGAAGGCATCGCCGAGGCCACCAGCCCGGCCCCCGGCCGCCGTATGAACGAGGCCGGGCGCCATACCCTCACCGTGCCAGGCGGCGCCGTGCCGCTGCAATGCGCGGTGCTGGAGGGTAATTATGGCCGTACGGCGATGTGGCAGCAGATCTGCGTCGGCGTGGCCGCCGGGCGGTTCCTGAAGGTCTTCGTCGCCGTGCCGACCCGCCAGAAGGCCCTGCTGGGCGAGGCGGATGCGGATGCCTTCGCGCAGGCCATCGCGCAGGGGCTGTCGTGAAGGCCAAGCGATAAGAATTCTACCAGGCCGCCGCCGTCTCCCGGCGCAGCGGGACGCTTAGCTGGAAAAAGTTTTTTGGTTCTTTTTTTCAAAAAAGAACCCTTTGTTTTTTCTGAAAATATTATCGCTGTCTGGGCCAGTCGAGGCGCGGCTCGGCACGGCGCGGCTGGGCCTGGGCCCAGGTGGGCGGCGGCGGCACGGGCGGGGTGATGCGGGGGGCCTCGCGTTCCACCGGCGTGGCGCCGCGCTGGGCGGAGAGCGAGGGCGGCTCGGCCCATTCATCGGTGGGCGGGGCGGCGGCGCGGCGGGCCAGGGCCGGCTCCTGGAGCATCAGGGCGAGGTCGCGCAGCTCGGCCTGGATTTCGTCCAGCTGGACCTCCATGGCGTCCAGCCGCGCCTTCAGGCCGAAGACGCTGAAGGGCATCAGCAGGAAGGCGGCGGCGCAGAGCAGCCCGAGCAGGAGCAGCAGCAGCCCCGTCCACTCCGGCATGCCCGGAATGGAGAGGGAAGCCACGATGTTGCGCACGCCGTCCATGCCGTCAGCCGCCTGTCACGCTCATGTGGCGCGCCACCGCGGGGCGGTTGCTGCGCCGGTCGATGACGAAATCATGCCCCTTCGGCTTGCGGGCGATGGCCGCCTCGATCGCCGCGCGCAACCCCGCCTCGTCCACTGAGGGGTCGCGGAGGATGGCGCGCAGATCCGCCGCATCCTCCTGGCCCAGGCACATATACAACGTTCCGGTGCAGGTGAGGCGCACCCGGTTGCAGCTTTCACAGAAATTGTGGGTCATGGGCGTGATGAAGCCCAGCCGCCGCCCCGTCTCGCGGATGGTCATGTAGCGCGCCGGGCCGCCGGTGGCGTAGTCCGTCTCCTCCAGCGTCCAGGTCTCGCGCAGGCGGCGGCGGACCAGGGAGAGGGGGAGGTACTGGTCCGTCCGGTCCTCGTTGATCTCGCCGAGCGGCATGGTCTCGATCAGGGTGAGGTCGAAGCCATGCTCGCCGCACCAGGCGATGAGGCGGTCGAACTCGTCCTCGTTGACGCCCTTCATGGCCACGGCGTTGATCTTGATGGCGAGGCCGGCGGCCTTGGCGGCGAAGATGCCGTCCAGCGTCTTCTCGATATCGCCCCAGCGGGTCAGCGCCTTGAAGCGGCCGGGGTCGAGCGAGTCGAGCGAGACGTTGATGCGCCGCACGCCGGCGGCATGGAGCCCCTCGGCATGCTTCGCCAGCTGGGTGCCGTTGGTGGTCAGCGTCAGTTCGCGCAGGCCCTGCGGGCCGATGCGGGCGCCGAGATTCTTCACCAGCGACATGACATCGCGCCGCACCAGCGGCTCACCCCCCGTCAGGCGGATGCGCTCGACGCCGAGGCCGATGAAGGCGCCACAGAGGCGGTCCAGCTCCTCCAGGGTGAGAAGCTGGGCCTTGGGGAGGAAGGTCATGTCCTCCGCCATGCAGTAGACGCAGCGGAGATCACACCGGTCGGTCACGGAGACACGGAGATAGCTGATCCGCCGGCCGAACGGGTCGATCATGCGGGAAAGGTCCTGTTCGTGGAGCTCACGTGTATTTGGGCCGCCTCCCCCAGGGGGCGCAAGGGGGCATGGGGGGCGCCATGCAGGGGGAGGAGAAAGGGTTCTTTTTTGAAAAAAAGAACCAAAAAACTTTTATCAGTTTGGCGTCCCGCCGTGCCGGGAAACGGCGGCAGCCTGAAAAAAAACTAACCCAGCAGAGCGAAGCCGCCAGCGGCGAGCAGGGCCACCAGCGCCATCCGGCGATACCAGGCGACGGGGATGACGTGGAAGAGCCTGGCCCCGACCGGCACGGCGCCGAGCAGGACGGGCAGCATCAGCGCCACCAGCAGCAGCACCGGCAGGCCCATCAGCCCGCCCCAGAGGGGGGGAATGACGGCGGCGATGCCGATCACCCCGAAATAGAGGATGAGGTTGGCACGGTGCTGGGCGGCGGCCTCGGGGCCGGAGAGCAGGTAGAGGATGACCGGCGGGCCGGACATGCCGGTGGCCCCCTTCATCAGGCCGGAGACGGTGCCGATGGCGAGGTTGAGGGCGAGCGGCCGGCTGCCGTGGTAGCGCCAGGGCGACATCAGCAGCAGGCCGAAGCCGAGGACGAGGGCGCCGATCGCCTGCCGCAGCACCGCGCCATCGGCGGCGAAGAGGATGATGGCGCCAACCGGCGTGGCCAGCACCGCCGCCGCGCTCATGGAGAAAATGACGCGCTGGTTGGCCTGGGCGATGGCGCGCGGCAGCAGATAGGCGGAGACGGCGAGTTCCATCAGCAGCATCACCGGCACGCCGGTGCGCGGCCCCCAGAGGGTGGAATAGACCGGGGCGAGCAGGATGGCGGTGCCGAAGCCGGAATAGCCGCGCATCAGCCCGGCGATGGCGGTGGCCAGGGCGGCGACCAGCAGCGGCCCCGGCTGGAGCAGGGCCAGGGCGGCCTCCCAGGCCGCCTCCCAACCGGCGCTCATGGCGCGTCCAGGATGTCGAGCGTGACCGTGGCGGTGTTGATGAGGAGCTTTCCGGCGTGCTCGAAATTCACGGTCACGCGCGGGCCGGCGACGGATTGCACCTGCCCCACCCCCCATTCGGGACGGTCGGGGTGGCGGACCAGGAGGCCGGGTTCAAGAGGCATGGACATGCCGCCAGGGTGCCGGGTGCTGGCGGAGCGGGCGAGGGGGTGGCATCATGGTGAATGATCACGGAATCGTGAGATTAACCGGCTGGGCAGGCCGGCTGTCCTAGAGCCTGCCCGCCCCTGCGTCCGCCCGTGGCCTTGCGGCCGGGCCGCGGGCCATGCGGAAGGAGAGCGGCGATGGAAGCCGAGGCAGCGCTGGCGCAGGATCTCTGCGCGCGTCTGTGCCACGACCTGGTGGGGCCCCTGGGCACCGTGGCCGGGGCGATCGACCTGCTGGCGGAGGATCCTGAGGCGGCGGAGCTGGCGCGCGATGCGGCGGCGGTGCTGCGGCGCCGGCTGAAATTCTGGCGCGCCGCCTGTGGCGCGGGGACGGGCCCGCTCTCCCTGCAGGAGGTGCAGGCGCTGCTGGAGGGGATGCTGGCCGGCGGCCGCGCCACGCTCCAGCCCGAGTCGCTGCCGGAGTCGGAGGTGCTGGGCGCGGCCGAGGCGCAGCTTCTGCTGTCGGGCGCCATGCTGGCGGGGGAGGCGCTGCCGCGCGGCGGGGTGGTGCGGCTGCGGCGCGGCGGGGGCGGCAGCCTGGTGCTGCAGCCGGAGGGGCGGAGCGCGGCCTGGCCGCCGGTGCTGGCGGCGCTGCTGGCGGCCCCGGAGGAGGAGG
>NZ_JANFNY010000033.1:34613-53914 GCF_024437745.1 Roseomonas sp. GC11 | reverse complement strand
GGGCGGCGGTGCTGCGGATGCCGCTCGGCCCGCCCCCCGCCGAGGCCGGCGCCGCCGCCCTGGCCGCCGGCGCCACCGACCTGACCGCCCTGCGCGCGGCGCTGGAGCAGGTGGAATGCCCCCTGCGCGAGACCGCCACCAACCTGGTCTTCGCCGATGGCCACCCGGAAAGCGGGCTGATGCTGGTGGGCGAGGCCCCGGGCGGCGACGAGGACCGCCTGGGCCGCCCCTTCGTCGGCGCCTCCGGGCAGCTGCTGGACCGCATGCTGGCCAGCATCGGGCTCGACCGCGCGCGGGCCGAGCCGGGGCGCGGCGCCTACATCACCAACATCCTGCCCTGGCGCCCGCCCGGCAACCGCACGCCCACGGATGCCGAGATCAACCTCTTCCTGCCGCTGGTGCTGCGCCACATCGCCCTGGTGCGGCCGCGCCATGTCGTGCTGCTGGGGGGCACCTCGACCAAGGCGCTGCTGCGGGCGAAGGAGGGCATCACCCGCCTGCGCGGCCGCTGGCACCGGCTGGAGGAGGGCACCGCCGCCCTGCCCACCCTCCACCCCGCCTATCTGCTGCGCAACCCGGCCGCCAAGCGCGAGGCCTGGGCCGACCTGCTTCTGCTGCGGCGCACGCTGGACGCGGAAAACACCCCCGAATCTCGCCTGGAATAAACGAATCTTGATGGAAGTTTTGGCCCCAAACCCCTGATTTTGGGGTGATTCGTCTCACTTCACGGGATTTGTCCCGACAATCGGAGTTGCCCTGAGGGTTTACGATCTTTAACGCCGTTCAGGCCATGCGAGCGTTCTGCACCATGGCCCTGCGTCCACGCCTCCTGGCCTTCGGGCTGGGGGGCGCGGCGTCGCTGTGGATGGGGGCTCAGGTTCCCGCCATGGCGCAACGGGCCGGAGAGACCGCCCCCCTTGAGCGGGCTTCGATCAACCTTCCCACCCCTTCCCCCATGCGGGGCGAGGCGGGCCTTCCACAGCCCCTGGCCCAGGCGGATGCCGAGCGGCTGCGCCGCATCTTCGCCCTGCAGGCCCAGGGCGCCTTCCCCCAGGCCCAGCAGGAGGCCGAGCGGCTGGCTGACCGGCGCCTGCTCGGCCATGTCCTGGCCGACCGCTGGCGCCAGCCCGGCGCGCCCGAGCCCTCGCTGCCCGAGCTTTACGCCTGGCTCGCCGACTATGCGGACCACCCGGACGCCGCCTGGGTCCACGCCCTGCTGCGCCGCCACCTGCCGCGCAACGCGCCGCACCCGCCGGCCCCGCCCGATGCCTTCCTCGCCCCCGACGCCGATGCGGTGCCGGAGGAAACCCCGCCCCCCGGCCGCGACTACAGCCGCGACGCCCGGCTGGACCGCGCCGTGCAGGCCCGCCTGGCCGATGGCGATGCCGAGGCCGCCCTGGCCGCCATCGGCCGTGGCGCCACCGGCGCCTATGCCGCGCAGCTGCGCGCCGAGGTGGCACTGGCCCTCTTCCACCGCGGGCGGGATGAGGAGGCCTACCGCATCGCCACCGCCGCCGCCCAGGCCGAGCCGGGGCAGGCCTATCCCGCCTATGTCGCCGGCCTTGCCGCCTGGGGGATGGGGCAGGCGGAGCTGGCCCTGGCCCGCTTCGAGGCGGCGGCGCGCGCCGATACCGCAACCCCCGCCCTGCGCGCCGGCGCCGCCTTCTGGACGGCGCGCTCGGCCATCCGCACCCGGCGGCCCCAGCTCTACGTGCCCTGGATGCTCCAGGCGGCGCAGGAGCCGCGCACCTTCTACGGGCTGATCGCGCGGCGCATCCTGGGCCTCGCCCCCGGCTTCGCCTGGGAGCGCGAGGCGGAGGCCGGCAGCGAGGGCGCCGCCCTGGCCGAGACCGCCTCCGGCTGGCGGGCGCTGGCCCTGCTGCAGATCGGCCAGCGCGACCGGGCGGAGGCCGAGCTGCGCCGCCTCTGGCCGGTGGCGCAGGGCAACCCCGCCCTCTCCGCCGCCATGCTCGCCGTGGCGCGCGATGCGGGACTGACGGACCTCGCCGCCCAGGTCGCCGCCCTGGCCCAGACCAGCGATGGCCGCCCGCGCGACTATGACCGCTTCCCCCTGCCGCGCCTGCAGCCGCTCGGCGGCTTCCGCGTCGATCCCGCCCTGCTCTACGGCCTGGCGCTGCAGGAAAGCCGCTTCGACCCGCGCGCCGTCTCCGCCGCCGGGGCGCGCGGGCTGATGCAGATCATGCCCGCCACCGCCGCCTATATCGTGAAGGAGACCGGCCTGCCCGGCGCCGCCCGCGCCCGGCTGCACGACCCCGCCTTCTCGCTGGAGCTGGCGCAGCGCTACCTCGCCCTGCTGACCACGCGGGAAGTGGTGGATGGCGACCTCATCCGCATGCTGGCCGCCTACAACAACGGGCCGGGCAATGTCGGCCGCTGGGCGCCCAATGTGCGGCACCAGGACGACCCCTTCCTGTTCGTCGAATCCATCCCGGTGAACGAGACCCGCGCCTTCGTGCAGCGGGTGCTGGCCTATTCCTGGATCTATGCCAGCCGCCTCGGCCTGCCGGCGCCCAGCCTGGATGCCCTGGCGGCCGGGCAGTTCCCGCGCTTCGACACCACGCCCATGGAGGTGGCGGAGCAGCCGCCGCCACGCGGGACGGGGCGCTGAAAGCAGTTTTGTCACAAAACTTCTTTTTCTGAAGAAAAAGAAGCAAAAAGACTTTTTTTCAGCTTGGCGTCCCGCCCCATCCCTGCGGCGGGACGCCAGCGGATAAAAGTTTTTTGGTTCTTTTTTTCAAAAAAGAACATTTTTACTGCATATTTTCAACACCACAACCCAAACCGATTCATTACGCACGCGCTCCCGCAAAGGTTGCGAAAGCTTCACGGCCATGCCATCCCGCCGGGAAGGGGGCTGCGTCCGCCGCACGGCGCGCGCGCAGGCCCGCCCCGCGCGACCGCCAGGATGGCCCATGAGCACGCCTTACCGCCGCATCCGCCTCATCACCGCCGGCGTGGCTGCCGCCCTGCTGGCCCTGTTCCTCGTGGGCGGGCTGGCCGCCCTGCGGGTGATGCAGGATGGCCGCACCCAGCGGGAGGCGATGGACTCCAGCTACCAGACCGTCACCCTGCTGCTGGAGCTGCGCAACCAGATCTTCGAGACGGTGGTGGCGCGCAACCTGGCCATCGGCGGCCAGGGCGCGGAGCAGCGGGCGGGCTACCGGGCGGCGGTGGCCCGGCTGCGCGAGAAATTCGCCATCCTGCGCGTGGCCCAGGAAAGCTCAGAGCAGGAGATCGAGACCTCCAATCTCGGCCGCAACCTTGAGGTCCTGCTGATCCGCCTGGACGAGACCATGCAGATGGACCCGGCGACGGTCGATCTCGGCGGCCTGCTGCGCGAGGCGAGCGCCATCCGCTCCACCCTCACCGCCCAGGTGGACAGCCTGATCCAGGCCGAGCGCGCGGATCTGGAGGACTTCAACCGCCACTACCTGGAGCGGGTGGAACAGATCCGCACCGTGCTGCTCCTGCTGGTGCTGGCGGCGGCGGGCATGGCGGTGGCGGCGGTGTGGGGGCTGCACCGGCATCTGCTTGCCTCCGCCGGGCGCTTCCAGGCGCTGGAACAGGCCAACCGCGAGACGGAAGCCGCCAATGCCGCCCTCTCCGAGAGCCGGGGCCGGCTGCAATCCATCCTCGACCACGCGCGCGACCCGATCCTGCTGGTGGATGCGGAGGAGCGCGTCCAGCTCGCCAACAGCGCCGCCGCCGGGCAGTTCCTGCTGCCGCTGGACCGGCTGGTGGGCAGCCGCATCCGCGCCCTCATCCCCGGCTATGGCCTGCGCGCGGGCGAGGTGCAGGCGCGCCGCGCCGATGGCACCGGCTTCCCGGCCGAACTCTCCCTCGGCGCCTATGCCGAGGGCGGCGCCGTCTGCATCCTGCGCGACGTGACGGAGCGCCACCGCCTCGACGCGCTGAAGAGCGAGTTCGTCTCCACCGTCAGCCATGAGCTGCGCACGCCGCTCACCTCCATCCGCGCCTCGCTCGGGCTGGTGATGGGTGGCGTCGCCGGCGACCTGCCCGAGCCGGTGCGCGAGCTGCTCGACATCGCCCACAAGAATGCCGAGCGGCTGGTGCTGCTGGTCAACGACATCCTCGACATCGAGAAGATTGAATCCGGCCGGCTCGACTTCCAGCGCGAGCGCGTCTCCGCCCTCGGCCTGCTGGAGCAGGCGGTGGCCGCCAATGCCGCCTATGGCGCGCAGTTCGGCGTCACCTTCCGCATCGAGCCGGGGGCGCGCGACGCCCAGGTCTATGCCGATGTCCAGCGCATCCAGCAGGTGCTGGCCAACCTGCTCTCCAACGCCGCCAAATTCTCCCCGCGCGGCGGGGAGGTCGAGGTGGCGCTCTCGGTCGATGCCGGCAATGCCGTCTTCCAGGTGCGCGACCACGGCCGCGGCATCCCCCCCGATTTCCGCGGCCGCATCTTCCAGCGCTTCGCCCAGGCCGATTCCTCGGATGCGCGGCAGAAGGGCGGCACCGGGCTCGGCCTGTCGATCAGCAAGGCGATCGTCGAGCACCATGCCGGCACCATCGGCTTCGCCGACGCGCCGGGCGGCGGCACGGTCTTCCACTTCTCCCTGCCGCGCCTGGTGGAGCGGCTGGAGATGCCGCTGCCCGCCCCCGCCGGCCGCCGCCGCGCCCTGATCGTCGAGGATGACGCCGACATCGCCCGGCTGCTGCGCCACATGCTGGACGCCTATGGCTGGGACAGCGAGGTGGCGTACAGCGCGGCCGAGGCCTTCACCTGGCTCGACCGCGGGCATTTCGACGCCATGACCCTGGACCTGCTGCTGCCGGACGAGGATGGCCTCTCCCTCTTCCGCCGGCTGCGGCGGCGGCCGGACGGGCATGCCCTGCCGGTGGTGGTGATCTCCGCCACCGCCGACCAGGGCCGGCGCGTGCTGAACGGCGATGCCGTGGGGGTGGTGGACTGGCTGGACAAGCCGATCGACCCGGCGCGGCTGCGCAAGGCGCTGCGCACCGCGCTGCGGCCGGTGCTCACCCCCGGCGGCGGCCCGGCCAGCATCCTGCATGTGGAGGACGACCCGGATATCCGCCGCGTCGTCTCCGCCGTGATGGGGGACGAGGCGCGCATGGTCCCCGCCCGCAGCCTGGCCGAGGCGCGCGCGGCCCTGGCCGCCGAGGGGCCCTTCGCCCTGGTCATCATCGATGTCGGCCTGCCCGATGGCAGCGGGCTCGACCTGCTGCACGAGCTGCGCGGCCTCGCCCCGCCGCCGCCGGTGCTGATCTTCTCGGCCAGCGACATGGATGCGCGCACCACGCGCAGCGTCGCCGCCGCCCTGGTCAAGAGCCGCACCGACAACCGCGACCTGCATGACACCATCCTGCACCTGATCGAGGGCACGCCGGCGCCGCGCGGTCGGGCGTCCCAGCCCTCTCCCCAGCCCTCTCCCCAGCCCTCCCCGCTGCAGACCACGGAGCCGAGGCCATGAGCGACGAACCCCTCTCGCGCATCCTCTATGTCGAGGATGACGGCGATGTGCGGCATCTGGCCAGTTTCGCGCTGAAGGCGGTCGGGCGATTCGTCGTCGAGGCCTGCGCCTCGGGCGAGGAGGCGCTGGCCCGCGCCGAGGCCTTCGCCCCGCAACTGCTGCTGCTGGATGTCATGATGCCGGGCATGGACGGCCCCACCACGCTGGAGCGGCTGCGCGCCCTGCCGGGCCTGGCCGAGACGCCGGCCGTCTTCATGACCGCCAAGGTGCAGCCGCAGGAGGTGGCACGCTACCGCGCCCTCGGCAGCCTCGACGTCATCTCGAAGCCGTTCGACCCGATGACGCTCTCCACCACCGTGCGCGAGATCTGGGCCCGCCGCCATGTCGCATGAGGAGACGGAGGCCGCCGCCGAGCTGCGCGCGGCGCTGCGCCGGCTGCGCGCCGATGGCGTGCAGCGCCTGGGGGAGCGGGTGGCGGAGCTGGTGGCGGGCTGGTCCGCGCTCTGGGCCAGCCAGGCGCCGCGCCGCCCCCAGCACCCGCACCTGCCCCAGCCTCTGCCCCCGCATATCCCCTGGGATGCCGCCACGCGCGGCGCGTTGGCCGAACTGGCCGCCGCCGCCCACCGCCTGGCCGGGGCGGGCGGCACCTTCGGCTTCCCCGCCCTCTCCACCGCCGCAGCACCGCTGGAGCTGATCCTGCTCGGCCTGGGCGAGGAGGCGGCGCCGGGCGGCGACCGGCTGCGCCAGGCCGGCATGCTGGTCGAGGCCGTGCGCAAGGCCTGGGAGGCCGGCCCCGACCCCGCCGCCGAGGCCGCCGCCGCCGAGCCCGGCACCGCCACGCCGGAGGAGAGCGAGCCCGTCTTCCTCTTCGCCGAGCCGCAGGAGCGCGCGACGCTCTCGGCCATCATCGCCAATCTCGGCTATGGCGTGCTGCGCGTGCCCGATGCCGTGCTGCCGGAAGGCGCCCTGGCCGAGAGCGAGCGCCTGGCCGCCATCGTCATCGACGATGCCGTGCCCGGCGCGCTGGAGGCCTGCCGCCACCTCGCCGGCCGCGCGCCGCTGGTGCTGCTGGCCGGCGATACCAGCTTCGCCGCGCGGCTCGCCGCCGTGCGCGCCGGCATCGAGGCCGTGGTGCCCAAGCCGCTCGACGTCAACGAACTGGCCGACTGGCTGGACCATTTCGCCGGCAGCCGCAGCGAGGCCGGCCCCTCCATCCTGGTGGTGGATGACGACGCCGTGCTGGCCGAGGCCTATGCCCTGGCCCTGCGCCAGGCGGGGATGCAGGCCACCGTCATCTCCGACCCCGCCCGCGCCATCGAGGCGATGTCCGCCCTCACCCCGGACCTCGTGCTGATGGATGTGCAGATGCCCGGGGTGGATGGCATCGAGCTGGCCCGCATCCTGCGCCAGAGCCGGCGCAACCTCTCCCTGCCCATCCTCTTCCTCTCGGCCGAGAAGGACGAGGCGCGGCAGATCCTGGCCCGCCGCCTGGGCGGGGATGACTTCATCGCCAAGCCCGTCGATCTCGGCCGGCTGGTCACGCTGGTGCGCATGCGCGCCGAGCGCGCCCGCGCCCTGCGCGCCGTGATGGAGACGGACAGCCTGACCGGCCTGCTCAACCATGCCCGCTTCAAGGAGCGGCTGGAGCTGGAGCTGGAGCGCGCCCGCCGCCACGGCATGGCGATGAGCCTCGTGCTGCTCGACCTCGACCACTTCAAGAGCGTCAACGACACCCATGGCCACCTGATGGGGGACCGGGTGATCCGCGGCCTGGCGCGCAGCCTCCAGCGCCGGCTGCGCCGCACCGACGTGATCGGCCGCTATGGCGGGGAGGAATTCGCCGTCCTGCTGCTCAACACCGCCCCCGACGCGGCGCGCGCCATCATCGATGGCATCCGCGAGCGCTTCGCCGCCACCCCCTTCGAGAATGGCGGCACCCCGCTGCGCGTCAGCTTCAGCGCCGGGGTGGCCGGGATCGAGGCCGGCAGCCCCGGCACCGGGCCGCAGCCCTGCGATGCTGGCGCCGGGCCGGAGGCGATGATATCGGCCGCCGATGCCGCGCTCTACGCCGCCAAGCGCGCCGGGCGGAACCGGGTGATGCAGGCCGCCACCGTGGGCTGAGCCCGCCCCCCCCCAGCGGCGCGAGGAAGGCGCGAGGAAGAGGATCATCATGCCGATCGACGAATCGCTGCGCTTCCTGCCCGTCTCCATCGCCGTGCTGACGGTCTCGGACACGCGCGACCTCGCCACCGACCGCTCCGGCGCCCTGCTGGCGGAGCGCATCGAGGCCGCCGGGCACCGGCTGCACAGCCGCCAGATCGTGCGCGACGAGCCGGACGCCATCGCCGCCGTGCTGCGCGGCTGGGTCGCCGATCCCGGCGTGGATGTGGGCATCACCACGGGCGGCACCGGCATCACCGGCCGCGACGTGACGCCCGAAGCCTTCAGCCGCGTGCTGGAGAAGGAAATCACCGGCTTCGGCGAGCTGTTCCGCATGCTCAGCTACCAGAAGATCGGCACCTCCACGATCCAGTCCCGCGCCCTCGGCGGAGTCGCGGGGGGGACCTACCTCTTCGCCCTGCCCGGCTCCTCCGGCGCGGTGAAGGACGGGTGGGACGATATCCTGCGCTTCCAGCTCGACAGCCGGCACAAGCCCTGCAACCTCGTCGAGCTGATGCCCCGCCTGCAGGAGCATCTGCGGCAGGGGTAAGGGAAAGGGAGGAAGGGTTCTTTTTGGAAAAAGAACCAAAAACTTTTTTTCAGTGAGGGGAATGGGAAAGCCCGGGGCGGGGCTGCCTTCATTTTGCCGCCAGTTCTGTGGAAAACCCCCCCGCCCCGGCGCACAGGGCCAAAGAATTGGCTAATCTGTGCGCAGACCTTTCCTGAATGTGGAGCCGCCCGCATGGACCACCCGCTTCCCGCCACCGCCAAGGCGCCCGTGAAGCTTCGCCCCGGCGTCGTCACCGGCGCCGACTACCTCGCGCTGCTCGATGCCTGCCGCGAGGGCGGCTATGCCCTGCCGGCGGTGAACGTGGTCGGCACCAACAGCATCAACGCGGTGCTGGAGGCGGCGGCGAAGAACAAGTCCGACGTCATCATCCAGCTCTCCAACGGCGGCGCCCGCTTCTTCGCCGGTGAGGGCTGCCCCGATGCCGCCGCCGCCCGCGTCCTCGGCGCCGTCTCCGCCGCCCAGCACGTCCACACCGTGGCCGCCGCCTATGGCATCTGCGTCGTCCTGCACACCGACCACGCCGACCGCAGCCTGATCCCCTGGGTCAACGGCATGCTCGACCACGGCGAGGCCTTCATGCAGCGGACCGGCAAGCCGCTCTTCTCCTCGCACATGCTCGACCTCTCGGCCGAGCCGCTCGATGTGAACATCGCCGAGTGCAAGCCGGTGCTGGCCCGCATGGCCAAGCTCGGCATGAGCCTGGAGATCGAACTCGGCGTGACCGGCGGCGAGGAAGACGGCATCGGCCACGACCTCGAGGAAAGCGCCGACAACGCCCACCTCTACACCCAGCCCGAGGACGTGCTGAAGGCCTGGGAAGAGCTCTCCCCCATCGGCCATGTCACCGTCGCGGCCTCCTTCGGCAATGTCCACGGCGTCTATGCCCCGGGCAATGTCAAGCTGCGCCCGGAGATCCTGAAGGCCTCCCAGCAGGCCGTCGCCGCCCGCTTCGGCGGCGGCGACAAGCCGATGAGCCTGGTCTTCCACGGCGGCTCCGGCTCGGAGAAGGACAAGATCGCCGAGGCCGTCTCCTACGGCGTGTTCAAGATGAACATCGACACGGACACGCAGTTCGCCTTCGCCGAGCCGGTGGGCGCCTATGTCCAGGCCAGCCCGGTGGCCTTCACCCACCAGATCGACCCGTCCAACGGCAAGCCCACCAAGAAGCTCTACGACCCGCGCAAGTGGCTGCGCGCCGCCGAGAAGGGCGTGGTGAAGCGCCTGGACGAAGCCTTCGCCGATCTCGGCTCCGCCGGCCGCACCCTGGCGGGCTGACGGAGGGGTTTCCAAAGGCCTCAGGCCTTTGGCCGGGAGAGTTTGAGAGGGGCGACGCCCCTCTCAAGAAAAGCGCGCCGCCCTAGAACAGCGCCATCTGGCGCGGTTCCCTGGCCTCGGGCGGGGGGGCGAAGCGGGTGCAGTCCAGCCCCTCCCCCTCCCGCTTCTCCAGCCCAAGGCGATGCGCCGCCACGCGGAAGCGGCGCGCCAGCATCTCGGCATAAGGCCCGGTGCCGGACATGCGCTGGGCGAAGTCGCTGTCATAGACCCGCCCGCCCCGCGTCTGCCGCACCAGGGAGAGCACCTTCTCCGCCCGCTCCGGCAGGTGCTGGCGCAGCCAGTCCTCGAACAGCCCGGCGATTTCCAGCGGCAGGCGCAGCAGCACATAGCCCGCCCGCGTCGCCCCCGCCGCCGCCGCGCGCTCCAGGATGCGCTCCAGTTCCATGTCGTTCACCGCCGGGATCATCGGCGCGGCCAGCACCGCCGTGGGGATGCCGGCTTCCGTCAGCCGGCGCAGCGCCTCCAGCCGCCGCTCCGGCGTCGCCGCCCGCGGCTCCAGGATGCGCGCCAGCCCGGCATCCAGCGTGGTGACGGACAGGCACACCCGCGCCAGCCGCCGCTCCGCCATCCGCCCCAGGAGATCGAGATCCCGCAGGACCCCGGCCGATTTGGTGATGATGGTCACCGGGTGGCCGAAGCGTTCCAGCACCTCCAGGATGGCGCGCGTCAGCTTCAGCCGCCGCTCCACCGGCTGGTAGGGGTCGGTGTTGGAACCGAGCGCGATGGGGCGCGGCACATAGCCCGGCTTGCGCAGTTCCTTCTCCAGCAGCGCCGCCACCTCGGGCTTGAACTGCAGCTTCGTCTCGAAATCCAGCCCTGGCGAGAGGCCGAGATAGGCGTGGCTCGGCCGGGCATAGCAATAGACACAGCCATGCTCGCAGCCGCGATAGGGGTTCACCGCGCGGTCGAAGCCGATATCGGGCGAGCTGTTCCAGGCGATGGCCGAGCGGCTGGCATCGCGGATCAGCGTGGTGGGCAGCGGCGGTAAGGCCCCGAAGGTGTCCTCCAGGGTCTGCCAGCCATCATCGAAGGCTTCCAGCGCCAGCCGGTCGAAGCGCACCGGCGGGTTGCTGGTGGCGCCACGCCCCTTGCGCACGCCCTCCAGCAGGGCGGAGGCGGCACCGCGAAGGCTGCCATCCGGCATCGTGGGTTCCCCTTGCGTTCGCGCGACTCTTTCTCCCGCCCCGCCGCGAAGTCAAGAACAGGATGCGAACATTTCCTTCCGCCCGCCACTCGCCCGGCCGGGGGCGCGAATCGCCGGGCAGGGCTGGCCAGAGGAGGAGAAAAGAAGGAGAACACCTTCTCCCCTCCCGCAGGACGCCCCCCATGCTGCCAGAGACCCCTGCCCTGCTCGTCACGCTGGGCGCCGCGCTGGCGGCCGGGCTGGCGCGCGGCTTCTCGGGCTTCGGGGCGGCGCTGATCTTCATTCCCCCGGCCAGCGCGGCGCTCGGGCCGCAGGTGGCGGCGCCGCTGCTGCTGTTGGTGGACAATGTCACCACCCTGCCCCTGCTCCCCCCGGCCTGGCGCCTGGCCAACCGGCGGGAGGCGATGACGCTGGCCGGTGGCGCCCTGCTCGGCGCGCCTTTCGGGGCCTGGATGCTGCTGCACCTGCCGGGGGATCTGCTGCGCTGGGGCATCTGCGTCCTGGCGGTGGCGATGCTGGCGCTGCTGGCCTCGGGCTGGCGCTATCACGGGCGGCCGGCGCTGCCGCTCTCGCTCGGGGTGGGGGCGGCCGCGGGCCTGTGCTCGGGGGCGGCGCAGCTCGGCGGGCCGCCGGTGGTGGCCTACTGGCTCGGCGGCGCCCTGCCCGCCGCCCAGGTGCGCGCCAATCTCGTGCTGTTCTTCGCCCTCAACGGGCTGATCAGCGCCGCCATCTACCTGCTGGGCGGGCTGCTCGGGCCGCGGACGCTGCTGCTGGCCGCGCTGATGGCGCCCGTCTACGCGCTCGGCATCTGGGGCGGCAGCCGCCTCTTCGGGCTGGCCAGCGAGGCCACCTTCCGCCGCGCCTGCTTCGTGCTGATCGGCCTCGCCGCGCTGCTCGGGCTGCCCCTCTGGGATGGGTTGAAGTGATGTTTTTGCAGAATGTTCTTTTTTGAAAAAAAGAACCAAAAAACTTTTATCAGTTCAGCGTCCCGCCGTGCCGGGAGACGGCGGCAGCCTGAAAAAGTGTTTTTGCTTCTTTTTATTCATAAAAAGAAGAATACTGACAAAACCTAATCCCTCAATAACACCGCCAGACTGTGCATGATGGCCGCGGTGGCGCCCCAGACATAATGCTCATCATGGGGCCAGACGTAGAAGCTGCGGCGTTCGCCTTTCCACAGGGCGGTCCGGCGCTGCGGCAGGGCGGGGTCGAGCAGCGGGGCCAGGGCGTATTCGAAGGCCTGCTCCACCTCGTCGGGCGAGGGCACGAGGCTGAGCGGCGGCTCCAGCAGGGCGAGGACGGGGGTGACGTGGTAGCCCGTGCCCGTCACATGCCCGGGCAGGCGGCCGAGCAGGCGGGGCAGGCGCGGGTCCAGGCCGATTTCCTCGGCGGCCTCGCGCAGGGCGGCCTGCTCCGGGTTCTCGCCCGGCTCGATGCGGCCGCCGGGGAAGGCGACCTGCCCGGCATGGCTGGAGAGCCGCGCGGCGCGCAGGGTCAGCAGCAGGGTGGGGCTGGGGTGCAGCACCACGGGCACCAGCACGGCGGAGGGCTTGGCGCCGGGCGGCACGGCCTCGTCCCCCGCGGCGGCGCGCGCGAGGCGGGCGGGGTCGGCGAGGCGGCGCGCCACCTCCGCCGCGTCGAGAGGCGGGGGCAGCGGCACAGGCGCCAGGGGGGAGAGGGGCACGCTCACTCGGCGGCGGCGCCGTGCGCGGCGGGGGCCTCGTCGATGGGGAAGAAGACGCCTTCGCTCCACACCCCCATCACCTCGCGCCCGCCCAGGCGCTCGGTCTCGGCGAGGGCGACCAGCTCGTAGAAGACGGCGCGGTTGATGCGGGCCTCCAGGCCGGGGCGGACGGTGACATAGGGGCGCGGCTCGCGCGAGCGGCCCTCGATGGCGACGCGGATGGGGTGGTCGGCGTCGGCGGTGACCATTTCATCGAGGTTGGTGCGGAAGGTCAGGCACTGCCGGCCGGCGCATTGCCGCCAGAAGACCTCGACGGCGACGAAGGGGGCATCCTCGACCTCGATGGTGCCGCGCTCGGCCGGGGTCTCCAGCCAATAGGTGCCATCGGCCTCGCGCCGCAGCACGGAGGCGAAGAGGCAGACGAGTTCCTTCCGCCCGATCGGGCTGCCGCGATAATGCCAGGTGCCATCGCGGGCGATGCGCATGTCGAGCGCGCCGCACTCCACCTTCTTCCGCCCCGGTGGGGGCGGCTTGGGCGCGGCGGCCCTGGGTGGGGGGCCGGAGGCGTCGTCCTGCGTGCGCGGGCAACACCCTTTTTCAATCCCGGTTTGTTTCAATGCTTCGTCCATGCGCCCGGTGGTCATAGGCTTCCCCAAGTCTTGCTCCTGGCAGAAGGGGCGGGCTGGCCAAGACGGGCCGGCTTCCCATATCGGTCTATATAAGGAGGCTCAGCGGCATGGTTGAAGTGGCAGACACCACGGATCCCAACATCCTCCTCGCGGAGGTCGAGGCGCTGGGCAACCGCCTGGCGCGCGTGCGGCAGGCGGTGGGGCGCGTCATCTTCGGCCAGCCGGAGGTGGTGGAGCAGGTGCTGATCACCATCCTCTCCGGCGGGCATGTGCTGCTGGTGGGCGTGCCCGGCCTGGGCAAGACCAAGCTGGTCGAGACGCTGGGCACCGTGCTGGGGCTGGCGGAAAGCCGGGTGCAGTTCACCCCGGACCTGATGCCGGCCGATATCCTGGGCAGCGAGGTGCTGGAGGAAACGCCGGAGGGCCGGCGCGCCTTCCGCTTCATCCAGGGCCCCATCTTCTGCCAGCTGCTGATGGCGGACGAGATCAACCGCGCCAGCCCGCGCACGCAGTCGGCCCTGCTGCAGGCGATGCAGGAGCGCAAGGTGGCGATGGGCGGCACGGTCCACCCCCTGCCCGCCCCCTTCCACGTGCTGGCCACCCAGAACCCGATCGAGCAGGAAGGCACCTACCCCCTGCCCGAGGCGCAGCTGGACCGTTTCCTGCTGGAGGTCGAGGTCACCTATCCGGACGAGGCGGCGGAACGCGCCATGCTGCTGGCCACCACCGGCGCGGCCGAGGCGAAGGCGGAACCGGCGATGACGGCGGTGGAGCTGATCGCCGCCCAGGGGCTGATCCGCCGCATCCCGGTGAGCGAGGCGGTGCTGGACGCCATCCTGAAGCTGGTGCGCGGCGCGCGGCCGGAGACGGCCAGCCTGCCCGCGGTGCGGCAGCACCTGGCCTGGGGCCCTGGCCCGCGCGCGGCCCAGGCGCTGATGCTGGCCAGCCGCGCCCGCGCCGTGCTGGATGGCCGCCTCGCCCCCAGCGTGGAGGATGTGATCGCCCTGGCCGAGCCGGTGCTGCGCCACCGCATGGCGCTGAACTTCGCCGCCCGCGCCGATGGCGTGAAGCTCGCCGATGTCATCGGCGCGCTGAAGGCCAGCCTTGGCTGAGCCGCACCCCCCGGGCGGGGCCGCCCCCTCGCCTTCGGCCGCCCCCATGGCTTCCCCCGTGGCGGCACCCCTGGCGGCACTCCGCGCCACGGCGCTGGGCAGCCGCCTGCCGCCGCTGGTGGTGGCGGCGGAGCGCGTGGCGGCCACGGTGATGCAGGGCGTGCATGGCCGCCGCCGCGCCGGCCAGGGCGATGCCTTCTGGCAGTTCCGCCCCTATGCCAGCGGCGACGCGCTGGCCCGCATCGACTGGCGGCAGAGCGCCAAGTCCGACCGCCTCTATGTCCGCGAGACGGAGTGGGAGGCGGCGCAGAGCGTGGCGCTGTGGCGCGATGCCGGCCCCGGCATGTCCTGGCGCGGCGGCGCCGATCGGCCGGAGAAGCGCGAGCGCGCCGACCTCCTCCTGCTGGCCCTGGCCAGCCTGCTGCTGCGCGGCGGGGAGCGGGTGCGGCTGCTGGGGGAGCGGCGGGCCTGGGCCGGGCGCGGCGCCCTGGCCTCGCTGGCCGAGGCGCTGCCCCGCCACACCCCGCCCCCGGCGGATGACGCCATTCCCCGCCATGCGCGGGCGGTGCTGCTGGGCGATTTCCTGGCGCCGCTGGAAGAAACCCGCGCCCAGGTGGCGGCGCTGGCGGCGCGCGGCGTGCGCGGCCATGTGCTGCAGGTGCTCGACCCGGCGGAGGAAACCCTGCCCTATGCCGGGCGCGTCCGCTTCGAGGGTGTCGGCGCCGTGGCGGAACCCGCGCTGCTGTTACCGCGCGTTGAGGGCATCCGTGCTTTGTATGCGGAGCGGCTGGCGGCGCACCGCGCCGGGCTGGCGGCGATCGCGGGCGCGGCGGGCTGGTCCTTCGCCACCCACCGCACCGATACCCCGCCGGAGGCGGCGCTGCTGGCCCTTTGGCAGGCCCTCGCCCCCGCCGGATGACACCGCAGGGCCCCCGGCAGAGGGGCCGGGAAACACGCCAGGACCATGGAACCTGGGAGGAGCAGGACTGAACCGGCCCAGGGATGGCGCGCCGCGGGTGGCGCGCCGCCCCGGCCCCGTGATGGAAGGCAGCGGCACAGGATGCGTCGCACATGATGAGTCTGGGCCCGATCGGCTTCGTGGTTCCCTGGCTGCTGCTGGCCCTGCCGGCGCTGCCGCTGATCTGGTGGCTGCTGCGCGTCACCCCGCCGGCGCCACGGCGGCAGGCCTTCCCCGCGCTGCGCCTGCTGCGCGACCTGCCGGCGGCGGAGGAAACCCCGGCCCGCACCCCCTGGTGGCTGCTGCTGCTGCGGCTGGCCGCGGCGGCGCTGATCATCCTGGGCCTGGCCCGGCCGGTCTGGGCGCCCGGCGGCGGCGGCGCGCAGGGCGAGGGCCCGCTGCTGCTGGTGGTGGATGATGGCTGGGCCAGCGGGGCGGACTGGGCCGCGCGCATGGCCGCCGCCCAGGCCGCGCTGGATGGCGCGGCGCGGGACGGGCGGCGGGTGGCGCTGCTCGCCACCGCCCCGGCCCAGGCCGATGGCACGCCCCCCACCCCCACGGCGCTGATGCCGGCGGAGGCGCTGCGCGCCCGGCTCACCGCGCTGCGGCCCAAGCCCTGGGCGCCGGACCGCGCCGCCGCCCTCTCCGGCCTCGCCCTCTGGCGGCAGGCCAATCCCGGTGGCTTCACCAGCCTCTACATCGCCGATGGGGTGGAGCATCAGGCGGAAGGCCCCGCCTCTTCCGCATCGGG
The DNA here is from genome assembly GCF_024437745.1 of Roseomonas sp. GC11. GTDB lineage: Bacteria > Pseudomonadota > Alphaproteobacteria > Acetobacterales > Acetobacteraceae > Pseudoroseomonas. Next base: position 38,096 of record NZ_JANFNY010000033.1, on the reverse strand, counting down.
CTTTTCGGCTTTGGCGCGCACCCTGGCCGAGGCCGGGCCGCTGACTCTGGCCGAGGCGCCGGCCCATGCCGCGCGCGTGCTGCTGCCGCCGCGCGCCGAGCCGGAGCGGCTTCACCTCGCCCTGCGCCAGACCCCGGCGCCGCTGGCGGGGGAGGTGGCGGTGCTGGCCCGCACCGGCGATGGCCGCGCCCTGGCCCGCGCCACCATCCCGGTGGCCGCCGGCGCCAGCGCGGGCGAGGCCACGCTGGACCTGCCGCTGGAAATCCGCAACCAGATCACGCGGCTGGAGATCGAGGGCGAGGACAGCGCCGCCGCCGCCGTGCTGCTGGATGAACGCTTCCGCCGCCGCCCGGTGGGGATGATCGGCCCCGCCGAGCAGGGCGGCAATACGCCGCTGCTCGGCCCGCTCTACTACCTGGAGCGCGCCCTGGCGCTGAGCGCCGAGTTGCGCCAGGGCAGCGTGGCGCAGCTTCTCGCCCGCCAGCTTTCCGTGCTGGTGCTGGCCGACCGCCCGGTGGCGGAGGGGCAGGAACGCGCCGCCCTCACCCGCTGGGTGGAGCAGGGCGGCACGCTGCTGCGCTTCGCCGGGCCGCGCCTGGCCGAGAATCCGGACCCGCTGCTGCCGGTGCGCCTGCGCGCCGGGGAGCGGCAGCTGGGCGGCGCCCTCTCCTGGGAGAAGCCGCAGGGTCTGGCCCCCTTCGCCGAAAGCTCGCCCTTCGCCGGGCTGGCGGTGCCGGCGGAGGTGGCGGTTTCCACCCAGGTCCTGGCCGAGCCGGGGCCGCAGCTTTCGGACCGCACCTGGGCGCGGCTGGCCGATGGCACGCCGCTGGTCACCGCCGTGACGCGCGGGGCGGGGCGGATCGTGCTGTTCCACGTCACCGCCAATGCCGACTGGTCGGACCTGCCGCTCTCCGGCCTGTTCATCGGCATGTTGCAGCGGGTGGTGGCGCTCTCCTCCGGCGTGGCCGGGGCGGAGGGCGAGGCGCCGCTGGCGCCGCTGGAGACGATGGACGGCTTCGGCCGGCTGGGCCCGGCCCCGGGCGGGGCGGGGGCGATCCTGGCCAGCCGCTTCGCCGCCACCGCCCCCGGCCCGCGCCATCCGCCCGGCTGGTATGGCCTGCCCGGCGAGGGCGGGGAGCGCCGGGCGCTGAACCTCTCGGCCAGCCTGCCGGCGCCGCGCCCGCTGGCCGCGCCGCCGCCGGGCACGGTGCGGCAGGCCATTGGCGGCGTGCCGGCGGAGCGCGACCTCGGCCCCTGGCTGCTGGCCGCCGCGCTGGTGCTGCTGGCGGTGGACCTGCTGCTTTCCCTGGCGCAGCGCGGGCTGCTGGGGCGCGGGGCACGGCTGGCGGCGCTGCTGCCGCTGCTCTGGCTCGCCACGCCCGCCCAGGCGCAGGAAGCCGGGCTGCCGCTGGCCACCCGCATCGGCTACGTCACCACCGGCGACACGGCGGTGGACGAGGTGGTGCGGCAGGGCCTCACGGGCCTGTCCGACTATGTGAACCGCCGCACCGCCGCGGCCCTGGCCGAGCCGCTGGCCGTGCGCCCCGGCCAGGACGATCTTTCCTTCCTCCCCCTGCTCTACTGGGCGGTGACGGGGGAGAGCCCGGACCCGGATGCCGGTGCCCTGGCGGCGCTGAACGAGTTCATGCGCAATGGCGGCATCATCCTGTTCGACACGCGCGATGAAGGTTCGGGCGAGGGGTTTTCCCCCGGCGCGCGGGAGGCGCTGCGCCGCATCACGCGCGGGCTGGCCATCCCCCCCTTGACCCCGGTGGCGCCCGAGCATGTGCTGACGCGCTCCTTCTACCTGCTGCCGCCGGACCTGCCGGGCCGCTTCGCTGGCGGGCAGGTATGGGTCTCCCGCCAGGAGGACCGCGCCAATGACAGCGTGACGCCGGTGATCATCGGCGGGCATGACTGGGCGGGGGCCTGGGCTGTCGATGCGCGCGGCCAGAACCCTTACGCGGTGATCCCTGGCGGTGCCCGGCAGCGCACCCTGGCCTATCGTTTCGGCGTGAACCTCGTGATGTACGCGCTGACCGGCAACTACAAGGGCGACCAGGTGCATGTCCCCGCCATTCTCGAAAGGCTGGGCAATTGACCCGGCCCACTGAAGGCGGGGTCCGGGGTGGCCCTGCCACCCCGGTGGGGGTCCAGGGGGCAAAGCCCCCTGGGGGGGCGGGGGTCCAGGGGGCAGAGCCCCCTGGCAAAAGGAGCTAGATCATGCGCCAAGCCATTTCCGGCCTCGATTTCGCGCCCATCCTGCCGCTCTGGCTGCTGCTGGCCCTGGCCGCCCTGGCCCTGCTGGCCCTGGCCCCCGCCCTCTGGCGGAAAGCGCGGGGCACCGGCTGGCGCGCCCTTTCCTTCGCCATCCTCCTCCTTGCCTTGGCCAATCCCCGCCTCGTGGAAGAGAGCCGCGAGACCCGCCCGGACATCGCCCTGCTGATCCAGGACCGCAGCGATTCCGCGCGGATCGGCCCGCGCGCCGCGCAGATGGATGCCGCCCGGGCCGCGCTGGAGCAGGCCGCCGCGCGCTTCCCGGACCTTGAGCTGCGCAGCGTGGACCTGCCCGAGGGCGGCCGCCAGGGCACGCGGCTCTTCTCGGCGATCGACCGCGCCCTGGCCGATATTCCGCGCAGCCGGCTGGCCGGCGTCATCGCGCTGACGGACGGGCAGGCGCATGACATTCCGGCGCAGCCCGGCTTCGAGGCGCCGCTGCATTTGCTGCTGCCCGGCCGGCCGGGGGAGGTGGACCGGCGCATCCGCATCCTGGAGGCGCCGGGCTATGGCATTGTCGGCCGCAGCGTCGATCTGCGGCTGGTGGTGGAAGACCTGGGGGCCGAGGCGCCGCAGGGCGGGGCCGTGCGGCTGACGCTGCGGCGCGATGGCGCGCCGCCCCGCGTCGAAAGCGTGCCGGTGGGCCGCGAGCACCGCATCACCCTGCCGATCGAGCGCGGCGGGCCGAGCGTGGTGGAGATCACCGCCGAGGCCCGGCCGGGCGAGGTCTCCACCCTGAACAACCGCGCGGTGGTGACGATCAACGGCGTGCGGGACCGGCTGCGGGTGCTGCTGGTCTCGGGCGAGCCGCATTCCGGGGAGCGCACCTGGCGCCGCCTGCTGAAGGCGGACCCGAATGTGGACCTCGTCCACTTCACCATCCTGCGCCCGCCCGAGAAGGACGACCTGACGCCGCTGAACGAGCTGGCGCTGATCGCCTTCCCGGTGCGCGAGCTGTTCCAGGTGAAGCTGCGCGAGTTCGACCTGATCGTGTTCGACCGCTTCAGCAATCGCGGCATCCTGCCGCCAATGTATCTGCGCAACATCGCCGATTATGTGCGCGGTGGCGGCGCGCTGCTGCTCTCGGTGGGGCCGGAATTCCTGGGGCCGACCAGCCTGGCCGCGACACCGCTGGGCAGCGTGCTGCCGGCGCGGCCGCTGGCGGGCAATGCCGGGCTGGGGGGGGGGGGCGTACGGCCCCCGGGG
>NZ_JANFNY010000033.1:0-34603 GCF_024437745.1 Roseomonas sp. GC11 | reverse complement strand
GCGCGCCCCCCCCCCCCCCCCCGCGGGTGACCGAGGCCGGCGCCCGCCACCCGGTGACGCAGGGGCTGACCGGCGCCAATGCCGGGGCCACGGAACCGGCCTGGGGCCGCTGGTACCGCCATCTGCGCGCCGATCCGCAGAGCGGGCTGACGGTGATGGACAGCCCGGACGGCGCCCCTCTGCTACAGCTGGACCGCGTGGGGGAGGGCCGCGTGGCCCTGCTGCTGTCGGACCAGATCTGGCTGTGGTCGCGCGGGCATGATGGCGGCGGGCCGCAGGCCGAGCTGCTGCGCCGCGCCGCCCACTGGCTGATGAAGGAGCCGGAGCTGGAGGAGGAGGATCTGGTGGCGCGGATCGAGGGCGGCACCCTCAGCGTCACCCGCCGCAGCGTGGAGGCCGGGCCGCCGCCGGAACTGGCCATCACCGCGCCGGATGGCACCACCACGCGCCGCCGGGCGGAAACCGGGGCTGGCGGGCAGGCGGTGCTGGAGATGCCGGCGGAGATGCCCGGCGTCTGGCAGGTGAGCGATGGGCGGCGCACCGCCTTCGCCGCCGCCGCCGCCGCCAATCCGCTGGAAATCGCCGATCTGCGCGCCGATCCGGGGCGCGGTCAGGCGCTGGCCCAGGCCACCGGCGGCGGCGTCCACTGGCTGGGCCAAGGGGGGGCAAGCCAGATGGGAACAAGCCAGGGGGAGCGCCCTGCCCTGCCGGATCTGCGCCGCGTCGCGCTGGGGCGGGAAGCCTCAGGCAGCAGCTGGATCGGGCTGCGCCGCAACGAGGACCATCTGGTGACGGGCATCGCCGCCCTGCCGCTGCTGCCGCCCTGGGCGGCGCTGCCGCTGGTGCTGGGCCTCGCCCTGGTGGCGTGGCGGCGGGAGGGGCGTTAGCGCCGGTCCAGGGGTAGGGCGTCAGCCGCCTTGGCTGGCGTCGAAGCCGAGGAAGCCCTTGTCCGGGCGCGGGGTGCCAGGGTCGGAGGGCGCGCGCGGCGCCACCGGCTGGGCGCGCGGCGCCGAAACCGTGGTGGGGGAAGCCGGGCCGGGCGCGGGCTGGGCACGGGCGCTGCGCACCGGAGCGGCGGCGGGGCCACGCGGCGCGCCGGGCGGCGGCGGCGGCATCGGGTCGCCACCCCCCACCACCGTGCCGCGCGCGGCCAGCAGGAAGAAGGCGATCTCGGTGCGGTTCTGGTCCACCGCGGAGTCGATCGGCGTCAGGCCCAGCACATTGCGGGCGTTCAGGTCCGCACCGCGCGCCATGGCATCGCGCGCCGCGCTCATGTCGCCACGGTTGATGGCATCGAACAGCGCCTCGGTGGGGCCGAGCGCCTGCTGCCCCGGCTCAGCCGGGATGACGGGGGCACGGCCACGGCCGGCGAGGCCCGGCAGGGCCGGCGGCTCCTTGCGCGGCGCCTGCTGCGGCGCGTCAGGCGTCATCGGCCCGCGCAGGCTTTGCGCCCCGGCCGGCACGGCCAGCGTCAGGGCAGACAGGAAAGGCAGCAAGGCAAGCTTGGGAAGACGGCGCATATCGGCCTCTCTAAACCATTTTCCGGCGCGGGCGAAGCGGGCTCAGCGGCAGCCCTGCCCGCGCGTGGTAAAGCTTTCGACGACACCCTGGCGCAGCGCGAAAGTCATGTCACAGCGCACCACGGCATAGCTCGGCGGCACATCCCAGACGCGGCGATAGCCCCCAAAGCCATAGGGATAGGGGTCCCCGGGCACGGCCACGGTGCTCTGCTGCTCGAATTGCAGGAAGCGCCGCCCATCGGCCTCATAGCTGCGCACCGGCACGCCAAGCTGGGCAACCAGCTCGCCCTCCGGCCGGTTGACGAAAGTCGCCAGGCGCTGCTCCAGCGTCGGCCCCGGCGCGGCACAGGCCGCCAGCAGGGGCAGAAAGGCAAAGGGCAAGAGACGGCGCATGGCATGGTCCTCCTGCCCCAAGGGATAGACCCGGTGGAGCAGGGTTCAAAGAGGGCAGGCCAGGGGAGAAACAATAAGAAAAAATGTTCTTTTTTGAAAAAAAGAACCAAAAAACTTTTCCGGTTGGCGTCCCGCATCAGGCCGGAAGCGGGACGCCAAATGGGAAAAAGCTTCTAAAATATCAGAGGATTCGCAGCCGCCCCAGGATGTAGCCAATCCCCGCCGCGATGGCGAGCGAGGTCAGCGGCTGTTCCCGCACATGGTCACAAAGCTGGCCCACGGCATTCTCCGCCTGGCCCTGCGCCTGATGATAGGCGCCACGGGCACGCTGCCCGGCATCGCCGGCCACGGCGCCCGCGGCTTCCTCCACACGGCCCGCGGTTTCGCGCGCGGCGCCGGTGATGCGGTTTTCGTCCATTCTGGCTCTCCTGTGTCTGGCGGGTCCGGCCTCGCGGGCCGCATGGGGGGAGAACGCGGCAACGCCACGAAGGATGCGCGCCGGTTGCGCGGGGCGGCGGCGCGTGGTGCCTTGCGCCGCCATGACCGACGACCCGCCGACCGACCACCTCCCCCCGCCTGAATGGCTGCTCCGGGGCACCCCCGCCGCCGTGCTGGCCGCTCTGCCCGGCGCCCGCGCCGTGGGCGGGGTGGTGCGCGATGCCCTGGCGGGCCGGCCCGTCCATGATGTCGATGTCGCAGCCCCCTACCCGCCGGAGGAAATCGCCGCCCGCCTCCAGGCCGCCGGGCTGAAGGTGTTCGAGACGGGGTTGCACCATGGCACCGTCACCGCCGTGCTGGCCCATGAGCCGGTGGAGGTGACGAGCCTGCGCCGCGACCTCGCCACCGATGGCCGCCACGCCACCGTGGAATGGACCACCGACTGGCGGCAGGACGCGGCACGGCGCGACTTCACCTTCAACGCCATGTCGATGGATGCGGCGGGCCGGTTCTGGGACTATTTCGGCGGGCGGGAGGACCTCGCCGCCGGCCGGCTCCGCTTCGTGGGGGACCCGGCGACACGGCTGGCGGAAGACTATCTGCGCGTGCTGCGCTTCTTCCGCTTCCATGCCCGCTATGGCCGGGGCGCGCCGGAGCCGGTGGCGCTGGACGCCCTGCGCGCCGCCGTGCCCGGCCTGCCCCGCCTCTCCGCCGAGCGCGTGTGGATGGAGCTGAAGCGCCTGCTGGAAGGGCCGCAGCCCGCCACCGCCCTGGCGCTGATGCGGGAGACCGGCGTCCTCGCCGCGGTGCTGCCGGAGGCGGGGGACATCACCCCCCTCGCCCGCAGCCAGGCCCCGGCGGCGCCGCTGCTGCGCCTGGCCCTGCTGCTGCCGCAGGGCATGGCGCCCGAGGCCCTGGCGCGCCGCCTGCGCTTCTCGGGGGAGGAAGCGAAACGCCTGCGCGCCCTGCTCACCCTGCCGCCGCCCGCGCCCGGTCTCGGTGAGGATGATCTGCGCCGGCTGCTGGCGGAGCATCCGGCGGATCTGGCGCAGGATCTCGCCTGGGTGGCGGAGGCGCGGGACGGGCAGGACCGCGCGGCGCTGCGGGAGCGCATCCTCGGCACGCCACGGCCGGTCTTTCCGTTGCAGGGGCGCGATGCCATCGCCGCCGGGCTGCCGCCAGGGCCAGCCATCGGGCAGGCCCTGGCGCGGGTCCGGGCATGGTGGATGGCCCAGGGGTGCCGGGCGACTCTGGAAGAATGCCTCGGCGAGCTGAAAAAGAATGGGGGAGGCGCCGCCACCCCCATGCCCCCTCCGCCGGGGGGATAGGATCCCCCCGGACCCCGCCTTCAGCTGATGAAACGCTGCATCGCGCGCAGATTGCTCGCGTGGCAGGACTCGTAGAAGGCGCGCTGGGTGGGGGGGATGACGGCGCCAACCGGGAGGGAAGGTTCCTGGCCGGCGCGCAGGGCGGCTTCCAGCGCGTCGAAATAGGCGATGTTGCGGGTGGCCAGGGCGGGGTCGGTGGTCTGGCCATGCGCGGGCAGCAGCACCCGCGCCCCCAGCCCGGCAATGCGCGCCAGCGAGGCCCGCAGCGCCACGAGATCCGCCGGGTCATCGCTCCACACCTCGGGGATGGGGTGTTCCACCGCATCCACGGCGAGACAGGTGGCGATCTCGGGAATCCACACCGCCACATGGTCCGGGGTATGGCCGGGGGTGTGGAGCAGGTGCAGCGTCAGGTCGCCGCCATGCAGCACCATCTCGCCGGAAAAGGTCAGGCTGGGCGGCACCAGTTCCACCCCGGCGAAGCGCGGCTCGGCGGCGGCCTTCTCGCGCAGGGTGCGGGCGGTGGCCGGGTCGTGGAAGCGCGCCAGGGCGGCCTCATGCGCCAGGATGGGCGCCCCCGCCACCGCCGCATTGCCCCAGAAATGGTCCCAGTCCATGTGGCTGTTCACCACCAGCAGCGGCGCGCCCTTCACTTCCTCCAGCGCGCGGGCGCAGAGTTCCGGCGTGGCGAGCGTGTCCACCAGCACGCAGAAGCGCCGCGTGCGCACCAGCACCGCATCCACCTCCTCCCCCGCGCGCAGGATGAGCACCCGCTCATCCACCCCCGCCCCCCGCACGATCTCCATGCTGCTCCCCCCTGGCCTGGGGCGATTCTGACGAATGGCGGGGTCCGGGGGAACCCTGTTCCCCCGGCGGGGGGTTTGGGGGGCGGAGCCCCCCATTCTTGCTTTCGTCTCTCCCGCGGGCCACACCCGATCCGGCGGAGGCACCCCATGCGGCTCTATGAGATTCCGGCGCATTTGCCCTTCCTTGGCACGCTGGCCGAGGGCGTTCTGTCCTGGGTCGGGTCTGAGGACCCCCTGGCCCTGTCGCGCACGACGATCCTGCTCCCCACCCGCCGCGCCGCGCTGGCGCTGCGGGAGGCGTTCCTGCGCGCCTCGGGGGGCCAGACGCTGCTGCTGCCGCGCATGCATGCGCTGACCGGCCTGTCCACCCAGGAGGCGGACGAGCTCTCCCTCCCCACCCTGCTGGACCTCCCCCCGGCGGTGGAACCGGCGGTGCGCCATTCGGTGCTGACGGCGCTGGTGATGCGCCTGCCCTCGCGCTACGGCGGCCCGGCCACGCCGGAACAGGCCTGGCGCCTCGCCACCGCCCTGGCCGAGTGGCTGGACGAGACGGCGCTGGAGGGCTGCGACCTCTCCCGGCTGGAAACCCTGGTGCCGGAGGAATTCGCCACCCACTGGCAGGTGACGCTGACCTTCCTGCGCGGCGTGCTCAGCGCCTGGGAGGGCTGGCTGGCCGAGAAGGGGCTGATGGATATCGGCCCCCGCCGCGTCGCCGCGCTGAAGGCCCAGGCCGAGGCCTGGACGCGCGAGCCGCCGCGCGACCCGGTGATCGCCGCCGGCATCGGCGCGGGCGGCACCATCCCGGCGGCGGCGGCGCTGCTGAAAGTGGTGGCGCAGATGCCGCAGGGCTGCGTCGTGCTGCATGGCGCGGGCGAGGTGAAATCCCCCGAACTCTCCCCCGAGCTCTGGGCCGCCATCGGCGAGAGCCCGACGCATCCGCTCTCCGGCCAGGTGCGGCTGCTCTCGGCGATGGACGCGACGCCGAAGGACCTCCGCCCCTGGCCCGGCAATGGCGATGGCAGCCCGGCGCTGATCCGCCGCGCGGAGCTGATCTCCTGCGCCCTGCGCCCCGCCGCCGGCCTCGAGGCCTGGCTGCACCGCCGGCCGGAGCACTGGGCCCCGGCGCTGAAGGGCCTCGCCTTTCTCGACGCGCCGGATGTCCAGGCCGAGGCCGTGGCCATCGCCCTGCTGCTGCGCGAGGCGCTGGAGACGCCCGGCACCCGCGCCGCGCTGATCACCCCGGACCGCGAGCTGGGCCGCCGCGTCGCCGCCGAGCTGATGCGCCACGGCGTGGTGGCCGATGATTCCGCCGGCCAGCCGCTGGGGCAGACGCCCACCGGCGCCTTCCTGCGGCTGATCGCCCGCACCGTGGCGGAGGGCTTCGCGCCTGTGCCGCTGCTCTCCCTGCTGAAGCACCCGCTGGCGGCGGGGGGGATGACGCGCTCGGAATGGATGGAGGCGGTGCGACTCTTCGAGCGGCGCGCCCTGCGCGGGCCGCGCCCGGCGCCCGGCCTGCCCGGCCTGCGCGCCCGCGCGCGCGAGGCCTTCCGGCGCGAGAAGGATGCCGCCCTGCTGGCCACGGTGGAGAAGCTGCTGGCCGCCCTCGAAACCGCCCTGGCCGGCTTCGAGGAACTGCCGGACGCGCCCTCCCGCCCCCCCGCCGATCTGCTGGAAGCCCATATGAACGCCGCCGAGGCCCTGGCCACGGCGCGCGACCGCCCGGGCGGCCTGCGCCTCTATTCGGGGGAGGAGGGCGAGCCGCTGGCCGTCTTCCTCTCCACCCTGCCCCCCGCCCTGCGCGAATTGCCGCCGATGAGCCCGGCCTCCTGGCCCGCGCTCTTCGACGTGCTGCTGGAGGGGCCGGCGGCGCCGGGGGTGCGCATCGGCCGCGGGCGCGAATACGCGCAGCACCCGCGCATCGCCATCCTCGGCCTGCTGGAGGCGCGGTTGCAGGATTTCGACCTCGCCGTGCTGGGCAGCCTGGAGGAAGGCGTCTGGCCGCAGGCCACCGACCCCGGCCCCTGGATGAGCCGCCCCATGCGGACCGATTTCGGCCTGCCCGAGCCGGAATCGCGCATCGGCCGCGTGGCGGCGGATTTCATGCTGGCCGCCTCCTCCGCGCCGCGCGTGGTGCTGGCGCGCGCCCGCAAGCGCGCCGGCGCCCCCACCGTGCCCAGCCGCTGGCTGACGCGGCTGGAAACTTTTCTCGGGGGCCAGAGAAAAGAGGGGGGGAAAGAGGGGGGGCTGTCGCTCCCGCGCCACCCGGCGCTGGGCTGGGCGGCGCGGCTGGACATGCCGGAGGCCGTGCGCCCCTGGCCCCGCCCCGCCCCCGCCCCGCCCCCTGAATTCCGCCCGCGCGAGATCAGCATCACCGAGGTGGCGGACCTGATGGCAGACCCCTATGGCTACTATGCCCGCCGCGTGCTGCGCCTGGTGCCGGTGGAGCCGCTGGATGCCGAGGTCGGCGCCTCCGACTATGGCCAGATCGTGCACCAGGTGATGGCCGGCTGGACCGCCCGGCTGGGCGATGCCCCCGGCGGCTGGCCGGGGCGCGAGAAGGCCGCGCTCTGGTTCGCCGAGGAGGCGGAGAAAGCCCTCTCCGAGGCCGCCGCGCGGCCGGGGCTGCTGGCCTTCTGGCGCCCGCGCCTCGCCCGCATCGGCGGCTTCGTCGTGGCGGAGGAGGAGGCGGCCCATGCCCAGGCCCAGGCCGACCCCGCGCGCGCCATCCGCCGCCGCCATGCCGAGGTGGCGGGCTTCCTGGAGATCGCCAACCGCCAGCTGCGCCTGAAGGGCCGCGCCGACCGCATCGACGAGCTGGCGGACGGCACCTTGGCCATCATCGACTACAAGACCGGCATGCCGCCCACGGCGAAGGAAATGACCGATGGCCGCGCGCCGCAGATGCCGCTGGAAGCGGCGATGGCCGAGGCCGGGGGCTTCCAGGGCGTCCACCCCGCCCCCGTCTCGGCCATGGCCCACTGGCGGCTGACCGGCGGCGGCACGCCGGGCGAGATCCAGCCGGTGAAGGGCGACCCGGGGACGCTCGGCGCCGATGCGGTGGACCAGACCACCGCCCTGCTGCGCGCCTTCCTGCTCGGCAACCGGCGCTTCGTCGCCCGGCCGCACCCCCGGCGGCGACCGCAGCGCACCGACCATGACCACCTCGCCCGCATCGCCGAATGGGGAACCGCCGAAGATGCCTGATTCTTTCTTTCAGGGCTGGCGGGCGCTGCCCGCCAGCGGGGGGAGCGCCGGGCTGTGACGGAAAGCCGCACCCTCTCGCCGCGCGCGGCGGCCCAGGCGGCGCAGCGCCGCGCCTCCGACCCGCTGGCCTCCGCCTGGGTGGGCGCCTCGGCCGGCTCAGGCAAGACCAAGGTGCTGACGGACCGCGTGCTGCGGCTGCTGCTGCGGCCGGGCGCCCGGCCGGGGCGCATCCTCTGCCTCACCTTCACCAAGGCGGCGGCGGCGGAAATGGCCACGCGCCTCGCCAGGCGCCTCGGCGAATGGGCCGTGGCGGAGGAGGCCGCCCTCATCGCCAGCCTGGAAGGGCTGACGGGCCAGAAGCCCGATGCCGCGCTGCTCCGCCGCGCCCGCGGCCTCTTCGCCGAGGTGCTGGAACAGCCGGGCGGCATGCGCATCTCCACCATCCATTCCTTCTGCCAGTCGCTGCTGCGCGGCTTCCCGCTGGAGGCCGGGCTACCGCCGCAATTCACCCTGATCGAGGAGGCCGACGCCGCCGAGATGCTGGCGGAATCGCGCGAATTCGCCCTCGCCTCCGGGCAGCTGCCGCAGGCGGCGATCGAGGCCATGGCCGGCCTCGGCTCGCCGGAGGACTTCGCCCAGACCCTGCACAGCCTGGTGAAGGAGCGCGAGCGCCTGGGCCAGGCCATCGCGGCGGCGGGCGGCATCCAGGGCTGTGACGCCGTGCTGCGCCGCCGCCTCGGCCTGCCGCGCGAGGGGCAGGAGGGCGATGCCCTGGCCGGGGCCGTGCGCGCCGTGGATGCGGCGATGATCCGCGCCGCCGCCCTGCTGCGCCAGAGCGGCAACGCCAATGACCGGGCGCGCGGCGCGCAGATGAAGGCGTGGATCGACCTCTCCCACGAGGCGCGCGCCGCGCGCTGGGAGGAATGGCGGGCCATCTTCCTCACCGCCACCGAGGGCACGCCGCGCAAGTCGCTCGCCACCAAGGGCGGGCTGAAGGAGCGCCACGAGGAGGTGCAGGCCCTGATGGCGGAGGAGGCGGAGCGCGTCCACGCCTTCGAGGAGGGCCGCCGGTCCTGGCGCCTGCACGCCGCCACCCTGGCGCTGCTGGCCCTGGCCCAGCCGGTGCTCACCGCCTACACGGCGCGCAAGGCGCGGCGCGGCGCGGTCGATTTCGACGACCTGATCCAGGCCGCCCGCGCCCTGCTGCACGACCCCGGCAGCGCCTGGGTGCTCTACAAGCTCGATGGCGGCCTGGACCACCTGCTGCTGGACGAGGCGCAGGACAGCAACCCGCACCAGTGGGAGATCGCCGCCCGGCTGGCGGAGGAATTCTTCGCCGGCCTCGGCACGCGCGGGCCGGAGGTGGTGCGCAGCATCTTCGCCGTGGGCGACGAGAAACAATCCATCTACGGCTTCCAGGGCGCCGACGCCGCCGGCTTCGCGCGGTGGGAGCGCCATTTCGCCGAGGCCGTCGGCGCGGCGGGGGCGGATTTCGCCGCCGTGCCGCTCAACGTCTCCTTCCGCTCGACGGCGCCGGTGCTGGCGCTGGTCGATGCCGTCTTCGCCGATGGCCCGGCCCGGCGCGGCGTGGTGGCGGAGGGCAGCCGCCTGGAGCACCGCGCCGACCGCCAGGGCGAGGCCGGCATGGTCGAGGTCTGGCCGCCGCTCGCCAGGCCGGACAGCGCCGCGCTGGAACCCTGGGAGGTGCCGGACCAGCCAGTGGCCGAGGAGGATGCCGAGGCGCTGATGGCCGAGAGCCTCGCCGCCCGCATCGCCCAGATGGTGCGGGAGGAGACGCTGCCGGCGCGCGGCAACCGCCCGATCCGCCCCGGCGACATCCTGGTGCTGCTGCGCCGGCGCACCGGCTTTTCCAACCTGCTGGTGCGGGCGCTGAAGGCGCGCGGCGTGGCGGTGGGCGGCGTGGACCGCATGCGGCTGATCGAACAGATCGCCGTGCAGGACCTGCTGGCGCTCTGCGACGTGCTGCTGCTGCCGGAGGACGACCTGCAACTGGCCGCCGTGCTGAAAAGCCCGCTCTGCAACGTGCCGGAAGAAGAACTCTGCGACCTGGCGCGCGGGCGGGAGCAGCCGCTGTGGTGGCGCCTGCTGGAGCGGCGCGGCAGCGACAGCCCCGCCGGCCACGCCGCCGAATGGCTGGCCGGGCTGGCCGACCGCGCCGACCTCGCCACCCCCCACACCATCCTGGCCGAGGTGCTGGGCGAGCATGGCGGGCGCGCCCGCATCCTGGCCCGCCTCGGCCCCGATGCCGCCGACCCGCTGGACGAGATGCTCAACGCCGCCCTCACCTATGAGGCGCGCCACCCGCCCAGCCTGCAGGGCTTCGTCCAGTGGCTGCGGCGCGGCGGGGCCGAGGTGAAGCGCGAGGCGGAATCCGGCGCCGATGCCGTGCGGCTGCTGACGGCGCATGGCTCCAAGGGGTTGCAGGCGCCGGTCGTCATCATCCCCGATGTCGGCAGCGGGCGCGGCGAGAAGGCGCTGCGCTGGGAGGAATCCGAGCCGCCCCTGCCCTTCTGGGCGCCACGCAGCCGCAAGGATTTCTTCGCCCCCGCCTGGACCGCGCTGATGGAGGCGGAGAACGAGGCACGCGAGGCGGAGGAGAACCGCCTGCTCTACGTCGCCCTGACGCGGGCGGAGGACCGGCTGCTGGTCTGCGCCTGGGGCACGCCGAAGGAAGGCGGCTGGTACGACCTCGTGGCCCAGGGCATCGCCCGGCTGGAGGGGGCGGAGGAAATCCCCTTCGAGCCGGCCCATTTCGGCGCCCCGCCAGCGGCGAGCTTCGCCGGGCCGCTGCGCCGCTATGCCTGCGCGCAGACCGCCGCGCCGCGCCATGAGCCGGCCCATGGCTCGGCCGAGGAGGCGGCGGCCCTGCCGGACTGGCTCGGCCGCCCCGCCGCGCCGGAGAGCATGGCCCTCACCCTCTCCCCCTCCGCCCTGCCGGGGGAGGAGGAGACGCCCACCGCCGCCCCGCATGGCCGCGCCGACCCGACGGGGGAGCGCTTCCGCCGCGGCCGGCTGGTGCATGCCCTGTTGCAGCACCTGCCCGAGCACCCGCCCGGCGAGCGCACGACCCTGGCCCGGCGCTTCCTCGCCCGCCCCGGCCATGGCCTGACGCCCGCCGACCAGGCCGTGACGCTGGAGGAGGTGATGCGCCTGCTGGACCACCCGGGGCTGCGCGAGGCCTTCGGCCCCGGCAGCCTGGCGGAGGCGCCCATCGCCGGGAAGGTGAATGGCCGCCCCCTCGCCGGCCAGGTGGACCGGCTGCTGATCACGCCCGAGCGGGTGGTGGTGCTGGACTACAAGACCAACCGCCCGCCGCCGACCGAGGTGAAGGACGTGCCCGCCCTCTATCTGCGCCAGATGGCGGCCTACCGCGCCCTGCTGCGGCAGGTCTTCCCCGGGCGGCGCGTGGAGTGCTGGCTGCTCTGGACATGGTCCGCCCTGGCCATGCCCCTGCCGGATGCCGTGCTGGACCGGCATGAGCCGGGATGAGTTTTTAAAATCAAAGGTTCTTTTTTGAAAAAAAGAACCAAAAAACTTTTTTTCAGTCTGGCGTACCGCTGTGACGGGAGACGGCGGCAGCCTGAAAAAAACTTCTTTTTCTGAAGAAAAAGAAGAATTTTAATCTATGGATTCATTCAAAAACCGCTCTTTGGCCAGCGCCATTTCCCGCACGAATCGCTGATATTCCTGCTCCTTCATCGCCGCATCCGGCAGGCGGAGCAGGAAGCTTGGATGGATGGTGAGGAGAAGGGGGAGATCCCCCGGCCCGGCCAGGATCTGCCCGCGCAGCTTGAGAATGCCGACCCGCCGCCCGAGCAGGGCCTGCGCCGCCGTGGCGCCGAGCGCCACCAGCAGGCGCGGCGCCACCGCATCCACCTCGCGCAGCAGGAAGGGGCGGTAGAGGGCGATGTCGTCACGGTCCGGCGTCTGGTGGACACGCCGGGCGCCGCGCTGGATGTATTTGAAATGCTTCACGGCATTGGTCAGGTAGCAGGCGGCGCGGTCCAGCCCGGCGGCGGCCAGGGCGTGGTCCAGCAGCCGGCCGGCGGGGCCGACGAAGGGCCGGCCCTGGCGCTCCTCCGCATCGCCGGGCTGCTCGCCCACCAGCATGAGGGGCGCGCCGGGCGGCCCCTCCCCCAGCACGGCGGTGCGGCCTGTGGCCCAGGAAGCGGCAGGGGAAGGGGGGTGCTGAGGCATGGCCCCCGCACAACGCCGCCACCCGCGGGCCGGTTCCCTGCCTTCCCCCGCTTTCGCCTTGCGTTCCAGACTGGTAGAGAGGGCGACTTGTCTCGATCCGGGCGCGCAAGCGCGCCCATCCATCCGCGCGGGGGTTGCTCAAGCCATGAAGTTCACGGTGGACCGGGCGGTGCTGCTCAAGGCGCTCGCGCATGTGCAGAGCGTGGTGGAGCGGCGCAACACCATCCCCATCCTCGCCAATGTCATGCTGGCCGCGCAGGATGGCACCCTGACGCTGACCGCGACCGACATGGAAATCGCCATCGTCGAGGACGTGCCGGGTGTCACCGTGGCCCGCGCCGGGCGCACCACGGCGCCGGCCGCGACGCTGTATGAAATCGTCCGCAAGCTGCCGGATGGCGCCAAGGTGGAGCTGGACCATGCCGGCGGCGACGCCCCGCTGGCCCTGCGCGCCGGGCGCTTCGCCACCAGCCTGATGGTGCTGCCGGTGGAGGATTTCCCCTCGATGACCGAGGGCAAGCTGCCGCACAGCTTCCAGATCCCCCCCGCCCTGCTGCGCGAGCTGGTGGATCGCACGAAGTTCGCCATCTCCACGGAAGAAACCCGCTACTACCTCAACGGCATCTACCTGCATGCGACGGAGGTGGAGGGCCAGCCGGTGCTGCGCGCCGTGGCGACCGATGGCCACCGCCTGGCCCGCGTCGAGGAGCCGCTGCCGGAAGGTGCCGCGGGCATGCCGGGCGTGATCGTGCCGCGCAAGACGGTGAACGAGATCCGCAAGCTGGCCGAGGAAAGCGGCGACGCCATCGAGGTGAAGCTCTCGGACACCAAGATCAGCTTCGCCTTCGGCAGCGTGCGGCTGACGAGCAAGCTGATCGACGGCACCTTCCCGGAATATGAGCGCGTCATCCCCCGCGGGAATGACAAGATCCTGACGGTGGACAAGAAGGCCTTCGCCGAGGCCGTGGCGCGCGTCGCCGCCATTTCCTCCGAGCGCTCGCGCCCGGTGAAGCTGAGCCTGAAGACGGACAGCCTGACGCTGACCGCCAGCAGCCCGGACCAGGGCCAGGCGGAGGAGGAGCTGGACAACGGCGCCGTCTCCTATGGCGCCGGCCCGATCGAGATCGGCTTCCAGGCGCGGTATCTGGCCGACATCACCGACCAGATCGCCGACAAGGTGGAGTTCCGCTTCGCCGATGGCTCCGCCCCCACGGTGGTGGTGGATGCGGCGAAGCCGGAGGCGCTCTACGTCCTGATGCCGATGCGGGTCTGAACCATGGCGCCGCGGGCCCCGCGCGCCCTGGCGGTGCTGGTGGCCGTGCTGCTGGCGGGGGGCGAGGTCGCCCGCCGCCTTGCCGCACCGGGCGGCCTGTTCCCCGGCTTCATTCCCCTGGCGCTGGATGAATTCGCCATTGCCGCCGCCCTGCTCTGGGGGGCGTGGCAGGGCCGGGCGCTGCCGCTGGTGATCGGCTGGGCGGCCTGCGCCGGGTTGCTGGCCGGCCTGCTGGCCGCCAATGCCGCCCCCCTGCTGGGCGCCCCGCCGAAACCCGGCGCCCTGACCTATACCCTGGCCCTCTCCGCCCTGCTGCTGCTGGCGCTGTGGAGCCTGTGGCGCAGCGCCAGCGGCCTGAAGCGGGACATCCACTGAAAAAGTCTTTTTGCTTCTTTTTCTTCAGAAAAAGAAGGTCTTGCTGATGCGTGGACTTGAGGGGGCTTTGCCCCCTCAAACACCCCCAGCAGGGGGCAAGGCCCCCTGCACCCGCTTTCGGTCAGAAATCACGCCGCCTTCACCTCGCCCACGAACTGATCCACTTCCAGCTTCAGGCGCTCCGACTGGCGGGAGAGGTCGGAGGCGGCGGTCAGCACCTCCTGGGCGGCGCCGCCGGTTTCATTGGCGCCCTGGCTGACGGCGGCGATGCTCTGGGTGACGGTGCTGGTGGCCTGGGCCGTGCGCTGCACCGTGCGGGCGATTTCCACCGTCGCCGTGCTCTGCTCCTCCACCGCCGCCGCGATATTGGCAGTGATGCTGCTCACCGTGCCGATGGTCGCGGCAATCGACTGGATGGCGTTCACCGCTTCCTGCGTCGCGGCCTGGATCTGGGCGATCTGGCCGCTGATCTCGTCCGTCGCCTTGGCCGTCTGCGCCGCGAGGTTCTTCACCTCCGAGGCCACCACGGCGAAGCCCTTGCCCGCCTCACCCGCCCGCGCCGCCTCGATGGTGGCGTTCAGCGCCAGCAGGTTGGTCTGCCCGGCGATATTGCTGATGAGCTGCACCACATCACCGATGCGCTGCGCCGCCTCGGCCAGGGCGCGCACCGTGGCATCGGTGCGCTGGGCGCTCTGCACGGCCTCATTGGTCACGCTGGTGGCCTCGCCGACCTGCCGGTTGATCTCGCCGATCGAGGCGGTGAGCTGCTCGGCGGCGGCGGCGACGGTCTGCACGCCACCGCTGGCCTCCTGCGCCGCATCGGCCACGGCGCCGGCCTGACGGTCCGTCTCGCCGGCCGTCGAGGTCATGGAGCGGGCGGTGGCCTCCAGCTCGGTGGCGGCGGCGGAGAGAATGCCCACCGTCTCGCCGATGCGCTCCTGGAAGCCATTCACCAGCTTTGTCAGGGATTCGGCGCGGCGCTCGCGCTGGGCGCGGGCGGCTTCCTGCTCGGCGCGGAGGCGGTCCGCCATTTCCATATTCTCGCGGAAGACGCCCATGGCGGCGGCCATGCCGCCGATTTCATCCTTCCGCCCGAGGCCGGGGATGGAGACGCTCATGTCATGGTCGGCCAGCCGGCGCATCGCCGCGGACATGCTGGTCAGCGGCGCGGTGACGCCGCGCATCACGATGACGAAGCCACCCAGCAGCAGCAGAATGGCGAAGACCAGGGTGCTGGCATTGAGGAGCAGCATCGCCTGCTTGGAGCTGGCCTCCTCCTCCGCCGTGCTCACCCCTTCCGCCATGGCGGCGCGGGCGACATCGACGGCGCGGTTCAGCATGCCGGTGTTGCGGCGCTGGATCTCGGCCAGGGGCATGGCCACGGGCTGGCCGGCCGCCAGCGGCTGGGTCAGTTCCTCGATATGGCGGAAGAAGGCATCCGGGAAGGCATCCTGCGCCGCGCGGATGGCCCCCGCCACGCGCGGGGCGAGATCCGGCAGGGCCATGGCCGCGGCGATCTGGGACCAGCCCTGCATGGCGCGGCCCCGGTCCTCGACATTCTGGATGACCGTGGCGGAATCCATCGTCCCGCCGCGCACCACCGTCTGCTCCACCCGCAGCGCCATGAGGCCGCCGGAGAGGCGCACCGTCCAGGCCGAGTTGCGCAGGGCCAGGAGCGCATCCACCGGCGCGCTCTGGCGGCGGATGCTGTTGAGCACCGCGGTATCGAGTTCCAGCACGACATCCATGTAGGACTGGCTGATGCGCGGCGCATTGGCCACCAGATCGGCGGAGCGGGCGCTGCGCGGCAGGCGTATGGCGGCATCGGCCTGCTGGCGCAGCGCGTCCATATCCGCCTTGGAGGCGCGGAGCCGGCTGGCCATCTGCGGCAGGCCGGCCTCATCCATCAGGGCCAGGGCTTTGGCGGCCGAGGCCTCCGCCGCCTGGCGGAACTGCACCACCCGCCCGCTGATATTGGCATCCGCCGGCCCTTCGCCGTTCAGGCCGGCCAGGAAGGAGCCGCGTTCGATGCGGACATTCAGCACCGTCTCGAAAAGGTGTGAGCCGATCGTCACCATCTGCGACACGCGCCGGGCCGAGCTGGCATCCCGCCATGCCCCCCAGACACCCAGGGCCGACAGGGCGAAGAGCAGCCCCCCCATGCAGACCAGGATCAGGCCCAGCATCGTCCGGATGGACCATTTTCCCAGTACCATGGCGTGAAGACCTCCCTCAGGCTGATGCCGCGAGACTAAGGGCCGGGAGTTTTCCGCTTCATGAAATGCGGCACCGTTGAGATGCCGCGCAAAAAAAGCAGCCGGGCGCGCCTTTCCGTGCCTCTGGCGGTGGCCTTCAGGCGGCCTTCACCTGCCCGACGAACTGGTCCACTTCGACCTTGAGCTGTTCCGACTGGCGGGAGAGATCGGAGGCGGCGGTCAGCACTTCCTGGGCGGCGGAGCCGGTTTCATTGGCACCCTGGCTGACGGCGGCGATGCTCTGGGTGACGGTGCTGGTGGCCTGGGCCGTGCGCTGCACCGTGCGGGCGATTTCCACCGTCGCCGTGCTCTGCTCCTCCACCGCCGCCGCGATATTGGCGGTGATGCTGCTCACCGTGCCAATGGTCGCGGCAATCGACTGGATGGCGTTCACCGCTTCCTGCGTCGCCGCCTGGATCTGGGCGATCTGGCCGCTGATCTCGTCGGTGGCCCTGGCCGTCTGCGCCGCGAGGTTCTTCACCTCCGAGGCGACGACGGCGAAGCCCTTGCCCGCCTCACCCGCCCGCGCCGCCTCGATGGTGGCGTTCAGCGCCAGCAGGTTGGTCTGCCCGGCGATATTGCTGATGAGCTGCACCACATCGCCGATGCGCTGCGCCGCCTCGGCCAGGGCGCGCACCGTGGCATCGGTGCGCTGGGCGCTCTGCACGGCCTCGTTGGTCACGCTGGTGGCCTCGCCGACCTGCCGGTTGATCTCGCCGATCGAGGCGGTGAGCTGCTCGGCGGCGGCGGCGACGGTCTGCACGCCACCGCTGGCATCCTGGGCGGCATCGGCCACGGCCCCGGCCTGACGGTCCGTCTCGCCGGCCGTCGAGGTCATGGAGCGGGCGGTGGCCTCCAGCTCGGTGGCGGCGGCGGAGAGAATGCCCACCGTCTCGCCGATGCGGCCCTGGAAGCCATTCACCAGCTTTGTCAGGGCTTCGGCGCGGCGCTCACGCTGGGCGCGGGCCGTTTCCTGCTCGGCGCGGAGGCGGCCGGCGGCTTCCATATTCTCGCGGAAGACGCCCATGGCGGCGGCCATGCCGCCGATTTCATCCTGCCGCCCCAGGCCAGGAATGCTGATGCCGAGGTCATGGTCGGCCAGCCGGCGCATCGCCACCGTCATGCTGGCCAGTGGTGCGGTGATACCCCGGCTGACAATGGCGAAGCCGCCCACCAGCAGCAGGACAGCCAGCATCAGGGCGCCACCATTCAGCGCCAGTATCATCTGCTTGCCGCCGGCCTCCTCCTCCGCCTGCCGGACGCCCTCCGCCATGGCGGCGCGGGCGACGTCATTGACGAGGTTCAGCATATTGGTGTTGCCGCTCTGCACCTCGATCAGCGGCATGGGCGTGCCCCCCGGCGCCTGGGATTGCACCACCTGCTCCACGCGGCGGAAGAAGGCATCCGGGAAGGCGGCATTCGCCGTCTGCACCGCCTGGCGCACGGCGGGGGACAGGCCCGGCATGTCGAGCGCGCGGGCGGCCTGCCCCCAGGCCTGGGCCAGCCGGCCGCGCAGCTCCATCACCAGTTGCTGGCCGGCGGCATCGATAGGCTGCCCGCGGGCGATGGGCTGTTCGATGGTCAGGCCGATGACGCCGCCCGCCAGACGCGTGGCCCAGGCGGCGTTGCGCAGGCCCAGCAGGTAATCCACCATCGCGCTGCGCATGCTGATGCTGTCGAGCACGGTGCTGTCCGTCTTCAGCACCACGTCCATATAGGTCTGGCTGGCGCCCGGGGCACGGGCCGCGAGATCCGCCGGGCGAGCCGCGCGCGGCTGGCGCAGGGCGGCATCGATCTGCTGGCGCAGCGCGTCCATCTCCGCCTTGGCGCTGCGCAGCTGGGATGCCAGCTGTGGCAGCTCCGCGCTGTCCAGCAGGTCGATCGCCTTGGCGCTGGCCGTGCGCGCGACCTGGCGGAACTGCTCCATCCGCGCGATGAGGGCGGCATCGGCTGGCGCCTCGCCGTTCAACCCGGCCAGGAAAGCCCCGCGCTCGATGCGGACATTCAGGACGTTCTCAAAAAGATGCGAGGCGATGGTCACCCGCTGCGCCACACGCCGGGCGGCGCTCGCATCGCTCCAGGCCCCCCACACCCCGCTGGCGGACAGCACGAACAGCAACACCCCCATGCTGCCCAGGATCAGGCCCAAAATTGTCCGGATGGACCATTTCCCAAGGATCATGGCGCGACGATCTCCCAAACCTCACACCACGAAGCTAGGAGAGGGAGGTTTTCCCTTTGATGAAGGGCGACACCCCGGGAGGCCGGGCGGACAGGCCCCGTTGGCGCCTTTCCGTGCCTCTGGCGGTGGCCTTCAGGCGGCCTTCACCTCGCCCACGAACTGGTCCACTTCCAGCTTCAGGCGCTCCGACTGGCGGGAGAGGTCGGAGGCGGCGGTCAGCACCTCCTGGGCGGCGGAGCCGGTTTCATTGGCACCCTGGCTGACGGCGGCGATGCTCTGGGTGACGGTGCTGGTGGCCTGGGCCGTGCGCTGCACCGTGCGGGCGATTTCCACCGTCGCCGTGCTCTGCTCCTCCACCGCCGCCGCGATATTGGCGGTGATGCTGCTCACCGTGCCGATGGTCGTGGCGATGGACTGGATGGCGTTCACCGCTTCCTGCGTCGCCGCCTGGATCTGGGCGATCTGGCCGCTGATCTCGTCGGTGGCCCTGGCCGTCTGCGCCGCGAGGTTCTTCACCTCCGAGGCCACCACGGCGAAGCCCTTGCCCGCCTCGCC
Source organism: Roseomonas sp. GC11 (assembly GCF_024437745.1). Classification (GTDB taxonomy): domain Bacteria; phylum Pseudomonadota; class Alphaproteobacteria; order Acetobacterales; family Acetobacteraceae; genus Pseudoroseomonas. Next base: position 16,056 of record NZ_JANFNY010000033.1, on the reverse strand, counting down.
CGCCCGCGCCGCCTCGATGGTGGCGTTCAGCGCCAGCAGGTTGGTCTGCCCGGCGATATTGCTGATGAGCTGCACCACATCGCCGATGCGCTGCGCCGCCTCGGCCAGGGCGCGCACCGTGGCATCGGTGCGCTGGGCACTCTGCACGGCCTCGTTGGTCACGCTGGTGGCCTCGCCGACCTGCCGGTTGATCTCGCCGATCGAGGCGGTGAGCTGCTCGGCGGCGGCGGCGACGGTCTGCACGCCGCCGCTGGCCTCCTGGGCGGCATCGGCCACGGCGCCGGCCTGACGGTCCGTCTCGCCGGCCGTCGAGGTCATGGAGCGGGCGGTGGCCTCCAGCTCGGTGGCGGCGGCGGAGAGAATGCCCACCGTCTCGCCGATGCGGCCCTGGAAGCCATTCACCAGCTTTGTCAGGGCTTCGGCGCGGCGCTCGCGCTGGGCACGGGCGGCTTCCTGCTCGGCGCGGAGGCGGCCGGCGGCTTCCATATTCTCGCGGAAGACGCCCACGACAGCGGCCATGCTACCAATCTCATCCTGCCGCCCGAGGCCGGGGATGGCGACGCTCATGTCATGATCGGCCAGCCGGCGCATCGCCGCCGCCATCGCGGTCAGCGGCGCGGTGACGCCGCGCATCACGAGGACAAAGCCGCCCACCAGCAGCAGGACAGCCAGCACCAGGACCGCGGCATGCAGGGCCAGGAGCTGCACCTTGGACGCCGCCAGGGTCTGCGCTTCGCTCACGCCCTCGGCCATGGCGGCCAGGGCGATATCGCCAGCCAGGTTCAGCATGGTTGAGCTGCGGCGCTGCAACTCCACCATCGGCATGGTGGCCGGCCGCCCGGCCAGGAGCGGCTGCACGACCTCGTCCAGATGGCGGAAGAAGGCGTCCGGAAAGGCAGCCTGCGCCGCGCGGATCGCCTGGGTCACGCGCGGGGCCAGGTTCGGCACGGCCAGGGCCTCGGTGATCTGGGCCCAGCCCTGCAGCGCCCGGCCACGATCCTCGGTATTCTGCGCGATGATCGTCGCATCCAGCACGCCCCCCCGCAGGACGGCCTGATCGGTCCGCTGCGCCATCAGCCCGCCCGACAGGCGCAGCGCCCAGGCCGAGTTGCGCAGGCTCAGGAGGAAATCCACCGAGGCGCTTTGCCGCGAGATGCTGCCGAGGACCGTGCCGTCCAGTTCCAGCGCGACATCCATATAGGCCTAGCCGGTGCGCAGCGTATGCGCCACCAGATCCGCCGCGCGGGCATTGCGCGGCAGACGCATCGCGGCATCCACCTGCTGGCGCAGCGTCTCCATCTCGGCCTTGGCGCCGCGCATCCGGCTGGCCATCTGTGGCAGCCCCTCCTCCGCCAGCAAGGCCATGGCCCGCTGGGCAGAAGCCTTCGCCACCTCACGGAACTGCGCCACACGCGCCAGCAGGCCGGCTTCCGCCGGGCCCTCGCCGCCCAGGGCGGCGAGCATCGCCGCCCGCTCCAGCCGGACACTCTGCACCGTCTCGAAGAGGTGCGAGCCGATCGTCACCATCTGCGCCACGCGCCGGGCCGAGCTGGCATCCCGCCATGCCCCCCAGACCCCCAGGGACGACAGGGCAAACAGCAGAAGCCCCATGCTGCCCAGGATCAAACCCAGCGTCGTCCGGATGGACCACCGTCCCAGGATCATCGCGCGACCGCTCTCGAAAGTTCGGCCAGGACCGTAAAAGGGTCAAATCTTCCCCTTCGTGAAACCCGTGCGCCAGCGCCCACAAAAAAGGGCGCCCGGAGGCGCCCTTTTCCATCCCGGAGAAAAAGCCGGGATCAGCGCAGGACGATCTCGACGCGGCGGTTCTGCGGCTCGCGCACGCCATCGGCGGTCGGCACCAGCGGGCGGCTCTCGCCAAAGGCCTGCACGGTGATGGCGGTGCGGGCGACGCCCAGGCGCACCAGTTCCGCCGCCACGGCCTCGGCGCGGCGCTGCGACAGGCGCTGGTTGTACTGCGGCGTGCCCGAGCGGTCGGCATGGCCGGCCACCTCGATGCGCGTCGCCTGCACGCGGCCGGCATTCTGCGCGGCCTCGGCGATGATCTGGCGGGCGCGGTCCGTCAGGTCGGCGCGGTCGAAGTCGAAGAAGACCAGATAGGTGCGGGCCGGGGCCGGCGCGGCGGCCGGGGCGACCGGCGCGGCGACGGGCACCGGGGCCGGCGGCACCGGCTGGTTGAAGGCGTAGCGCAGGCCCAGCATGATGGAGTGGTTGTAGCTGTCCACTTCCGTCTTGCCGCGCGCCTGCACCGTGTTGCCCAGGCGGATGGTGCTGTCGATCTCCGACTGCAGCGTGCCGAGGAAGCGGTATTCGGCGGTGACCGCCAGGCCGGGCACCGCCGTGATCGGCAGCGAGGCGCCCACGATGCCCTGGTAGGCGAACTGGCCGTCACTGCCATCCACCGTCAGGCTGCCGCCATTGGCGGCGCGGGCGGTGACGTTGTCGTAGTCGTTCCAGACATAGCCGGCGCCGGCGCCGATATAGGGCACCACCGGCCAGCCGAGCTGGTGGAAATCGTAATAGGCGTTGAACATGGCGCCATAGGAGCGCGCGGTGCCGCTGCTGTTCAGGCGGCCGAAGCCACTATAGCCGCTCAGCTTGTCGACATCGTTCTGGCGGTAATTGCCCTCGATCTCAGCGCGCACGCCGTTGCCGAAGCCGTAGCCCAGCGCCAGGACGCCGGTGAAGCCGGTGCTGAATTCCGCCGTGCCGGAGCGCGAGACGCCGTTGCCGCGCAGGAAGCTGGCGGCGCCGCCCTTGGTGTCGAGGTCGCTCTCCTGGAGGAAGTTCACGCCGCCGCCGGCACCGATATAGACGCCCGTCACGGGCGTGGTCTGGGCCTGGGCGGCGAGCGGCGAGAGCAGGGGCAGGCCCAGCAGGGTGGCGGCCAGCAGCGCATTGCGGAACGTCATGGCAGTGATCCTCGCATTGTCCGTTCTCGGACTCTGTGGCGCACAAGCTAGGAGCCGCGCGGCACGAAAAACAGCCTGGAAGGCCGAGTATCGCGCATCACGGCGATTGTGAGGGGACTTGTGGCACGCAGGACACAGTTATGAATGGCTCCTGAAGAATCATGTAAAATCCCCTTACAATTGGTCACGTTCCAGGCGCTGACTTGAGCGTGACCAGAAGGCGCCCCGCCCTTTCCCGGCAGGCCTGACCGAGGGGTTTCCAAAGGCCTCAGGCCTTTGGTGGGGAGAGTTTGAGAGGGGCGAAGCCCCTCTCAAGGCCGCGCGCGCAGCGCGCCCTCAGGCCAGGGCCGGCGTGGCCGCCGCCGGCGCGGCCGTGCCCAGCCCCAGATTGCCCGCCAGCAGCCGCGCCAGCCCATGCACCCCGGCCAGCGCCGGCACCGGCAGCCCGGCATGCTCCGCCAGTTCCACCAGTGCCCCCAGGATCGGGCCGAGTTCCAGCGCCCGCCCCGCCTCCAGATCCTGCAGCATCGAGGTGCGGATGGCCCCCAGCCGGCGGGTGATGGCGATGCGCGCCTCCGGCTCGCCCAGATCGGGCAGGCCGAGGCGCTCCCCCAGCGCCGCCATCTCCCGCATCATCGCCAGGACCAGCCCCAGCACCCCGGAATCGCCCAGCAATTGGGCGGAATCGGCGCGGGCCAGGGCACTCAGCGGGTTCATCGTGGCATTGCCCCAGAGCTTGCTCCACACCGCGGCATGGATGTCCGGCACCACCTCGGCCGGGATGCCGCCGGGCAGGAAGGCCGCGGCGATCGCCGCCGCCGCGCCCTCGCCGGCGGGGTCGCCGAGCAGCAGGCGGTCCGCCTTCACCAGGCGGATGACGCCCGGCGCCTCCACCCGGCTCGCCGCATGCACCACGGCGCCCACCACGCGCCGGGCCGGCAGCGCGGCGGCCAGGGCGCCGCCCGGGTCCACCGCCTGCAACACCCGCCCGCGCGCCGGGCCGCCGCGCGTCTCCAGGAACCACCAGGGCACGCCGTTGATCGCCGGCAGCACCAGGGTGCGCGGCCCGAGCACGGCCTGGATCAGCGGCAGCGCCCCCGGCAGGTCCTGCGCCTTCAGCCCCAGCACCAGGAGATCCGGCCCGGCGAGGCGCGCCGGCTCATCCGTCGCCAGCAGGGAAAACCGCGCCGCCGCCTCGCCCTCGGCCAGGGTGAGGCCATCGCGGCGCAGTGCCTCCAGGCTGCGGCCGCGCGCCAGCAGCCCCACCTCATGCCCCGCCCGCGCCAGCCCCGCCGCCAGCCAGCCGCCGATCGCCCCGGCCCCCAGAACCACAGCCCGCATCCGCCTGCCCTCCCGCCGCGCCGGTTGGCCCCGGCGCCGTCCTGATCCTGGGCGCCAGCCTAGCGGCCGCAGGGCGGGCGGGGAACCGCCATGGGCAAAGCCATTCCGGGCACGAAAATTGCTTCATCAAAACGTCACGCTGGAGCATGCCCGCCATGATCCTCCCCCGCCTCCTCCCCGCCGAACCGGAGCCGCTGCCGCTCGACCCCGCGCGCGCCGCCCTGCTCCTCATCGACATGCAGCGCGATTTCCTCGAGGCCGGCGGCTTCGGCGAGGCGCTCGGCAATGATGTCACCCGCCTGCACGCGGCCATCGGCCCCTGCCAGGCCGTGCTCGCCGCCGCCCGCGCGGCGGGGGTGATGGTGATCCACACCCGCGAGGGCCACCGCCCCGACCTCTCCGACGCGCCCCCCGCCAAGCTGGCGCGCGGCGCGCCGGGCCGGCGCATCGGCGATCCGGGGCCGATGGGCCGCATCCTCATCCAGGGCGAGCCGGGGCACGACATCATCCCCGCCCTCGCCCCCATCGCCGGCGAGCCGGTGGTGGACAAGCCCGGCAAGGGCGCCTTCCACGCCACGGGGCTGGAGGCGATGCTGCGCAACCGTGGCATCGAGACGCTGCTGGTGGGCGGCGTCACCACCGAGGTCTGCGTCCACACCACCATCCGCGAGGGCAATGACCGCGGCTTCCGCTGCGTCGCCCTGGCCGATTGCTGCGCCAGCTACTTCCCCGAATTCCACGCCCTGGGCCTCGCCATGATCAAGGCCCAGGGCGGCATCTTCGGCTGGGTCTCCGACAGCGTGGCCCTCACCGCCGCCCTCGCCACCCCCGCCGCCGCCTGAACCGCCATGCCCGGGCTGGCACAGCCGGCCCGCACAACGAGAGGAGAGCGTGCCCATGTCTGCCCCGACACCCCGCGCCGCCCCCGCATCCTGGTCGCCCCCGCTCTGGTCGCCGGGCGACTGGAACGCGCTCTTCGGCTTCGGCACCAACATCCTCGTCAACCTGCTGGTGCTGACGGGGCTGCTGCGCTTCGTGCTGAAAATGCCCGACGCCATCACCTTCGGCCGCATCCTGCCGGCGGCGGGGCTGATGCTCTGCCTCTCCACCGTCTATTACGCGTGGCTGGCCTGGCGGCTGGCGCGCGAGACGGGGCGGGATGATGTCTGCGCCCTGCCCTCCGGCATCTCGGTGCCGCATATGTTCGTCGTCACCCTGGTCATCATGCTGCCCATCGCCAGCATGACGGGGGACCCGGTGAAGGGCTGGGAGGCCGGGCTGACCTGGGTCTTCATCCAGAGCTTCATCCTGATGATCGGCGGCTTCGCCGCGCCCCTCATCCGCCGCATCACGCCGCGCGCGGCGCTGCTCGGCACCCTGGCCGGGGTCTCCGTCACCTTCATTTCCATGCGCCCGGCGCTGGAGATGTTCATGACGCCGGTGATCGGCCTCGTCTGCTTCGCGATTGTGCTGCTCGCCTGGTTCGGCGGCATGCGCTACCCGCGCGGCCTGCCGGCGGGGCTGGTGGCCATCGCCTTCGGCATGCTGGTGGCCTGGGGCGCCGCGGCGCTCGGCCTCGCCACCGGCGGGCGCAGCCTCTCCGCCCTCTGGGCCGGGCTCTCCGGCATCGGCTTCGCCGTGCCGCTGCCCGCCTTCGATCACGTCTTTGGCGGCTTCCAGTATCTCGGCATCATCCTCGTCACCGCCATCCCCTTCGGCATCTATGATCTCGTCGAGGCGATGGACAATGTGGAGAGCGCCGAGGTGGCGGGCGACCGCTACCCCACCACCCGCGTGCTCACCGCCGATGGCGTGGTGAGCCTGATCGGCTGCCTGATGGGCAACCCCTATATCAACGCCGTCTATATCGGCCATCCCGGCTGGAAGGCGATGGGCGGGCGCATCGGCTACTCGGCCGCCACGGGGGCGGCGGTGCTGGTGCTCACCTGGCTCGGCATCATCTCGCCGCTGCTCGACCTCGTCCCCGTCGTCGCCATCAGCCCGATCCTGCTCTATATTGGCATGCTGATCGGCGCCCAGGCCTTCCAGGAGACGCCGCACCGCCACGCCCCGGCCATCGTGCTCGCCCTGGTGCCGCACCTCGCCGCCTGGGGCAAGACGATGATCGATGGCGCCCTGGGCGCCGCCGGCACCAGCGCCGCCGCCGTCGGCCTGGAGAAAATGGCCGGCATGGGCGTGCTCTATGAGGGCCTCTCCATCCTCGGCGAAGGCTCGATCCTCGGCGGGCTGATCCTCGGCGCCATCGCCGTCTTCATCATCGAGCGCGACTTCACCCGGGCCGCGGCCTTCGCCCTGGCCGGGGCGGTGCTGACCTTCTTCGGCTTCATGCACGGCCCGGCGGTGGGGTTGGCCGTCACCCCCGGCCTCGCCGCCGCCTATGCCCTGGTGGGCGGGCTGCTCTATGCCTGCCCGCGCCTCGGCCTGCTGCCGCTGGCGCCCCCCGCCGCCGTGCAGCCCAGCGCGGCTGAATAGGGCGCGGCCGAAGAGGGCGCGGCCGAAGAGGGCAGGGCCGGAGAGCGCGCCGCCGGGCAGGCCGGCCGGAACAGGCGGCGCCACCTCGGGCAGGGGGCGCCGCCTTCGCTCTCCAAACCATCGGATGACATTTTTTCCACATCCCCCCCGGCGGGGCTGGCCTGCCGCCCCTCCCTGGGCGAGCCTGTGGAAAACCCGTCATCCCGCCGCCACGCGGCCACCGCGCCACCCCGCGCGGTGCCGTAAGCCTGGGCTGCCCGCCCCGCTTCACAGGCCCCGGAGAGCACGGGAAAGAACCACGGCCGCACCCCCGCCCGCGGCCCAAGGGAGGTTCCCGCCATGATCCCGCGCCGCGCCCGCTTTCTCCTGGCCTTTCCCCTCCTCGCCACCCTGCTCCTGGGCGTACCCTGGGCCGGGCCGGCCCGGGCGGGGGCGCTCTATCAGATCGACCAGCGCTACGGCACGGTGGGCTTCGCCGTCTCCGTGCTCGGGCTCTTCGACGTGAAAGGACGCTTCGCCCGCTTCGATGGCGAACTGAATCTCGACCTGCAGCGCCCCGAACTCTCCAGCGTGCGCGTCGAGCTCGATACCCCCTCCGTCGACATGCCACAGCCCGACCAGGCCGAATTGCTGCGCTCCCCCGCCTATTTCGACGTGGAGCGCTTCCCCCGCGCCCGCTTCGCCAGCCAGGCGATCACGCCGCTCTCCCCCACCCGGTACCGCATCACCGGCACGGTGGAGATCCGCGGCGTGACCCAGCCCCTGCTGCTGGAGGCCAATCTGCTGAACCGCCACACCGACACCGCGCGCGGCATGGAAGTGGCGGACCTCGTCATCACCGGCGAGGTGCTGCGCTCCGGCTTCGGCATGGTGGCGGACCGGCCGGCCCTGTCGGACCGCGTGCAGCTCGACATCCGCATCCACCTCGCCGTGCCCGCCGATGCCCGCTGAGCCGCGCCCCATCCCGCCCCGCCCCATCCCGGCAGGCTGGAGCCGGGCCCAGCGCCGGCTGCATTGGGGCATGGCCGTGCTGGTGCTCCTCGCCGCCGCCCTCGGCCTCTACATGGTCGGGCTGACGCTGCGGCAGATCCTGCAGAAGGTCATTCTGTATCAGGTTCATAAGAGTATCGGGCTGACGGTGCTCGGCATGGCCCTGCTGCAACTCCTCCTGCACCACCGCCGCGGCGCGCCGCAGGAGCCGGGCCTGCCGCCCTGGCAGCGCGCCGCCGCGCGGGCGGTGAAGGCGGCGCTCTTCCTGCTGCTGCTGGCCACGCCCCTGCTCGGCTACCTGCTGGCGGCCACCTCGCCCCTGCCGGTGCCCACCCTCTATCTCGGCCTCATCCCCGTGCCGCATCTGGTGGGGGCCGATCCGCTGTGGTTCAGCCGCCTGCAAGGGCTGCACAAGGCCGCCGCCTGGGCGATGCTCGCCCTCGCCGCCGGCCACGCCATGGCCGCCCTGCACCACCACCGCGCCGGGCGCGCCGTGCTGCGCCGCATGTGGCGCGGCTGAAGGCCCCGGTGGTGGGTGGGAAGAAACAGGAAGAAATGTTCTTTTTGGAAAAAGAACCAAAAACTTTTTTTCAGTTGGGGGCTGGGATGTGAGGGGGGGGAAGCGTGGGGATCAGCCGAAGAAAACATGGTCGTAGGAAAGGCCGGTGGCGCCCAGGCCCTGCAGGACCACGCCATCGGTGCCCAGCGTCAGGACAAGGTCGGCTCCCTGGCGGGTGGTCGCGGCGGCCAGCTGCTCCGCCGTCAGCGTGCCGAAGCCGGTGAGCACCAGCGTGTCGCCCTCCGCCGCGCGGAAGTCGAGGATGACATCCTGCCCGCCCCCGCGCGCGATGACGAAGGTATCGGCATCGGCACCACCCTGCAGCCGGTCGCGGCCCTCGCCGCCCTCCAGCCGGTCGCGCCCCGCCGCGCCCAGCAGCGTGTCATCCCCCGCCCCGCCCTGGAGCAGGTCATTGCCATCCATGCCAAGCAGGCGGTTATGGCCGCCATTGCCGACGAGGCGGTTATCCTGGCTGTTGCCGCCCCCGGCGAGATCCGCGCTGCCCAGCTGGACCAGCGCCTCGATGAAAGCCGGCAGGGTGAAGTCCACGCTGGTCTGCACCGTGTCATAGCCGCCGCCTGCTACCTCGACGATGGTGTCGAGCCGCGTATCCACGCGATAGGTGTCGTTGCCGGCACCGCCCACCATCCGGTCGCCGCCCTCGCCGCCATCGAGCAGGTCGTTGCCCTCGCCGCCCTCGAGGACATCGCCCCCCGCCCCGCCCAGCAGCATGTCGTCGCCCGCCATGCCGCGCAGCACATCGCCGCCATCGAGGCCGGAGAGGATATTGGCCAGGCCATTGCCGGTGATGACGTTGTTGGCCGCATTGCCAGCGCCCGAGACGGCGCTGCCATAGAGCTCCAGATACTCGCTCCAGTTGGGCAGGATGAAGTCGATGAAGCTGCGCACCGTGTCGTAGCCCTGGTACTGCACCTCCACCACCTGGTCCCCGACATCATCCACCACATAGATGTCGTTGCCGGTGCCGCCGATCAGCAGGTCCGCGCCCGTGCCGCCGCGCAGGATATCGGCACCGCTGCCACCCTCCAGCCGGTCATTGCCCGCGCCGCCCTCCAGCACGTCATCCCCCGCGCCGCCGCGCAGCAGGTTGGCCTCCGCATTGCCGTAGATCGTGTTGTCCGCGGCATTGCCGGTGCCGTCCCGCGCCGTGCCGGTCAGCACCAGGATCTCGATATTCTCCGAAAGGGTGAGGCTGGCGCTGCTGTAGACCTTGTCCGTCCCCTCGCCCGCGCGCTCGACCAGCGTCACCGTGCCGCTGTCGGTGTAATAGGTGTCGTTGCCGGTGCCGCCTTCCATCCGGTCATTGCCGCTGCCGCCGATCAGGATGTCATCCCCGCCCAGGCCCAGCAGGATATCGTCGCCGCCGAGCCCGCTCAGCCGGTTGGCCGCGTCATTGCCGGTGAGGAGGTTGTTGGCCGCGTTGCCGGTGCCCGAGAGCGCGGCATGGCCCAGCAGCTCCAGATTCTCGACCGTCTCCGCCAGCGTCAGGCTGAACCAGCTGCGGAGGGTGTCGGTGCCCTCGCCCGCCACCTCCACCACGCGGTCGCCGAGGGAGTCGATGACATAGGTGTCGTCGCCGAGGCCGCCCACCATGACATCATTGCCGGCGCCGCCATCAAGCTCGTCATCCCCGCCGCCGCCCTCCAGCACGTCATTGCCGGCCATGCCGAAGAGGCGGTTGGCATCCTCCCCGCCGGTCAGGATGTTGTCGGCCGCGTTGCCGGTGCCCTGGAGCACCGGCACGGCAGCCGCGCGCAGCAGGGTGGATGACGCGGCGGCGGCGCCATCGGTGAGGATGAGGCGCTCCACCCAGTCCGGCAGCACGATGCTGACGCTGCTGCGGATGGTGTCCACCCCGCCATCCTGCGTCTCCACCACCCGGTCATTGGCGGAATCGACGATGTAGAGGTCGTTGCCGGCGCCGCCGGTCATCACGTCATCGCCCGTGCCGCCATCGAGCGTGTCCTGGCCGCTGCCGCCCAGCAGCGTGTCATTGCCGGCGCCGCCTTCCAGCTGGTCATCCCCCGCGCCGCCCTCCAGCCGGTCGTCACCGCGATTGCCGCGCAGGTGGTTGGCGAGGCCGTTGCCGATCAGCACATCATCGCCATCGCCGCCGATGGCGTGCTCGATCACCGTGCCGGCGGCGAAGCGCAGGCTCTGGCCGGCGATCTGGCTGGCCGTCGCGCCGGAGAGGTCGAGGCGCGCGGCCGCCGTCAGCGCCGCGCCGTTCAGCGTGTCCTCGCCCGTGGCATCGGCCAGCACGGCGCGGGAGGGGTCGGCCGCCGCCAGGGTGGCGAATTCATCGGTATAGACATGCTGCGTGTCGGCCGAGGCGGCGGAGCCCAGCACCGTCAGCGTCCAGCCCTTCAGCGTGCCGGTATTGCCCGCCGCGGCGTCGTAGATGCGCAGCATCCAGCTGCCCTGGGAGGATTCGCCCAGGAACTGCACGCTGCTCAGGGTGAAGGAGAGGGTGTTGTTCGCCGCGTCATAGCTGCCATTGCCGAGGCGGTCGAGCAGCACGCTCTGCGTGCCCGAGGGCGAGACCAGCCAGATGCGCAGATCGCCGATGCGGTCATGCTGCAGCTGGATCTGCACCTCGACCCGCTCGACCGAGAGCGCCTCGGTGATCTCCAGCGTCTGCGTCGTGCGGCTGAGGTCGCGGAGGGTGGAGATGGCCTGGCTGCTGGCGCTCGATTCCTTCAGATTGGCGGCGGTGGACTGCGCCTCCCAGCTCTCGGCGAGGCGGATGGCGGCATGCGCGTCGATCAGCCCGAAGCCGGCGCCGTTCGAGACATGCATCCCCCCGCCATTCCACCCGCTGGCGGCATTGGTGAACCAGCCCGCCCCCGTGGCATCCGTCAGCCGCGCCGACAGCGCCAGGATGGTCTGCACATCGCGGTAGCCGAGATTGGGGTTGGCCTCCAGCATCAGCGCCACGGTCGCCGTGCCGAGCGGGGCGGAGAAGGAGGTGGCCGTCCCCGGCGCCACCACCAGCAGCGCGGCGCCGGTGTTGGAGAAGTTCTGCACCGCCCCCTTCTCATCCGTCGCGCCGACGAGGACGGTGTAGCGGTTGTTCGAATAGCTGTGCGTGTTGACGTCATCGCCCTGCACGCCATTGTTGCCGGCGGAGCGGACGAAGATGGTGCCGAGCCCGCCGCGCCCCTCGGCGGCGGCCTGGGCCATGGCGGCGGCGGCGCCGGCATAGTCGGCGCTGGCGAAATTGTCGCGGAAATACTCGCCCGAGCGGCTCCAGGAATTGTGCGAGATATCGACCTGCCATTGCAGGCCGAGCATCTCCGTCTCCTGCGCCACGGTGCGGTAGGCGCGGGTATCGACCGTGTAGGACACCAGCGTGGCGCCAAAGGCCGCGCCGACGCCGCCCGTGCCGTTATTGGCCTTGGCCACCAGCAGCGTGGCCACCGAATGGCCGTGCCGGTCGGCATCATCGGCGGCGGTGGTGCCGCTGGCGGTGACGCTGGCGGACCAGTCGATCTGCCCCTTCAGCTCGGCATTGCTGGCCACGGGCATGGTGTCGATCAGCCCGATCCGCACGCCCTTGCCGGTATATTCATCGTAAAGCGAGGCAATATTGATGCCGGTGCCGGCCTTAAGCTGCCACTGGCCAGAAAACTGCGGATCGTTGAAGCTCGCCATCAGTCTTGCGGCCCTGTCTTCGTCGGGCTGCTAGGCGTAGCGAAAAGAGTTAACGAAACTCCCCCAAGAGGCACGCGAAAAGGTGAATGCCTCTCTCGGCCCCCGCGCGGGAGAGTAACCAGGAGTGCAGGATGATCACGCCGCCGCGAGAGGGCCCTCTCCGCCCCAGCTCCTGCCCATGCCCCGCCGGGTCCTGGCGCCGGGCCCCGGGCCGGTGCGGCCGCGCATGAACGGCCCCGCCCTCCCCCCTCCCCTCCCCTCTCCCCTGCCGCCGCCGGGCGAGGTCACGGCCTTCGGCGCCTATGAGATGCTGCGCCTGCACCGCCCCGGCGCCCGCCATCTCGTGGTGGCCCTGACCGGCCTCGGCGATGCCTCCCGCCCCTATGCCGGCTTCGAGTTCCAGTCCTCCCTGCAGGACCTGCCGGAGGTCGATGCCGTGCTGCTGCGCGACACCTCGCGCAGCTGGTGGCTGAACCCCGAGGGCTGGGCGGAGCTGGTGGCCGCCCTGCGCGCCCTGGCCGCGGCGCGGCCCTATGCGAGCATCAGCCTGCTCGGCCTCAGCCTGGGCGCGCGCGGGGCCCTGGCCCTGGCCGGGGAACTGCCCCAGGCGCGGGTGCTCGCCCTCTCCCCGCCCTATACGCTGGACCGCGCCCGGCACGGCCGCTGGGTGGTCCGCCATGCCCGCTGGCTGGAAGCCCATGCGGCGGGGGCGGGCAGCGACAGCCGCCTGGTGGGCGACCCCGCCCGCTACCTCCTCGCCTTTGGCGATGACGAGCCGATCGACCTCGCCAGCCTCGCCCTCTTCGAGGCGGCGGGCTGGCCCGGCCTCTTCCTGCTGCCCGGCGCCCTGCACAATCTGGCCCGCGTGCTGAAGGAACGCCGCCGGCTGGGCCGCGTCATCGCCCTGCTGGCCAGCGGCGCGCCCATGCCGGCCGTGGCGGCGGCCATGGGCGCGCTGGCGGCCCACCCGCATGTCTATGGGCTGCGCATGCTGGCGGCGCGGCGCCTGCTCTTCCAGGGCGAGCTGCGCGCCGCGGACGAGGCCCTGGAGGAGGCCTGGGCGGTGGTGGGCGCGCAATCGCCCCGGCTGGGGCGCCTGCTCTGGCTGCGCCACGGCCTCGACCCCGCGCCGCCGCCGCGCGCGGTGCTGGAGGCCCTGCCCTGCGCCACGCTGGACATGACGCTGGAGGGCGGCGCCAGCCTGAGCTTCCGCAGTTCCGAGGCGGTGCGGGTGCCCGGGCCGGTGCTGCTCGGCCCGCTGGCCCTGCTGCGGCTGCGCCTGCCCGGTGCCACCCGCGCGGTGCTGACCCTGCGGGCGGAGGCGCCGCCCCGCCTCAATGCCGGCGGCGCCACCCCCCTCACCGCCTTCCGGCCCGAGGGGGCGGGCTGGCGGCCGCTGGCGCAATCCCCGGCGCCGCAGCAGCCGCTGCGCGTCGAACTGCCGCTGGAGGAGGGCGAGGCGGAGCTTTTGCTGCACCGCCCCGGCTTCTTCTCCGGTTTCGATGCCGAGGGCACCGCGGATCAGTTCGCCTGGGCCATGCGCCTGCGCGAGCTGGCCCTGGCGCCGGGGTGAGGCGCAGGGAGAAGACGGCCCGCATCCTTGAGAGGGGCTTCGCCCCTCTCAAACTCTCCCCACCAAAGGCCTGAGGCCTTTGGAAACCCAACGGAAGGCGGGTGCAGGGGACCCACTCCCCTGTCCGAGGGAAAGACAAAGGGGGGGTGAGGGGCGAAGCCCCCTCAGTCCCAAGGGTCCCTCATTCTTCGTCCCAGCCCTCCAGCACCTGCACGAAGCGGCTGAGCCAGGCATTGGTCTGGCTGCCATCCAGCACCCGGTGGTCGATGGTCAGCGAGACATAGGCCATGGGCCGCACCAGGATGGCGTCCTGCCCGCCGCTCTCGCGCACCACCACGCGCTTCTCCATCCGCCCGATGCCGAGGATGGCTGCCTGCGGCTGGTGGATGATCACCGGCGCCGCCAGCAGCGAGCCGGAGACGCCGTGGTTGGAGACGGTGAAGGTGCCGCCCTGCATCGCCTCCGGCCGCAGCCGGCCGGCGCGGGCGCGCGCGGTGAGGTCCTGCACCCGTTCCGCCAGCCCGAACAGGGAAAGCGACTGCGCCTCCCGCACCACCGGCACCACCAGCCCCTCCTCGCCGAGGGCGGTGCCGATGCCGATATGCACATCCTGGAAGATCTCCAGATGATCCTCGTGCCAGCGACTGTTGACGGCGGGGGCCGCGGCCATGGCGCGCACCGCCGCGCGCAGGAAATAGGCGCTGTAGGTCAGCGCCACGCCACGCGCGGCGAATGCCGCGCGGTGCGCGGCGCGGTGCGCCACGATGGCGCCCAGATCCGCCTCGAACACCGCCGTGACATGCGGCGCCGTGGCGACCGAATGCGCCATGTGCCCGGCGATGGTACGCCGCATCGGGCTGTGCGGCACGCGGGTGACGCGGGGGGTTTCCCCGGCGGGCGGCGGCGCGACCTGTGGCTGCCGCATCGCCAGCACCACATCATGCCGCGTCAGCCGGCCATCCCGCCCCGTGCCCTCCAGCCGCGCCGGGTCCAGCCCGCTCTCGCGCAGCAGCTTGCGCACGGCGGGGGAAAGCCGGTGCTCCGGCACGGCTGGCGGCGCCTCCGCCCCGGCGGGCGGTGCGGCGGCCTCGGGGACAATATGGCCGAGCAGCAGGCCGGGCTGTACCTCCCCCTCCCGCACCAGGATGGCGGCGAGGCGCCCCGTGGCGGGGGCGGTCACCTCCATCGCCACCTTGTCCGTCTCCAGTTCCAGTAGCGGCTCGCCCTCCGTCACAGGGTCGCCCTCCGCCTTCAGCCAGGCGCGGATCACCGCCGCGCTGCCATCCTGCGCGAGGGGCGAGAGGATGGCGACCGGCTCGGGCATGCTGCCCATGGGCACGGCGCCCATGCTCAGAACCCCACCAGATCGAGGATGCGGGCGCGGATGCGCTCCACCGAGGGCAGCACATGCTCCAGCAGGCGCGGATGGTGCGGGCTCGGCACATCCGGCATGGCGAGGCGCGCCACCGGCGCGTCCAGCTCCAGGAAGGCCTCCTCGGCGATGCGCGCGGCGATCTCGGCGCCGAAGCCGGCGCTGCGCAGATCCTCATGCACGATCAGGCAGCGATGCGTGCGCGTGACGGAGCCGAGCACCGCCGCGCTGTCCCAGGGCACCAGGGTACGCAGGTCGATCACCTCCACCGAGCGGCCACTGGCGGCGGCGGCGGCCTCGCAGCGCTCCACCATCGCCCCCCAGGTGACGAGGGTGATCTCCTCCCCCGCGCGCAGGATGCGGGCGCGGCCGAAGGGCAGGGCATAGTCATCGCCCGGATAGGGGCGGCGCGCCCAGGCGGCATCCAGCATGGCGCGATGCTCCAGGAAGACCACCGGGTCATCCCCGCGCAGCGCGCCGCGCAGCAGCCCCACCGCATCCTCGGCATTGGAGGGCATGGCGACCTTCCAGCCCGGCGCGTGGATGAACTGCACCTCATTGGTCATGCTGTGCCAGGGGTCGCCGCATTTGAAAAAACCCACCGGCATGCGCAGCACCATCGGCACGGCGAAGCGGTTGGCGGTGCGCCAGCGCAGCGTGCCGGCATCGTTGATCTGCTCCGTCGCCGGGTCGGCATATTTGCGGAACTGGATCTCGGGCACCGGCAGCAGCCCCGCCAGCGCCATGCCGACGGCGCGGCCGACGATGCCTTCCTCCGAAAGGCTGGTGTCGAAGACACGGCTTTTCCCGAAGCGCTCCTGCAGCCCCAGCGTTACCGCGTGCACGCCGCCCTTGGGGCCGACATCCTCGCCGAACAGCACCATGCGCGGATTGGCGGCCAGCTCCTGCGCCAGCGTGCGGCGCAGGGCGGCGACCATGTTGATGCGCGGCCCCTCCGGCCGGGAGGTGTCGGAGGCCGGCAGCGGGGCGAGGCCGGCGCCGCGCAGCCCGCCCATCACCTGCGGCGTGGCGCCGGAAAACACATCCTCCAGCGCGCTCTCCGGCGCCGGGGCGGGGCGGGCGGCGGCGGCCTGCCGCGCGGCGGCGACATCGGCGGCGG
>NZ_JANFNY010000032.1 GCF_024437745.1 Roseomonas sp. GC11 | reverse complement strand
GCACCACTCCCCGCCGAACCGGCCGCCGCCGGGGGCGCCGCGCTCCCTCCGCCAGCCCCGCCCGGCAGGCCCATCGAGGGCAGGGACGGCATCCCCGGCGTGGCCGGCGCCGTCCAGCCGCCCGGACCCACCGCCCCCCCGGCGCCGCCGCCATGGCTGCCCCGTGGCATCGCCGGCGACAGCCGCATCCCCTGCCCCTGGGACTGGCCCGGCAGGCGCAGATCCATGGGCGGCGTGCCCTCGCGGCCCGGACTCGGCCGGCGCATATCCATCACCGCGCGGCGCGCGCCCTCGCCGCCGCGCCCGCCATGCGGCGCGCCGCCCTGCAGCGCGGCACCAGGCGGCAGCAGCGCGCGGGTGCCGCCGAACAGCACCTGCCCGGCGCTGATGCTGACATAGCTCTCCACCACCACGCGCTGCACGCGCGGGCCGAAATACTCGGCGGGGTTGGCCTGGAGCGCGTCCGTCTCCACCCGCTCGGGCTGCAGCACATCCCCGGCGAGGCGCCCGGCGATGACCAGCGGAATGCCCGGCTGCACATCCATCGCCAGCGTGCTGCGCACCCGCAGCCCGGCGATGCGCAGGCTGCCATCCGCATGCCGCCGGGCGATGCCGCGCACCAGCAGCCGCCCGGGCTCCGCCGCGTCCAGCCGCGTCGCGCCCACCGTGCCATCCGGGCGGCGCAGGCCGAAGACGGCCACCCACTCGCCCAGGCGCCAGTCCCGCCGGCCGCGCAGGCCCGGCTCGAAGGCCACCTCCTGCCCGGCCACCCGCAGGCCCTGGCCATCAGCGGCGCGCTCCACCGGCCCGACCAGCTCAAAGCGCAGCGCGACGCTGCGCGCCCGCAACGCCTCCTCCGGCCCGCCGGCCTCGATCACCACCACCTGCCCGGCGCGCAGCGGCAGCGGCGCGGGCAGGAAGCCATCCATCTCCGGCGCCTGCCCCGAGTCATAGCCGACCTCCAGCCCGCCCACGCAGATGCTGGCGAAGCCGGTGACGACGCCGATGATGCCCGTGGTGCTGATGCCGGTGCTGTTGATGCCCGTGCCGCCAATGCCGCGGTCACCGCCCTCCTCGCCGCTGATGCCGGTGCCGCCGATGCCACGGTCGGCCAGCCGCGCCGCCGCCTCCGGCGGGCCATCATCGGCGCCGATGCGGCAAAGGGCGGGGCCGCCCGCCGCCGCCGCCGCGGGCGGAGTGGGGGAAGGGGAAGGGGAAGGGGAAGGGGAAGGAGGGGGCGGCGGCGGCGCGCACTGGCTGAGCAGCAGCGCGGCCAGCAGCAGCGCCGGCAGCCGCCGCCCCCGCCCCGCCTCTCCCCGCTGCCCGGCGCCGCCCCCGCCCGATGACCGGCGCGGCCGCTGGCTCATGGCCCGGCCTCCGCCGGCGCCTGCCCGGCCCGCTCATCCTCCGCATAGAGATAGACGCCGAGATTGACCCGCCGCGTCGGCGTGCCGGGCGCCGCCTCGCCCGCCTCCTCCAGCATGGCCAGGGCGGCGCGGTTGATCTCGATCAGCAGGCGCATCGCCGCCTCGCGGCCCATCGCCTCCATCCGCTCGGCCACCGGCAGGGGCAGGCGGTCGTAATGCACCGCGCGTTCCAGGAAGGGCGCGCCCGCCCCGGCCACATTGGCCGCCGCGGCGGCGATGTGGTCATGCAGGTTGCGGGCGAAGTAGTAGAGCTGCTCCTCCGTGCCCGGCCGGGGCAGGAAGGCGGCGCTGTTGAGCGCCACGCGGTCCGCCGCGTCCAGCTCCACAAGGCCCTGTTCCAGCCATTCATCCAGCACGCTGCGCGGGCGGACATCGCTGGTCACGCCGGCCACCAGCGCCTCGAAGGAAGGCTCCCCCGGCGCGGCGGCGCGCGGCAGGGGCAGGGGGGCGCCATCCGGCCCCGTATACTCCGGCAGGCCCAGCCAGCGGGCGATGATCTGGCTGCCCAGCGTCACCACCGGCGGCACCTCCGCCGGGGCATCGCCCAGCTCGCGCAGGCGCCGGATCTCCTTGCGGTGCACCCCCGTCAGCAGGCTCAGCCGGCTGTCGGTGCGCGCGCCCGGCGCGCTCAGCATCTCCGCCGCCAGCTCGACATAGAGGCCACGCGCCAGCTCCGCGAAGAGCGGATAGGTCACGCCGCTGCGGATCAGCAACCGCAGCAGCGGGCGCAGCAGCCGCGCCAGGGGGCGCAGCAGCGAGGCAGCGGGCGGCGGGGGAGGAAGGCGGTCGGGCAAGGCGGTCCTGCGGGGCTTCACACCAGCGATAGCATGGGCCCCGGGGGAAAGCAGCCGGGTTTGATCGGTTGACGTGGGATTTTTTCCCACGCATAAAATCCGCATGCCGACCCCCTCCGGGATTGTCTCCCCCATGCCGCTCCCCCGCCCCGGCCCCGCCGCCGCAGACCTGCCCCGCCGGTCCGCCCACCGCGTGGCCGGGCGCACACCGCCCGCCTGGCCCCCCCGGCCCGCCCCGGCGGAAGAGCAGCTCAGCCTGCGCCAGCTGCGCCACCAGACGGCCAACACCTGGCAGCGCATCCTCTGCGACCTCTGGACCCTGGCCGATGACGCGACCGCCCCCGAGGCGCGCGCCCTGGCCGAGGCGCTGGAACGCCGCATCCAGTCCACCATGGCGATTTCGGACGCCCTCTTCGGCCTGACCCAGAATCCGGGGCGGATGCGCGACCGGCTGGAGCGCCTCGGCCGCCACGTGCTGCGCGCCCTGGCCGCGCCGGGTCAGGAGATCACGCTGGAGGTCGTGGCCGAAGGGGAGGAAAGCTCCCCCGCCCTGCACCTCGCGGCCCTGCGCGTGGCGCAGGAGATGCTGGCCAATGCCATCCGCCACGGGCTGCACGCCCGGCTGCGCGGCCATCTGCGCGTGGAACTCTGTGGCATCAGCGGCGGGCTGCGGCTGCGCGTCCGTGACGATGGCTGGGGCCCGCCGGAGCCGGAGCGCATCGCCGGGCAGCGCGGCGAGGGCATGGCGCTGATGCACGACCTCGCCGCCCTGCACCAGGGGCGCGTCTGGCTGACGCGGGAGGAAGGCTGGACCGTGGCCGGGCTGGACCTGCCGCCGCCCTGACACCCCCCACCACCCGGCCATCCCCGCCCCCCGTGCCTGCGCCTTCCCCCCGGACTGCCCCCCGGCCCCGGACTTCCCCCCGAAAGTGCCTCCCATGACCACCACGGCCCTGCCCAGCGCCTCCCGCCCGGCCACCCCCGCCTCCCGCCCCTTGCGGGCGGTGCTGCTCGGCGCCGCCGCGCGGGGCGCGGCCGGGCTGCACGGCTTCGTCATCCGCCACCCGGCGCTGAAGCGCGGCCTGCGCACGGTGCTGCGCCCGGCCCTGCCCTGGATCAACCGCTTCCTGGTGGCCAACCCGGCCCTGGCGCGGGCGCGGGACCGCCTGACCTATCAGCGCTGGATCGCCCGGTGCGACACGCGCGATGCCGCTGCCCGCGTGGCCCTGCGCGCCCGCGCCGCCGGCTTCCGCTACCGGCCGCTCATCTCCATCGTCATGCCGGCCTATGAGACGCCGCCGCTGCTGCTGCGCCAGGCCATCGCCTCGGTGAAGGGGCAGCTCTACCCGGAATGGGAGCTGTGCGTGGCCGATGACGCCTCCCCCTCCGGCGAGGTGGCGCGCGTGCTGGCCGAGGAGGCGGCGCTGGACCGGCGCATCCGCTGGGTGCGGCGGGAGAGCAACGGGCATATCGCCGCCGCCACCAACAGCGCGCTCGGCCTCGCGCGCGGCGAGTTCATCGCCCTGCTCGACCATGACGACCTGCTGGCCGAGCACGCGCTGCTGGAAATCGTCGCCCGGCTGCAGGAACACCCCGAGGCGGAGCTGCTCTACACCGACGAGGACAAGATCGACGCGCAGGGCCGCCGCCACGCGCCCTATTTCAAGCCGGATTATGACCCGGACCTGCTGCTGGCGCAGAATTACTTCAACCACCTGACGGTCTATCGCCGCAGCCTGCTGGAGCGCCTGGGCGGGCTGCGGGAGGGGCTGGAGGGCAGCCAGGACCATGACCTGGCCCTGCGCGCCACCACCCTGCTGCGGCCGGAGCAGGTGCAGCACGTGCCCGGCATCCTCTACCACTGGCGGCGCGGCGGCGTGGTGGCCAGCTTCTCCGAGACGGCGGCGGCGCGCTGCGAGGCCGCCTCCCGCCGCGCCGTGGCCGAGGCGCTGGCGGCGCGCGGCGAGGCGGGGGAGGTGCTGCCCGCCCCGGCCGCGCCGATGTGGCACCGCATCCGCCGCCCCGTGCCCGAGCCGGCGCCGCTGGTCAGCGTCATCATCCCGACGCGCGACCGCGCCGGGCTGCTGGAACGCTGCCTCGACGGGCTGCTGAACCGCACCGACTGGCCCGCGCTCCAGCTCCTCATCGCCGACAATGGCAGCAGCGAGGCCGCGACCCTCCGCCTCTTCGCGCGGCTGGCGGCGGATCCGCGCGTCACCATCCTGCCCATGCCGGGGCCTTTCAACTACTCCGCCCTGAACAACGAGGCGGCGCGCCATGCCAGGGGCGAGCTGCTGCTGCTGCTGCTCAACAACGATATCGAGGTGCTGCACCGCGGCTGGCTGGCCGAGATGGTGAGCCAGGCGCTGCGGCCGGGGATCGGCGCCGTCGGGGCCCGGCTGCTCTATCCCAATGGGCGGGTGCAGCATGCCGGGGTGGTGCTGGGCACCGGCGGCGTGGCCGGGCATCTCTCCGTGTTCTCGCCCCGGCAGGAGACGGGGTATTGGGGCTCGCTCGCGCTGCTGCGCAGCGTCTCCGCCGTCACCGGCGCCTGCCTGATGCTGCGGCGGGCGCATTTCGAGGCGGTGGGCGGGCTGGAGGCGCGGCACCTGCCGGTGGCCTTCAACGATGTCGATCTCTGCCTGAAGCTGCGGGCGCGGGGGCTGCGCAACATCGTCACCCCCTTCGCCGAGCTGGTGCACCATGAAAGCGTCTCGCGCGGGCGTGACGACACGCGGGCCCGCCGCGCCGCCTTCGCCCGGGAGCACGGGTGGATGCGCCTGCGCTGGAGCGCCGCGCTCCAGGGTGACCCCTATTACAACCCCTGGTTCGACCGGAACGGACTGCACCATGAACTGGCGCTGGCCGGAGAATAGGAAGAATGTTCTTTTTTGAAAAAAAGAACCAAAAAATCTTTTTTCAGTTTGGCGTCCCGCCTTGACGGGAGACGGCGGCAGCCTGAAAAAAAGCTTCTTTTTCTTTAGAAAAAGAAGATGAATCTCTTGCTGTAAAAAGATCCCTCGCTTCCGATTGACATCTCCCGTTGCGAATGGCGACCATTCCACCGGGAGATTTCACCAACGGGAGACGATGATGAGGACACGGGGCTTCAAGGCCACGCTGGCCGCGGCCTGCGCCTTGCTCGGCGCGGCCTTCCTGCCTGCGGCGCAGGCGCAGACGCCGGCCAGCCCGACGCTGGATGCGGTGCGGGCGCGCGGGCAACTGGTCTGCGGCATCCATACCGGCGTGGCGGGCTTCGCGCTGCCGGATTCGCGAGGGGTGTGGCAGGGGCTCGATGTCGAGCTGTGCCGCGGCCTGGCCGCCGCCATTTTCAACGACCCGGCGAAGCTGCGGCTGGTGCCGCTCTCCTCCTCCACGCGCTTCACGGCGCTGGGGTCGGGGGAGATCGACGTGCTGTTCCGCACCTCGACCATGACGATGCTGCGCGACACCACGCTGGGCCTGCGCCACAGCGTGACTTATTTCTATGACGGCCACGGCTTCCTGGTGCGCAGCGACGCGAAGATCCAGCGCGTGGCCGAGCTGCGCGGCTCCACCATCTGCCTGATCCAGGGCACCACCAACGAGCAGGTGACGGCGGATTACTTCCGCAGCATCGGCGCGCCTTTCCAGCCGGTGGTGTTCGAGCGGATCGACCAGGCGGCGGCGGCGCTCCAGGCCGGGCGCTGCGATGCCTTTGGCAGCGATGCCTCGCAGCTGGCCGCGACACGTTCCTCCCTCGCGCACCCGGCGGAGTGGACGGTGCTGCCGGAGCGCTTCTCGAAGGAGCCTTATGGCGCCTATGTGCGGCGTGGCGATGACAATTGGCTGGACATCGTGCGCTGGTACACCACGGCGCTGATCGAGGCGGAGGAGCAGGGCGTGACGCGCGCCAATGCCGAGCAGCAGCGGCAGGGCAGCACCAATGCCAATACGCGCCGCCTGCTGGGCGTGACGCCGGAGCTCGGCCAGTCGCTGAAGCTCGATGCGCTGTGGGCCTACAACGCCATCCGCACCGTCGGCAATTATGGCGAGATCTATGAGCGGACGATGGGGCCGGAGACACCGGTGGGCCTGCCGCGCGGCCCGAACGAACTCTGGAACAAGGGCGGCCTGCTCTACGCACTGCCGATGCGGTGAGGAGGCGCTGAGAGCGTGGCCGCGGGGTCCGGGAGGGCGCGAGCCCTCCCGGTTGCGTTTCAGCGGTTGACCAGCTTGGCCGGCACGCTGAGCACCAGAACAGCGCCGAGCACGAGGAAGCCGGCCAGCACATACATGCCGATGGCGGAGGAGCCCGTCATGTCGCGCAGGGTGCCGATCAGGTAGGGGCTGGCGAAGCCCGCGAGATTGGCGACCGAGTTGATCATGGCGATGCCGGCGGCCGCGGCGCCGCCGCTGAGGAAGGCGGTGGGCAGCGACCAGAAGAGCGGGGCGCAGGCCAGCACGCCGGCGGCGGCGAGCGAGAGGAAGATGATGGCGACGGTGGTGCTGGAGGCGGTGGCCGCCACCACGAAGCCCACGGTGCCGATCATGGCCGGAACCACGAGGTGCCAGCGGCGCTCGCGCCGCGCATCGGCGCTGCGGCTGAAGACGATCATGGCGACGATGGCGCAGATGAAGGGGATGGCGCTGAGCAGGCCGATGTTGAAGTCACCGGTCACGCCCGAGGCCTTCACCAGCGTCGGCAGCCAGAAGGTGAGGCCGTACTGGCCCATGACGAAGCTGAAGTAGATGAGGCACATCAGCCACACGCGCGGCTCGGCCAGGATCTCGCGCAGCGAGTGGCTCTCGCTCTTGCCCTTGGTGTCGGCGGCGATGTTGGCGGCGAGGAGGGTCTTCTCCTCATGGGCCAGCCACTTGGCACCCTTCACGCTGTTGTCGAGATAGGCGAGCACGACGATGCCGAGCACGACGGCGGGGATGGCTTCGAGCAGGAACATCCACTGCCAGCCGGCCCAGCCATTGGTGCCGTTGAAGTTCTGCATGATCCAGCCGGAGAGCGGGTTGCCGAAGATGCCGGCGGCCGGGCTGCCCGCCTGGAAGATGGCGAACATCTTGGCGCGGCGGCTGGAGGGGAACCAGTAGGTCAGGTAGAGGATGACGCCCGGGTAGAAGCCCGCCTCGGCGAGGCCAAGCAGGAAGCGCAGCACGTAGAACTGCCAGGCATTCTCGACGAACATGAAGAGCGCCGAGAGGATGCCCCAGGTGATCATGATGCGGGCCATCCAGACGCGCGCGCCGACGCGGTGCAGGATGATGTTGCTCGGCACCTCGAAGAAGAAGTAGCCGAGGAAGAAGATGCCGGCGCCGAGGCCGAAGACCGTCTCGCTGAAGCCCAGGTCCTGCGACATCTGCAGCTTGGCGAAGCCGACATTGACGCGGTCCAGGTAGGCGATGACGTAGCAGACGATCAGCAGCGGCATGATGCGGAAGGCCACCTTGCGGTAGATGCTGTCTTCCGCGGCGGCCGGCACCGCCGTCGCGGCGGCGTCGGTGGAGAGGCTCATCGTTTCACTCCGTTGGAGGCGGCGCCGAAGCCGCCTCGTTGCGTGGCTGTTTCAGCCGAAGGTGTTCAGCAGGTCGTCGACCTGCGCCGGGCTCAGCGGCCGCGCGGGCTGGCCGCGCAGCATCAGGGCGAGACGGGCGGATTCCTCGAGTTCCTCGGCCGCGTAGACGGCATCGAGCAGGGTCTTGCCGGACACGACGGGGCCGTGGTTGGCCAGCAGCACGGCGCGTGCCTCTCGCGCCGCCTCGTGGATGTCCCGCTCCATCGCCGCGTCGCCGGGGCGGTAGTAGGGGATGACCGGCAGGGTGCGGCCAACCCGCATGACGAAGTAGGGCGTCAGCGGCGGGATGGGCGCGGTTTCGCCCGGCGCGGCGAGGCAGCCGATCGCCGTGGCGTAAGTCGAATGCAGGTGCACGACAGCGCCCGCCTCGGGGCGCGCCGTGAGCACCGCGCGGTGCATGAAGACTTCCTTCGAGGGCTTGTCGCCGCCGACATGGTTCCACGCCGCGTCGAGCTTGCTGATGCGCGCCGCCTGCAGCCGGCCGAGGCAGGAATTGGTCGGCGTCATCAGGTAGCCATCGGGCAGGCGGACGCTGATATTGCCGGCGCTGCCGACGGAATAGCCGCGGGCGAAAAGGCTGGCGCCAAGCTCGACCAGCAGGTCGCGCAGCTCGGACTCGGTCATGGGGGAAGCTCCGGGCAGGGGGCTGCGGGCAGGATCTGGTGGGCGTGCCGCCGGCTCAGCCGGCGAACTCGTCCCTGTACTGGCGCACGACGGAATCGAAGTCGCCATCGCGGGTGAAGCCGAGGGCGAGCGGGCGGCTGACATCGAAATCGCCCGGCCAGGAGCAGACGATGCGGGCGATGCGCTCCTCATGCTCATGGCTGACGAGGGCACGCGCCGCGGCGCCGCCGACGCGCTCCAGGCTGGCCAGCATGTCGGCGACGGTGACGCTGATGCCGGGCAGGTTCAGCGTGCGGCGGCCTTCGAGCCGGGCGCCATCGACGGCGATGGCGTGCAGCAGGTTATCGATCACCGCGTTGGGGGAGGAGAGCCACATGCGGGTCTCCTGCGGCACCGGGCAGTTGGCGGGCTGGCCGCCGAGCGGCTCGCGGATGATGCCGCTGGCGAAGGAGGAGGCGGCGGCGTTCGGCTTGCCGGGGCGCACCACGATGGTGGGCAGGCGGCAGACGCGGCCATCGACGAAGCCCTTGCGTGCATAGTCGTTGACCAGCAGCTCGCCGATCGCCTTCTGCGCGCCATAGGAGGATTGCGGCAGCAGCGCGAGATCCTCCGGCACCACCGCCGGCATCGG
Organism: Roseomonas sp. GC11; assembly: GCF_024437745.1. Taxonomy (GTDB): domain Bacteria; phylum Pseudomonadota; class Alphaproteobacteria; order Acetobacterales; family Acetobacteraceae; genus Pseudoroseomonas. The sequence continues at coordinate 48,415 of NZ_JANFNY010000032.1, read as the reverse complement.
GCCGCCGAAGACCGCCAGGGAGCTGGCGAAGACGAAGCGCGGCGCCGCGCCCGTGGCGCGCGCGGCGTCCAGCAGGGCGCGCGTGCCGTCGAGGTTGACGCGCATGCCCACCTCGAACTCGGCCTCGGCCTGGCCGCTGACGACGGCTGCGAGGTGGTAGATGGCGGCGGTGTCCGCCGTCACCACCCGCGCCAGCAGGGCGGGATCGGCGATGTCGCCCACGACGGAGGAGACGCGCGCATCCTGCACCGGGCAAGGGGCGAGATCGACCGAGACGATGGCGTCGAAGGCGGGCAGGCCGGGGATGGAGGCGCCGCGCGCCAGCAGGGCGCGGATCAGGCGGCTGCCCAGGAAGCCGGCGCCGCCGGTGACGATGATCTTCATGCGGTTTCCTCCTCGGAGCCGGCCTCGGGCTGCGCGATGTGCAGCGCGATACCCCGGCGGAGGATGGCGTCGCGCACATCCTCCGGCAGGCCGGCATCGGTGACGATGGCGGACAGGGATTCGAGCGGCACCGTGTTGAAGGCGCCGATCTTGCCGTATTTGCTGCTGTCGGTGACGAGCACGCTGCGCGCCGCGCTCTGCGCGACGGCCTGCTTCACCGCCACCTTGTTCTCCGACGGCGTCGAGATTCCGCGCAGACCGAAGGAGGAGGTGGAGATGAAGGCGATATCGAAATTGAAGCGCCGGATGGCCTGCGCCGCGGGCTCGCCGACGCAGGAGCGGTTCTCGCGCTCCACCTGCCCGCCGGTGTGGAAGAGCCGGCAATGCGCCTCACGCGAGAGGAAGGCGGCGATGACGAAGTCGTTGGTGACGACGGTGATGTCATCACGCCCGGCGAGGCAGTGGGCGATTTCGAGGGTGGTGGTGCCGGCATCGAGATAGATGACCTCGCCCGGCCCCACCATGGCGGCGGCGATGCGCCCGATGGCCACCTTCTCCGCATGGGAGAGGGTGGCCTTGGTGCGGTGGGAGGGCTCGCTGCCGATCTTCTCCGGCAGGCGCACCCCGCCGGCGACGGAGCTGACGCGGCCCTCGCGCTCCAGCTGCTGCAGGTCGCGCCGCACCGTCATATGCGAAACGCCGAGCATCTCTTTCAGCGCCATGATGCTCATCACGCCGCGCTCGGCGAGGCGCGCGAGGATCAGGGCATGACGCTCGGCGGGGATCATGGCGAGGCTCAGCGGGCCTTGTAGGGGGCGAACCAGCCGAGGCCCGCCTCGGTCTCGCCGCGCGGATTGTATTCGCAGCCGATCCAGCCCTGGTAGCCGGCGCGGTCGAGCACGGCGTAGAGGTGCGGGTAGTTCAGCTCGCCCTCATCCGGCTCGTGCCGGTCGGGGACGGAGGCGATCTGCACATGGGCGAACTTGCCGCTCATCTTCTCGATGAGCTTGCTGAGGTCGCCATCCATGATCTGCGCGTGATAGAGGTCGAGCTGCACCGCGACATTCGGGCGGCCGACGCGTTCGACCAGCGCCACGGCCTCCAGCTGGTGGGCGATGAAATAGCCCGGCATGTTGCGGCTGTTGATCGGCTCCACCAGCACGGTGATGCCGTGCGGCGCGAGGAAATCCGCCGCGTAGCGGAAATTCTCGACGAAGCTGGCCTCGCAGGCGGCGCGGTCCAGCCCGGTGGTGATGCCGGACATGGCGTGCAGCGTCGTGCAGCCCAGCGCCTGGGCATAGCGCAGGGCGATGGCGAGGTTGTCGCGGAACTCCTGCTCGCGCCCGGGGATGGCGGCCATGCCGCGCTCGCCCGCCGCCCAGTCGCCCGGCGGCATGTTGAAGAGGGCCTGGGTCAGGCCGTTGCTCTTCAGCTTCTCGGCCACGACCTCGGGCGGATGATCATACGGGAAAAGAAATTCCACGGCCCCGAAGCCCGCCGCCGCGGCGCGCGCGAAGCGGTCGAGGAAGGGGACCTCGGTGAACATCATCGAGAGGTTGGCGGCGAAACGCGGCATGGTGTCTCCTCCAGCTTTCCTGTGGGGCCGGCTCAGCCGGCCATCTCCTGCGCCTCGAAGAAGAAGCGCTCGGCACCGAAATTGCCCGATTTCAGGGCCAGGGACACCGGCATTTCCACCGCGCGCACCCAGGGCACGCCCGGCGCGATCTGCGGCCCGATATGGAAGCCGCGAATGCCGAGGGACTGGGTGACGACGCCGGAAGTCTCGCCGCCGGCGACGATGAACTGGTCGAAGCCGCGCTGGCGCAGCAGCTTCGCCACTTCGCCGAAGACATGCTCGACCGCCGTGCTGGCTTCCGCCGCGCCGAAGCGCTCCTGGATTTTTTTCAGTTGCGCCGGGTCGGTGGTGGCGAAGACGAGGGGCGCCAGGGCGGACTCCTCCTGCGCCTCGACCCAGGCGGCGAGTTCCTGTGCATAGCCGGGTTCGGCGATGCAGCGCTCCACCTCGACCAGCAGCGAGGGCGCAGCGGCGCGATAGGCGGCGACCTGTGCATTCGTCATCTGCGAGCAGGAGCCGGAGATCACCACGGCGCGGCCCTTGGGCGGGCGGCCGGCGGCGGCGGCGGCACCGGCCTCGCCATGCAGCGAGGTCCAGGCGCGCGCCATGCCATCGGCGAGGCCCGAGCCGCCGGTGACCAGCGGCATGTCGGCCACGGCCTGGCCCATCACCTCCAGGTGGCGGTCGTTCAGCGCGTCGAGCACGGCGTAGCGCACGCCCTGCGCCTTCAGCGCGGCGAGGGCGGCGCGCACGGCCTCGACGCCCTGGTCCAGCACCTGGGCGGGCACATTGCCGGCCTTGCCCTGGGCCTGGGCTTCCATCAGGCGCATGATGCTGCTGTCCGTCATCGGCGTGACGGGGTGGTGGCGCATGCCGGATTCGTCGAGCGGCACGCCATTCACGAAGAGGTGCCCGCAATAGATGGTGCGGCCATTCACCGGCAGCACCGGGCAGATCACCGTGAAATCCTGCCCGAGGGCAGCGAGCAGCGCATCCGTCACCGGGCCGATATTGCCGCGCGGCGTGCTGTCGAAGGTCGAGCAGTACTTGAAGAAGAACTGCTGGCACTGGCGCGCGCGCAGCCAGTCCAGCGCGGCGAGGCTCTGGCGCACCGCCTCGGCCGGGTCGCAGGAGCGCGTCTTCAGGCTGATGACGACGGCATCCGCCTCGACCTGCAGGGCGGCGTCCGGCACGTCGTTGAGCTGGATGGTGCGCAGCCCGTTGGCGACAAGGAAGCCGGCGATGTCGGTGGCGCCGGTGAAATCGTCGGCGATGACGCCGAGGCGGAAGCCCTGCGCGGCCATCACTGGCCCTCCTCGTCGCCGGGGAGGCGGATGCCGGCGAAGCTCTTGATCACCGCCGCGTCGTCGAGCTTGCCATAGCCGGCATTGCTGGCATTGGCGAACATGCTGTAGGCCGTGGTGGCCAGCGGCAGCGGGAAGTTGAGCGAGAGGCCCGTCTCCGTCACCAGGCGCAGGTCCTTGACGAAGATGTCCACCGCCGAGCGCGGCGTGTAGTCGCCATCGACCACATGCTTCATGCGGTTCTCGAACATCCAGCTGTTGCCGGCGGCGTTGGTGACGACGTCATACATCAGGTCGAGCGGGATGCTGGCGCGGGCGGCCAGCGCCATCGCCTCCGCGCCCGCCGCGATATGCACGCCGGCGAGAAGCTGGTGGATGATCTTCACCGTGGCGCCGAGGCCAGCCGTCTCACCGATCTCGTAGACCTTGCCGGCCACGGCATCGAGCACGGGGCGCAGGCGGTCGAAGGCGGCGCGCGGGCCGGCGGCCATCACCGTCATCTGCCCGGCGGCGGCCTTGGCGGCGCCGCCGGAGACGGGAGCGTCGAGCATCAGCAGGCCGCGTTCTGACAGGCCCTTCTCGATCTCCTTCGCGTCGGCGACAGCGATGGTGGAGGAGACCATGACGCCCGTGCCGGGGCGCAGCTTCGCGGCCAGCCCATTCTCGCCGAACAGCACGGCGCGGCACTGCGCGGCGTTGACGAGCAGCAGCAGCACGGCATCGAGCCTGTCGGCGAAGGCGCCGGCATCGGTGCCGACCTCGACCGCGCCGGCCTCGCGCAGCGCGTCGCGCGCCGCCGGGTTGAGGTCCACGCCATAGGTCTGCAGCCCGGCCGCGATGCAGGAGCGGGCCGCGCCCATCCCCATCGAGCCAAGGCCGATGACACAAACATGGAAGCCGTTGGAAGACGCCATGGGCCCCGCCGTGATGTTAAGATCTGTGCCGGAAGCGGCTATGGCGCGCTTTTACGCCCCGGCAGGGCGGGGGAAAAGGGTCAGCCTTCACATTTTTTCACATGAACGCGTGAAGCCATGATGCTGCGCCGCAGCAAGAATGTCTTTGGGTCGAGAGAGAGAATTTTTTATTCCATCATTGCTGTTGTAAATTTCTGAAATTTTTAATTGATTTATTAATCAAAAATTCAGATTTATAATTATTTAAAATATAAATTTCGAATAAATTTTCTCAACAGAAAAAATAACCGGCGGAATTCCGCCTGCCGAGAACCCTCCTTGCGGCCCGCGCGCCCCATCTGCTATTGCAGATGACCATGGCCACGCTCCTCGCCCCACCCGCGCTGCCGCCTCTGCCGGAGGATGCCCGCCCCCTGGCGGAGCGGGTGCATGTGGTGCTGCGGGAGGCCATCGCCACCGGGCTCCTGCCGCCGGGCTACCGCCTCTCGGAGCGCGGGCTGGCCGGGGCTCTCGGCGTCTCCGCCCAGCCGGTGCGGGAGGCGATGCGGCGGCTGGAAGCCGAGGGCCTCGTGGAAACCCGCCCGCGCAGCGGCTCCGCCGTCACGCCCCAGCCGCGCGCGCGGCTGGCCGAGATGGGCCGCATCCGCGCGGCGCTGGAGGGGGTGGCCGCGGGCTTCGCCGCGCGCCACGCCACGCCGGAGGATCTGCGCGTCCTGCGCGAGCGCCTGGCCGCCATGCGCGCCGCGACCGAGGCCGGCGACGCCGCCGCGCTGCGCCTCGCCAACGAGGCCTTCCACACCGCGCTGCTCGCCATCAGCGACAATGACGTGCTGGCGCGCGGGCTGCAGGCGCTGCGCGCCTATGACCATATCGGGCGCGCCCGCGTCCTGGCCGCCGATGATGGCCAGCCGCGCCTCGCCCTCGCCGAACATGCCGCCATCCTGGACGCCGTCGCTGCCGGGGATGAGGTCGTGGCGGAGGAGCGGATGCGCGCCCATGCCCTGCGCTCCCTCGCCGTCGCCTTCCCCGAGGCGGCGCCCGCCCGCGCGCGGCGCTGAGTTTCGCCAGCAGCCGCCGGGGGAGGCCCAAAGGTAGGCCCCTGGGCCGCTGGCCATCTTGACCAAGGCGGGCATCAAGCCCGCCGGGAGGATAACGATGACAAGGATGTTCCGCCGCGCCCTGCTGGCCGCGGGGGCGCTGCTGCCGCTCGCCGCCCCCCTCGCCTTCGCCCCCGCCGCCCAGGCCCAGGGGCAGAGGGCCTATCCGTCGCAGCCGATCCGCGTGATCGTCCCCTTCTCCGCCGGCACCTCGGACACGGTGGCCCGGCTGGTCGGGCAGCAGATGAGCCAGACGCTGGGCCAGCCGCTGGTGATCGAGAGCCGCCCCGGCGCCGGCGGCAATATCGGCAGCGAGGCCTGCGCCCGCGCCACGCCGGATGGCTATACCATCTGCCTCGGCACCATCAGCAGCCATGCGATCAACCCGGCGATCTTCGCCCGCATGCCCTATGACAATCTGCGCGATTTCGCGCCGATCACACAGCTCGCGGCGCAGCCCAACGCGCTGGCCGTCGCCAACGACATGCCCGCGCGCAATGTGGCGGAGCTGATCGGGCTGCTGAAGGAACGGCCGGGGCACTACAATTTCGGCTCCTCCGGCGTCGGCACCTCGGTGCATCTGGCCGGCTCGCTGTTCACGCAGCGCACCGGCACGGCGATGGAGCATGTGCCCTATCGCGGCAGCGGCCAGATCATGACGGCGCTGCTGGGCGGCGAATTGTCCATCGCCTTTGACAATTTCTCCTCCGTCTGGCCCTTTGCCAAGGATGGCAAGCTGCGCATCCTCGGCGTCACCTCGCTGACGCGCAGCCCGGCGGCGCCGGATGTGCCGACCATCGCGGAGACGGTGCCAGGCTTCGAGAGCCTGTCCTGGCACGGGCTTTTCGCCCCCGCCGCGACGCCGCCGGAAATCGTGGCACGGCTGAACCGCGAGGCCGTGGCGGCGCTGCGCAGCCCCGCCGTGGCGCAGCGCTTCCAGGAACTCGGCATCACCCCGGTGGGCAACACCTCCGAGGAATTCCGCGCCTTCGTCGCCAGCGAGACGCAGCGCTGGGGCGAGGTGGCACGCCGGGCCAATATCCGCCTGGATTGAGGGGGCTTTGCCCCCTCAAACTCCCCCAGCAGGGGACAGGGTCCCCTGCACCCGCCTTCAGATGGGTTTCCAAAGGCCTCAGGCCTTTGGTGGGGAGAGTTTGAGAGGGGCGAAGCCCCTCTCAAGACCCCCTCAGAGCGTCATCAGCGCGGCATTGCCGCCGGCGGCGGCGGTGTTGATGCTGAGGCTGCGCTCGCGCAGCAGCATTTCCACCGGATAGACCCCGCCGCGCGCGGTCAGCACCGGGCGGATCATGCCGTCCTGCGCGGCGACGGCCTGTTGCAGCGCCAGCAGCGCGGCTTCCCCGCCAGAGAACAGCACCGCATCGCAAGGCGCCCCCGGCGCGGCGAGGCCGGCGGTGACAGAGGCGGGCAGGTCCGGCGGCAGCGGCGCCAGGGCCGCCGGGTCCGGCACGGCCTGGTTGCCGGTGGAGAGGCAGGCGGCCAGTTGCAGCAGCAGCGCCTCCCGGCTGTCGGCATGGCAGAGCAGCCGCCCGCGCGGCTCCAGCCGGTAGAGGTTGCGCTCCCCCACCGGGCCGGGCAGTTCGATCTCCAGCCCGGCCCGCGCGGCCTCCGCCTGCCGGGCGCAGGCCTCGGCCAGGGCGGTCTCGCCCCGCGCGCGCAGCCAGCCGAGCAGCGCCGTGGCGGCGGGCGGCAGGGGAGCAGGCGGCAAGGCGGGGGCGGCGGGGGCCTCGGCCAGCAGGCGGCGCAGGTAGAGCGGCCCGCCCGCCTTCGGCCCCGTGCCGGAAAGGCCGTGCCCGCCAAAGGGCTGCACCCCCACCACCGCGCCGATCATGTTGCGGTTGACATAGAGATTGCCCGCGCCCGAGGCGGCGCAGAGCCGGCCGATGGTCGCCTCCAGCCGCGAATGCACGCCGAAGGTCAGGCCATAGCCCGTGGCGTTGATGGCGCGCATCAGGGCGGGCATCGCCTCGCGCCGGAAGCGCAGCACATGCAGCACGGGGCCGAAGACCTCGCCGGGCAGGGCGGCGATGTCGTCGATCTCCACCAGGGTGGGGGCGACGAAATGCCCGCCCGGCAGGTCCGCCGGCAGCGGCGCGGCATGGATGGCGCAGCCGCGCGCCCGCATCGCCGCGATATGGGCCAGGATGCCCTCCCGCGCCGGGGCGGAGATGACGGGGCCGATATCGGTGGAGAGCAAAGCCGGGTCGCCCACGGACAGTTCGGCCATGGCACCCTTCAGCATGGCCAGGATGCGCTCCGCCCCTTCCTCCTGCAGGCAGAGGATGCGCAGGGCGGAACAGCGCTGCCCCGCGCTGTCGAAGGCGGAGGCGAGGACATCGGCCACCACCTGCTCCGGCAGGGCGGAACTGTCCACCACCAGGGCGTTCTGCCCGCCCGTCTCGGCCACCAGCGGCACGGGGTGGCCACGGCTCCCGCGGCGCCCGGCGAGCTGGCGCTGGATCAGCCGCGCCACCTCGGTGGAGCCGGTGAACATCACCCCCTCCACCCGCGCATCGGCGACCAGCGCGGCGCCCACCGCGCCATCGCCGGGCAGGAGTTGCAGCACCGCCTCCGGCACCCCGGCCTCATGCAGCAGGCGGGTGGCGAGGCTGGCGGTCAGCGGGGTTTCCTCGGCGGGCTTGGCCAGCACGGTGTTGCCCGCCGCCAGCGCCGCCGCCACATGGCCCGTGAAGATGGCCAGCGGGAAGTTCCAGGGCGAGATGCAGGCGATGGGGCCGAGCGGGCGCGTGCCCGCCAGCCCGCGCGCCTGCACGGCGTAGTAGCGCAGGAAGTCCACCGCCTCCCGCACCTCGCCCACGGCATTGGGCAGGGTCTTGCCGGCCTCGCGCAGGATGGGGCCGAGCAGGGCGGGCAGGCGCGCCTCCATCAGCGCGGCGGCGCGCTCCAGCAGATCAGCGCGGGCGGCGGGCGGGGTCGCGGCCCAGCCGGGGGCGGCGGCGGCGGCGCGGGCCAGGGCGGCCTGCACCACCTCCGGCGTGGCCTCCACCACATCACCGACAAAATCCTCCGGCACCGCCGGGTTGGGCAGCGGGCGGGCGGTGCCGCCGCCCTCATGCGGCAGGGGCGTGGCATGCAGCGGCCCGGCATTCTCGCGCAGCGTGGCGGCGAGGCTGGCGAGGCTGTCCTCATCGGCGAGGTCAAGGCCGGCGGAGTTCAGGCGCTCCGCGCCGGCGGCGTTCAGGCGCTCCGCGCCGAACAGGGCGCGCGGCGCGGCGATGCGCGGATGCGGCAGTCCATGCGGATGCAGCGCGCGGGCCTCGGCCACCGGGTCGGCCACCAGGGCCTCCACCGGCACCGCCGGGTCGTGGATGCGGTTGACGAAGGAGGAATTCGCCCCGTTCTCCAGCAGGCGCCGCACCAGATAGGCCAGCAGCGTCTCATGCGTGCCGACGGGGGCGTAGATGCGGCAGGGCCGGTCCAGCTTCTCCGGCCCGACCACCTCGGAATACAGGCTCTCGCCCATGCCGTGCAGGCATTGGAACTCGTACTGGCCCGGGGTGTAGCCCTCCGGCCCGGCAAGCTCGTGGATGGCGGCCAGGGTGCGGGCATTGTGCGTGGCGAATTGCGGGAAGACGGCATCGGGCGCCGCCAGCAGCCGCCGGGCACAGGCGAGGTAGGAGACATCCGTGTGGATCTTGCGGGTGAAGACCGGGAAATCGGCCTGCCCGTCGGCCTGGGCGCGCTTGATCTCGCTGTCCCAGTAGGCGCCCTTGACCAGCCGCACCATCATGCGCCGCCCCGTGCGCCGGGCGAGGTCGATGACGTAATCCACCACATAAGGCGCGCGGCGCTGATAGGCCTGGATGACGAAGCCCACGCCATTCCACCCGGCGAGGCCAGGTGCGTGGCAGAGTCCTTCCAGCAGGTCGAGGGAGAGTTCGAGCCGGTCGGTTTCCTCGGCGTCGATGTTGAGGCCGATCTCATAGCGCCGCGCCAGGGTGGCAAGGTGGATGAGGCGCGGCAGCAGCTCGGCCATCACCCGCCCGCGCTGGGCCCGGCTGTAGCGCGGATGCAGGGCGGAGAGCTTCACCGAGATGCCCGGCCCGGCCAGGATGCCGCGCCCCGCCGCCGCCTGCCCGATGGCGTGGATGGCGGCCTCGTAATCGGCGAGGTAGCGGGCGGCATCCTGCGCCGTGGCGGCGGCCTCGCCCAGCATGTCGTAGGAATAGCGGAAGCCGCGCGCCTCCAGCGGCCGGGCGCGCGCCAGCGCCTCGCCGATGGTCTGGCCGGTGACGAACTGCTCCCCCATGCGGCGCATGGCGAAGGCCATGCCGGCGCGGATGGCGGGCTCCCCGGCGCGGGCGAGCAGGCGGGTCAGCGCGGCGCCCAGCCCCGCCTCCTCCTGGGCGGAGAGCAGCCGCCCCGTCAGCAGCAGCCCCCAGCCCGCCGCATGGACGAAGAGCGGCGCCCCGCCCCCCCGCGCCGCGTGCCAGGCGCCGCCGCCGATCTTGTCGCGGATCAGCGCATCCCGCGTGGCGGTGTCGGGGATGCGCAGCAGCGCCTCGGCCAGGCACATCAGCGCCACGCCCTCCTGGCTGGAGAGCGGGAATTCCTGCACCAGCCGCTCCATGCCGCCGCCCTGGCCCGGCCCCGCGGCGCGCAGCGCGGTGACGAGGCGGCGCGCCAGGGCGGTGGCCGCCTCCTCCCGCGCCGGGTCGAGCGCGGCGGCGGCCAGCAGGGGCGGCAGGCATTCCGTCTCCGCCCGGCGGGTGGCGGCGGTGATGGCGGCGCGCAGCGGCGGCTGCGGGTGGTTCACCGCGCGGGCGAAGGCGCCGAAGGGATGGGCGGGGGAGAGGAACGTCATGGCGATGTCCTGGCGGGCAGCGGGGCGGGCAGAGGGGCGCGGAAGTGGGGCAGCGGAGCCTGCCGGAGCAAAGCCTAGGAAAGGGCTTTCCGTAGCTGAACCTTGTTTTTCGCCGCTTTGCCGAATTAAAACCGGCGAAACAGGGAAATAGCCGTGATCATGGAAGAGATCGACCGCACGGACCGTATGATCCTTTCCATTCTGCAAAAGGAGGGGCGGATCACCAATCTGGAGCTGGCCGAGCGCATCGGCCTCTCCCCCGCCGCCACCAGCGAGCGGCTGCGGCGCCTGCTGAAAGAAAAAATCGTCACCGGCTTCGGCGCGCGGGTGGACCCGCAGCGGCTGGGCTTCGGCCTGCTGGTCTATGTCGAGGTGCTGCTGGACAAGACGACGCCGGAGAATTTCGACCGCTTCGCCGCCGCCGTGAACCGCGCGCCGGAGGTGCTGGAATGCCACATGGTCGCGGGCGGCTTCGACTATCTGGTGAAGACGCGGGTGCGTGACATGGCCGCCTATCGCAGCTTCCTGGGCGAGGTGCTGCTGGGCCTGCCCGGTGTGCGCGAAACCCGCACCTATGCCGTGATGGAGGAGGTCAAGACCGACGCCCCGCTGCCCCTGTGAAGGCCGCCCCCCCCCCCGGGAGTACCAAGGGGGGGCACCAAGGGGGGCACCCCGTGGCCGGGCTATCCCGCCCCCGGCCCGTGCTCGCCACTGGCCATGCAGACCCGGTTCCGCCCGCCGGTCTTGGCCGCGTAGAGCGCGCCATCGGCGGCGGAGAGCAGGGCATCGCGGGCGGAGAGCCGCCCCGGCACCGCGGGCCCGCTTTCCGGCTCCGGAAAGACCGTGGCGACCCCGATGCTGACGGTGACGATCCCCGCCGGCGGATTGCCGAGATGCGGCACCGCCGCGCTTTCCACCCCGGCGCGGACGCGCTCCGCCAGGTGGACAGCGCCGCGCGCATCGGTGCGCGGCATCAGCAGGGCGAATTCCTCCCCGCCATGGCGGGCGGCCACATCGCCCGGCCGCCGCGCGACGCCGGACAGGGTGCGCGCCACGAGGCGCAGGCACTCATCCCCCGCCGGATGGCCGTAGCGGTCATTGAACTTCTTGAAGTGATCGGCATCGAGGAGGAGGACGGACAGCGGCTGCCCCTCGCGCGCGCAGCGGCGCCATTCCTGGGCCAGGGCCTCCTCGAAGCGGCGGCGGTTGGCGAGGCCGGTGAGCGCGTCGGTGGTGGCCATTTCCTCCATCCGCTCCAGCGCCTCCAGCAGGCGCTCCTCGGCCATCTTGGCCTCGGTGGCGTCGCGCATCACCGCCACATAGCCGGCGGCGCCCTGGCCGGGGCGGCCATGGGTGCGGGCGCGCACATCGACCCAGAGCCAGCTCCCGTCCGGGCGCAGGAAGCGGTAGGTGGCCGAGGCGTCGCGCTCCCCGCCGCGCAGGGCGGCGGCGGCGGCCTCCACCCAGTCGCGGTCATCGGGGTGGACGAACTCCATCACCCTGCGGCCCACCAGCGCCTCCGGCGGATAGCCCAGGACACGCGCGGCGGCGGGCGAGACGTAGCGCCGCGTGCCGTCCATGTCGCAGAGGGCGACGACATCTCCCGAATTCTCCGCGATCAGGCGGAAGCGCCCCTCGCTTTCGCGCAGGGCGGCCTCGGCCTGGGTGGTCTCGGTGACGTCGACGCAGGTGGTGACGGTCGTGCCGCGCAGGCGGTGGGCGCGCAGCAGGATGGCGCGCCCACCGGGCAGGGCCAGCGGTTCGTTCATGAAGCGCTCGGCGCGCAGCAGGGCGATGAGATGCTCGATGCGGATATCCCGCCAGGCGGGGGAGGGCATGGCGGCACGGTCGGCGCCCGGCATCACCGAGGTCTCGGCGAGGAAGCGGGCCAGGGCGGGCAGGCCGGTGCCCGGGGTGGCGAGGGCGGCCGGCACGCCGAGCAGGCGCCGCCAGCGGTCATTGCTGGCGAGCAGGGTGCCGCCCGCGCTCCAGAGGGCGACGCCCTGGGCCATGGTGGCGGCGGCGGCCTCCAGCCATTCGGCCGGGGTTTCCTGGGCCGCCCCGCCGCCGGGCAGGGTGCGCCAGACCCAGGCCAGGGCGACGAGGCTGGCCAGCAGGGCCAGGAGCATCCAGGCCTGGGAGCGGCGCAGGGGCAGCCAGGGCTCCAGGGCTTCCCCCTCGCGGCGCATCAGCAGGATGGCGGCGCCGGTTCCATGCATCCGGGCATAGGCCAGCATCCAGCTCTGGCCATCCGGCGCGGTGGCCCCGAGGCTGCCCTGGCCCTGATGGCCGGCCATGGCCTCGCGCAGCGGCGGGATCGTCCACCCGGCCTCAGCTCCGCGCGGCGCCGCGAGGGGAATGGCGCGCGGCAGGGTCCGGGCCGTCTCCGCCAGGTCGCGCAGCAGGAAGGCCATGGCCTCCGGCGCGGCCTCAGGCATGGCAGGCTCGATGGCCGCGACCAGCAGGCCGCCGAAGGGCCCCGGCAGATCGCGCAGCACGAGCAGGCCGGCCAGCGGTCCCTCCGGCACCGGCAGCAGGCGCGCCGGGGCTTCCCCGGCGGGCAAGGGCGAGGGTTCCTCCAGTTCCAGGGCGAACTGCTCCAGCGAGGCGAGGCTGGCGCAGCGCAGCATGCCTTCCGGCGAGGCCAGGGCGATCCAGCGGAGCGGCCCTTCGGGGCCGGTGTGCCAGCCGCGCACGATCTCGCAGAGGCGCTCTTCCTCGCCGGTTTCCGCGAGGCTCTCCAGAGCCTGGGTCGCGCGGGCGAGGATGACGGCCTGCTGCTGCGCCACTTCCTGCGCCCGCAGGACGAATTGCCGGGCGGCGAGGTCGTGCCGGTTTTCCCTCTCCTGCCGCATCAGCCAGTAATTGCCCACGAGGCTCGGCAGGAGCGCGCAGAGCACCAGCACCAACAGCTTCAGGCGCTGCGTGCGCGCCATCCTGGCATAAGGGGCGGCGGCCGCCGGAGAAGGGCTGAGACCGAGGGACATGATCAACAAAGCAGAGACAAATGCTGCGGCTTTGTTAATAGATAAAGGAGTGGAACCGCTTTTTCGGAAAGGTTCCTCTGCGGTTCGCCCTGTTACCAGTTAAATAATTGATTCTGAGTCGTTTATCGACCAAGAAGCGCAGGCGATTGCACAGTGGGAGGGTTCAAATCTGGCCTCGCCGGATTCTCAACCTTCGAGGGAAATCGCCCTGTCTATTTGGAATTCTGTCGTGAATAGCGCGATGACAACCACCTCCGGTTGCCGTCGCGGATCCTTCGCGCCGCCCTGGTTCAGGCCGCGCCCCGACTCAGGATGGGCGGCCGTGTCGGGCGCAGGATCAGGCCGGTATCGGAAACCTCCACGCCCCGTTCCGCCGCCTCGGGATAGACGGCCAGGGCAGCCGGCAGAATCTTGCTCAGGAAGGCCCGCTTGAAAGCGGCGACCTGCCCGTAGCCGGACCCGAACTGGCTGTGCAGCGCCGCCCAGCTGATCGGCGTCGGCTTCTTCAGCGAGTGGAGGCGGTAGGCCAGCCAGCAATAGGTGTCGATCGCCATGGAGGAATGGGCGATATGGCGGATCGCCCGCTCCTCCAGCGGAACGGCATGCTCCCTCAGCGACCGGAAAAAACTTTCCGACAGCACCACGCCTTCGCGGAACAGGCTTTGCTGGCGGCTGTCCTGCTCGCGCCCGTCGATGAAGAGCAGCCCCTCATCGACGATCGACTGGTTGCGGATGGCGCGCACGCCGTCACGCTCCGAATGGAAGCTGAAGCGGCAGGTGGCGATCCGCTCCGCCTGCTGGCGCACCAGCTTGTAGCTCTTGCCGCCGGCCTTCTTGTCCATGCGGCCGAACCAGTCATTCATCGAGCGGCCCAGCTCGATGTTGCGGCTGTTGGTGCGCAGCGCCTCGGATTGGAGGTAGATCATGATCAGACGCGCGGTCGGCCCATAGGGGACGCCGATCCACTCATCCCCCTCGCCGGGCAGGGCGCGGCGGCCCGGCTCGACGAGCAGCACGACATTGCCATTCTCCAGCCGCCATGCCTTGTCGTCAGCGATGCGGCTGTGCGGCAGCGCGGTCATGCACCAGCCGGAATAGAGGAAGTTCGGAATGCCGACATCCTCGTCCGCCCCGTAGGAAGCGACGATCTCGACGAGGCGGCGGTCATCATGCCGGGCGATGGCGCCCAGGCGACCATGCTCCTCGACCAGGCGACGCGCGGAGCGCACCTCCTCCATCACTGCTCTCCCACTCCTGAGTGGCAGGACCGGATTAGCCCAGCCCGGGGCCGCTGGCAGCTTGGACCTTGGTCAGCCAGCTAGTTGGAAAGCTATTTGAAGAATCTTGATTACTTGCTGTGTGACCCAGGTCCAAGGGGATGCTTTTCATAAGTTTTTGATTTTTCTCAAAACCCGTTCCGGGCGCTTCTGACCAGGGTCCAAGCCCGCGTGACCAAGGTCCAACGGGGCAAGGCCCCGGCCTGGGGACAACGACTCGTCCCCATGGCCGCCTCAGCCCCGGCCCGCGCGAGTCGCACGCGGAGCGGGGGTTTGTGGTTGGACCTTGGTCACAGGCTGCCCTCTCGCCGCCGCCCCGCCCCCTGCCTGTGGCCCGCCCCTTGGCCCATCGCGTGCTCCTCGCCTGCGTCTTGTGACCAAGGTCCAAGGCCCGGCGTCTCCCCCTGCATGGTGGCGGGAAAAGGGTTGGACCTTGGTCACGCGCCCGGTGTGGCGGCCATGCGGCAAGGCGCAGGGGTTGGACCTTGGTCACAGGGCACGGGGAGGGGGGAGGGAGAGAGAGGAAGGAGCGCCGCCTCTCTGGCCCTGCCCGTCAGGCTGGCGCGCGCAGCCGGGCGGCGGCCAGCAGCAGCAGCAGCCCCGCCAGCGGCAGGCAGCTGGCGAAGCCAAGATGGCCAAAGCCCAGCGCCCCCGCCACGCCCCCCAGGAAGAAGCCGCCGAGCAGCACGCCCAGCAGCCGCATACGCGCCCGGTCGGCCCGCACCGGCGCCTCGCCCGGCAGGCGCAGGCGGTTCCAGTAGAACAGTTTTCCCAGTTCGATGCCGAGATCCGTCACCAGGCCCGTCACATGGGTGGTGCGGATGCGCGCGCCGGAAATCTTGGTGATGGTGGCGTTCTGCAGGCCCATCAGGAAGCAGAGCAGCGGCACGGCCGGGAGGGCGGCGAGCGGGCTGTCCTGGAAGCCGGCGCCGAGCAGGCCGAAGCCGATCAGCAGCGTCGCCTCCAGCCGCAGCGGCAGGCGGTGCGGGCTGTCGCGCCGCTGGCGGCGCCCCCAGTTGATCAGCATGGCCGAGCAGGCCGCGCCCGCCAGGAAGGGCAGCAGCGCCGCCAGCCCCGCGCCCAGCGCCGCCCAGGCGCCGAGCGCCACATGGTCCGCCAGCGCCGAGACGATGCCGGACATGTGGGAGGTGTATTGCCCCACCAGCAGCAGGCCGCCGGCATTGATCGCGCCGGCGACGAAGGTCAGCGCGAGGCCGAGTCGGGGCTCGTCCAGCTCGCCGGGCATGGCGCGCCGGGCGAGGCGCCCAAGGGCAAAAACCCAGGGGGAAAAGCCGGAGAAGAGGGCGGGCCGTGGCCCGCCCGGCTGGTCAGGCCTCGTCTTCGTCTTCCTCGTCGTCCGGGTCCATGATCGGGACCAGGAACAGGACGACGGCGCCTTCCTCCTCGTCCTCCTCCTCGTCCTCGTCATCCTCGCTTTCGTCGAACTCGGCGATCTCCTCCTCCGTGGCGGGGCGCAGGCGCAGCTCGGCCTGCCCGTCCCACAGCGGCTGGTCGTCGCTCAGCAGGCGCAGCAGGTCCTCGCGGAAGGCCGGGTTGGCGACCAGGTCCTGGGCGTCTTCTTCCTCGGTGCCGATGACCGCGATAGGGCGGCCTCCGATTTCGAGCGTGAACATGGGTGTCTCGTCTCCGTGTGATGGCGGCACCGCCTGGCGCGGCCTGTCCGCTGGGTCTGGCCGTTGGCCAGGGCGTGCGGCCGGGCGCTGAACGCCATGAAGCACAGGAGGCCCCCCCCTGTCAGCCCGCCATGCGGTTTTTCCAGGCGAACAGGGGGATGTCATCCATCAGACAGAAAAAATGTTCTTTTTTGAAAAAAAGAACCAAAAAACTTTTTCAGTTGAGCGTCCCGCCTGGACGGGAGACGGCGGCAGCCTGAAAAAATTCAACGTTTTGTTGCTACCAGCCGCGCCAGCGCCATGGAGGCCATGCGCACGCGCAGGCTGTCGGAGCGGCTGGTCAGCACCACGGGCACGCGGGCGCCGAGCACCAGCCCGGCGGCGATGGCGCCGGCGAAGTAGAGCAGCTGCTTGGCCAGCATGTTGCCCGCCTCCAGATTCGGCACCAGCAGGATATCAGCCTGCCCGGCGACGGGGGAGACAATCTCCTTCACCCGCGCGGCGTCGAGGCTGATGGCATTGTCGAAGGCCAGCGGCCCATCCACCAGCGCACCGGTGATCTGCCCGCGCGCCGCCATCACCGTCAGCGCCGCGGCGTCGAGCGTGGCGGCCATCTTGGGGTTGACCGTCTCCACCGCCGCCAGCACCGCCACGCGCGGCCGCTCCACCCCCATGATGTGCATGAGATCCACGGCGTTCTGGCAGATGTCGCGCTTCTGCTCCAGCGTGGGGGCGATGTTGATGGCCGCGTCCGTCACCAGCAGCGGCTTGGGATAGGCCGGGATGTCCATGGCATAGACATGGCTGATCCGCCGCTCCGTGCGCAGGCCGGATTGCGGCGCCAGCACGGCGGAGAGCAGTTCATCCGTGTGCAGGCTGCCCTTCATCAGCGCGCCGACGCGGCCGAGCGCGGCGAGTTCCACGGCACGGGCGGCGGCGGCGTGGCTGTGCGGCACATCCTCGATCTCAAGGCCGTCGAGGCTGACTTCCGCCGCCTCCGCCGCCTCGCGGATCTTTTTCAGGGGGCCGACCAGGACGGGCTCGGCCAGCCCGGCCTCGCGCGCCTCCAGCGCCCCCAGCAGCGCGGCGGCGGAGCAGGGATGCGCGACGGCAAGCCGCAGCGGCGGGCTGGCCAGCGCGGCGCGCAGCGCCTCCTCATAACGGTCATGGCGCTGCAGCACCACCTCGGGCAGCGGCGCGCGCGGCCAGGCCACCGGCTCGGCCGGGGCGATCACCGTGGCGACGCCTTCCAGCACCTGCTCCCCCTTCTGGTTCACGCAGCTGGTGTCCAGCAGCACGACGCGCCGGGGCGGGCGCAGCTCCTTCACCGTCACCGTGGCGGTGATGGTGTCACCGGGCGAGACGGGGCGCAGGAATTTCAGCTCCTGCCCCAGATAGATCGTGCCCGGCCCCGGCAATTGCGTGCCCAGCACGGCGGAGACCAGCGCGCCGGTCCACATGCCATGCGCCACGACATGGCCGAACAGGTCGGTGGCCGCGAAGGCGGCGTCGAGATGCGCCGGGTTCACATCGCCCGAGACGGCGGCGAAGAGGGCGATGTCGTCCTGTCCGACGGTGCGCACGAACGAGGCCCTGTCGCCCACGGCCAGCGTGTCGAAGGGGCGGTTGCGCAGCACGGGGGGAAGCATGCCGTCATGCATGGGGGCGTGGCCTTCAGCGCTGGTGGACATAGGTGCCGGGGGCGGCGGCGAGGGTCGCCTGGCCGGGCCGTCCCATCGGCGGCGGTGGCACGGGGGCGGGGGCCGAATGCTCCGCCAGCCAGCCCTGCCAGGCCGGCCACCAGGAGCCTTCGCGCGGCGGCGTGGCGGCCAGCCATTCCCCGGCGCTGATGCAGGGGTCTTCCGCGCGCTTGCGGGCGAGGCGGTAGCGCCGCCCGGCATGGCCCGGCTCGCTGACGATGCCGGCATTGTGCCCGCCGCTGGTCAGGGCGAAGGTGACATCGGTATCCGCCAGCGCGTGGATCTTGAACACCGAGCGCCAGGGCGCGACATGGTCCCACTCCGTGCCCACGGCGAAGATGGGGGTGCGGATATTCTGCACGGCCACCGGCCGGCCATCCACCAGCAACCGGCCGGAGGCCAGCGCGTTCTCCAGGAAGAGATGCCGCAGATAGTCCGAATGCATGCGGTAGGGCATGCGGGTGGCATCGGCGTTCCAGGCCATCAGGTCGTTCATCGCCGCGCGCTCGCCCATCAGGTAGTCATGCACGAGGCGCGACCAGACGAGATCGTTGGAGCGCAGCAGCTGGAAGGCGCCGGCCATCTGGCTGCTGTCGAGATAGCCGCGCTCCCACATCATCGCCTCCAGCAGGGCGACCTCGCTGGGGTCGATGAAGAGCTGCAATTCGCCCGGCTCGGTGAAATCCGTCTGTGCCGCGAGCAGCGTCATGGAGGCGAGGCGCGCATCCCCCGCGCGCGCCATGGCGGCGGCGGCGATGGCGAGCAGCGTGCCGCCCAGGCAGTAGCCCGCCGCGTGGACGCGCTGGCCCGGCAGGATCTCGCCGATGGCGTCGAGCGCGGCCATGACGCCGAGGCGGCGGTAATCATCCAGCGTGATGCCGCGATCCTCCGCCGTCGGGTTGCGCCAGGAGACGCAGAACACCGTGTGCCCCTGCTCCACCAGGTAGCGCACCAGCGAGTTCCGCGGCGAGAGGTCGAGGATGTAGTACTTCATGATCCAGGCGGGCAGGATCAGCACCGGCTCGGCCTTCACCGCCGCCGTCTGCGGCGCGTACTGGATCAGTTCGATGAGGTGGTTGCGGAACACCACCTCGCCCGGCGTGATGGCCACCTCGTGGCCGGGGCGGAAGGCCTCCGCCCCCGCCGGCGGCGCGCCGGAGAGCTGGCGGGCGAGGTCCTCCACGCCGTTGGCGAAGCCGTCCAGCAGGTTCTGCCCGCCAGTATCGAGGGTGCGCGCCAGCACCTGCGGGTTGCTCCAGGGCAGGTTGGAGGGCGAGGCCATGTCGAGCATCTGCCGCAGGGTGAAGCCGACGATGCGGGCATGGCGCGGGTCGAGGCCGGGGATGCCGGCGGCGGCCCTGTCCCACCAGGATTCGGCCAGCAGGAAGGCCTCCGACCACAGCCGGAAGGGCTGCTGCTGCCAGGCCGGGCCGCGGAAGCGGGAATCGCCGCCGCGCGGCTCCACGCAGGGCGGCGCCAGCGGGTCGAGCGCGCAGCGCGCCGCCTGGGCCTGCCATTGCCCCAGCGCCTGGGCGGCGGAGAGCAGCATCTCCGCCCGCTTGCCCGGGGCGAGGGCGAGGTGCAGCGCCCAGTCGGTGAAGGCCACGGCGAGCGCCGCCGGGGAGAGCCCGGCCGAGCCGCGCGCCAGCCTGGCCCGGGCGGCGAGGTCGGCGAAGCGCAGCAGGCCGGTCAGGGCTTCCGGCAGGGTCCCGGGGGGCTCCGCCGGCGCGGCTGTGGTTGCGGCTGCGGCTGCGGGCGCAGGGGCGGGCGCAGGGGCGGGCTGCGGCGGGGTGGCGGGGGAGGCGTTGGGCGCCTCCTGCGGGGTGGCCTGGGGCCGGGTCAGGGCGGTCATCGTTCCGTCGCCTCCGGGCTGGCGGCGCGCAGGCAGCAGGCGCGCAGTTCCTCGGTCATGCCGCCCAGCATCTGCGCCTGCTGCGCCGCCGCCTCCAGGCTGGCGGTCACCAGGGCGCTCTGCGCCGCCATCCAGTCCTGCGGGCGGTGGCTGGCCAGCATCTCGCGGCAGCACTGGGCGAGGCGCGCCTGGGTCTGCTGCGCCCAGCGCATTTCCTCGCCGAGCGCGGCGTTCCAGATGCGCTGCGCCTCCAGCGCCGCCTGCCAGGAGGGGGTGGGCAGGGGCATGCCGGCCAGGCCGCCCGGGCCCCCTTCCGGCCCCGCTGAAGGTGGCCACCACGGCCGCAGCATGCTCGCCAGGGCCTCGGGAAGGGCGGGGGTGGGGGGGGTGTTGGTGTCGGGCATGGGGCGGCCTCCTGCTGGCACCCGGACCGCAGGGCGCGGCCCGGGCGGGCTGGAGGGGGGAAAGCGGGCGGCGTGCCCCAGCCTGGCCATGCCGCCGGTCGCAAGGGAGCGCCGGAGCCTCCTGCCCGGCATTAACCTGGGTCAAGTTTTTTCCCTGTGCCCGCGCTTATGAAGGCGCCTCGGCCAATCAGGAGAGCAGCGGGATGGGACGCGGACGGATCATGCTGGTGGGGGTGCTGGCGCTGCTGGCGGCGGGCGGGGGCTTCGCCGCCTGGCGGCACCGGGCGGCGCGCGATGCCCTGCCGGACTTCATCCTCCGCGTGAATGGCAGGATCGAGGCCGAGCAGATCGACATCGCCAGCAAGATCGCCGGGCGCCTCACCGCGCTGCGGGTGGAGGAGGGGCAGATGCTGGCGGCCGGCGCCGAGGTGGCGCGGCTGGATGCCACCACGCTCCAGGCGCAGCTGCGCGCGGCGGAAGCACAAATGCGTGAGGCCGCCCAGGCCCGCCTCGCCGCCGATGCCGAGGCCCTGCGCGCCCGCAGCGCCCGCGCCCTGGCGCAGAGCGAGCTGGCCCGCACCCAGGAACTCCAGCGCCGCGGCTTCGCCCCGGTCGAGCAGCTCGACCAGCGCCGCTCCACCCTGGAGGTGGCCGAGGCCACGGTGCTGACCGCCGAGGCCGGGCAGCGCCGCGCCCAGGCGGCGCTGGAGGCGGCGGAGGCCAATGTGGCCCAGGCCCGCAGCCTGCTGGACGAGACGGTGCTGGTCGCCCCGCGCGCCGGCCGCGTGCTCTACCGCCTGATGCGCGAGGGCGAGGTGGTGGCCGCCGGCGGCCGCGTCGCCACGCTGATCGACCCCAGCGATGTCTCGATGATCGTCTTCCTCCCCGCCGCCGCCGCCGGGCGGCTGGCCTATGGGGCGGAGGCGCGGCTGGTGCTCGACCCGGCGCCGCAATACGTGCTGCCCGCCACGGTCAGCTTCGTCGCGCCCGAGGCGCAGTTCACCCCGCGCCAGGTGGAGACGGCGCAGGAGCGCGAGAGCCTGATGTTCCGCGTCAAGCTGCGCCTGCCGCCCGAACTGCTGCAGAGCCATGCCGAGCGGGTGAAGGGCGGCGTGCGCGGCCTCGCCTATCTGCGGCTCGATGCCGCGCAGCCCTGGCCCGCCGCCCTGCAGGTGAAGCTGCCGTGAGCCCCGCCGCCGCGCTGCGCGGCGTCACCCACCGCTATGGCGCCCTGGCCGCGCTGGACGGGGTGACGCTGGAGATCCCGGGCGGCGTCATGGCCGGGCTTGTGGGGCCGGATGGCGTCGGCAAATCCACCCTGCTGGCGCTGCTCGCCGGGGTGCGCCGCCCGCAGGCGGGGGCGATCACCGCCCTCGGCGCCGATCTGTGCGACCCGGCGGCGCTGGCGGCGGCGCGCCCGCGCATCGCGTACATGCCGCAGGGGCTGGGGCGCAACCTCTACCCCACCCTCTCGGTGGCCGAGAATATCGACTATTTCGCCCGCCTCTTCGGCCAGGACGCGGCCGGGCGCGCCGCCCGCGCGGCGGAACTGATGCGCGCCACCGGCCTCTCCCCCTTCGCCGCGCGCCCGGCGGGCAAGCTCTCCGGCGGCATGAAGCAGAAGCTGTCTCTCTGCTGCGCCCTGGTGCGCGAGCCGGAACTGCTCATCCTCGACGAGCCGACCACGGGGGTGGACCCGCTCTCCCGCCGCCAGTTCTGGGCGCTGATCGACCGGCTGCGCGCCCGCCGCCCCGGCATGAGCGTGCTGGTGGCCACCGCCTATATGGAGGAGGCGGAGCGCTTCGACTGGCTGGCGGCGCTGGATGCCGGGCGGGTGCTGGCCAGCGGCAGCCCGGCGGAACTGCGCGCCCGGACCGGCTGCGACACACTGGAACAAACCTTCGTGGCGCTGCTGCCGGCGGCGCGCCGCGCCGGCCACCGCCCCGTGGTGCTGACACCGCCGCCGCCGCCCCGCCCCGGCGCGCCGCCCGCCATCGAGGCGCATGGCCTCACCCGCCACTTCGGCGATTTCGTCGCGGTGGATGGCGTCGATCTCGCCATTCCGCGCGGCGAGATCTTCGGCTTCCTCGGCTCCAATGGCTGCGGCAAGACGACGACGATGAAAATGCTGACGGGCCTGCTCCCCGCCAGCGCCGGCACCGCCCGCGTGCTGGGCGAGGACCCGGCCCGGGGCGGCGATGCGCGCGCCCGCGTGGGCTATATGTCGCAGGCCTTTTCCCTCTATGGCGAACTGACGGTGCGGCAGAACCTCGAACTGCATGCCCGCCTCTTCCACCTGCCGCCGGCCCGCGCCGCCGCCCGCATCGCCGCCGTGCTGCGCGATTTCGACCTGGAGGGCGTGGCCGCCAGCGCGCCGGATGCCCTGCCGCTCGGCCTGCGCCAGCGCCTGCAACTGGCCGCCGCCGTGGTGCACGAGCCCGCCCTGCTGATCCTCGACGAGCCGACCAGCGGCGTCGATCCCGTGGCGCGGGACCTGTTCTGGAACCACCTGCTGCGCCTGTCGCGGCAGGAGGGGGTGACGATCTTCATCTCCACCCACTTCATGAACGAGGCCGCGCGCTGCGACCGCATCTCGCTGATGCATGCCGGGCGGGTGCTGGCGGTGGGCACGCCGCGCGACCTCGCCGGCGGGCGCTCCCTGGAGGAAAGCTTCATCGCCGCGCTGGAGCAGGCCGCCGGCGCCGCCGATGCGGCGGAGGCGCCACCCCCCGCCGCCGTGCCACCCCCCGCTGCCGTGCCACCCCCCGCCGCCGCGCCGCGCCCGGCCCGCGCCGGCCGCGATCCGCGCCCCATTCTGGGCCCCATGCTGGGCCGCCTTTGGGCCTGCGCCTGGCGGGAGGCGCTGGAACTGCTGCGCGACCGCATCCGCATCGCCTTCGCCCTGCTCGGCCCGCTGCTGCTGATGTTCGCCTTCGGCTTCGGCATTTCCTTCGATGTCGAGAAGCTGCCCTATGCCGTGCTCGACCAGGACCAGACGCCGGAAAGCCGCGACCTGCTGGAGAGCTTCGCCGGCTCGCGCTACTTCACCGAGGCCGCGCCGCTCGCCACACGGGCGCAGGCGGAGGAGGCGCTGCGCGCCGGGCGCATCGCCCTCGTCATCGAGGTGCCGCCGCGCTTCGGCCAGGATCTGCGCCGCGGCGACGCACCGGAAGTCTCGGTGACGCTGGACGGCGCCATGCCCTTCCGCGCCGAGACGGCGCGCGGCTATGTCAGCGGCCTCGCCCAGTCCTGGCTGCGCGCCCGCGCCGCGCGCTCCCCCGCGCCGCGCAGCCCCGAGATGCTGAGCATCGAGCCGCGCTTCCGCTACAATCAGGCCTTCCGCAGCGCCGTCGCCATCCTGCCCGGCATCATCATGCTGATGCTGGTGCTGATCCCGGCCATGATGGCCGCCGTCGGCGTGGTGCGCGAGAAGGAGAGCGGCGCCATCGCCAATTTCCGCGCGACCCCGGTGACGCCGCTGGAATTCCTGGTGGGCAAGCAGTTGCCCTATGTCGCCGTCGGGCTGGCGAGCTTCGCCCTGCTGGTCCTCGCCGCGCGGCTGGTCTTCGATGTGCCGGTGCGCGGCTCCCTGCCGGCGCTGGCCCTGGGCGGCGCGCTCTATGTGCTGGCGGCCACGGGCTTCGGCCTGCTCGTCTCCGCCTTCGTGCGCAGCCAGGTGGCGGCCATCTTCGCCGCCGCCATCCTCTGCATCGTGCCGGCGGTGAATTTCTCCGGGCTGCTGGTGCCGACCTCCGCCATCTCCGGCGCGGCGCGCGCCATCGGCCTCGGCTTCCCCGCCAGCTGGTTCCAGCGCATTTCCATCGGCACCATGACCAAGGGGCTGGGCTTCGCCGAACTCTGGACCAGCCATCTGGTGCTGGCGGGCTTCGCCCTCGCCTTCATCGCCGCCGCCGCCCTGGCGCTGCGCAAGCAGGAGCCCTGAGCCATGCGCCGCCTGCTCAACATCCTCTGGCTCGGCCTCAAGGAACTGCGCGTGCTGCGCGCCGATCCGGTGCTGCTGGTGCTGCTGGCCTATACCTTCAGCGTCGCCGTCTATTCCGTCGCCCATGGCGTGAAGATGGAGGTGCGCAACGCCGCCATCGCCGTGGTGGACGAGGACCATTCCGATCTCTCCCGCGCCCTGCGCGCCGCGCTGCTGCCGCCGCTCTTCCAGCCGGCGCCGCTGATCGCGGCGGCGGAGGTGGCGCCGGCCCTCGATGCCGGGCGCTATGTGTTCATCCTGCAAATTCCACCGCGCTTCGAGGCCGATCTGCTGGCCCGCCGCCCGGCCACGCTCGGCCTCGACATCGATGCCACCGCCATGGCCCAGGCCGGCAATGGCAGCACTGATATCCAGCAGATCGTGCAGCAGGAGGTGGCGGACCGCCTCGGCGCCGCCGCCCAGCCGGTGCGCCTCGTCACCCGCACGCGCTTCAATCCCAACGGGCTGCCGGAATGGTTCACGGCGGTGATGCAGGTGGTGAACAGCATCACCATCCTCTCCATCATCCTGCCCGGCGCCGCCCTGCTGCGGGAGCGCGAGCACGGCACGCTGGAACATCTCCTCGCCATGCCGGTGGCGCCCTTCGAGATCCTGATGGCGAAGATCCTGGCCAATGCACTGGTCATCGTCGGTGCCGCCCTGCTCTCGCTGCTGCTGGTGGTGCGGGGGCTGCTCGGCGTGCCGCTCGGCGGGTCGCTGGCGCTCTTCCTGGTGGGGACGGTGCTGTTCCAGGCCTCGGTCGCCGCCCTCGGCGTGCTGCTGGCCACGGCCACCACCTCCACCGGGCAGTTCGGCCTGCTCGCTTTGCCGGTGATCATGCTCATGATGCTGCTCTCCGGCAGCATGACCCCGCTGGAGAGCATGCCGGACTGGCTGCAGGCGGTGGTGCAGGTCTCGCCCGCCACCCAGTTCGTCGCCTTCGCCCAGGCGGTGCTCTACCGCGGGGCGGGGGTGGATCTCGTCGCCGGGCGGCTCCTCCTCCTGTTCGGGCTGGGGGGGGTCTTCCTGGGGGCCGCCCTGCTGGGAGTCAGGCGCTCCCTGGCGCGCGCCGGATGAGGGGGCTCCGCCCCCTCGCCCCCGCCGGGGGGACAGGGTCCCCCCGGACCCCGCCGCCAGTTATCCACCAAATGCGGGGATGGCTTTGTGGATAAAAATGGGAAACGCTGGGGATAACGCTGGTAACAGGGCCGGTGCTAGGCTGGCGCTTCAACGTCCGGCAAGAAGCCCCGCATGGCCCGTATCCTCCCGGTTTCCTCCTTCGACTGCGTGGTGTTCGGCGCCACTGGCGACCTGACCATGCGCAAGCTGCTCCCCGCGCTCTATCACCGCTGGCGCGACCGGCAATTCCCCGCCAGCAGCCGCATCATCGGCGCCGCCCGCAGCAGCCTCGACGATGACGGCTTCCGCGCCCATGCCGAGGCCGCCCTGCGCCGCTTCGTCCCCGCCGAGAGCCTGGAGCCCGCCATCCTCGCCGAATTCCTCGGCCTGATGCATTACCGGCGCGTCGAGGCCCTGGGGGAGGAAGGATGGGACGGGCTGGTCTCCCTGCTCGCCGAGCGGCCGGAGCAGGTGCGGCAATTCTACCTCGCCACCTCGCCCGAGCTCTATGGCCCCATCTGCCAGCGCCTGGCCCAGCATGGCGGCCTGCACCAGAAGTCCCGCGTCGTGCTGGAAAAGCCGATCGGCCATGACCTCGCCTCCGCGCGCGAGATCAACCGCGCCGTGGGCAAGGTGCTGCCGGAGGCGCAGATCTTCCGCATCGACCACTATCTGGGCAAGGAGACGGTGCAGAACCTCCTGGCCCTGCGCTTCGCCAACCCGATCTTCGAGCGGCTCTGGCATGCCGACATGATCGACCATGTGCAGATCACCGTGGCCGAGGAGGTCGGCATCGGTGGGCGCGGCGGCTATTACGACAAGGCCGGGGCGCTGCGCGACATGGTGCAGAACCACATGCTCCAGCTGCTGTGCCTGCTGGCGATGGAGAGCCCCATCTCCCTCGACCCTGATGCGGTGCGCGATGAGAAGGTGAAGGTGCTGCGCGCGCTGCGCCCCATCCCCGCGCATGAGGCGCATCTCTCGACGGTGCGCGGCCAGTATATCGCCGGGGCGGTGGGCGGCCAGCCCGTGCCCGGCTACCGCAGCGATCTCGGCAGCGATGCGCCGAGCCTGACGGAATCCTTCGTCGCGCTGAAGCTGCACGTCAATTCCTGGCGCTGGGCCGGGGTGCCCTTCTATCTCCGCACCGGCAAGCGCCTGCCGCGCAAGGTCTCGGAGATCATCATCGAGTTCCGCACGCCGCCCTTCAGCATTTTTCCGCGTGAGGCGGTGGGCATGCAGCCCAACCGGCTGATGATCCGCCTGCAACCCGAAGAGGGCATGCGGCTGGAGATGATGACGAAGGAGCCCGGCCCCGGCGGGCTGCACCTGCGCCCTACCGCGCTCGACATCAGCTTCGAGAAGACCTTCGGCCAGCGCTACCCGGATGCCTATGAGCGCCTGCTGATGGATGTGGTGCGCGGCAACACCACGCTGTTCATGCGGCGCGACGAGGTGGAAACCGCGTGGAACTGGATCGAGCCGATCCTCCAGGGCTGGGCTGACCGCCCCGAGGCGCCGCGCCCCTATGCCGCGGGCAGCTGGGGCCCGACGGCCGCCATCGCCATGATCGAGCGTGATGGCCGCACCTGGTACGAAAGCCTGGAATAACGAAGGGCGGGGTCCGGGGTGGCCCTGCCACCCCGGCCGGAGGGTCTGGGAGGGCGGAGCCCTCCCAGTTTTCTTTCAGTTTGGGTCTGGGAGGGCGGAGCCCTCCCAGTTTTCTTTCAGTTCGGGTCTGGGAGGGCGGAGCCCTCCCGGCCTCTTACTTCCTGTTCCGCAGCGCCTCGGCCTCGGCGTAGAACTTCTTCTCCCACTCCTTGTGGTTATCCAGCCCTTCGCGGATGAAGGGCGTGAACACCGCGAGGTTGAGCAGCAGCCAGTTCACCAACCGCGCCGGGAAGCCGAGCGGCTTGACGAAATCGACGAAGAGCACGACGCGCGTCTTTTCGGTATGGTTCCACGCCTCATGCTCATAGGCGTCATCGAAGATCAGCGCCTTGCCTTCGTGCCAGTTGCAGACCTGCTGATCGACGCGGATGGCGAGGCGCTCGCTCTGCTCCGGCACGATCAGGCCGAGATGCAGGCGCAGCACGCCGTTATAGGGCCCGCGATGCGGCGGCAGGTGCTTGCCCGGCTCGAAGATGGAGAACATGGCCGTCTTCAGCCCGGGGATCTTCTGCACGATCCTCCAGGTTTCCGGGCAGCGCCTGATATTCTCCTCCGAGGAGAGGCCGTAGCCGGCGAGGAAGAAGGTCTTCCAGGCGCTGTCATTGCTGATGGTCTGCACGTCGGTCGAGATATCGTGAAAGCTCGGCAGTTCCGACTGGCGGACCAGGACGCGATCCAGCTCGGCGCGGATCAGCGGCCATTCGCGTTCGATCTCGGCGGCCCAGGGGAAGGTCGCGTTGTCGTAGACGGGCGGGTTGCCCACCTTGGAGTGGCGCAGGTTGAGCTTCTCCGCCCAGGCGACGATGCCCATGAAGAAGCGTGTCATGGCGCTGGGCCGGTCCATCGGCGCGATGTTGGCGGTGCCGAAAGTCTGCTGCGGCGCGGCCGTGCCGTTGGTGGGGGACATGCCCTGTTGCACGCTGCTCTCCTCAATTCCTGCTGCGCCGGCCCAGGCTGGTGCCCCCTGGCCGGTTTTCGCTGGGGGGAGAGGGGGAGGGCCGGTGATCCGGTCCTATATACGCCGTTGCGAGCCGATGTCATCCGCACCGGGCGGTTGGCAGCCGGCGGGCTTGGCTGAAATCATGTCATTTTTTGTATCATCCAGGGGAAAAACGGCATTGGACGGATATCCCTCCTGGCGCCAGGATAGCGCAGCCCCGCCCGGAACAGGGCGGGTGGCGAGGGAGGGACAGCAATGCGTAACAGGATGCGCCAGACCGGCGCGGCCCGGCGGAGCCTTGCGCGATGAGCGGGGAGGGCACGCCGAAGCGCCCGCTGCGCAGCCAGGCCTGGTTCGGCCGGCAGGACAAGATGGGCTTCTACTACCGCTCCTTCCTGAAGAATCGCGGCATTCCGCAGGACCAGTTCGAGGGCAAGCCGGTCATCGGCATCTGCAACACCTGGTCCGAGCTGAACCCCTGCAACAGCCATTTCCGCACCATCGCCGAGCATGTGCGCTACGGCATCCTGGAGGCGGGCGGCTTCCCGCTGGAATTCCCCGTCTCCTCGCTGGGCGAGGTGACGATGCGGCCGACGGCGATGCTCTACCGCAACCTCGCCGCGATGGATGTGGAGGAGGCGATCCGCGCGCATCCGCTGGATGGCGTGGTGCTGCTGATGGGCTGCGACAAGACGACGCCGGCGCTGCTGATGGGCGCGGCCTCGGCGGACCTGCCGACCATCGGCGTCTCCGGCGGGCCGCAGCTGCGCGGTGTCTATCGCGGGCAGATGATCGGCTCCGGCACCAACATCATCTCGATGAGCGAGCAGCTGCGCGCCGGCGAGATCACGCTGGATGAGTTCCATGAGGCCGAGGCGGCGATGAACCGTTCCTCCGGCCATTGCATGACGATGGGCACGGCGAGCACCATGGCCTCGATGGTGGAGGCGCTTGGCGTCGGCCTGCCGCAGAATGCCGCCATTCCGGCCGCCGATGCGCGGCGCAACGAGCTGGCGCGCATGGCCGGCCGGCGTATCGTGCGCATGGTGGAGGAGGACCTCGTCCTCTCCCGCTTCCTGACGCGCGCAGCGTTCGAGAACGCCATCCGCACCCTGGCGGCGATCGGCGGCTCGACCAATGCGGTGGTGCATCTGCTGGCCATCGCGCGGCGCGTTGGCATCGAGCTGACGCTGGCGGATTTCGATGATCTCGGCCGCGGTGTGCATTGCGTGGTGGACCTGATGCCTTCCGGCCGCTTCCTGATGGAGGATTTCTACTATGCCGGCGGCCTGCCCGTGGTGCTGCGCGCGCTGGGCGAGGCCGGGCTGCTGCACAAGGATGCGGAGACGGTGAACGGGCGCAGCATCTGGCAGAATGTGCAGGATGCCGAGTGCTGGAACCGCGAGGTCATCACTCCGCTGGAGACGCCGTTCAAGCCGGAATCCGGCATGGCGATCCTGCGCGGTAACCTGGCGCCGGACGGGGCGGTGATCAAGCCTTCCGCCGCCTCGCCGGAGCTGATGAAGCATACCGGCCGCGCCGTGGTGTTCGAGACGATCGAGGATCTGCACGCCCGCAAGGATGACGACGATCTCGACATCGATGCCAGTTGCATCATGGTGCTGAAGAATTGCGGGCCGAAGGGCTATCCCGGCATGGCGGAGGTCGGCAACATGCCGATCCCGAAGAAGCTGCTGCGCCAGGGGGTGCGGGACATGATCCGCATTTCCGATGCGCGCATGTCGGGCACGGCCTATGGCACGGTGGTGCTGCATGTGGCGCCGGAGGCGGCGGCGGGCGGCCCGCTGGCGCTGGTGCGCGATGGCGACCTGATCACGCTCGATGTGGCGGAGCGGCGCCTGCACCTGCATGTGGAGGCGGCGGAGCTGGCCGCGCGCCGCGCCGCCTGGGTGCCGCCCGCGCCGGCGGCCGATCGTGGCTATGTGAAGATGTATATCGACCACGTGCAGCAGGCCGACCAGGGCGCCGACCTGGATTTCCTTGTCGGCCGCAGCGGCGCCCCGGTGCCGCGCGACAACCACTGACCCGCGCCAGGAGTTCCCGAGCATGAGCGCAGCCACCGCCTATCGCGGCGTCTTCCCCGTGGTGCCCACCGTTTTCGACGAATCCGGCGCGCTGGACCTGGAGGGCCAGAAGCGCGCCGTCGATTTCATGATCGATGCCGGATCGAACGGCCTGTGTATCCTGGCCAATTTCTCTGAGCAGTTCGTGCTGAGCGATGCGGAGCGCGAGCAGCTCCAGGATGTGGTGCTCGCGCATGTCGCCGGGCGTGTGCCGGTGATCGTGACGACGACGCATTTCTCCAGCCGCCTCTGCGCCGAGCGCAGCCGCCGCGCGCAGCAGGCGGGGGCGGCGATGGTGATGATCATGCCGCCCTATCACGGCGCGACCATCCGCGTGCCCGAGGCAGCGATTTACGAATTCTACCGGGAGGTCTCCGACGCCATCGACATCCCGATCATGATCCAGGATGCGCCGGTGGCCGGGACGCCGCTCTCCCCCGCCCTGCTGGCGCGGATGGCGCGCGAAATCACCCATGTCTCCTACTTCAAGATCGAGGTGCCGCAGGCGGCGGCCAAGTTGCGCGCGCTGATCGCCGAGGGTGGCGATGCCATCATCGGCCCCTGGGATGGCGAGGAGGCGATCACGCTGATGGCCGATCTCGATGCCGGTGCCACCGGTGCCATGACGGGCGGCGGTTTTCCGGACGGCATCCGCCAGATCATCGACCCGTATTTCGCGGGGGACCGTGCTGCCGCGCTGGACGCCTACCAGCGCTGGCTCCCGCTGATCAACCACGAGAACCGGCAATGCGGCCTGCTGGCGGCGAAGGCGCTGATGCAGGCGGGCGGCATCATCCGTTGTGACGCGCCGCGCCATCCGCTGGCCCCATTGCCTGAGGCTGCGCGCGCCGGCCTGCTGGAATGGGCGCGCCGGCTGGACGCGCTGGTCCTGCGCTGGTCCCGCTGAAGGCGGGGTACTGAATGTGGGGTACTGAATGTGGGGTCT
The DNA here is from genome assembly GCF_024437745.1 of Roseomonas sp. GC11. Taxonomy (GTDB): domain Bacteria; phylum Pseudomonadota; class Alphaproteobacteria; order Acetobacterales; family Acetobacteraceae; genus Pseudoroseomonas. Next base: position 17,701 of record NZ_JANFNY010000032.1, on the reverse strand, counting down.
GGGGAGGCCCTGCCTCCCCAGCGGGGGTCAGGGGGCGGCGCCCCCTGTGCCCTCTCCCTTTGAAACTTCTGAGGCCACGGCTTCATAAAGCCGCTGTGCCGCGGGCGAGAGGGGCCTGTCCCGGCTGCGGATCAGCCCGAAGGGCCGCACCGTCAGGCGGGGCTGTTCGCGCGGCGGCGGCAGGGCATGGAAGCGCCCGCCCTGCACGAAAAGCGTGGCGACGGAGCGGCTGAAGACGCCGATGGAATTCCCCTGTGCCAGCGCCGCCAGGCTGAGCAGCATGGAGGCCGTGCTGAGCACGCGGCGCGGAAAGGGCAGGCCGTGGCGCAGGAACATGGCTTCCACTTCCTGCCGCAGCAGGCTGCCGGGCGGCTGCAGCACCCAGCCATACTCCAGCATGTCGCCCAGGCCGGGCGCGGGCAGGCCGAGCAGCGGATGCCCATCCCCCACCAGGAAGCACAGTTCCTCCGCGCGCAGTTCGCGGTAGTCGAGGCCCTGCGCCGCCTCGATCCCGCCGGGCGGGCGGGCCAGCACGAAGTCGAGCCGCCCTTCCAGCAGGCGCGCCACCAGGGGCGGGCTGGTATCTTCCTCGACGGTGACCTGGAGGGCGGGGTGGGCGCGCTGCACGGCCTCGACGGCGCGGACGACGGCATCGGCGGCGGCGGCGGTGACGGTGCCGAAGGCGACCACGCCGCCGCTGCCGTCGCGCAGGCCGTTCAGTTCCTCGGCCGCCTGTTCGAGTTCGACGAGGGCGGAGCGGGCGCGGCGCAGCATGACCTCGCCCCAGGCATTGGGCCGCATGCCGCGGGCGTGGCGCTCGAAGAGCGTGCCGCCGAGCATCTGTTCCACCTCGGCCAGCAGCTTGGAGGCGGCGGGCTGGGTGAGGCCGAGGCTGGCGGCGGCGCGGTGGAGGTTGCGGGTTTCGTCGAGGGCCTGGAGGAGCTGCAGGTGGCGCAGTTTCAGCCGGGCGCGGGCGAACCAGTTGGGGGGCAGCCGCTTGGGCGGAGGGGGCTGCATGGAGCGATATCCTCTTTGTTATGTCCTGCGCGCAAAATCACATTAGACGATATCGCTTCTCTCTCCTATCCATCGTGATCAAGCATGGGCAGCGGCCATGACAAGGCCGCGCCGGGAAATGTCCAAGGAAAGGAAGACCATCGTGAGCATCACGAAGGAAGGCGCTCTGCCACTGTCACGCCGTGGCCTGCTGGGTGCGGTGGGGGCCGGGCTCACGATCCCGTCGCTGGCGATGCCGGCGCTGGCGCAGGGTTCCTGGCCGAGCCGCCCCATCACGCTCATCGTTGGCTTCCCCCCTGGCGGTCAGACGGATTTCGCGGCGCGCATCATCCAGAACGGCATGTCGGCGGCGCTGGGGCAGCCGGTGGTGGTGGAGAATCGCGGCGGTGCCGGCGGCAATATCGGCACCGAGGCGGTGCTGCGCGCGCGGCCCGATGGCTATACGGTGCTCGCCGCCAATTCCAGCTCGATGGCGATCAACCCGCACACCTTTCCGGGCATGACGATCAACCCGCTGGAGCTGACCTCCGTCGGGCTGGCCCTGCAAAGCTCGCTTGTCCTGTGCGTGCATCCCTCCGTGCCGGCAAAGACGCTGCCCGAGCTGGTGGGCTGGCTGAAGGAGCAGCCGAAGGGCGTGGATTACGGCACCCCGGCCGCCGGCAGCATGTCGCATTGCGCGATGGAGCTGTTCCGCAGCCGCATCGGCAAGCCGGCCATGCAGGATGTGCCCTATCGCGGCAGTGGTCCGGCGATGCAGGATTTCATCGCCGGCCGCTTCAGCCTGATGTTCGATGCCGCCTCGGTGGTGGCGCCCTATGTCAAGGCCGGGCAGGTGCGTGGCGTGCTGGTGACGGGCCGCAACCGTGCCCCTGCCTTCCCCGACATCCCGACGGCGGCGGAGCAGGGGCTTGAGGATTTCCTCATCACCAGCTGGATTGGCCTCTCCGTGCCGAAGGGCACGCCGGCGGAGGCGATCACGCGGCTGAACGCGGCATTGAACGCGGCGCTGGCCGACCCCAGTGTGCGGGAGCGCATCACCGGCCAGGGCGACGAGCCTGGCGGCGGCACGGCCGAGGCTTTTGACGCGATGGTCCGCCGCGACCATGCGCGCTGGGGCGAGGTGGTGCGCGCCAACAACATCACCGCCGGGTAGCGATCCCAGGCGGTGCGAGCAGGAGACGCCATGAGCCGCAACGCCATCTACCCCGACCTGCGAGGGCGCAGCGTTTTCATCACCGGCGGCGGCAGCGGGATCGGCGCCGCGCTGACCGAGGCCTTCGCCCTGCAGGGCAGCCATGTTGCCTTCGTCGATATCGCGGAGGCGGAGAGCCGCGCGCTGGTGGCGCGCGTGGCCGGGCTGGAGGGCGCGGTGGCGCCGCTCTTCCTGCCCTGCGACATCCGCGACATCGCCGCGCTGCGCGCCGCCATCGCCACGGCGGCGGCGGCGCATGGCGACATCACCGTGCTGCTCAACAACGCCGCCAATGACCAGCGCCACAGGCCGGAAGAGGTCACCCCCGAATACTGGGACGAGCGCATGGCCATCAACCAGCGCCCGCTCTTCTTCGCCGCGCAGGCCATCCTCCCGCAGATGCAGCGGGCGGGGGGGGGCTCCATCGTCAATTTCGGCTCGGTGAGCTGGAAGCTGCGCCAGGGCGGGATGCCGGCCTACACCATGGCCAAGGCCTCGGTGCATGGGCTGACGCGCGGCCTCGCGCGCGACTACGGTAAGCAGAAGATCCGCGTGAACACGCTGGTGCCCGGCTGGGTGATGACGGAGCGGCAGCTTTCGCTCTGGGTCACGCCGGAATCGGAAAAGGAGATCGAGGCGGGGCAGGTGCTGGCTGGCCGCGTGATGCCCGCGCATATCGCGGACATGGCGCTGTTCCTGGCTTCCGCGGCCTCGGCCATGTGCTCGGCGCAGGAATTCGTCGTTGATGGCGGCTGGACCTGAGCTGATCACGCCAAGGTGATAGCGTTGCCGCACAGAGGCTCTGGCGGCGCGGCAGTCCGGCGGGGCCAAATCCTCCCGCCGGTGTGACCGGTCCAGGCCCCCGCGAGAACAGGGCCGGGCCAAAGGCAGTTCAGGGAGAAACAAGATGAAACGTCGTAGCCTGCTGGCCGCTCCGGCCGCCCTCGCGCTTTCCGGCGCCCTGCCCCTCGCGGCGCGGGCGCAGGAGAAGAAGGCCCTGGCCTTCGTCGTCAATGTCTCGGCCGATTTCTGGACGATCGCCCGCCGCGGCATCGAGAAGGCGAACCGCGAATATCCGCAATACACGATGGAGATGATCGTCCCCGCGCAGGCGAGCGCGGCCGAGCAGCGCCGCATCGTGGACGAGCTGCTGGCGCGCCGCGTCGCCGGCATCGCCATCTCCGCCATCAACCCCGGCAACAGCACGGAGATGCTGAACCGCGCCGCCGCGCAGTCGGTGCTGTTCACCACCGACAGCGACGCGCCGAACAGCAACCGCGTCGTCTATATCGGCACCGACAATGTGGCGGCGGGGCGCGAGGCGGGCAAGCAGATGAAGGCCGCGCTGCCGCAGGGCGGCAAGGCCATGCTCTTCGTCGGCACCATGGATGCGGACAATGCGCGCGAGCGCGTGCAGGGCATCCGCGAGGCACTGGCCGGCGGCAATATCGAGATCGTCGATGTCCGCACGGATGAAAGCGACATGGCGCGCGCCAAGCGCAATGTCGAGGACACGCTGGCCCGCCGCAGCGATATCGACCTGATGGCCGGGCTCTGGGCCTACAACACGCCGCAGATCTACCAGGCGGTGAAGGGCGCGGGGCGTGAGGGCAAGGTGAAGATCGTCGGCTTCGACGAGGATGGCCTGACGCTGCGCGGCATCGCCGAGGGGGTGATCCACTCCACCGTGGTGCAGCAGCCCTATGAGTTCGGCTACCAGAGCATGGTCGGCATGGTGAAGTATCTGGAGGGCGACCGCTCCTTCATCCCGCCGGGCAAGCAGATCATCGTGCCCACCAAGATCATCGACCGCTCGAACGTGCAGGAATTCCAGGCGCAGATGCGCGAACTGCTGCGGACGCGGTAAGCGCCATGACCGGGGCGGCACCCATCCTGTCGCTCGAGGGCATCAGCAAGAGCTACCCCGGCGTGCGGGCGCTGAATGATGTCAGCCTGCACCTCATGCCGGGGGAAGTGCTCGGACTGATCGGCGAGAACGGCGCCGGCAAGTCCACGCTGATGAAGGTGCTGGGTGGCGTCGTCGCCCCCAGCGCCGGGCGCATCCGGGTGGGGGGGCGGGAATGGTCCCGCCTCACCGTCGCGGATGCGCAGGGCGCCGGCATCGCCTTCGTGCACCAGGAACTGAACCTGTTCGACAATCTCGACGTCGCGGCCAATGTGCTGTTCGGCCGCGAGCCGCTGCGCGGCGGGCCGCTGCGGCTGGTGGACCGGGCGGCGGCGCGGGCGCGGGTGGCGCCGCTGCTGGCGCGGCTCGGCGCCGATTTCACGCCGGACACGCCGGTGGCCGCGCTGTCCATCGCGCAGCGCCAGCTCGTCGAGATCGCCAAGGCGCTGGCCGCCGAGGCGCGCATCATCATCTTCGACGAGCCGACCTCGTCGCTGACGCTGGCCGAGACGGCGCGGCTGCTCTCGGTGGTGCAGGAGCTGCGCGCGGCGGGCACCGCCATCATCTACATCACCCACCGGCTGGCCGAGATCGTCGACTGCGCCGACCGCGTCGTCTGCCTGCGCGATGGCAGGATGGCCGGCACGCTGGCGCGGCACGAGATCGGCCATGCCACGATGATCCGGCTGATGATCGGGCGCGAGCTGCGCGCGCTCTATACCCCGCCCGCGCGCCCGCCCGGGCCGGGCGGGCTGCGGGCGGAGGGGCTGGTCACCACCGCCTTCCCCCGGGCCACCGCCGATCTCGACATCCGCGCCGGGGAGATCCTGGGGCTGGCCGGGCTGGTGGGGGCGGGGCGCACCTCGCTCGCGCGCACGCTGTTCGGGCTGGACCCGGCGCGCGCCGGGCGGGTGATGCTGGATGGCCGGCCGCTGCGCCTCGCCTCGCCGCGCGATGCGGTGGCCGCCGGCATCTATCTGGCACCGGAGGACCGCAAGGCGGCGGGGCTGATCCTGTCGCTGCCGATCGCCGAGAATGTCAGCCTCGCCTCGCTGCGGCGCTTCGCGCGTTTCTTCCTGCTCGACCGCCAGGCGGAGCGGGAGGTGGCGGAGCGTCAGGCGCGGGCGCTGCGGCTGAAGGCGCCGCATGTGGGGGTTGCCGCCGGCACGCTCTCGGGCGGCAACCAGCAGAAGGTCGTGCTGGCCAAGTGGCTGAGCATGGCGCCGCGGGTGATCCTGTTCGACGAGCCCACGCGCGGCATCGATGCCGGCGCCAAGGGCGAGATCTACGCGCTGATGCGCGCGCTGGCCGATGAGGGGGTGGCCATCCTGATGATCTCCAGCGACATGGAAGAGGTGATCGGCGTCTCCGACCGGATCGCCGTGATGCATGAGGGCCGCATCAGCGGCATCCTGAACCGCGACCTGTTCAGCGAGCAGGCGGTGCTGCGGCTGGCCATCGGCCAGACGGAGGAGGCGGGGGCATGACGCGCAAGGATCTCGGCCTCGGCCTGCTGCTGGTGGTGATCGGCGCCATCACGGCGCTGCTCAACCCGCTTTTCCTCTCCACCGTGAACCTGCTGAACATGGCCAACCTGATCGGCCTCTTCGGCATTTTCAGCATCGGCCAGGGGCTGATCATCATCACCGGCGGCATCGATCTGTCCGTGGGCGCGATGTTCGCGCTGCTCGGCGTGGTCTTTGTCGACCTGCTGGTGAATTACGAGGTGTTCTGGCCCTATGCCGTGCTGATCGTGCTGGTGGCGGGGCTGCTGCTCGGCGCGCTGCACGGGGTGCTGGTGACGCGGCTCGGCATGCAGCCTTTCGTGGTGACGCTGTGCGGGCTGCTGATCTATCGCGGCGCGGCGCGCTACTACACGCAGGATGGCACGATGGGCTTCGGCTATGCCGGGGACCTGGATACGCTGACCTGGCTGGCCTCCGGCCGCAGCTTTGGCATTCCGCATCCCTTCCTGGCGCTGGTGGTGGTGGCGCTGGTGGTGGGGGTGCTGCTGCACCGCTCCGTCTTCGGCCGCTACCTCTACGCCGTGGGCCGCAACGAGGAAGCCGCGCGCCATTCCGGCATCGACACCCGCGCGGTGGTGGTGGGCGCCTATCTGCTGGGCGGCCTGCTGGCCGGTCTCTCGACGGTGCTGCTGGTCTTCTACACCAGTTCCGTCTCCCCCTCCTCCTTCGGCAATTTCTACGAGCTTTATGCCATCGCCGCCGCCGTGCTGGGCGGCTGTTCGCTGCGCGGGGGCGAGGGGAGCGTGCTGGGCATCGTGCTGGGCACGGTGCTGCTGCAGATCCTGCAGAACCTCGTGAACATCCTGGGTATCCCCTCCTCCCTGAACTTCGCGGTGATGGGGAGCGTGATCCTGATGGGTGTCCTGGCGGACCAGCAGCTTGGCCGCCGCCGCGCCGCCCTGGCCACCGCCTGATTTTTTTGTCAGGCTGCCGCCGTCTCCTGTCACGGCGGGACGCTGGACGGAAAAAGTTTTTTGGTTCTTTTTTCCAAAAAAGAACCTTCTTGTTCCCCCGGTTCATACCGGGCATGACGGGCCGGGTTTTCGGGCTGCCTGCTTTCCCCTGGCTCCTGGCGCCCGGCTATGTCATGAGACGCTTATGTTTATTCTGATACCGCCTGACGGGGTGTCAGGCGGCGTCGCCTTCCTGCAAGGCCCGTTGCCATGACCGGGCCGGCTGAAGGCGAGTCTCCTTCCTGGCATTGCCTCTCGCAGGCGTTCCGCCAGTCCCCCGTGCCGACGCTGCTGGCCAGCCCGGCCGGTGCGCTGCGCTGGGCGAACAGGGCCTTCCGCCAGTGGCTCGGCCATGGGCCGGGCGATGCGGTGCCGGACACTCTCCACGCCAGCCTCCATGCGCTCGCCGCCCAGCCCGGCACCGAGCCATGGCTGCGCGACCTGCAGGCCGGCGGGGGCGGGCGGGCGCGCCGCGCCTTCCGGCACCGCGATGGCCGGCCGCTCTGGGCGGAGATCACCGCCTCCCTGCTGCCTGAGGCGGCGGGCGGGCCGCTTCTGCTGCTCCAGCTGCGCGACATCACCGCCGAGCTGGAGCGGGAGCGCCACCTGGTGCTCTGCGAGACGGCGCTGGACCATGCGGCCAATGCCGTGACCATCACCGATGAGCGCGGGCGGATCGAGTGGGTGAACCAGGCCTTCACCCGCCTCACCGGCTATAGCAGCGCGGAGGTGGTGGGCCGCACCCCGGCCATGCTGAAATCCGGCGTGCAGGATCGCGGCTTCTACCGCGAGATGTGGGGCACGCTCAGCCAGGGGCACGTCTTCTCGGCGCTGTTCGTCAACCGGCGCAAGGATAGCGGCCTGTATCACGCGCGGCAGACCATCGCGCCGGTGATGGGGGAGGGCAGCCGCCCCACCCATTACATCGCCGTGCAGGAGGATGTGACGGCGCAGCACGAGGCGGAGCAGCGCCTGCTGCACCTGACACGGCACGACCCGCTGACCGGCCTGCCCAACCGGGTGCGCTGCGCGGAGTGGCTGGAGGCGGCGCTGGCGCGGGAGGGGGCGGCGGCGGTGGCCGTGCTCGACCTCACGCGCTTTGGCACGATCAATGACGCGCTGGGCCACCCGGTGGGGGACCGGCTGCTGCAGGCCGCCGCGGCGCGGCTGTCGGAGGCGCTGGAGGCGGGGGAGCAGCTGGCGCGCATCGGCGGTGATGAATTCGCCGTGGTGCAGGGGCGGGGCGACCTCGCGGCGCTGGCGCGGCGGCTGGGCGCGGCGCTGCGCGCGCCGCTGCGGGTGGATGGGCTTTCCGTGCCGCTGGAGGCCTGTATCGGCCTCGCCCTGGCGCCGGAGGATGGGCGGGACGCCGCCACCCTGCTGCATGCCGCGACGCTGGCGATGCGCGAGGCGCGCAAGGGCGGCAGCCCGGTGCGGTTCTTCTCGGCCGGGCTGGACCGGCAGGCGCGGGAGCGGGCGGAGATCGAGGCGGGGCTGCGCCGGGCGGTCGCCCGCGGTGAGATCGTGCTGCATTACCAGCCGCAGGTTTCGCTGGAGGATGGGCGCATTGTCGGGCTGGAGGCGCTGGCGCGCTGGCAGCATCCGGAGCGCGGGATGGTGCCGCCGGGGGTGTTCATCCCCGTGGCGGAGGCGACGGGGCTGATCATCCCGCTGGGCGGCGCGGTGCTGGAGACGGCGGTGGCGCAGGCGGCGTCCTGGCGGCGGGCGGGGCGGCCGGTGCGGGTGGCGGTGAATGTCTCCGTGGCGCAGTTCGCCGCGCCGGGCTTCGTGGAGGGGGTGGCCGCGCTGCTGCGCCACCATGCCCTGCCGCCCGGTCTGCTGGAACTGGAGCTGACCGAGAGCCTGCTGGCCGAGGATATGGAGGCCGCCAGCCGCGTGGTGCAGGCCCTGCAGGCGCTGGGCTGCTCGCTGGCCATCGATGATTTCGGGACCGGCTATTCCTCGCTGGCCTCGCTGCGCCGCTTCCGCACCCATTGCCTGAAGCTGGACCGCGCCTTCCTGGCCGATGCCGAGGGGGCGCCGATCCTCCGCGCCGTCGCCACGCTGGGCCGCGAGCTGGGGATGCGGGTGCTGGCCGAGGGGGTGGAGACGGAGGAGCAGGCGGAAATGGCGCGGGCCATTGGCTGCCATGAGGGGCAGGGCTGGCTGTTCGGCCGCCCGGTGCCCGGTGAGGCGGTGGAGCCGCTGCTGGCGCGTTGGGGGGGCTTTGCCCCCTCGACCCCCTTTCTTTCCCTTGGGCAGGGGGCAGGGCCCCCTGCACCCACCTTCAGAAAGGGTTTCCAAAGGCCTCAGGCCTTTGGTGGGGCGCGTTTGAGAGGGGCGAAGCCCCTCTCAAGAGGCTGTTCAGGCCAGCCCGTCCGCCAGCAGCCCGATGGCGAGCGCGTAGTTGATCGGCGAATTGTAGCGCCGGATCACCCGCAGGTTGGGCAGGCCGAGGAAGACCTGCCCGCCGCTGCGCGCCGGCACGGCCAGGCTGGCTTCCTGCGCCGTGGCGGGCAGGGGCGCGCCATCGGCGCGGCGCCAGCCCAGGCGGCTCCAGTCCGCGAGGGGGCGGCGGGTTTCCGTATCGGCGCGCGCGATGTCGAAGCCGGCGGGGGGGCGGGCTTCCAGGCTCCAGCCCTGGCCCGCCTGCCAGCCGTTGCGGGCCAGGTAGTTGGCGATGGAGGCGAGGGCGTCGGCGCGGCTGTCCCAGATGTCGCGGTGGCCGTCGCCGTCGAAATCCACGGCGAAGCGCTCGAAGCTGCTCGGCATGAATTGCGGCTGGCCCATGGCGCCGGCCCAGGAGCCCTGCATGTGCTCCGGCGCCACATGGCCGGCATCGAGGATGCGCAGCGCCGCCATCAGCTCGCCGCGGAAGAAGCTGGCGCGGCGGCCTTCCCAGGCCAGGGTGGCCAGGGCCTCGACGACGTTGAAGCCGCCGGTATTGGCGCCGAAATTGGTTTCCATGCCCCAGATGGCCACCACCACGCGGGCGGAGACGCGGTAGCGCGCCTCGATCTCCTGCAACAGGGGGCGGCTGGCGGCATAGGCGCGGCGCCCGGCCTGGATGCGGGTGGGGGAGACGATGCGGTCGCGGTACTGCTCCCAGCTCAGCACGCCCTCGGGCTGCTTGCGGTCGAGTTCCAGCACGCGGGGCAGGGGGCGGATGCGGCCGAGCGCGCGTTGCAGCATGGCCTGGGAGATGCCGGCGCGGGCGGCATCGGCGCGGAAGCCGGCCAGGAAGGCATCGAACTGCGCCTGATCGATCACCACCGGCGCGGCGCCCGGGGGGGGCGCGGGGGCCGGCGCGGCGGGGGCGGCGAGGGCCTGGCTGCCCAGGCTAGGGCTGCCCAGGCTGGGGCTGCCGCTGTCGGAGCCGGCGCAGCCGGTGAGCAGCGCGCCCGCGCCGCTGAGGAGGAGGAGGCGACGGTGAAGCATGGGAGAGAGGTGCCAGCTTGCCTGAGATGGCGCAACAGCAGCCCTGGCGAAGCGGCTGGAAAAGCGCCTTTTCGTGGTCAAAACTGCTGGATCGGCTGGCGGGGGGCGGCGCCCGTGGTCAGGGTTTCGTGCGCCAGGGGCCCCCGGCTGCGCGGGCGGGCGGGCAGGATGGCCGCCCGCAGCGCCGCCAAAGCGGGGGGCTGCGGCCCGGGGCCAAAGGGGTCCGCCACCTCCACCGGGCGCCGCTCCTGCATGACGTAGCAGCGGTCGGCGAAGCCGCGCACCAGCCGCAGGTCGTGGGTGATGAAGAGATAGGCCACCCCCGCCTGCCGCCGCAGATCGGCCAGCAGGGCGAGGATGCGGCCCTGGGTTTCCAGGTCCAGGCTGTTCACCGCCTCGTCCAGCAGCACGAGGCGCGGGCCGGGGGCGAGGGCGCGGGCGATGCAGAGGCGCTGCAACTGCCCGCCGCTCAGCCGGTGGGCGAGGCGGTCCATCAGCCCCGGCTCCAGCCCGACGCGCAGCATCAGCCCGGCGACGCGGGCGCGCAGTTCGGCGGCGGGCAGACGCTCGGCCAGCAGCGGCTCCGCCACCACGGCGAAGGCGGAGAGGCGCGGGCTGGTGGCGCCGAAAGGGTCCTGGAAAACGGCCTGGATGGCGCGGCGCGTGGCGGGCGCCACCCGCCCGCGCGCATCGCGCAGCGGCTGGCCCTCGAACAGGATTCTTCCGGCCTCCGGCGCTTCCAGGCCCAGCATCAGCCGGCCCAGCGTGCTCTTGCCGGAGCCGGTGGGGCCGAGCAGCGCCACGCATTCGCCGGGGCCGATGGTGAGGCCGGCCTCCTCCAGCACCGGTTGCCGGCGGCGGGAGAACAGCCCGCCCTGGCGGTAGCCATGATGCACGCCGCGCAGTTCGAGCAGCGGGGTCATGCCGGCAGCGCTTCGCCATAGAGGGCGAAATGGGCGGCCAGCAGGGCGCGGCTGTGCGGGTGGCGGGGTGCTGCGAAGAAGGCGTCCACCGGCTGTTCCTCGACGATGCGCCCCGCCTGCATCACCGCCACCCGCCGCGCCAGCCGCGCCACCACGGAGAGGTCATGCGTCACCAGCAGCAGGCCGATGCCGCGCCGCGCCACCAGCCCGTCCAGCAGGTCGAGGATCTGCGCCTGCACGACGAGGTCGAGATCGGTGGTCGGCTCGTCGGCCAGCAGGAAATCGGGCTGGCGGGCCAGGGCCAGCGCGATCATCGCCCGTTGCAGCATGCCGCCGCTGAGCTGCGAGGGGTAGAGGGGCAGCAGGCGGGCGGGCTCGGGGAAGCCGGCCTCCTGCAGCAGGGCGGCGGCGCGGGCGCGGGCGGCGGGGCCGCGCAGCCCGTCACAGGCCAGGGTCTCGCTGAAATGGCGGCCGATGGTCACCAGCGGGTTGAAGCCGCCGCGCGGCGCCTGCTGCACGAAGCCGATGCGCCGCCCGCGCAGCGCGGCCTGCCCCGCTGCGTCCAGCGCCACGCCATCCTGCCGCAGCAGCCCCGCCACCTGCCGCACCCCGGGTGGCAGCAGGCCCAGCAGGGCCAGGGTGGTCAGGCTCTTGCCGCCGCCGCTGGTGCCGACCAGGGCCAGCACCTCCCCCCGCCGCAGGGTGAGGGAGACATCCTCCACCAGCCGCTTCTCCCCCGCCTGGAGGCACAGCCCTTCCAGCGCCAGGGTTCCGGTTGTCGTTCCGGGGCCGGCCTTCAAGGCGGCGTTCAATGGGTGTGCTCCCGCAGGGCGGGGTCCAGCCGGTCGCGCAGCGCGTCGCCCAGCAGGTTGAAGGCCAGGACGGTGAGCAGGATGGCCGCGCCGGGCAGCACCACCAGCAGCGGCGCCACGCGGAAGAAGGGGCGGGCATCGTTGATCATGATGCCCCATTCCGCCGCCGGCGGCGCCAGCCCCAGGCCGAGGAAGGACAGCCCCGCCACATGCAGCATCCAGTGGCCGAGGTCGAGGCTGGCCAGCACGGCGAGCTGCCCGGCCAGCACCGGCGCCACATGCCGCCGCAGGATGGCCAGGCGCGACAGCCCCGCGAGCCGCGCCGCCAGCACATGCTCGCGCTGGCGCAGGGAGAGGGTGAGGCCGCGCACCAGCCGCGCATACCAGGCCCAGTGCGAGAGGGCGATGGCCACCACCACATTGGGCAGCCCCGTGCCGAGGGCGCCGATCATGAACAGCGCCAGCACCAGGGTGGGCACGGTCATGAAGGCATCGCAGAGGCGCATCAGCAGCGCATCCACCCAGCCGCCGGCCATGCCGGCCAGCATGCCGAGGCCGCAGCCCAGCGCCAGCACCAGGGCCAGGATGGCGGCCACCGCGCCGAAGGAGGCGCGCGCCCCCCAGAGCAGGCGCGAGAGCAGGTCCCGCCCCAGATGGTCGGTGCCCAGCCAGTGCTCCGCCGAGGGCGGCAGCAGGCGGCGGGCGAGGTCGGTGGCCGCCGGGTCGTGCGGGGCGATCCAGGGGGCGAGCAGCGCCGCCCCCAGCAGCAGGCCGACCAGCAGCAGCGCCCCCATCTTGGGCGCCCGTATCAGCAGGGCGGGAAGGCGCGGGCGCCTCATGCCGCGTGCTCCAGCCGCAGGCGCGGGTCGAGCCAGGCATAGGCGAGATCGACCAGCAGATTGCCCAGCACGAAGACCAGCGTCAGCACCAGCACGAAGCCCTGCAGCACCGGATAGTCGCGGTTGCCGATGGCGAGCAGCGCCCAGCGCCCGAGGCCGGGCCAGCCGAAGACGGTTTCCACCACCATGGCGCCGCCGATCAGCTCGCCCAGGTGCAGCCCCATGGCGGTGAGCGGCGGCAGCAGCGCGTTCAGCCCGACATGGCGGGCGAGCAGCACCCGGCGCGGCAGGCCGCGCGCGGCGGCGAAGCGCAGATGCGGCTCCCCCAGCGCGCCCAGCACCGAGGCGCGCACCAGCCGCAGCATGACGCAGGCGGACATGGTGGCGGTGGCCAGGGCGGGGAGGATGAGGCTGGCCGGGCCCTCCCGCCCCATGGCCGGCAGCCAGCCCAGGGTGACGGCGAAGAGCAGCACCAGCAGGAAGGCCAGCCAGAAATTCGGCAGGGAGACGCCGAGGAAGGCGATCAGCCGCGTCGCGTGGTCCGGCCAGCGGTCGCGCCGCAGCGCCGCCCAGAAGCCGAGCGGCAGGCCGAGCAGCAGCGTCACCAGCATCGCCGTGCCGGCCAGTTGCAGCGTGGCGGGGAGGAATTCGGCGATCTCCTCCAGCACCGGGCGGCGGGTGAACCAGGAGGTGCCGAGATCGCCCCGCGCCAGCCCGGCCAGCCAGGCGCCGTATTGCGCGAGCAGCGGCCGGTCCAGCCCGAGTTCCAGCCGCGCCAGGGCCAGGGCGGCATCGGTGGGCGGGATCTGGGCGAGGCGCAGATAGTCCAGCGCCGGATCGCCGCGGCCGAGGCGCAGCATGGCGAAGAAGCCGAAGGAGACGGCCAGCAGCAGCGGCGGCAGGGAGAGCAGGCGGCGCAGCGCGAACCCGGTCATCGCCCCCTCAGCCGCGCGGCAGGATCTGGTCGAAGGGAATTTCGTAGCGCGTGCCGCCAAAGGGCACGGTGCCGAGCCCCGCCCGGTAGACCAGCTTGTTGGTGAGGAAGGAGATGGGGAAATACACCGCCTGTTCATGCAGGGTGGTGAGCAGCCAGCGATATTCCTCCGCTCGCGCCGCCTCCTCCGTGCTGACCAGCACGGCGCCGATGCGGCGGTCGATCTCCGCCTTCATCGGCAGGCCGCGCTGGGCCTGGTAGTCGGCATGGGCGGGCTGGCGCATGGAGCCGAGGAAGGCATGCGGGTCATAGGGCGCGCCCCAGCTATCGGTGAAGATCAGGCCGAATTCGCCGGATTTCTGGCGTCCGAGATAGCTGGCGCTGTCCTCCCCGCGCAGCCGGGCGGCGATGCCGAGGCGGGCGAGGTCGCCCTGCACCGCCTCGGCCAGGGATTTCTGCAGCGCGTCGCTGCCGACGAAGCAGAGATCGAGGGCCAGTTCCCGCCCCTCCTTCTGCCGCACCCGCCCGCCGGGAGGCAGGTGCCAGCCGGCCTGTTCCAGCCGCGCCGCCGCCGCCGCGCGGTCATGCGCCGGGGCGCGCAGGCCGAGGCGGGTATAGGGAAAGTTCTCGGCGAAGAGGGTTTCCGCCGCCGGCTCGGTGTCGAGCAGCACATGGCGGACCAGGGCGGCGCGGTCGATGCCCTGGGCGATGGCCTGCCGCACGGCGAGGTCGTCGGTGGGGAAGCGGGCGGAGTTCATGGCCATCAGCCGCGTCGCCAGGGGCGGGGAGATGGCGGTGGTGAAGCGCCGGTCGCCGGCGAAGCGGCGGAAGCTGTCGGCATCGAGCTGGTCGGTGCCATAGGCGAGGTCGATCTCGCCGGATTCCAGGGCCAGGGCGCGGGTATTGGCATCGGCCAGCACCTTGACCTGGACGGCTTGCAGCGCCGGGCGCGGGCCCCAGTAATCCTCCCGCCGCCGGAACAGGTCGTGCTGGCCGGGCCGGGTTTCCGCCAGTGCCCAGGGGCCGGTGCCGATGGGGGCGGCCAGCGTGCCATCCGGCCGCAGCGCGGCGGGGGAGGCGAAGCGCAGCGGGCGGATCAGCGCCAGTTCCATCAGGGTGGGGTAGTAGGGCCCATGCAGGGCGAGGCGCACCGTGCCGGCATCCAGCGCCTCCACCCCGGCGATCTGCGCGACCAGTTCCAGCCAGGCGTGGCGGGCGCGGTTCTCCAGCAGGGCGCGGAGATTGGCGACCACCGCCGCGGCGTCGAAGGGCGTGCCATCGCTGAAGCGCACGCCGGGGCGGAGGGAGAAGACATAGGCCCGCCCGCCTTCCTCTGCCCGCCAGGCGGTGGCCAGGGCCGGGGCCACGCCGCCGCCTTCCACGTAGCGGACCAGCGGCTCGTAGAGCATGGCCTGGGCATACATCTGGTTGGGCGCGTAGAGATGCGGATGCAGCGGCCCGGCATTGGTCGGCCAGGAGAAGCGCAGCGGCCCCATGGCAGGGGCAGGCGCGGCGGCGGCGCGCCCCGCCCGCAGTCCGGGGAGGGCGCCAAGGCCGGGAAGACCCCGCAGCAGGGAGCGACGCAGCATCGGCCGGCCTCACGCGCGATGTATGAAGAATAGGTAAAAACTTCATACTGCTCTGTGTGGCGGAGTGTCCAGGGGGCTTCAGGGGCCGTGTGCTGAAAAGGCGGCGCCTGTTCTTGAGAGGGGCTTCGCCCCTCTCAAACTCTCCCCACCAAAGGCCTGAGGCCTTTGGAAACCCTTTCTGATGGTGGGTGCAGGGGACCCCGTCCCCTGCTGGGGGAGTTTGAGGGGGCAAAGCCCCCTCAAGCCCACCGTTCAGGATTCTGCGGGCAGGGGCGGCGCGATGCGCAGGCCGAGGCCGCCGCGCGCATAAGCCGCGCAGGCGGCGGCGGGCGCGTCCGTCACCAGCGTGGCGCCCGGCGGCAGCGGTGCCCAGAAGGGTTGTTCCGCCCGGTCCAGCTTCGAGGCATCGGCCAGCACGAAGACCTCGCGCGCCTGCCGCATCATCAGCGCCTTGAGCGAGATCTGTTCCAGCGTCGCCTCGCAGAGCCCGCGATCCGGGGCGAGGCCGTCGGCGCTGGTGAACAGCCGGTCCGCCGTCAGGTGGCGCAGCATGGCCTCGGCCAGCGGGCCGGTGGTGCCCATGCTGATCGGCCGCACCGTGCCGCCGAGGGCGATCAGCTCGATCCCCGGCATATTCGCCAGCACCGGCAGCAGCGGCAGGTTGTTGGTGATGACGCGCAGCCGCCGCCCCGCCAGCCGCCGCCCCAGCGCCTCGACCGTCGAGCCGCCATCGAGGATCAGCGTCTCACCCTCCCGGATCAGGCCGAGGGCGGCCTGGGCGATGGCTTCCTTGGCGGCGCGGTTCTGGCCGGCGCGCACGCGCAGGCTCTGCTCCGCCCCGCCGCCCAGCAGCACCGCCCCGCCATAGGTGCGGGCGATGGGCTGCTGCTGCGACAGGTCGCGCAGGTCGCGCCGGATGGTGGAGGCGGAGACACCGAAGCGCGCCGCCAGCCCGCCCACATCCACCTCCCCCGCGGCGATGGCCTGGAGGATCTCGTCTCGCCGGGAACGTCGGATTCGCATGGCGCGGTTCTAGCCTGACGGGCGGCGCGGACCCAAGCGGGGGTGGGGCGGGGGAGGTGGGGCGGGAGCCGGCCTTTACGCGGCGCGGCGCGGCGCGAGGTCGGCCGCCTGCTTCAGCGCCTCGATCAGGCTGCCCTCATCGGCGATACCCTGGCCGGCGATGTCGAAGGCGGTGCCGTGATCCACCGAGGTGCGCACGACGGGCAGGCCGATGGTGATGTTCACCCCCGCTTCCAGCCCCAGCACCTTCACCGGGCCATGGCCCTGGTCGTGATACATGGCCACCACCAAGTCGAAATCACCGCGCGCGGCGCGGAAGAACAGCGTGTCCGCCGGCAGCGGGCCATCCACCTTCCAGCCCAGCGCCTGGCATTTCTGCACGGCGGGGATGATCTTCTCCTCCTCCTCGCCCTGGCCGAAGAGGCCGTTCTCGCCCGCATGCGGGTTGATGCCGCAGACGCCGATGCGCGGCTCCGCGATGCCGGCCTTGACCAGCGTGGCGCGGCCGCGCTCGATGACGCGGTAGACGAGGCCCGGCTCGATCTTCCGCACCGCGTCCATCAGGCCGATATGGGTGGTGACGTGGATGACGCGCAGCTTCGGCGCCACCAGCATCATCGACACCTCGGGCGTGCCGGTCAGGTGCGCCAGCAGTTCGGTATGGCCGGGATATTTGTGGCCGGCGGCGTGCAGCGCCTCCTTCGACAGCGGCGCGGTGCAGATGGCATCCGCCTGCCCGGCCTCGACGAGGCGCGTGGCGCGCTCGATGTAGCGATAGGCGGCCTCGCCCGAGAGCGGCAGCACCTTGCCGAAGGGGTGCCCCTCCGGGATCAGGCCGAGATCGACCACATCGGCGGTGCCGCAGGTGAAGCCGGCCCCGGCCGGGTCCTGCACCGCCTGGACCGCCAGCGGGTTGCCGATGCGCCGGCCGACCTCGCGCAGCCGCGCGGCATCGCCCACCACCAGCGGGCGGCAGAGCGCATAGACATCCGGCCGCGCCAGCGCCTTCAGGATGATCTCGGGGCCGATGCCGGAGGCGTCGCCCATGGTGATGGCAATGATCGGGCGCGTCTCGTGAGCCGTCATCGTCAGTCCTTCCCGTTCAACAGGCCGCGCAGGCGCAGCCTCGCATTCTCGATGGTTCCGTCATGGCCAAAGGCGCCGGCCTTGGTCACGATCGGGATGGCCAGGGGGCCGCGCGTGATGCCGAGCGGCACGCCCGGCTCGATCTCGCAGCGCATGGCGATGCCGGGGATGCCGAGGCGCGCGAGCAGGGCGCGCGCCGTCTCGCCGCCGGTGGCGAAAAGCCCGGCCGCGGCGCCGGCGGCGGGGGCCAGCAGCGCGGCCAGCCCCTGGGCCAGCGCCGCGCCCTGGCGCAGGTTGGGCGCCGCCTCGTCGGCGATCATCACCAGCGTGTCCGTGCCGGCGCGCAGCGAGAGGGTGATCTCCCGCGTCACGCGCGCGCGGCATTCCGCGTCATCCTCGCGCAGCATGGCGGGGGGGATGCGGAAGACGCGCGCGGCGCCGGCCTGCTCCAGCCGGGCGGCGG
>NZ_JANFNY010000031.1 GCF_024437745.1 Roseomonas sp. GC11 | reverse complement strand
CCCCCCTGCTGGCGGCCCTGGCCACGGCCGCCGGCCTGCCGCACCACCCCGCCGGGCTGCGCCTGACGCCGCTCGACCGCACCGCCCTGGCCCTCGGCGAGGACGCCCCGCCCGGCGACTACGCCCCGCTGCGCGGCCTGTTCCGCGCCGAGGTGGCGGACCTCGCAAAAAGTCTCGGCCTGCCGCCCCCCGCCGCGCCCGACCCCGCCATGGAGGCCGCGCTGCGCGCTTTGGCAACGGAAGCCGCGCTGCGCGCTCTGGCCATGGAAACCGCGCTGCGCGCTTTGGCCGGGGCGCCCGCCGGCAACGCGGCGGTGGACGCCGCCCCCGGTGGCGGCTACGACCCCGCGGAAGCCGCGCGGCTCTGGCGCCGCGTGGCGGCGGCGTCCTACAAGCGCCGTCTGGCCCCGCCCGGGCCACGCCTCGCCCGGCTGCCCGCCGGGCCCCCTCTCAGCGACGGAATGACAAGCCCCCTGCCATGAGCGGCGAATTCGACACCACCATCTTCGCGCCGCCCGGCGGTTTCAGCGTGCGCATCCGCGACCTCTCGGGCGGCAACGGGCCGGAGCCGGTGGAGACCATCCGCGGCTTCCAGACCCTGGCCCAGGCCAATGCCTTCGCCCGCCGCTATGTGCGCGACAGCATCGAGCGCTGCCGCGCCCCGCGCCTGACGCCGGATGAGGTGCTGGCCGCCTGGTTCGCCTTCGGCGAGGATGCCGAGGTGGTGGGCGAGGCCGGCGGCCAGGGCTGGTCCTCCGGCACCGAGATCCGCGACTTCGCCGCCAGGCCGGTGAAGGACCGGGAGGAACGCAACTGGCGCGTCCTCGACCCCCGCCGCCAGGACAATGACGATCAGGAGGACGAGGCATGAAGCTTCGCTTCGCCCCGAGCCCGACGGGCTATCTGCATGTCGGCAACGCCCGCGTCGCCGTGGCCAACTGGCTGGTCGCGCGCCGCCAGGGCGGCCGCTTCATCCTGCGCCTCGACGACACCGACACCGAGCGCAGCAAGCCCGAATACGCCGCCGGCATCGAGGAGGACCTGCGCTGGCTCGGCCTCGACTGGGATGAGAGCTTCCGGCAGACCGACCGCCTCGCCCGCTATGAGGCGGCGGCGGAAAAACTGAAGAAAAGTGGCCTGCTCTACCCCTGCCTCGAGTCCGAGGAGGAACTCCGCTTCAAGCGCGAGCAGCGCCAGAAGCAGGGCCGCCCGCCCGTCTATGACCGCGCCGCGCTGAAGATGACACCGGACCAGCTCGAGCGCGCCCTGGCCAATGGCAAGCAGCCCTATTGGCGCTTCAAGCTCTCCACCCGCACGGTGGAGTGGCAGGATGGCGTCCTCGGCCGCCGCCAGGTGAAGCTGCCGCCGATCTCCGACCCCGTGCTGGTGCGCGCCGACGGCTCCTTCCTCTACACCTTCACCTCGGTGGTGGATGATCTGGAGACGGGCATCACCCACATCATCCGGGGCGAGGACCACGTCACCAACACCGGCGTGCAGATCGACATCCTGGAGGCGCTGAGTGGCCGGCCCTGCGCCATCCGATTCGCCCATCTGCCGCTGCTGACCGATGCCGAGGGCGGGCCGCTTTCCAAGCGCCTCGGCTCCATGGGCCTGCGCCAGCTGCGCCGCGATGGCATCGAGCCGGCGGCGCTGGTCGGCTACCTCGCGGCCCTCGGCTCCTCGGCCGACCCGGTGGCGGCGCCACCGGCGGAACTGGTGCCGGGCTTCGACCTCGGCCGCATTTCGAAGAGCACGGCGCGCTTCGACCCGGCGCAGCTGCTCGGCCTCAACCGCCGCTACCTGCACGGGCTGGACTACGCCACGGTGAAGGACCGCCTGCCCGAGGGCGCGGGGGAAGCCTTCTGGCTCTCCGTGCGCGGCAATCTCGACCTGCTGGCCGAGGCGCGGGACTGGTGGGAGGTGGCCCAGGGCCCGCTCACCCCGCCCGCCCAGCCGGAGGAAGCGGAATTCCTGCGCGCCGCGCTGGAGCACCTGCCGCCCGCCCCCTGGTCGGACGAGACCTGGGGCGCCTGGGTCAAGGCGCTGGGCGCCGCCACGGGGCGCAAGGGCAAGGCGCTCTTCCTCCCGCTCCGCCGCGCCCTGACCGGCGAGGAGCATGGGCCGGAACTGCGCCTCTTCCTCCCCGTCATCGGCCGGGAGCGCGCCGAGGCCCGGCTGCGGCAGGCTGCCCAGAAGGCGATGGCGGGCGCGTGATCGCCGTCATCGGCGCCTCCGGCCGCTCGGGGGCGGCGCTGTGCCGGGCGCTGCTGGCGCGCGGCATGGCCTTCACCCCCGTGGTGCGCGATGCGGCGCGCTGGGCGGCCACCGGCCTGCCCGGCACGCCGCGCCTCGCCACGCTTGAGGATGCCGCGGCCCTGCGCGCCGCCCTGGCCGGGGCCACGCGGGTGGCCAGCACCGCCCATGCCCGCTGGGCCGGCGCCATCCTGGCCGCCGCGCCGGAAGCCGCGCAGATCGTGCTGATGGGCTCCACCCGCCGCTTCTCCCGCTGGCCGGACGCGCATGGCGATGGCGTCCGGGCCGGAGAGGCCGCCCTGCTGGCCAGCGGCCGGCGCGGCGTGATCCTGCACCCCACCATGATCTACGGCGCCCAGGGGGAGAACAACGTCCAGCGCCTGGCCGCCCTGCTGCGCCGCCTGCCGGTGGCGCCGCTGCCCGGCGGCGGCCGCGCCCTGGTGCAGCCGATCCACCAGGGGGATGTGACGGCCAGCCTGCTCGCCGCCCTGGCGCGGGACTGGGCAGGGCCGCAGGCCCTGGTCATCGCCGGGCCGCGCCCGCTGGCCTATCGGGACTTCCTGGCCAGCGTGGCCCGCGCGGCGGGGCTGCGCGCCCCGCCCGTGCTGAGCGTGCCCATGGCCCCCCTGCGCGCCCTCGCGCCGCTCACCCGCCTGCTGCCCGGCCTGCCGGATATCGGCCCCGATGAAATCCGCCGCCTCACCGAGGATAAGGCTTTCGATATCACGCCCATGCGGCGCGAACTCGGGGTGGAGCCGCGGGAACTGGAAGAAGGGCTGAAAGAAACCTTCTGAGGAAAATCTGGGGGAAGAAGGAATTCTTCCCCCAGACCCCCATCATCTTTTTCTGTCAGGCTGCCGCCGTCTCCCGTTCAGGCGGGACGCGAAACGGATGGCGGGGTCCCCAAAGGAAGTATGGGGTGGCCCTGCCACCCCGGCGGGGGTCAGGGGGCAGCACCCCCTGCCTGCCACTTGGCTGTGGCGGCGTCGTCGCTCGCCTTCGCCTCGACCCAGCGTTCCGACCCGTCGGCGAATTCCTCGCGCTTCCAGAAGGGCGCGCCGGTCTTCAGCCAGTCGATCAGGAAGGCGCAGGCCTCCAGCGCCGCTGTGCGGTGGGCCGAGGCAGCCAGCACCAGCACGATCGGCTCCCCCGGCCGGATGCGGCCGACGCGGTGGATGATGGTGCAGCCCGTCAGCGGCCAGCGCGCCTCGGCCTCGGCGGCGATGCCGGCCAGGGCCTTTTCCGTCATGCCGGGATAGTGTTCCAGCACCAGGGCGCTGATGCCGTCATCCGCCCGGCACAGCCCGGTGAAGCTGGCGATGCCGCCCACATCCACCCGCCCGGCGGCGAGCGCCGCCGCCTCCGCCGCCGCGTCGAAAGCCTCTTCCTGGACCAGGATGCGCGCCATCTCAGCCGCCCGTCACGGGGGGGAAGAAGGCCACCTCATCCCCATCCGCCACCGGGTGGGAGGGCGGGCGGAATTCCTGGTTCACCGCGGCGCGGATCTGCCGTGCCTGGGCGAAGGCGGCGGCATGGCCGGGGCTGCGCGTGGCGAGATGCGCCATCAGCCCCGCCACATCGGTGACGCCTTCCGGCAGGTCCAGCCGCTCGGCGCCCGTGCCGGCCTTCTGCCGCACCCAGGCGAAATAGAGGATCTGGACCGCCATCAGCGTGCCGCCGGCACCTGGCGGACGCTGCCATCCGCGCCCAGCAGCAGCGTGGTGGCCCCCTGCGGGATGGCGATGCCCGAGCCACCGCCCGGCGAATTGTAGGTGGCATAGCCCGGCCCGCCGGTGGCGGTGATCACGGGGCCCTGCGGCGTGTGGATCACCTGCCCCCCGGCACGGCGGTCCGGCGCGGTCAGGGCAGGAGTGGGTGTGGGCGGCGCGGCGGCCGGCGCGGCCCGCCCGGCGGGGGTGCCGGGCGCCAGCAGCTCGGGCGGCGTGGCGCTGCCATGGCTGCGCGGCGCCGGCTGGCCCTCGCGCGGGCGCAGGTCGCGGTTGCCGGGGCTGGGGGGCGGGGCTTCCCCGGCGGCGGGCCAGACATTGCCGGGCGCCGGCAGCAGCGGCGCCACCTCCGCCGGCTGGCCCAGCACCCGCTGCACCGTCAGGCTCTCCGCCGGCAGGCCGGCGCGGCTGTCCGGCGGGACGCAGCCGCCCAGCAGCGCCGCCGCCACGCCCATCCCCGCCACCATCCCGATTCGTCCGGCGCGTGCCATCGGCCCCTCCTGATATCCCATTCTCCCCGCAGAGATGCGGGCGCGGACCCTGTGCCTCAAGGGGGGTGCCTCAAGGGGGGGGGCCTCAAGGGCGGGAGAGCTGCTTGGCCGCGCCGTCGCGCGCCATGTCCTGCTCCCCGGCATGGCGCAGCCCGGCGCGCAGATAGTCCCAGCCCGTCAGCATGGTCAGCGCGGCGGCCAGCCAGAGCAGCGCCTCGCCGATCCAGCCCACGGGCAGGAAGCCGAGGCCGAGCGCCCGCGCGCCCGTATCGCCGGCCAGTAGCACGCCGAGCGCCGTCATCTGCACACCCGTCTTCCACTTGGCCAGCCGCGTCACCGGCAGGCCGACGGCCAGCCCGGCCAGATATTCGCGCAGGCCCGAGACCAGGATCTCCCGCAGCATGATGACAATGGCCGGCAGCAGCCCGAGCAGCGAGAGCCGCCCAAGCCCGGCCAGCAGCATCAGCGCCGCGGCGACCAGCAGCTTGTCCGCGATCGGGTCCAGCATGCGGCCGAAGGCGGAGATCAGCTGCCGCTCGCGCGCGATCTTGCCATCGAAATAGTCGGTGATGGCGGCGGCGGAGAACAGGGCGCAGGCCGCCACATCCCCCCAGGGCAGGCGCAGCGCAGCCAGCAGCACCAGGACGGGCACCGCCGCGATACGGGACAGGGTCAGGAGGTTCGGCAGGTCTGTCGGCAAGGCTTCGGTCTCTTCCCGCTGGGCGGCCCGGTGGGTCTTTCCGGGGCGGTGTTACCGTGGAGGCTTTCCCAAATTAGCCCCGGCGGCGCCAGGGTGGAAATGCTCATGGATGCGTGTGGCCATGGCCGGGCCGATGCCCGGGCAATTTTGCAGATCCTCCAGCCCCGCCTGCCGCACCCCGCGCGCCGAGCCGAAATGGTTCAGCAGCCGCCGCTTGATGGCGCTGCCGACGCCGGGGATCTCGTCCAGCTCGCTGCGGGTGATGGCCTTGCTGCGCCCGGCGCGGTGGGTGGTGATGGCGAAGCGGTGCGCCTCGTCCCGCAGCCTTTGCAGATAATAGAGCACCGGGTCGCGCGGCGGCAATTGCAGGGGCGGGTGGCCCTCGCGGTGGAACCATTCGCGCCCGGCATCACGGTCCGGCCCCTTGGCGACGGCGACGAGGGCGAGATCCTCCAGCCCCAGCTCCGCCATCACGGCGCGGGCGGCGGAAAGCTGACCGGCGCCGCCATCGATCAGCACGAGGTCCGGCCAGCCCTCGCCCTGGCGCTCCGGGTCCTCCTTCAGGGCGCGGCCGAAGCGGCGCTCGAAGACCTCGCGCATCATGGCGAAATCATCGCCGCCGCCGCTGGCGGTGCGGTCGCCCCCTCCCGGCGCGGCGGGGCGGGCAGGGGCGGGTGCAGGAGAGGCGGGGGTGGGCGCCGCGCCGCCCTGGATGGCGTATTTGCGGTAGGCCGCCTTGAGAAAACCCTCCGGCCCGGCCACCACCATCACGCCATAGGCGTGGCTGCCCTGGATGTGGCTGTTGTCATAGATCTCGATGCGGCGCGGCGTCTCCGGCAGGTCAAAAAGCTGCGCCACGCCCTCCAGCAGCGCGCGCTGGGCGGTGCCCTCGGCCAGGCGGCGCTCCAGCGCCTCGCGCGCATTGGTGGCGGCGTGCTCGACGGCCACGCGCTTCTCGCCGCGCTGCGGCGCGTGCAGCTCCACCCGGCGCCCGGCCTTGAGCGCCAGCGCCTCGGCGATCAGCCCGGCATCGGGCAGGGCGTGGGAGAGCAGCAGCAGCGGCGGCGGCGGCAGGTCGTCGTAAAGCTGCGCCAGGAAGGCGGAGAGCACCTCCTCCGGTGCCGCGTCGTCCTTCAGGTGGGAGGGGAAGAAGGAGCGGTTGCCATTGTTCCGCCCGCCCCGGAAGAAGAACACCTGGACGCAGGACTGCCCGGCGATCTGGTGCAGGGCGATGACATCGGCATCGCCCACCCCGTCGAGGTTGATGGCATTCTGCCCCTGCACATGCGTCAGGCCGCGGATGCGGTCGCGCAGCGCGGCGGCGCGCTCGAATTCGAGATTGGCCGCCGCCTGCTCCATCTCCACCGCCAGCGCCTTCTGCACCGAGGGCGTCTCGCCGGAGAGGAATTTTTTCGAGTCCTTCACCAGCGCGCCATAGTCCGCCTCGCTGATGCGCCCGACGCAGGGGGCGGAGCAGCGCTTGATCTGGTGCAGCAGGCAGGGGCGGTCCCGGCTGTCGAACACCGTGTCGCGGCAGGAGCGCAGCAGGAAAACCTTCTGCAGCGCCGTCAGCGTCTGATCCACCGCCCAGGCGCTGGCGAAGGGGCCCCAGTAGCTGGCGCCCTTGCGCTTCTCCCCCCGGTGCTTGGCGATCTGCGGGTAGGGGTGGTCCTCGGTGATCACCAGCCAGGGATAGGACTTGTCGTCCCGCAGCACGATGTTGAAGCGCGGCCGCAGCTTCTTGATGAGGTTGGCTTCCAGCAGCAGCGCCTCGGCCTCGCTGCCGGTGGTGATGATCTCCATCCGCCGCGTGGCGTGCACCATGCGGCGCAGCCGCTCCGGCAGCCGGGCGAGCTGGGTATAGGCCACCACGCGCTTCTTCAGGCTGCGCGCCTTGCCGACATAGAGCGCCTCGCCCTTCGCATCGAGCATCCGGTAGACGCCGGGGGAGAAGGGCATGGTGGCCAGCGCCGCCTCGATGACGGCCACCCCCTCCATCACCGGGCCTTCCGCCGCGGGGGAGGCAGGGGCCTCCGGCTGATCTTCCGCGGCGCCCTCGGCGCGCGTCCCGGCCTGTTCACCGGTCTGCCCCTCGGCCAGCCCGTCTGACGTCCTCCCCGGGGCCGGTGTTTCGGGCGTCTCCCCTGGTCTCTCCCGTGGCGGCGTGTCCTGCATGGGCGGGGTGAACCACGCCGGCGCCCGCCGCTCAAGGCCCACGCGGAAGTTGTCCACCGAAGCTGTGGATAAACCTGTGGATGGGGTTGGGGTTAACCCTCCTAAATGGCTGTCATCTGCGGGTCACATGGGGATGCTCATGCTTTGGGCATTTTTTTAAGTTATTGATGTAGAATGATTTATCGGATTTTTGCGCCGCGACAGGGCGTCAAGTTCAACAATGCCATTGACGCAGAGTTCACTCTTCAGATGTGAAATGAGCGGTGGACAAAACCCTGTCCCAACTGGCCTTTTCGCATCCCCGGCGGTGGGCGCGCGGGGCCGGGCCGCCGAATCGTACCCTCACCCCGGGCCAGGGGCCGGCCCCTCCGCCGCCCGCGAAAGCGCCTCCGGAGCGGGGGCGCAACAGTTTGGGGGCCATTCTGCCTAGGCCCTGTGCAGCGCAGCATGAAGCCTTGGCATGGGGGGCCAGGGGCGGGCAGGGGGGCGGGCTGAGGGGCGGGCCGCTGCCCCCCGGCCCCAGGGTTTTCCACCGAAACCGTGGATGAGGATGTGGAAGGGGCTGTGGGAATCTTCCGCAAGCCCCTGTCCTGTAACGGGATTTTACAACCCCAGGGGGGGTGCCCCGGAGGCGGGGCCTCGGTCAGGCGCGCAGCCGCTCCACCGTGACCCCCACGGCGGCGACATCGGCGATGATGTCCGGCTTCTCCACCGTCACCCGCGCGGCGGCGATGCGCCGGTCCCCCGCCAGCACGGCGCAGGCGATGCGCTCGGCCAGCGTCTCCGCCAGCCGGACATGGCCTTCCAGCGCGATGCGCCGGGCGGTGTTGGCCACCGCCTCATAATCCACCACGCGCTCCAGCCGGTCCTCGCCCACCCCGTGGGGGGCGGCATCGTCCTCGGCCAGCAGCTCGACATCGATCAGCACGCGTTGCGGCGCGGCTTCCTCATGCGGGTAGATCCCGATGCGGGCGTCCACCGCCAGGCGGCGGACGAGGATACGCCGCAGCCCGCGCGCGGCATCAGGGGAGAAGCTCATTCCGGCAGGGTCTGACCCCGGGAGGGGGACCATTGCAAGTGCTGCCCGCCATCCAGCGCGATCATCTGCCCCGTCATCGCCGGCAGGGCGAGGATGGCGAGCACGGCGCGCGCCACCTCCTCCGGGCTGGTGCCGCGGCCGAGCGGCGTGCTGGCGGCCTGCGCGGCGAACTGCTCCGCCGTCTGGCGCGGGCTCGGGATGGCCGGGCCGGGGCCGATGCCATTCACCCGGATGCGCGGCGCCAGGGCCAGGGCCAGGCTCTGCGTCAGCGCCCACAGCCCCGCCTTGGAGACGGTGTAGGTGACGAAATGCGGCGTCAGCGACCACACCCGCTGGTCCAGCATGTTGATGATCACGCCTTCCGCCGCCGCCGGCAGGGCGCGGGCGAAGGCCTGGGCCAGCACGAAGGGGGCGCGCAGATTCGGCTCCAGGTGGAAATCCCAGCTTTCGCGCGTCGCCGT
Source organism: Roseomonas sp. GC11 (assembly GCF_024437745.1). Lineage (GTDB taxonomy): Bacteria > Pseudomonadota > Alphaproteobacteria > Acetobacterales > Acetobacteraceae > Pseudoroseomonas. The sequence continues at coordinate 49,339 of NZ_JANFNY010000031.1, read as the reverse complement.
ATCCCACTCGTCGCGCTCGAAGGTGGAGGCGTTGTTCACCAGCACCCCCACCGGGCCGAGGGCGGCGGTGGCGGCGGGCAGCAGGGTCTCCACCTCCGCCTCGCGCTCCAGCGCGGCGGGGAGGGTGATGGCGCGGCGGCCCAGGGCGCGGATCTCGTTCGCCGTCGCCTCCGCCTCGGTGGCGCTGCGGCCGTAATGCAGGGCGATGTCGAAGCCGGCACCGGCCAGGGCCAGGGCGGTGGCGCGGCCCAGCCGCCGGGCGCCGCCGGTGACCAGGGCAAGGCGGGGAATCGTCTCAGGGATCAACATGGACCCAGACTTGGCCGCGCGGCGCCGATCGTCCAGGGGGCAGCGCATGGCAGCCCCGCGCTCGCCTCCGCCGCCCCCGGCGCCATATGGCGGGCATGAGCGAACGCCCCTGCATCAAGGTCTGCGACTTCGACGAGGAAACCGGCTGGTGCCTCGGCTGCGGCATGACGAAGCCGGAGCGCAAGGCCTGGAAGAAAATCCCCGCCTACCGGGAGGCCATCCGCGCCGCCCTGCCGGCCCGGCTGGACGCCATGGCGGGGGAAGGGCATAGGGTCGGGGAAGAAGCCAGAAGAAAGAAATAGATGCCTTCTTTTTCTGAAGAAAAAGAAGCAAAAAGACTTTTTCCGTTTGGCGTCCCGCCTCAGGCCTGAAGCGGGACGCCAACTGAAAAAAGGTTTTTGGTTCTTTTTTCTAAAAAGAACGCTTCTTCCTAAACCAAAGCCGCCTTGCGCACTTCCTCACGGATTTCCGCCATCAGCCTGGCCTTGAGTTCGGCGAAGATGGGGGTGGTCTTCACCGTCCAGTCGCGCGGATAGGGCAGGGGGACGGGGATTTCCGCCTTCACCCGGCCGGGGCGGGCGGACATCACCAGCACGCGGTTGGCCAGGAAGATGGCCTCGTCGATATCGTGGGTGACGAAGAGCACGGTCTTGCGCGCCTCCGGCGTGTCGCTGCCCCAGACTTCCAGGAGGAGTTCCTGCATCAGCTCGCGCGTCTGGTGGTCGAGCGCGCCGAAGGGCTCGTCCAGCAGCAGGATCTCGGGGTCGTTGGCCAGGGCGCGGGCCAGGGCGGTGCGCTGCTGCATGCCGCCCGAAAGCTGGCGCGGCCAGTGGTTCTCGAAGCCGCGCAGCCCGGTGCGGGCGATGAAGCGGGCGGCGATCTCGCGCGCCTCCTTCTCCGGCCGCTTCCGCTCGCGCAGGCCAAAGAGGATGTTCTGCTCGACCGTCAGCCAGGGGAAGAGGGTGTAGGACTGGAACACCATCCCCCGGTCCGGCCCCGGCCGCGTCACGCCCTGGCCGTTGAGGTGGACGCTGCCGCCGCTCGGCCGGTCCAGCCCGGCGACGATGCGCAGCAGCGTGGACTTGCCGCAGCCCGAGGGGCCGAGGATCGAGACGAACTCGCCCGGGCGGACATCGAGATCGGTGGGTTGCAGCGCCAGCGTGGGCGCGGCGCGGCCCTGGCCGGGGAAGCTGCGCGTCAGCCCGCGGACGGACAGGCCATGGGCGAGGGGAGGGGGGGCGAGGGGAGGGGTATCCGGCATCACAGCGTCGCCCAGCGGAAGAGGCGCCGGTTCAGCGCCTTGAAGAGGAAATCCGTCACCAGCCCGATCAGCCCGATGACGACGATGCCGAAGATCATCTGCCCGGTGTCGAGCAGGCGCTGGCTGTCCATGATCATGTGGCCGATGCCGCTCTGCGCCCCGATCAGCTCGGCGACGATGACATAGGTCCAGGCCCAGCCGAGGACGAGGCGCAGCGCCTCCATCACCTGCGGCGCGGCGGCGGGGATGATGACGCGCCGCAGGATGCCGCCCTGGCGCGCGCCCAGCGTATAGGCGGCCTCCACCAGGTCGATCCGCGTCGCGCCGGCAATCACCGCCACCATGATGACGACCTGGAACACGCTGCCGAGGAAGATGACGGACAGCTTCTGCGCCTCCCCCACCCCCGCCCAGAGGATGAGCAGCGGGATGAAGGCCGAGGCCGGCAGGTAGCGGGCGAAGGAGATGAAGGGCTCGAAAAAGGCCTCGACCGGCTTGTAGGCGCCCATCAGCAGGCCGAGCGGCACGGCCAGCGCGGCGGCCAGCACGAAGCCGCCCAGCACGCGCCACACCGTCATGCCGATATCGCCGATGAAATTGTATTCGGTGAAGAGCGACCAGCCGGAGGCCAGCGCCTGCCAGGGCGAGGCGAGGAAGAGCGGCTGGACGAAGCCCGTCGCCGTCACCAGCGCCCAGGCGCCGATGAACAGGACGAAGAAGGCGATGCCCAGCGCGATTCGCGCCGAGGCGGGGACGGGTTTCAGCGGTTCCAAGGCAACGGGCTTTCCTGTCGTCGGTCGGGGTGGGCGCGGGAGGGCCGGCGCAGGATGCCAGCCTGTGGCGGGTAATCAATCCAGGGCCTGCAAGCAAAGCGGGGGCCAGGAAAGCGGCAGGCCGGTGGGCGCGCCCCTCGCGGTCACCGCCCGGCAACCTCGTCCGGCCATGCTGCGGGGCGTGCCGTCCGCCTCTGCCCCCGCCTCTGCCCCCGTCTCCATCCCCGGGCCCGCCAGGAGAACCGTCATGATTCCCTTCCGTCTCTCCGCCCGCCGCCTGCTGCTGGCCGGGCTGGCGCTGCTGGCGATGCCCGGCCTCGCCCGTGCCGCCTGTGAGCCGGCGGGTGGCGACACGCCGCCGCAGGGGGCGCTGGCCGTGGCGCCCCAGGCCGGGCCGCGCCTCTATTTCCACGAGGACGGGGCGCGCTGCCCGCAGGCTGGCGCGCCCTGCCGGAGCAATGCCTATCTGGTGCCGGGGGATGCCGTCCTGCTGGCCGGGCGGGATGGCAAGGGCTGGGCCTGTGTCACCTTCGCCAGCCCGCGAGGGCGCGTGACCTGGGGCTGGATGCGGGAGGAGGCGCTCAACCCGCTGCCCGTCATTTCCGACCGCGCGGCGGATTGGGTGGGGCGCTGGCGCTTCGGGGCGGAGGAGACCCTCACCCTCTCCGCCGCGCCCGGCGGCGGGCTCCAGCTTGAGGGGGAAGCCAGCTGGGGCGCCTCCGATCCCGAGCGGGTGAAGCGGGGCGGGGTGAATGTCGGCAGCATTTCCACCCGCGTCGTGCCGCGCCAGGGGCGGGTGGCCTTCGCCCTCGATGATGACGGCAAGCCCGTGCCCTATGAGAAGACCCGCTTCGGCTGCCGCCTCTGGATGGAGCGCCATGGCCCCTATCTGGTGGTGGGCGGCGACCAGCCCGGCAATTGCGGCGGCCACAATGTGACCTTCAACGGGCTTTACCGCCGCTCCTGACCGGGCGGTGTGGGGGCTGGCATGCGGGAGGCCGGGCGGTTAGAGAGCGCCCGGTCAACATCACGGCAATGTCAGCGGCGGAGAAGAGCCAGCATGCGCCCCGCCTTCTCCCGCTCCGCCCGCCGGCATGCCCTGCCGGCCCTGCTGCTGCTCGCCGCCCTCGCCAGCCCCGCCGCCCAGGCCACCGAGCCCTTCACCCTGACGCTCGACATCCTGGGCCGCCGCATGAGCGGCAGCGGGCATGATGCCATGGCGCTGCTGAAGCTGTTGCAGCCGGGTTCCGCGGCCACCGCGGCCCTGCCGCCGCCGGGCCTGCCCTACACCGTCTCCCTGATGGCGCGCGGTGTGGCGATCCGCTTCGATATCGCGGCCGTCACCGGTGCCATCCGCCTGCGCGTGCCCGCCGCGGGGGTGGACATCACCTTCAACAGCGGTTCGCCCGTGGCCTCGCGCGATGCGCTGATCCATTTCATCCAGGGGCAGGGGGACCGGGAGGCGCTGAAGCGCATCATGAGTGCCGCCGTCCGCACCACCACGCTGGACCCGGTGGCGGGTGCCCCCACCGCCATGCTGGAGCGCACGGCGGTGGCGGATTTCAACCTCGGCCTGCTGCCGCCGGGCGATGCCGGAGACATGACGCCGCGCGCCGCCGGCTGGCATGCGGCCCTGGGGGCCGCCTTCATGGCCCAGCGGGAGGATACCCCCTCCACCACCGTTCCCATGCTGCCGCTCTCCCTCTCCTACGCCTTCGGGGAGGATGGGCCGGAAGCTCTGTTCGATCTTCAGCTGGAGCGCGGCAATACCGGTGGCGGCAAGCGTGCCTCGGCCAGCGGGGCGCTGGGGGTGCGGCTGCCCCTACTGACCACGCCGGACCTGCGCTGGTCCGTCACGCCCGCGCTGCGGCTCGGCGCGGTGAGTTCCGCCTGGCTGGCGGCGGCGGCGCGGGTGCAGGGCGCGGCCGTCACCAGTGACCTGCGCATCGCCCTGCCGGGCGAGATGGTGCTGGCCCTGGGTTCCGGCGTCGGCCACTACCAGACGCGGCCGATGAAGCTGCGCAACTATGATGTCCTGTACGAGCTGGACAACACCGCCTGGCGCAACAGCGCCAGCCTTTCCTGGCCGATGGGCCGGGTGGCGGACCGGCCGCTGCGCATGGCTGCCGGCATCGCCGATACCCGCCTGAACGGGCATGACACCGCCGTGCCCTCCTGGCAGGAATACAGCCTCTCCGCCGTGCTGGGGCGGGCGCAGCCGGTGCGCCTCTCCCTGGGCTACCTCGCGGGGGAGGGCGGCTACCACGCCTTCCAGGCCGGCTTGAGCGTGGCGTTTTAACGGGCGCCCCGCCTCCATCCTGAGGCGGGACGCGATCTGGAAAAGTTTTTTGGTTCTTTTTTCCAAAAAAGAACGCTGCTCTTTCTTTCCCCCCCCCCCGGCTCAGCCGCCGAGGAAACGCGTGTCGAGCAGCTTCGCCAGATCCGGCGCCTGCCGGATAACACCGGCTTCCTTCTGCACTTCCAGGGCCTTGGCCATGAACTGCGGCAGGCCATCGGCGGCATAGGCCTTGTTCTCGGCGGCGTCCTGCCAGTCGATGAAGGCGGCGCTGGCCTTGAAGGCCTCGCCCGACTGGTTGACGCGCTTGCCCATGATCTCGAAGGATTTTTCCGGCTCCTTCCCGATCATCTCCAGGGCGTCGTACCAGCTCTTGACCACCAGCTTCACCGCCTCGGCATTCCTGGCGACGAAATCGGGGGTGAAGGCCAGGGTATCGACGACGCAGGGGTAATCCAGCGTGGTGGAGAGGATCCGGCCCTTCTCGGCCCCCATGGCGCGCACCTGGGAGAGATAGGGCTCATAGGTGGAGCAGCCATCGAACTGCCCGGCCACGAAGGCCTGGGCCGCCGGCTGCGGCGCCAGCGTCGCGGTCTGCACATCCTTGATGGACAGGCCGTTCTCGCGCAGCATGTAGGCCAGCACGAAATAGGGCGTGGTGCCCGGCCCGTCGACGGCCAGGGTCTTGCCCTTCAGCGCCGCCCAGCTGGCGATGTTCGGGCGCACCGCCACGCCATCGCCGCCCTTCGACTTGTCGAGCACCAGCACCTGCACCAGCGGCATGGTGCTGCCCCACAGCACCATGGTGTCCACGGTGGTGACGACGCAGTTCAGCGCACCGGCGGCCAGCGCCAGGTTGCGCTCGCGCTGGGGGACGAACTTGGTCTCGACCTCCAGCCCGTTGGCCTTGAAGAGGCCGGCCTGCTCGGCCAGCGTCAGCGGGGCGAAGCCGGTCCAGCCCGACATGCCGATGGTGATCTTGGGCAGGCCCTGGGCGCGCAGGATAGAGGGCATGGCGAGCGCGCCAGCGGCGGCCCCCAGGAAAAGGCGGCGTTTCATCGGTGTGTTCTCCTCAGGCCTGGCGGCTCTCCCGTTGGCGCCACAGTAGAGCGGCCCCGGCGGCGCGGGAAGCGATTCACCCGGCGTCAAGGAATGGACACACCCCCTTCACATCCACCTGCGGTGGATCAATACTCCGTTAGTTCCCCTCTGCGATGATGAAGTTTCTTGGAAAGGACTCGCCATGCCGCAGAATGCCGCTGCCCCTGAACCCGCCCGCGCCACCCGCCTGCTGGTGCTCGACCCCCGCGCGCCGGGCTGGACGCTGCGGCTGACCGCGGCGGGGGAAGGCACGGCGGTGCTGGTGCTCGACCCCGCGCGGGACGGGCTGGCCCAGGCGGCGGAGGTCGCGGCCGAGATGGCGCCCCTGCAGGAATTGACGCTGTGCGGCCTGTCCGAGCCGGGCCGGCTTGGCCTCGGCAGCGCCACGCTGGTGGTGGATGGGCTGGCCAATGGGCTGGAGGATCGCGGCTGGATGCTGGCCGCGCTGGGGGAGGGCCTCGCGCCCGGCGCGGCGCTGGTGCTGGCCGATGGCGCCGGGGATGGCAGCGCCGGCGGGCGGCTTCTGGCTGCCCTGGCCCGGCTGGTGGGCCGCGATGTCGCCGCCGCCGATGGCCGTATCCTCGCCCGCCCCGACCGGCTGCGGGAGGTGCCGGGCTGGCTGCTGCCGCCCGGCCAGGGCAGCGGCCCCGGCAGCGGCCCCGCCCGCCTGCTGGCGGGCTGACGCCGCGCCGCCTTTCAGGCGTCCACTTCCTCCAGGTCCAGCTTCGCGGCGTTCTCCTGGATGAACTTGAAGCGCAGCTCCGGCTTGCGGCCCATCAGCGCCTCGATCAGCTCGGAGGTGCGGGCGCGCTCCTCGGGCGGCAGCACCACCTGGAGCAGCGTGCGCTTGCGCGGGTCCATGGTGGTTTCCTTGAGCGAGGCCGGGGGCATCTCGCCCAGGCCCTTGAAGCGGCTGACCTCCACCTTCTGGCTGGGCTTGAAGGCCTTCTTCAGCAGCTTCTCGCGCTCCGCGTCATCCATGGCGTAGAGCGTCTTGCCGGCGGTGGCCAGGCGGTAGAGCGGCGGCTGCGCCAGGAAGACGCGGCCCTGCCGCACCAGCTCGGGCAATTCCTTGTAGAAGAAGGTCATCAGCAGCGCGGCGATATGCGCGCCATCCACATCGGCATCGGTCATGATGACGACGCGGCCATAGCGCAGGCGGCTGATGTCGAACTTCTCCCCCGCGCCACAGCCCAGCGCCTCGATCAGGTCCTTCAGCTCCTGGTTCTGCCGCAGCTTGTCGGCGCTGGCCGAGGCGACGTTGAGGATCTTGCCGCGCAGCGGCAGCACCGCCTGGGTCTCGCGGTCGCGCGCCTGCTTGGCGGAGCCGCCGGCCGAATCGCCCTCCACAAGGAAAAGCTCGGTGCCCTCCGCCGCCTCGCGCGCGCAGTCGGCCAGCTTGCCGGGCAGGCGCAGGCGGCGCGTCGCGGTCTTGCGCGGGGTGTCCTTCTGCTCACGGCGGCGCAGGCGCTCCTCGGCGCGCTCGATCGCCCAGGTGAGCAGGTTGCCGGCCATCGCCGGGTCCCCCGCCAGCCAGTGGTCGAAATGGTCGCGCAGGCCCTGCTCGACCAGCTTCGCCGCCTCCGGGCTGGTCAGCTTGTCCTTGGTCTGGCCCTGGAACTGCGGCTCGCGGATGAAGACGGAGAGCATGCCCGCCAGCCCGCCGAAGACATCCTCGGCGGTGATGGCGGCGGCGCGCTTCTCCTTGCGCAGCTCGCCATAGGCGCGCAGCCCCTTCACCAGCGCGGCGCGCAGCCCGGCCTCATGTGTGCCGCCCTGTGGCGTCGGGATGGTGTTGGCATAGGTGTGCAGGAAGCCCTCGCCCTGCTCCAGCCAGGTGACGGCCCATTCGCAGCGCCCGGCGCCCTGGGGAAAGCGCGTCTCCCCGGCCCAGGGGGCGGGGATGACGGGGGCGCGCTTCTCCACCGCCGCCGCCAGGAAGTCCGAGAGGCCGCCGGGGAAGTGCAGAATCGCCTGGGAAGGGGTGTCGTCCTTCACCAGGGCGGGGTCGCAGGACCAGCGGATTTCCACGCCCCGGAACAGATAGGCCTTGGAGCGGCAGAGGCGGAACAGCCGGGTGGCCAGGAATTGCTGCGCGCCGAAGATCTCCGGGTCCGGCCGGAAGCGGATGGTGGTGCCGCGGCGGTTCTGCACCGCGCCGGCATTCTTCAGCTTGGCCAGCGGCTTGCCGCGCGAATACGCCTGGGTGAAGAGGGTGCGGTCGCGCGCCACCTCCACCTCCAGCCGCTCCGACAGGGCGTTGACGACGGAGGAGCCGACGCCGTGCAGCCCGCCCGAGGTGTCATAGGCCTTGCCCGAGAACTTGCCGCCGGAATGCAGGGTGGTGAGAATCACCTCCAGCGCCGAGAGGCCCGGGAATTTCGGGTGCGGGTCGGTCGGGATGCCGCGGCCATTGTCGCGGATGGTCAGCCAGTTGTCTTTCTCCAGCGTGACCTCGATGCGGTCGGCATGGCCGGCCACCGCCTCGTCCATCGCGTTGTCGAGCACCTCGGCCGCCAGATGGTGCAGGGCGTTCTCGTCGGTGCCGCCGATATACATGCCGGGGCGCCGCCGGACGGGCTCCAGCCCCTCCAGCACCTCGATATCCTTGGCCGAATAGGAAGCGCCGGCCTGCGCCTTGGCACCACGGCCGCCAAACAGATCGTTCATGTCTTGTTCACACCCTCGCCGGGCACCGTAACCAAGGCGAAGGGTCTGAGGCAAGCCCGCGATGCAGGGGGCAGAAAGCGGGAAGAAAGAAGCGTTCTTTTTTGAAAAAAGAACCAAAAAACTTTCCTCAGACAGCGACCCGCTTCCGGCCTGAAGCGGGTCGCCAAACTGAAAAAGTCTTTTTGCTTCTTTTTCTTTAGAAAAAGAAGATGACTTAATCTCCCAGATGGGCTTCCAGCATCCACACTTTCTTGTCGAGATCGCGGGAGAGGCCGGTCAACAGGTCGGCGGTATCGGCATCCCCGGCCTCATCGGTGCTGTCGATCCCCTCGCGGACCGATTTGGCGAGGCTGGCGAAGCGGTCGGCCAGTTCCTTCACATGGGCGAGGGCGGCGGTGGTGGCCTGCGGATAGGCGGGCAGGCGGGACTTCTCGGCGACGATCTGGCTGGTGCCATCCGGCGTGCCGCCCAGCTGGACCAGGCGCTCCGCCACATCGTCGGCGGTGGCGAAAAGCTCGTTGTAGAAGCCTTCCAGCATGGTGTGCAGGCCGATGAAGTTCGGGCCGCGCAGCGTCCAGTGGGCCATGCGGACGCAGTTGGTCAGGTCGATCGTATCGGCCAGCGTGGCGTTGAGGACGCTGACCGAGACCTTCTTGGCATTCTCGCCGAGATCGTTGCGCGTGGCGCGGAGAGCCATGGGATACCTCCTGTCTGGCAAGGCAAACGCTGAGCCTAAGATGGGGTTGCGCGGCGGAATTGTATCTTCTGATCGTGCCGCTCAGGGCGCATGGCTGATGAAGCGTGTGGCCTCCGGCCCGGTTTCGCCCCCCGTCGCGCTCCGGTGCAGCGCGGCGGCGCGGGCGATGGCGGCGCGGTCGGCCGGCTCCAGGCGCTGCAATTCGCGCAGATGGTCGGTCCAGTTTTCCATGGCCCAGAACTCGGCCCACATCTCGGGATGGGCGACATCCTCATAGAGCCGCCAGGAGAGGGCGCCGCTGCGCAGCCGCACCTGCCGCAACTCCGCCATGGCGGCCAGGAAGGCCTCGCGGTCGGCGGGGGCGATGCGGTAGCGCACCATCTCCAGCACCCGCCCGCGGCCCTGGGCGAGCAGCCCGGCGAGTTCCGCCGCCGGCGCCTCCGGCTGCGGCAGGAGGGAGGAGGCCGCCTCCGCCGCCGGGCGCGGGTCGAGCGACCAGCGGCGCATCACCAGCCCCCCCACCGCCCCGGCGGCGCCGAAGGCGAGCAGCGCCGGCTGCACCCCCACCGCATCCCCCGCCCAGCCCGCCAGGGCGGAGCCGAAGGCGAGCGCGCCGAAGAAGGAAAGCTGGTAGATGCCGATGGCCCGCGCCCGCACCCAGGCGGGGGAAGCCATCTGCGCCGCCGCCTGGAGGGTGGAGGCGGCGCCGATCCAGGCGGCGCCGTAGAACAGCATGCCGATGCCCGCCAGGAACCAGTGCGTGGCGAGGCCGAGCAGCAGCAGCGCGGCGGCGGCGCTGAGCGAGGCGCCGGCGATGAGGTCGCTGCGGCTGAAACGGGCGCGGGCGCGCGGCAGCAGCAGCCCGCCGCCCACGGCGCCGACGCCCATGGCCGCCAGCATCAGCCCGAAAGCCTCCGGCCCGAGGCCGAGCCGCCCCCGCACCACCAGCGGCAGCAGCCCCCACATGGCCGCGCCGAAGAAGAAGAACACCACCGCCCGCAGGATGATGACGCGCAGCGCCGGGGAGGCCGTGACGAAGCGCAGCCCCGCCCGCATGGCGGAGAGGAAATGTTCCTTCGGCAGGGCGTTGCGCGGCGCCTCCCGCCGCCAGAGCACCAGCGCCACGATGAGGATGACGAAGCACAGGGCGTTGAAGGCGAAGGCCGCCTCCGTCCCCGCCAGCCCGATGATGAAGCCGCCCAGCGCCGGGCCCACGGCGCGGGAGAGGTTGAAGCCGATGCCGTTCAGCACGATGGCCTGGGTGAGGTCGGTGCGCGGCACCAGCTCGGGCGTGGTGGCGGCCCAGGCGGGGAAGTTCATGGCGCTGCCGGCACCGATGGCGAAGGTGAAGGCCAGCAGCCCCCAGGGCCCGATCGCCCCCGTGGCGGTGACGAGGCAGAGCCCCAGCCCCATGGCGCACATCCAGGCCTGGGCGAAGATCAGGTAGCGGCGGCGGTCCACGATATCGGCCATGGCGCCCGCCGGCAGGGCGAGCAGGAAGACCGGCAGCATGGAGGCCGCCTGCACCAGGCTGACCATGATGGGGGAGGGGGCGAGGCTGGTCATCAGCCAGCCCGCGCCGGTGTTCTGCACCCACATGCCGGTGTTGCTGGCGAGGTTGGCCAGCCAGAGCAGGCGGAAGGCGGGGTGGCGCAGCGGCGCGAAGGCGGAGGGCGGCGCGGTGGTCTGGGACATGGGAAGCCTTGGCAGGGGCAAATCCCGGCCAGCCTGCCGTGATCCCACAGCCCCTGCCACCCTGTCCGAGCCCCTGACAGACAAAAGTTTTTTGGTTCTTTTTTACAAAAAAGAACCGCTTTCTTCCGCCAGCCTTCTGTCAGGCCGCCATGCGCCCGCGCATCAGCGCCTGGACGCAGGCCTCGAAACCGTCGAGGTCATGCCAGCGGCGTTCCTCCGGCACATCGCGTGCCACGAGCAGGCCGCCGGCGGCGCGGATGCCGCCATCGATCATCAGGTTGTCGTGGCAGCCGAAGCTTTCGAGGTGCAGCCCCTCGCCATCGGCCCAGCCGCCTTCCGGCAGGGGGCGGGCGGCGGCGCCGAGGAAGGCGCGGGTGCGGTGGCTGAAATCCACCACGCTGTTGGTGTAGCCCAGCACCGGGCGGCCGAGGGCGCGCATGAACCCCACCTCATAGACCGTGCCGGCATCGGCCGAGGGGCCACGGAAGGGGGTGAGGTTGGCGATCATCGCATCGCAGGCGCGGATATGCGCCTCGTTGCGCAGATAGATTTCGAACCAGCGGTCCCCGGCCTGGTCGGCGGCCGTATCGCTGATCGGGTCGGTCGGGAAGATGCCGATGGCGCCGTGGCGGGCGCAGATGGACTTCTTCGCCACGGCCATGGCGGCGGCGTCGGGGAGAAAGACGTCAGGTCCGGCAAGATAGATGCGCATGCACGGATTATGGCGTGGCGTGGGGCCAACCGCCAGCGGCTGCTGCGCCTCTGTGCCCTGTTTCGTCCTGCTTTGTTCCGGATGGAGCGGGACAAAGCAGTCAATTTGCTTAAAAAATGTTCTTTTTTGGTAAAAAAGAACCAAAAAACTTTTTCCAGATGGCGGCCCGCCCATGGCCCAGGGCGGGACGCCAAATGGAAAGTCAAATGGAAAGAAAGATCAAAATTTATGCCGCGTCGTGCGCCACCAGTTCGCGGCTGCCAGTGGCCGGCAGGGCGCGCAGGTCAGCCTCGAAGCGGTCGCGCCAGCGTTCCAGGCTGTTGCGGCGCATCACCGCCATCATCGCCGCGTGCCGCTCCTGGCGTTCCTCGCGCGACATGGCCAGCGCCCGGTCCAGCGCGGCGGCCACGCCCGCCTCGTCATGCGGGTTGACCAGCAGCGCGGCCTCCAGCTCCCGCGCCGCGCCGGCGAATTGCGACAGCACCAGGATGCCAGGGTCGCGCGGGTCCTGCGCCGCCACATATTCCTTGGCGACGAGGTTCATGCCATCGCGCAGCGGCGTCACCAGCCCGACCTTCGCCGCGGCATAGAGCGGCATCAGCGCGGCGCGGGGGAAGCTGCGGTTGAGGTAGCGCAGCGGCGTCCAGTCCAGCTCGGCGAAACGGCCATTGATGCGCCCGGCCTCCCCCTCCAGCTCGCGGCGGATGGCCTGGTAGGCCTCGACATCGCTGCGCGAGGGCGGCGCGATCTGGAGATACTCCACCCGGCGGTGCCAGGCGGGGTGCGAGGCCAGGAAGCGCTCATAGGCGGCGAAGCGCTGGCGCAGGCCCTTGGAATAGTCCAGCCGCTCCACGCTCATGATCAGCTCGCGCGTGCCGAGGGCGGCGCGCAGCGCGTCCATCTGCGGGTGGCCGGCACCGGCCACGGCCTCGGCGCGCAGCGCGTCCACATGCACGCCGATCGGGTAGACCGCCGTGCGCACCAGCCGGCCATGCACCAGCAGCAGCCCGCCCGCGAATTCCTCGCCGCCCAGCTCGCGCCGGACATAGTCGGCGAAGGCGAGGCGGTAGCCCTCCGTCTGGAAGCCGATCAGGTCGTAATGCGCCATGGCGCGCACCAGCTCGGCATGGGCCGGCACCGTCATCAGCACGGAGGGGGAGGGCCAGGGCGTGTGCAGGAAGAGGCCGATGCGGTTGCGCACGCCCAGCCCGCGCAGCGCCTCGGCGAGGCCCAGCAGGTGGTAGTCATGCGCCCAGATCACATCCTCCGGCCCGACCAGCTCGGCCAGGTGGCGGGCGAAATGCGTGTTGACGCGGCGGTAGCCGGCGAACTCGCCCCAGTCGAAGCGCGCCAGCGCCGTCTGGTCGTGCAGCACCGGCCACAGCGTGCCATTGGCGAAGCCGCGGTAATATTCGTTGTAGTCCCGCTGCGTCAGGTCGGTGGTGTAGAGCGTCACCGGCCCGCTGCGCGCCACGGCGGGGGGGATGCCGGGGGGCAGGCTGTCGGGCGGCACCACATCCGGCACCGTCTGGCCGGACCAGCCGAACCACAGCCCGCCCGTGTGGCGGAGCGCGTCCATGACGCCCGCCGCGAGGCCGCCGGCGGTGGGCTCGCCCTCGGTGATCGGGGCGACACGGTTCGAAACCACGACAAGACGCGACATCGCGCGGCCCTTTCAGGCTGCCTCCGGCAGGTCCGGCCCGGCGCCGGCCTGCTGCTGCAGCAGCAAATCCCGATACGGACCGGGGCGGCGGGCCAACTCCGACGGAGGGCCGTCCTCCACGATCCGACCCCGATTCAGGACGATGATTCTGTCGAAATTTTGGAGGCTCGCGAGGCGGTGCGCGATGGCGATGACGGTGCGCCCGCGCATCGCCTCGCCCAGCGCGCGGCGCAGGGCGGCCTCGCTCTCGCTGTCGAGGGCGCTGGTGGCCTCGTCCAGCAGGAGAATCGGCGCGCGGCTGAGCAGGGCGCGGGCGATGGCGAGCCGCTGCCGCTGCCCGCCGGAGAGCTTGACCCCCCGGTTGCCCACCACGGTGGCGAAGCCCTCCGGCAGGGCCTCGATGAAGTCACGGCACTGCGCGGCGGCGGCGGCGGCCTGCACCTCCGATTCGCTGGCCTCGGGGCGGGCGTAGCGGAGATTCTCGAGGATGCTGCGGTGGAACAGCGCCACATCCTGCGGCACCACGGCGAAGGCGGCGCAGAGGCTCGCCTGCGTCACCGCGCGCAGATCCTGGCCATCGACCAGGATGCGGCCCGAATCGGGGTCGAAGCCGCGCTGCAGCAGCGCCATCAGGGTGGATTTCCCGGCCCCCGAGGCCCCCACCACCCCGAGCTTCTGGCCGGGCGGCACCACGAGGTCCACCCCCTCCAGCACCGCCCCCCGCCCGGGATAACTGAAGAAAAGACCTTCGAGGCGGAGTTCGCCGGCGCCGGGGCGCAGCGCCACGGCGCCCGGCGCATCGGCCAGGGCATGCGGCGGCAGCAGGGCGGCGAGGGCTTCCTCCAGCCGCGCCATCTGCTGGGTGAACTCCACCAGCGCCACGGCGATATCCCGCGTGCCGTGCAGGATGGTGAGGGAGAGGGTGGCCAGCAGCGTGACATCCCCCACCGTCGCCGCGCCGCGCTGCCAGAGGGCGAGGCCGGCGGCCAGCACGCCGGCACTGAGGAAAATCGTCAGCAGCGCGTGCAGGCTGCGCAGCTTCTCCATGTGCCAGAGGCTGGCGCGGTGGCTGGCCACTTCCGCCGCCACCACCCCGGCCACCCGGCCGCGCTCGCGCAGCGTGGCGCCAAAGGCGCGCACCACGCCGATATTGCCCAGGATATCCACCACCTCGCCATCGACGGCGGCGGCGCGGGCGGCATGGGCGCGGTGCAGCGCCACGCCGCGCCGCGCCAGCCGGTGCATCAGCAGCCCGATCAGCAGCCCCGCCAGCGCCAGCCCGCCGGCCAGGGCGGGGGAGACACTGGCCGCCAGCGCCACCGCCGCCAGCACCGCCGTGGCGGGGGGCAGCAGGTTCCAGGCCAGGGTGTTCTCCACCGTGAAGGCGGCCTGGGCGGTGGCGGAAAGCCGCGCCGCCAGGGCGCCCGGCAGGCGGTCGGCGAAGAAGGCGGGGCCATGCCCGGCCAGATGGGCGAAGAGGCCGAGGCGGATCTCCCCCGCCACGGCGGTGAAGCTGCGCGTCGCCGCCCAGCCGCCCAGGCGCCAGAGCAGGTTGTCCGCCGCGATCAGGGCGCAGAGCCAGCCCAGGCCGCGCCAGGCCGCGGCGGCAGCGCCCGGGTCTGCGCCCCCCTGGCCGGTTCCCTGGCCTCCCGCTCCCTGGGCCAGCAGGTCCACCAGATGCTTCAGCCCGTATTGCGTCAGCACGCCGCACAGCATGGCGGCCAGCACGGCGCCGAAGGCCAGGGCATGCCCGCCCGCGTGCCGGGCCGCGTGGCGCGCCAGGAAATGCATGGCAGGGACCGGCGGAGCAGGGGGAAGATCGGGCAAGGAAGCCTACTTTTCGCCATAATGGATTTGTAGGTTCACGATGAAATATGGGCGTGAGCGGAAGCGTTCAAGTCGCAAACGGCCTGTTTTAACTAGAAACTGTGATCTGCCTGAGAAAAGGGATCGCGTTCATGCGTATCGCGCAAATCTCGCCGCTGTTCGAGGCTGTTCCGCCCAAGCTCTATGGCGGCACCGAGCGGGTCGTTTCCTCGCTGACTGAGGAACTGGTGGCGATGGGCCACGAGGTCACGCTGTTCGCCAGCGGTGACTCGGTGACCGCCGCGAAGCTGGCCGCGATGCGCCCCGAGGCGCTGCGCCTCGACCCCACCGTGCGCGACTGGGTCGCCCACTACATGCGCATGGTCGAGATCATCGCCCAGCGCGCGCATGAGTTCGATGTGATCCACTCCCACATCGACTACTTCCCCCTCGGCCTGCTCGACCGCCAGCGCGTGCCCTTCGTCACCACGCTGCATGGCCGCCTCGACCTGCCCGAGTTCAAGATGATCTACGAGACCTATGGGCATACGCCCTTCGTCTCGATCTCGGACCATCAGCGCCTGCCGATCCCGAAGCTGAACTGGGCCCGCACCATCCTGCACGGCATGCCGGAGAACCGGCTGACGCCGCAGCCGGTGGAGCAGAAGTACTTCGCCTTCCTCGGCCGCGTCTCGCCGGAGAAGGGGCTGGACCGCGCCATCCGCATCGCCGGCCGCGCCGGCGTCAAGCTGAAGGTCGCCGCCAAGATCGACGATGCCGACCGCGCCTATTACGAGCGCGAGATCGCCCCGCTGATGAAGCAGGACCACGTCGAATACATCGGCGAGATCAATGACGACCAGAAGCCGGAATTCCTCTCCGGCGCCCATGCCCTGCTCTTCCCGATCGACTGGCCGGAGCCCTTCGGCCTGGTGATGATCGAAGCCATGGCCTGCGGCACCCCCGTCATCGCCATGCGCCGCGGCTCGGTGCCGGAAGTGATGGAAGACGGCCTCACCGGCTTCATCGTCGAGAACGAGGACGAATTCGTCTCCGCCATCGCCCGCCTGCCGCAGCTCGACCGCGCCAAGGTCCGCGCCCGCTTCGAGCAGCGCTTCACCTCCCGCCGCATGGCGGAAGACTATGTGGCCCTCTATGAGGACCTCATCGAGCAGAGCAAGTCGCCGCGCCTGCGCGCGGTCGCCGGGAACTGACGATCAAAAAAAGTCCGGGGGAAGGAATTCCCCCGGACCCCCTTCTTTTTTCCGGCAGGGCCGGCCGACGCTGTCGGCCGGTTTTTTTATCGGCGGGCGAGGCCCTTGCGGATCTCGCGCTCCACCGCCGACCGCTCGGCCGAGCCGATGCGGCGGATGATCTCCCGCACAATGGCCGGCGAAACACGGTGGCGCTTGGCGAGGTAATCCACCTCGGCCTCCGGCGCGGCCATGGGCTCGGGGGGAGGGGTGGGCTTCTTGGTGGGAGCAGGGCGCAGCATCGCCAGCCTCCTGGAGCAGATCCCGGCCGGAGGAATCACCGGGGCGGGCAAAGATGCTCGTGAAAATAAAATTCCGGGGTGGGTTCCAGGCGCCGGGGCGCGTGGAAGGCGGCCTTAGCCGCCCGTGCGGAAGAAAGATTCGGCGCCCTGCCGCAGCTGGCTCTCGCGCACCACGCGCTCATGCCCGTCCTGCTGGTGGCGCACCCGGTATTCGCGGTCCGCGCCGTCATTGGGCAGCAGCCGCACCACCGTATAGGTGCCGCGCGGGATATTGCCGTCATACTTGCCGGGGAAGAGCTCGACGCTCTGCCCGACGGTGAAGCCATGGGGTTGCATGGGTCGCCCTCGCGGATCCGGGTCGGAACCGGGCGGGCCGGGCGGCCCGCGCGCCCTGCCGCCCCATGGCGCCCTGGCGTCAGGCCAGCTTCAGATTGGTCGCCGAGGTCTTGCCCTGCTGGCCACGCTGCAGGTCATACTCCAGCTTGTCGCCCTCGCGCGGCTCGCGCAGGTTGGAGCGCTGGACATCGGAAATGTGCAGGAACACGTCCTTGGAGCCGTCATCGGGCTGGATGAAGCCATAGCCCTTGGTCGCGTTGAACCACTTCACGGTGCCGGTCGACATGGATGATATCCGTTCATAGCAAAGGGCCGCGTAGCGGAAGCGCCACACGGATCGAACGTCGCGGGGAGACGGACACCGGGCTCGGCGCTCAAGCGAGAGCAAGGAGACAGGCCGAACCAAACGAGCTTGACGCCGTCAACATGGGCGCTTTGCGGCGAATTCACAAGGTTTTTCTTCAGCCCCCGCGCCGCAGGGCGCGCAGCCTGAATTCCCGCGCCGCAGGGCGTGTATCTTCAGTTCCCGCGCCGCAGGGCGCGCAGCCTCAGTCCCTGCGGCGCATGGCGCGCACCAGCACCAGCACCGGCGCCAGCCCCACCGCCACGATCAGCAGCGCCGCCGTCGAGGCCTCGGCCAGCCGTTCATCCGAGGCGAGGTTGTGCACCCGCACCGCCAGGGTATCGAGGTCGAAGGGCCGCACGATCAGCGTCGCCGGCAATTCCTTCATGGTGTCGACAAAGACCAGCGTGGCGGCGGTGAGCAGCGCGCCCCGCGCCAGCGGCGCCTCCACCCGGCGGATCGCCTGCCCGGGCGTGCAGCCCAGCACCCGCGCCGCCTGGAACAGCGAGGGCTTCAGCCGCGCCAGCCCGGATTCCACGGCGGATTGCCCGACGGCGAGGAAGCGCACGAGATAGGCGAAGACCAGCGCCGCCATGCTGCCCGAGAGCAGCAGCCCGGAGGAGAGGCCGAAGCGGGCCCGCAGCCAGGAATCCAGCGCATTGTCCAGCAGGCCGAAGGGCACCAGCGTGCCCACCGCGATCACCGAGCCGGGCAGGGCATAGCCCAGCCCCGCCAGCCGGTTGGCCAGCCGCGCCCAGGCGGAGGGATAATGCCGCACCCCCCAGCCGAGCAGCGCCGCCAGCGCCACCCCGATCGCCGCCGTGGTCCCGGCCAGCAGCAGCGAATTGCGCGCGAAAGGCAGGAAATTGGCCGGCGCCAGCGCATCGCCATGCTCCAGCATCAGCCAGACCAGCCCGCCGGCGGGAATGGCGAAGCCCACCAGCACCGGCAGGGCGCAGCAGGCCGTGGCCGCCCAGCCCTTCGCCCCGCGCAGCACCACCGGGCGCAGCGGCGGGTGGCGTGTGGTGGTGGGGTGGTAGCGCCGCCCGCCGCGCGAGACCTGCTCCGCCAGCAGCAGCAGCGCCACGACGCCGATCAGGCAGGCGGCGAGCTGGCTGGCCGCCTGCCGGTCCCCCATGCCGAACCACGCCTCGTAAATGCCGGTGGTGAAGGTGCGCACGGCGAAATAATCGACCGTGCCGAAATCGGCCAGCGTCTCCATCAGCACGAGGCCGGTGCCGGCGGCCAGCGCCGGCCGCGCCAGCGGCAGCGCCACCCGCCAGAAGGTGCGCGGCAGCGACAGCCCGAGCGTGCGCGAGGCCTCGATCAGGCAGGTGCTCTGCTGCAGGAAGGCGGCCCGGCAGAGCAGGTAGACATAGGGGTAGAGCACCGCCGCCAGCATCAGCGCCGCGCCGGGCAGGGAGCGGATCTCCGGGAACCAGTATTCCCCCCAGCGCAGCCCGGTGGCCTCGCGGATGGCCGCCTGCACCGGCCCCGCCGCATCCAGCAGCCAGGTGTAGAGATAGCCGCAGACATAGGCGGGCATGGCGATGGGCAGCAGCAGCGCCATCTCCAGCACCCGCCGCCCGGGAAAGCGGCAGGCGGTGACCAGCCAGGCGCAGGCCACCCCGGTGAGGGCGGACATCCCCGCCACCAGCGCCCCGAGCTCCAGCGAATGGCCGAGATAGGGCAGCAGGTTGGTGTGCAGGATATGGCGCCAGACCTGCCCCGCGCCCTCGCCCCGCAGCAGCGGCGCGGCGGCATTGGCCAGCACCGCCAGCACCGGCAGCGCCACCAGCAGCGCCACCAGCCAGCCGGCCCGTGCCCAGAAGGGCACGCGCCGCCGCGCGGGCGCAGCCGCCGGGGAGGGCCGGAGAGGAGGGGGGAGGGTGCTGCTGGACACGCGGGTGCGATTGCCTCTCAGGCGCCGGTAGCATGCGCCGCGGGGAGCGGAAAGGCCCATCCCCGTTCCGTCTCCGGTCCAGGCGGCCAAGTTTCAGCCCTGACGGGCCTGCTCCCCCCGCACCTGCCACCAGGGAAGACTCCCGGATGGGTTTCCAAAGGCCTCAGGCCTTTGGTGGGGAGAGTTTGAGAGGGGCGAAGCCCCTCTCAACAGCAAGCGCCCTATCCTCAAACCGTCTTTCAGCCCTCGCTCTTGCCGCCGCCGCGCGCCTGCCAATCGGCCAGGGTGGTGCGCGGCACGTCGAAGACATCGCCCGTCCGGGCATACCAGCCCCGGCCATGCATGCGGCCGACCAGCCCCAGCTTGGGCGTATCGACATAATATTTCGTTGCGTCCAGCACGCCTTCATCCTGGATATGCATGGCCAGAACCTTGCCCAGCACCAGCACATGCTGCCCCACGGGGACGAGCTGGAAGGTCTCGCACTCCATCGCCACCGGGGCGCGGGCGATGCGCGGCGGCTTCACATGCCGGCTCGGCGCCGGCTCCAGCCCCACCTCCGCCAGCTCGTCCACCCCGGGCGGGAAGTCGGTGGCCGTGGCGCTCATCGCCGGGGTCATCGCCTCATTCACCAGGCAGACCACGAATTGCCCGGTGGCACGGATATTGGCCAGCGTGTCCTTGGGCGGGGCCGCCGCCCCCTCCGGCCGCGGGCCGCAGGAAAAGCCGATCACCGGCGGCGTGTCGCCAAAGGCGTTGAAGAAGGAGAAGGGCGCGGCATTCACCACCCCCGCCGCATCCTGCGTCACCACCCAGGCGATGGGGCGCGGCACCACGGTGGCGACCAGAAGCTTATAGGCCTCGCGCGCGGGGATCGTCTCGAAATCGAACAGCATGGGGCATCCTGCCGGGAGAGAGGGAAAGGCCGGGAGAACCGGGGGAAAGATCAGCCGACGGGGTGCGGCGGCGCCTCGCCGCGCAGCAGCACGGCATCCAGATTGTCGAGGCAGCGCAGGCCCATGGCATCGCGCGTCTCCACCGTGGCACTGCCCAGATGCGGCAGCATCACGAGGTTGGGCGCGCTGTGATAGCCCTCGAAGATGCGCGGCTCGCCATCGAAGACATCCAGGCCGGCGGCGCGCAGATGCCCGGTGTGCAGCGCCGCGCAGAGCGCCGCGTCATCCACCGTGCTGCCGCGCCCGGTATTCACCACGATGCTGCCCGGGCGCAGCCTGGCGATGCGCTCCGCGTTCAGCCAGTGCCGCGTGGCCGCCCCGCCGGGGATATGCATCGACAGCACGTCGATGCGGCTGAAGAAGCTGTCCTCCTGCGCGTGGTAGTAGGCGCCGCGCTCCTCTTCCGGCGGCAGGCGGTTGCGGTTGTGGTAGTGCACCTTCATGCCGAAGCCGCGCGCCATGCGCGCCAGCGCCTGGCCGATCCGCCCCATGCCGAGGATGCCGAGCCGCTTGCCCTCCAGCGTGACGCCCATCAGCTGCGTCGGCGCCCAGCCCACCCATTGCCGGGCGCGGAGCATCCGTTCCGCCTCGCCGCCCCGCCGCGCGGCGGCCAGGATCAGCAGCATGGCGATCTCGGCCGTCGCCACGCTCAGCACGTCCGGCGTGTTGGTCACCAGGATGCCGCGCGCCGCCGCCGCCGCGAGGTCGATATGGTCCGTGCCCACGCTGAAGGTGGCGATGATGCGCACGCTCTCCGGCAGGGCGGCGATGGTCTCGGCATTCAGCGGGTCGCCGGCGGCGCAGAAAAGACCCTGCACCCCCGCCTGCGCCGCGGCGCGCACGATCTGCACCCCCGTCATCGGCACGTCGCTGGGGTTGGGGATGGTGACGTAGCTCTCCCGCGCGCGGGCCTCCACGGCATCCGGGAAGCGGCGGGTCAGCAGGAGGACGGGTTTCGTCATGCGCGACAACTCCAGCGGGCCGGAAGGGCGTGCGGAATGCAACGCAGCCCCGGCCTTCCGGCCCGGCGCGCGCGTCTTCCCTCCCGGCCCGGCAGCTTAACCATGCCGGCGCATCTGGCCAGGGGGGACCAACGGGTGGGTTTCCAAAGGCCCCAGGCCTTTGGTTGGGAGAGTTTGAGAGGGGCAAAGCCCCTCTCAAGAGCCGCCCCCACCCAGGGGATGACTTGCCAGCGGGGGGCGAAGCGTTCACGGTCCCCGCCCGAAAACCTGAGGGAGTTGCAAGGCCATGGATCTCGGTCTGCAAGGGCGCCGCGCCCTGGTGATGGGAGCCTCCAAGGGGCTCGGCCGCTCGATCGCCGATGCGCTGGCGGCGGAGGGGGTGGCGCTCGCCATCTCCGGCCGCGACCAGACGAGCCTCGACCGCGTGGCGGCCGAGCTGGAGGCGCTGGGCGCGCCCAAGGCCGTCGGCATCCCCGCCGATGTCGCCGAGGGCACGCAGATGGACCGCCTGGCCGACACCGCCGTGGCGGCGCTCGGCGGCGTGGACATCCTGGTGCTGAACCATGGGGGGCCGCCCACCTGCTCCGCGCTGGAGATGAAGCAGGAGGACCTCGTCACCTGGTTCCAGCGCATCGTCCTCTCGCCCATCCGCATCGCCAACCGCCTGCTGCCAGGCATGCGCGAGCAGAAATGGGGCCGCATCCTGGCCATCGGCTCCACCGGCATGGTGCAGCCGCTGCCGGGCCTCGCCCTCTCCAACACGCTGCGCGCCGCCATCGTCGGCTGGAACAAGACCCTGGCGGCCGAGGTGGCGGGGGAGGGCATCACCTGCAACATCCTCGCCCCCGGCGCCTTCGCCACCGACCGCACGGCGGAGACCCTGGCCGCCGCCGCCGCCAAGACGGGCAAGAGCATCGAGGCCCTGGTGGCCGAGCGCTCCGCCACCATCCCCGTCGGCCGCTATGGCGAGCCGAAGGAATTCGGCCCGATGGGCGCCTTCCTCGCCTCCGACGTGGCGGCCTACACCACGGGCCGCATCCACATCATCGATGGCGGGATCGTGCGCGGTGTCTGATTGCGTGGTGTCTGATACGGGGGCGGCCCGGCCCAATCTCCTGCCGGAAACCGATCTGGCCCGGCGCCTCTTCGCCACGCTGCGCGAGAAGAGCTTCGACGGCGTCGGCATCACGCGCGAGGCCTATGGCCCGGGCGAGCGCATGGCCCATGCCCTCGTCCGGGGCGAGGCCGAGGCGCTGGGGCTTGAGGTCACCACCGACCCGGTGGGCAATCTCTACATGACCCTGCCCGGCGCGGACCGCGCGGCGCCGCGCCTGCTGACCGGCAGCCATCTGGATTCCGTCCCCAAGGGCGGCAATTTCGATGGCGCGGCGGGGGTGCTGGCCGGCCTCGCGGCGGTGGCGGGGCTGAAGCGCGCGGGCTTCGTCCCGGCGCGCGACATCACCGTCATGGCCATCCGGGCGGAGGAGGCGGGGGCCTGGTTCCCCACCTCCTACCCCGGCAGCCGCGGCGCCCTCGGCCGGCTGAAGGCGGAAGAATTGCAGGTCCGCCGCCAGGATTCCGGCCGCACCCTGGCCGAGCACATGCGCGAGGAGGGCTTCGACCCCAGCTTCGCCGAGCGCGGCGAGGCCGCCATCACCCCGGCCAACACCGCCGCCTTCCTGGAGCTGCATATCGAGCAGGGGCCGGTGCTGGATGCGGAGGCGGTGCCCGTCGGCATCGTCACCGGCATTCCGGGCAGCCGGCGGCTGCGGCAGGGGCGCGTCCTCGGCGAATACAACCATTCCGGTGGCACGCCGCGCCGCTACCGCCGCGATGCCGCCATCGCCCTGGCCGAGCTTGCCCTGGCGCTGGATGAGGAATGGGCGCGGCTGGAGGCGCTGGGCCACCGCCTCGTCTGCACCTTCTGCACCCTGGCCACCACGGCGGAGGCGGGCTTCACCAAGATCCCCGGCGAGGCCACCTTCATGCTCGATGTCCGCAGCGTGAACCCGGCCAGCGTGGATGCCATCTTCGCCGAACTCGCCCGCAAGGTGCCGGAGATCGAGGCCCGCCGCGGCGTGCGCTTCGACCTCGGGCCGGAAACCGGCTCGCTCGCCTCGCCCATGGATGCGGGCCTCCGCGCCGGGCTGGCCCGCGCGGCCGATGCCGTGGGCGTGCGCTGGATGGACATGGCCTCCGGCGGCGGGCATGACGCGGCGGCCTTCGGGGCCGCCGGCATCCCCACCGCCATGCTCTTCGTGCGCAACCAGAATGGCAGCCACAACCCGCATGAGGCCATGCGGGACGAGGACTTCGCCGAGGCCTGCAAGGTGATGACCCGCTGGCTGGCGGACGCCGCCGGCTGAGCCACGATCCGCCAGGGGTGGCCTCTGCCCCTGGCGCCCTCCGCCCGCTGTGGGACGCGTGCATGAGCAAGACTGAAATCTGGATCGACGCCGATGCCTGCCCGGTGCGGGAGGAGGTTTTCCGTGTTGCCGGGCGCCTCGGGCTGGTGGTGCATGTGGTGTCCAACGGCGCGCGCGGCATCCGCCTGCCCGAGGCGGAATGGATCCGCCGCGTCATCGTGCCGCCGGCGCCGGATGCGGCGGATGACCACATCGCCGCGCAGATCACGCCGCGCGACCTCTGCGTCACCGCCGATATCCCGCTGGCCGCGCGCTGCCTGGAGAAGAAGGCCCGCGCCCTCTCCCCCACCGGCCGGCCCTGGACCAGCGACAATATCGGCCAGGCCCTGGCCGGGCGCGAGGTGTCGCGCCACCTGCGCGAACTCGGCGTGGAAACGCGCGGCCGCCCCATGGCGGCGCAGGACCGCGCCCGCTTCCTCTCCGCCCTGGAGAATGAACTCCAGGCCGCCCTGCGCGACGGGCCGCCGCCGACCCTGTGGCGGCCCGTCTTTGATGATATTTAAGCGAAGACGTTCTTTTTTGAAAAAAAGAACCAAAAAACTTTTTCAGTTGAGCGTCCCGCTGTGCCGGGAGACGGCGGCAGCCTGAAAGAAAATTTTTCTTCAGAAAAAGAAGATCTTATGAAGCATCTTCAGGAAGCAGCGTGATGCGCTGCATTTCCATCGCCGCGACGGCCTCGCGCGAATAGAGCAGCGGCACATACGCCCCGCGTGCCCAATGCGGCGCGAGATCGGCGTAATGCGGCGAGGCGGGGTCGCCGGACTGGCCGGGCGCGTTGATGCACAGGCTGTTGTCCCAGGCGCCGACATCCATCACCAGCCGCACCGAGGCGCCGTGGTTGCAGCGGAAGTCTGAGGGGCGGTAGCCTGTGTGCATCGGCGTCTGCGCGCTGCCGCCGAGCGGGAAGGGGCCGACATCCATCGCCGCCGTCTCGGGCGAGAGCCCTTGCAGGGCATGGGCGAAATAGCCGTGGTGCAGCCGGCCCCAGTTCCATTCCGTCGGGCAGAGGCCCATCCGCTCCACACAGTCGCGGAAGGCGGCGAGCAGGCACTCCGCCAGCAGCGCGTCGCGCCCCGCCACGGGGTCGGCGCCGAAGCGGGCATCCGGCTGCTCCACCACGCGCAGCAGGCTCTCCATGTCCTGCGGCACCAGCAGCGGGCGCAGCGTGGCCTCCGGCACCAGCAGGGCCAGCAGGCGCGGCTTGAGGTGCTTGCTCAGGAAAACCTCGAACAGCGCGGCGGCGGCGCTGTCGGCCTCCAGCCGGTGGTCCCATTCCTCCAGCAGGGTCTGCGCCGCCCAGAATTCCGGCGCCGCGCCGCGCGGCAGGGCCAGCAGCAGGGCGCAGAGGCGGCGCGCGGGCAGGGATTCCACATCGGTCTGCAGCGCCGTGCTGTCGGCCAGCGTCAGCAGCGGGCCGCGCGTCAGCGCCTCGGCGATGCGCGTGGCGCGCGCGCCATCGTTCCATTCATAGCCATAGGTTTTCTCGGCATGCGGCCAGTCGGGCGGCAGGTTCTGCTCATTGGCGCTGTGCACGAAGCCGGCCGGCGGGTCGATGCGCCAGGGATGCTCCGCCGGGTCGAGCAGGCCGGACCACTCATAGCGCCCATCACCGGGCACGGGCAGCAGCCCGTCCCAGTTCGGCCGCTGCGGCGCGTAGCCGGCGGGCGTCCAGGCGATGGTGCCGGTGACATCGGCATAGACCTTGTTGACCGAGGGCGTGCCCCAGCGCCGCAGCGCCTGGCGGAACTCTTCGAGGCTGCGCGCGCGCATCGCCGATAGGCTGCCGAGATAGGGCGCAGCACCCGGCATGGCCCACACGCTGCGGATGGCCACCGCGCGCCGCGCCGCCCCATCGCGCGCGATGACGGGGCCATGCCGCGTGAAGCGCAGCACCAGCTCCTGGTCCTCATGCCCCTTGACGGCGAAACGCTCGGTGATGCGCCGCATCGGCTCGAAGCCATCGCCATAGCGGTAGGAGTCCGCGTCCTCCTCCGCCGTTTCGTAGACATAGACGTCTTCCTGGTCCGCGCCGTGGATGGTCAGCGCGAAGGCGGCGGTGCCGTTATGGCCGATGGAAATGCCCGGCACCGCCGGCTCGCCGGCGCCGATCGCGTTGAAGCCCGGGCTGTCCAGATGGACGATGTAGCGCAGCGAGGGCGCGGCATGGGCGCGGTGCGGGTCCGAGGCCAGGATGGGCCGCCCGCTTTCCGTCCGGCTGCCATGGATGGCCCAGTTGTTGGAGCCTTCCATCTCCGCGCCCTGCACCACCTCGCCGAGATCGGTGACGCTGCCCCAGCGCCGCCATTCCTCCAGCGGCGCCGCCAGCCGCGCGGCGGAGAAGGTGACGCCCGCCGTGGCCAGCTTGAACTGCGCCAGCACCTCGGTGCCGAGGGCGGAGAGATCCAGCCCTTCCGCCCGCACCGGTTCCGTCATCGGCTCCAGATTCTTGCGCAGCAGGTCGGTGGCGAGATCGGCGCGGGAGAGGATGATGGCGCGCAGCACTTCGGACATCGCGTTGCGCGTCAGGCTGTGGCTGCGGATGCGCACCACATCTTCCGCCGCCCAGCGCGCCGGGCGCGTGCCGAGGGCGCGGAACTCCGCCGGCAGCCGCGCCGGCTCCGCCTCCACCAGCGCGACATAGGCGTTGATGCCGGCGACGAAGGCTTCGCAGATGGCGCGGGCATCGGGCGCATAGGCGTCGAACTCCGCCTGCATGTCGCCGCGGTAGAGGAAGAGGCGCGCCGCGCGGTCCTGCGCCAGGTAGCCGGGGCCGAAATCGGCGGCGAGCAGGCCGAGGCCGCGCTTGCGCCAGAGGTCGATCTGCCACAGCCGGTCGCGCGCCGCGTTGAAGCCCTGCACGAGGAAGAGATCGTGCTCGTTCTCCGCGCGCAGATGCGGGATGCCCCAGCGGTCCACCTGGATGGAGGCCGGCTGCCGCAGCCCCGCCAGCCGGAGCGTCTCGCCCTGGAAGGTCTCACCCTGGAGCGTCGCGGGGGAGGGGGCGGTGTCGGTCATGCGGCGGCGTCCATGCGGTGGCGTTCCTGGGCGGAGGAAAGGCGGCGAAGCTAGGAGCCGTTGCGCCGCCGTGCAATGCGCGCGCGCCGCAAATATCGCTGCGCGCTACCATGATTCGGAATGTTGCTGTCCCGCACAGGAAAAATGCGGGATCAGCGCAGCCCGCTACCGCCGCCCAGCGCGCGCGCCGCCTCGATCGCCAGCGGCGCGAAGCGCGAGGCGAAGCGCGCCGGCGGCCATTCGGAGAGCGAGCCGGCGATATGCACCGCCCCCACCGGCCGCCCGTCCTGCCCGGCGATGGCGGCACCCACCACCACCTCGCCGATCAGCATTTCTTCCTGCACCACGCTGTAGCCCTCGCGCCGCGCCAGCTCGATGCGGGCGATGATGGCATCCGGGTCGAGCAGCGTCTTCGGGGTCACCGGCCGCACATCGGCGCGCAGCATCAGGGCATTGACCTCCTCGCGCGGCAGCAGCGCCATGCAGGCGCGCCCGCCGGCCGTGCTGAAGCTTTGCAGCCGCCGCCCGACCAGCGTGGCATAGAAGGTCTCGCGCTTGCTCTGCCGCCGCAGCGCATAGACGATGGTGGTGCCGTCGAAGAGGCTGAGATCGACGCGCTCCCCGGTCATGCGCTGCAGCTCGATGATGACGGGCGTGGCGCGCTCGATCAGCGGGCGGGAGCGCAGGAAGTCGAAGCCACGGTCAAGGATCTTGCGGCCCGGCGTATAGCCGCGCCCATTCGTGCCGCGCTCCAGGTAGCCGAGCTTCAGCAGCGTATGCGCCATGCGCTGCGCCGAGCTGCGGTCGATGCCGGAGAGATGCGCCAGCTCGTTCAGGCTCAGCTCGCCCGGCTGCCGGCCGAAGGCTTCCAGCAGGGCCAGGCCCTTCTGCAGGGATTGGACGAACAGCCGGTCCTCGGACATCGCTCACGCTCCTTTGCGCGGCAGCTTTGCGGCGCGCGGGCGCGTGGCGCAAGGCCAGTGGTGGCAAAAGTGGTGGCAAAAGTGGTGGCAAAAGCGCCGCCCCGGGCTGGATCACCCGGCGCGCGCGGCGCATGATCCGCCGCCCTGACCCTGCCCGCCCCGAGGAGAGCCACCCATGGCGCTGCGCTGCGACATGATCATCCGCGATGCCACCCTGTTCGACGGCACCGGGGGGCCGCGCCGGGTGGGGGATGTCGGCGTCACCGGGGACCGCATCGTGGCCGTGGGCGACCTCGGCGGCATGAGCGCCGACCGCGAGGTCATCGCCACCGGCAAGGCCCTCGCCCCCGGCTTCATCGATGCCCACACGCATGATGACCGCGCCGTGCTCTGCGGCCCGCAATGCACCCTGTGCAAGATCAGCCAGGGCGTCACCACCGTGGTGGTGGGCAATTGCGGCATCAGCCTCTCGCCCATGCGCCACACCGCCAAGCGCCCGCCCGCGCCGCTCGACCTGCTGGGCGATGAGGCGTGGTGGACCTTCGACAGCTTCGGCGACTACGCCCACGCGCTGAAGAGCAAGGGCAGCGAGGTCAACACCTACGCCTTCATCGGCCACCAGACGCTGCGCGTCGAGGCGATGGCGGGCGATGTCTACCGCCCGGCGAAGGATTCCGAGATCCTGCGCATGCAGACGCGGCTGAAGCAGGCGCTGGCCGAGGGCGGTTCCGGCTTCTCCACCGGCCTCTACTACCCGCCCAACGCCCAGGCGACGACGGAGGAGGTGATCGCGGTCGGCGAGGCGCTGCGCAGCACCGGCGGCCTCTACGTCACCCATATGCGCGATGAGGCGGACCGCATCTGCGCCTCGATCGAGGAGACGCTGAAGATCGGCAGCCGGCTGAAGGTGCCGGTGCATATCAGCCACCACAAATGCTCGATGCCGGAGAATTACGGCCGCTCGGTGCAGACGCTCGCGCTGATCAACGCCGCCGCCTCGATGCAGGAGGTGGCCTTCGATGTATACCCCTATCCCGCCGGCTCCACCGTGCTGATGCCGGACCGGGTGCGCGACGACCTGCGCACCATCATCACCTGGTCCGTCCCCTATCCGGAGATGGCGGGCAAGGACCTCTCCGAGATCGCGCGCGGCTGGAACACCGATCTGCGCGCGGCGGCGGAGCGGCTGACGCCGGCCGGCGCCGTCACCTTCCAGATGGATGAGGAGGATGTGCGCCGCATCATGCGCCACCCGCTCTCCATGATCGGCTCGGACGGGCTGCCGCATGACGAGAAGCCGCATCCGCGCCTCTGGGGCACCTTCCCGCGCGTGCTGGGCTTCTATTCGCGCCAGCTCGGGCTGTTCGACATGGAAACCGCCATCCACAAGATGACCGGCCGCGCCGCGCAGGTCTTCGGCATGGTGGACCGCGGCGTGCTGCGCGAAGGGGCCTATGCCGACCTCGTCCTCTTCGACCCGGCGACCATCCTGGACAATGCCACCTTCGAGAACCCGGTGCAGATGAGCGTGGGGATCGAGCAGGTCTGGGCCAATGGCGTCGCCACCTTCGCCAAGGGCAAGGAAACCGGGGAGAAGCCAGGGCGGCTGATCACGCGCAACCGGTAAGCAGGAAGAGAAGAGGTTCTTTTTTGGAAAAAAGAACCAAAAAACTTTTTCAGTTCGCGGCCCGCTGTGCCGGGAGACGGCGGCAGCCTGAAAAAAAAGCGGCAGCCTGAAAGAAAAATCAGGCGGCTGCGGAGACCTGGTCGCGCCCGGTTTTCTTGGCGTGGTAGAGGGCGGCATCGGCGGCCTGCACCAGGGTGGCGGGGCTGCTGCCCGGCTGGGGATGCATCGCGGCGACGCCGAGGCTGACGGAAACCCGCCCCCCCGGCACGCCGGGATGCGGCAGGTCCAGCCGCCGCAGGGCGATGCGGATGCGCTCGGCGGTGCGGGTGGCGCCGTCCAGGTCGGTATCGGGCATCAGCACGGCGAATTCCTCCCCGCCATAGCGGGCGGCGAGGTCGTTATCCTGCCGCATGGCGGTGCGGATGCAGCCGGCGAGGCTGCGCAGCACGGCATCCCCCGCCGGGTGGCCCTGGCTGTCATTGAAGGCCTTGAAGTGGTCGAGGTCGAGCATGACCAGGGCCAGGGGCTGGCGCATGCGCTCCGCCCTTTCCCATTCCAGGCTGAGCAGCCGGTCCAGGTGGCGGCGGTTGGCGAGGCCGGTCAGCCCGTCGGTCTCGGAGAGGGCGCGGAAGCGGGCGCCCTCGGCCAGGGCCTCGGCCTCGGCCAGCCGGCGCAGGCGCAACTCCCGCCGCAGCCGGGCGGCGAGGCCGAGCATCGCCAGGCAGAGCAGCAGCACCATGCCGCCGATGCCCAAGGCGCGGCCCTGCCAGTTGCCCTCCACCAGGCGGGTGGCCATGGCGACATTCAGGATCAGCGGGCGGTCACCGAGATGGGTGTAGGTGTAGAGGCGCTCCACCCCGTCCAGCGCGGCGGTGCCGGTGAACTGGCCGGTGGGGGAGCTCATCATCCGCCGCACCGTCGGCGCCTGGGAGAGGTCGATGCCGGGGATGCCGCTGCCCATCGGCTCGCGGTAGAGCAGCACGCCGGTGCTGCTGAACAGGTTGATGGTGCTGCCGGGGCCGATATGCAGCTCCGCCAGCAGGCTGCGCAGGAAGGACAGGCGCAGCGTGCCCACCACCACCCCGCCGAAGCGCCCCTCCGGCGTGGTGACGCGGCGGCTGAGCGCCAGCAGGAACTCGCCGGGATGGGCGCGGTCCGGCATGGGCTGGCTGATGTAGAGGCCGAGATCCGGCTCCAGCAGATGGCGCAGGAAGAAGTCGCGCCGGGCCATGTCCTGGTTCAGCGGCTGCGCCGGGTCGGAACTGGCCATGACCTGCCCCGAGGCATCGAGCAGCGTCATCGAGCCGAGATGGGTGATGGCCGCGGCGGAGGAGAAGAGCAGCTCCGCCGACGGCAGGCCGTCCGTTTGATGGCGGCTGGCATGCCCGGCCACCTGCGCCAGCACGCGGTCATAGATGTCCACCTGCCGCTGGATATCGCGGCTGACCACCAGCAGCAGGTTCTGCGCGCTCATCTCCACCCGGGACCAGGCATCGCGCCGCAGATCCCACAGCTGCATCAGGCCGAGGGTGGAGATGCAGACCGGCAGCAGCACGCCCAGCAGCAGGAGCAGCCTGTCACTGCGGGGGGAGGCGCCGGCCGCCTCGGACGCGGCCATGCCGGAAGCGGACGCCTCGGCGCCGGACAGGTGCGGGCCGGTCGCGCCGGAACGGGCCGCGCGGCGCAGGGGGAAGAAGCGGGGCATGGTGCTCTGGCTCAGTGCGTGCCCGGCCGGGAGGAAGGGTGGAACCCGGCCAGGGTGGGGCGGAGGGCGCGGTCGGTCATGGTGGAACTCCCTCCTGGGGAATGCAGCGCAAAGTTTAGACACGAAATCGCGAGGCCGCCATGCCGTCCACGGCGGCCGGTCTGTCATCCGCAGGTCACGCGGCCATGCTACACGCGGCCATGCCAGGAGGGTGCGCCAGGCCCTCCGCCGGCCCATGCCCACCCCTGCCGCCCGAGGCCCCGCCGCGATGGACAGCATTGCCCGCCATATCCTCGATCTCTCGCGCCGTGGCCTGCTGCGCGGCGGCCTGGGGATGGCGGCGCTGGCGGCCTTGCAGCCGGCCGGGGCGCGCCATGCCCTGGCCCAGCCGCCGCGCTTCGAGCGGGACCCCTTCACCCTCGGCGTCGCCTCCGGCGACCCCTGGCCGGAGGGGGTGGTGCTGTGGACGCGGCTGGCGCCCGAGCCGCTGGCCGGGGGTGGCATGCCCCGGCAGGCCGTGCCGGTGCGCTGGCAGCTTTCGGAAGAGCCGGAGATGCGCCGCGTGGTGCGGGAGGGCGAGGCCCTGGCCTACCCCGAATTCGGCCACGCCGTGCATGTGGAGCTGGAGGGGCTGCGCCCTGGCCGCTTCTACTGGTACCGCTTTCAGGCGGGGGAGGCGCTCTCCCCCATCGGCCGCACCCGCACCGCCCCGGCGCCGGGGGCGGCGCCGGCGGGGCTGCGCTTCGTCAATGCCGGGTGCCAGCACTATGAGCATGGCCACTTCACCGCCTGGCGCCACATCGCCGGGGAGGGGGAGCTGGACTTCGTCTTCCACTATGGCGACTTCATTTATGAATACGGCCCCCGGGGCGGCCAGCCACGCCGGCACAACAGCCCCGAGGTCTATACGCTGGATGATTACCGCAACCGCTATGCCCTCTACCGGATGGACCCGGAACTGATGGCGGCGCAGGCGGCGCATCCCTTCCTGCATTCCTTTGACGACCATGAGGTGGATAATGACTGGGCCGGCCCCTTCTCCGAGGAGGATGGCAGCCGCCCGGACCGCCCCGCCGTGCCGCCGGAGCTTTTCGCCCTGCGCAAGCAGGCGGCCTTCCAGGCGTGGTACGAGCATATGCCGCTGCGCCGCGCGCAACTGCCGCGCGGGCCGGAGATCCAGGCGTGGCGCGGTTTCCGCTTCGGCGGCCTGCTGGAGGTCTCGGTGCTCGACACCCGCAGCGGGCGGACGGACCAGCCCTGCGGCGGTGCCACCGCCGCCCCCTGCGAGGGCTGGGCAGACCCCGCCGCGCGGATGATGGACCCCGCCCAGGAAGCGTGGCTGATGGAGCGGCTGCGCCCCGGCCGCGCCCGCTGGCAAGTGCTGGCGCATCAGGTGCCCATCCTGAAGCGGGATTTCGGCGCCCCCGGCGCCCCGCGCTATTCCATGGACAAGTGGGATGGCTACCCGGCGGCGCGGGAGCGCCTGCTGCGCCATGTGGAGGAGAGCGGGCTGCGCGACCTCATCGCCGTCTCGGGCGATGTGCATGCCGCCTGGGCCGGCACGCTGCACCGCGAGGGCGGTGGCGCGGCGCTGGGCACGGAGTTTACCGCCACCTCGATCAGTTCCGGCGGCGATGGCTCGGAGACCATGGCCAATACGCCGAAGGTGATGGCGCAGAACCCGCATCTGGGCTTCTTCAACAACCGGCGCGGCTACACCCTGCACGAGGTGGCGGCGGACCGCTTCCTGGCGACGTATCGCGCCGTGGCCGAGGTCAGCCATCCCGGCGCGGCGCGCGAGGATCGCGGGGCTTTTGTCGTGGAGCCGGGGCGGCCAGGATTGAAAGCGGTTTGAGGAGAAGCGTTCTTTTTTGAAAAAAAGAACCAAAAAACTTTTTTCAGTTTGGCGTCCCGCTGTGCCGGGAGACGGCGGCAGCCTGAAAGAAAGCTTCTTTTTCTTTAGAAAAAGAAGATTCTTGAAGATCTTCCTTTTAAATCAATCTCCTCCTGTCGCTCTTCCGGCGCGGGGCAGCCCTGAGCGGTTGGAACCGCTTCGGTGGTAGCCCTCTGCCCGTGGCTCGGTCTATCCTGCCCGGCCAAGAATTGCTCTGAGGACGCTGAGTGTCATGACGGTGCGCGGGTGGCAGCCCGGTAGCTGGCGCGAAATGCCGATCCGGCAGGTTCCGGATTATCCGGATCAGGCCAGGCTCAAGGAAATGGAATCCCGCCTCGCGAGCTTTCCCCCGCTGGTTTTTGCCGGTGAGGCCCGCAGGCTGCAGCAGTCCCTGGCCAAGGCCGGGCAGGGGCGGGCCTTCGTGCTGCAGGGCGGCGATTGCGCCGAGAGCTTCGCCGACTTCAAGGCGAACCCGATCCGCGACACCTTCCGCGTGCTGCTGCAGATGGCGGTGGTGCTGACCTTCGGCGGCTCGCTGCCGGTGGTGAAGCTGGGCCGCATGGCCGGGCAGTTCGCCAAGCCGCGCTCCTCCGACACGGAGACGCAGGGCGGCGTGACGCTGCCCTCCTATCGCGGCGACATCATCAACGGGCCGGACTTCACCCCCGAGGCCCGCGTGCCGGACCCGGCGCGGATGGAATTCGCCTATATGCAGTCGGCCGGCACGCTGAACCTGCTGCGCGCCTTCGCCACCGGCGGCTATGCCGACCTGCACGAGGTGCACCGCTGGAATCTCGGCTTCGTCGCGCGCTCGCCGCTGGTGGACCGCTACCGCGACCTCGCCGCGCGCATCGACGAGACGCTGCGCTTCATGGCCGCCTGCGGCATGTCCGAGGCGCCGCAGGTGCGCGAGACCGATTTCTACACCAGCCATGAGGCGCTGCTCCTCCCCTATGAGGAGGCGCTGACCCGCGTCGATTCCACGACGGGGGACTGGTATGCCTGCTCCGCCCACTTCCTGTGGATCGGCGACCGCACGCGGCAGCCGGAGGGCGCGCATGTCGAGTTCCTGCGCGGGGTGAAGAACCCGCTGGGCCTCAAGGTCGGCCCCAGCACCGATGCCGATGAGCTGGTGCGGCTGACCGAGATCCTGAACCCCGCCAACACGCCGGGCCGGCTGACGCTGATTAGCCGCATGGGCGCGGGCAAGGTGGCGGAGAAGCTGCCGCCCCTGCTGCGCGCGGTGAAGCGCGCCGGGCGCGAGGTGGTGTGGATCTGCGACCCCATGCACGGCAACACCCACACGGCCGGTGGCTACAAGACCCGCTCCTTCGATGCCATCCTCTCCGAGCTGCGCGGCTTCTTCGACGCGCACCAGGCGGAAGGCAGCTGGGCCGGCGGCGTCCATGTGGAAATGACGGGCAGCGACGTGACGGAATGCGTCGGCGGCGCCCACAAGCTGACCGAGGCCGATCTCGCCGCCAACTACGCCACCTCCTGCGACCCGCGGCTGAATGCCGAGCAGGCGCTGGAACTGGCCTTCCTGGTGGCGGAGGAGCTGAAGGCCCGCCGTCCGGAAGGGGCGGTGCTGCCGCTGGTCGCCGCGCAATGACGGACGGGCTGCCGCCGCGCACCGCCACGGGCGCGGCGTCCGGCCCGGCGGGGGATGAGGCCATCTCCCGCCAGACCGACGCCTATTTCAACCGCACCAAGGCCATCGTGCAGCGCTTCGGCGATGCCACGGTGACCTACGCGGTCTTCCTGCGCCGCCCCGTCGTCAGCGCCCCGCGCCTGATGATCGACTGGCTGGAGCGCGTCGCCGCCGCGCGCGGCACGCGCTTCGAGATCGAGCTGATGCACAAGGAAGGCGAGTGGGTGGGCGCGGGCGACCCGATCGTCTATCTCACCGGCTCCTTCGTGCATCTGTCGGACCTGGAGACGATCTATCTCCAGAAGCTGGGCCCGGCCTGCGTCGCCGCGCACAATGCCTATCAGATGAGCCTGGAACTCCCCCATGCCGCCTTCCTGGCCATGGAGGCCCGGCACTGCGCCGGCGCCGAGATGCAGGAGATGATGGCCTATGCCGCCGCCGTCGGCAGTGCCGCGGCGAAGCGGGAGGGGGCGAAGGGCTTCATCGGCAATGCCAATGACGCCACGGCGCACTGGTTCGGCAATCTGCGCGGCTATGGCACCATGCCGCATGCGCTGATCGGCTACGCCCGCAGCACCGTCCGCGCCGCCGAGATGTTCCACGAGACCTTCCCGGATGAGGCGCTGACCGTGCTGGTCGATTACTTCGGCCGCGAGGTGACGGACAGCCTGGCGCTCTGCCAGCGCTTCCCCGAACTGGCGGCGGAAGGGCGGCTGGCGGTGCGGCTGGACACCCATGGCGGCCGCTTCCTGGAAGGGCTGGACCCGGCGGAGTCCTACGCCGTGCTGGAGCGGCACGCGCCCGGCGCCATCCGCCGCTACCGCTCGGAGACGGAGTTGCGCCATCTGGTCGGCACCGGCGTCTCCGCCGCCGCCATCTGGCGCATGCGCGAGGCGCTGGACGAGGCCGGCTTCCCCAAGGTGCGGATCGTCGCCTCCTCCGGCTTCGGCGTGACCAAGTGCCGGGTGATGAGCGAGGCCCGCGCGCCGGTCGATGTCGTCGGCACCGGAAGCTTCATCCCCAATACCTGGAGCGAGACCTACGCCACCGCCGATATCGTCTCCTATGACGGTGCGGCGCGGGTGAAGCTCGGGCGCGAATTCCTGTTGCACAAGAACGGGGCGCGCAAGAAGAATGGGGTGAGCAATTAGGGTTATTGTTCTTTTTTGAAAAAAAGAACCAAAAAACTTTTTTCAGTTGGCGTCCCGCTGCGGGCCTTCAGCGGGACGCCAAACTGAAAGAAAGCTTTATAGCTGTAGTTTTGCGATCTCGAAGTGCATCCCGTCCGGGCGGCCCTTGAAGTGCCCGCCCCAGTAGAAGCCATGCGCATTGGCGCTTTCCACCAGTTCGCGCACGCAGCCCGGATGGTTGAGCAGGGCCGGGATGTCGTAGAGCCGGTTCCACTCCACATTGATGTCGAAGGCGGTGGCGAAGGCGTGGCTGCTGAGAATGCCCTCCTTCGCCTTGCCGCGCACGAAGCGCGGGTTCCAGCTGCCGCCCCAGCTCAGCACGCGGCCCAGCAGCCCCTTCTTCTCCCAGGTGGTCCAGAGCGCCAGGAGCTGGTCCGCCGCGCCCTTGTACCAGGAGATGCTCTCATGGCTGGGGCCGCCCTGCACCCGGGCCAGGCCGGGCAGGCGAACCCGCACGATATTGCGCTGGGCCCAGTCATCAAGGATGCGGATGGCCTCCGGGTTGTCGGCTGTCGGCGCCGCCACATAGGTGAAATCGCCGAAGAGCGCCTGCTTCTGCGCCGTGCTCAGGGGGGAGAGCGAGGTGGGCGGCGGCGGCCAGGAAGGGCCCGCCGTGTTGAAGGCGGCCGTGGCCGCGACCTCGGCCCGCGTGAGGCTTTGGGTCAGGTGCTGCCGCGCCGCCTCCAGGGTGGGCGGGTCCACCGCGCCGCTGGCGGCCACGCCCAGCAGCCTTTGCAGGTGCCGCGTGGCCGCTTCCGTGATGGGGCCGAAGCGGCCATCCACCTGATCCGGCGGCAATTGCCCCTGCTCGACCAGATAGTCCTGCCAGGTCCGCACATCCTGGCTGTTGTCGCCGAATTGCAGCGTGTGCTGTGGCAAGGGCATGGCGCTTTCCCCCGTGGGTGGTGCGGCGCACTGTGTTGCAATTTTGAATCGAATTCAAAACAAATTGACAACCACTCACGCGGCCTGGGCTTTTGCCTCCCCCGCCGGCATGGGCGCCAGCAGCCGCTCCGCCCCGGCCAGGAGCTGCGCCTTCACCCCGGCGACGAAGGGGTTGTCCTCGGTGATGGTGCGGAACAGCGCCTCGGAATCCTGGGAAACCTGGGCGGTGGCGCGCATCAGCAGGTCGAAGCTCGGGGTGGTGTGGGGCAGGGCGGGCATCTCCAGCCCGGCCACCAGCCGCGCCACCAGATGCGTCAGCCCCTGCACCCAGGCCATCTGGCGGTCATGCTCCTCCGCCGTCATGGCCACCACCTGGAGGCCGAGGCGCCGCAGCATCCGCAGCGCCAGCCGCGCCTGCGCCCCGCCGCCCGGGCAGGCCACCAGCCGCAGCCCGGCGATGCCATCCCGGCCGCTCTGCGGGCCGAAGAGCGGGTGGGTGCCGAGCAGTTCCACATGCGCCGGCAGCAGATCGCGCAGCACGGCCAGCGGGTGTGTCTTGATCGAGCAGACCTCGACCACCAGCGCGCCGGGGCGCAGATGCGGGGCGATGGCGCGCGCCGCCTCCGCCAGCCGAGCCACCGGCACGGCGAGGATGACGACGGGCTGGCTGGCGGCCTCCGCCAGCGGGGCGCTGCCGGGCTGGGCGGGGTCGTGGCCATGGACGGTGCCGATCCGCTCCAGATGCGGGCGGCAGAAGGCCCCGAAGGCGCCGAGGCCGATCAGGCCGAGATGGGGGCGGGCAGGGGTGGACATCGGTCCCTCAGGAGGCTGCGCCGCCACCGGGAGGGCCATTCCATGAAAAATGCCGCCCGGAGGCGGCAGGGGTCAAACAAACAGGCTTCGACCGCGCCGCTCTTATATCGAGCGGCGGTAGTAAAGGCGCGGGGTGGGCGCGGTCTGGCTCATGCCGGATGAAGTGCGCCCGCCCCGCGCCGCTGTCAAGCGGGGATGGGGCGCTTCCAGGGGGCGAAGCGCGCCGCCTCCTCCTGCCCGAGGCGGGAGAGCAGCAGCGGCCAGGCGCGCAGACCCTCCTCCAGCGAGGAGAGGCGGAAGAACTCGTTGGGCGCGTGCACATCCTCATCCGGCATGGCGAAGCCGAACATCAGCGTGTCGATGCCGAGTTCCTCCTGGAAGATGCCGGTGATGGGCAGGGTGCCGCCGATGCGCGCCCGCGCCGGGGCGCGGCCGGTGGTGGCGCGCACCACCTCTTCCGCCGCCGCCAGCAGCGGGTGGCCCTCCGGCAGGGTGGAGGCGGGGGCGCCGGCGCCGGGCGGGCTGAAGCGCAGCTCCACCCCCGGCGGGCAATGGGCGCGGAGATGCGCCACGAGGCAGTCCCGCGCCCGCGCCGGGTCCTGCCCGGGCACCAGCCGGGCGGTGATCTTGGCATGCGCCTCGGCGGGGATGACGGTCTTGCTGCCGGCGCCGGTATAGCCGCCCCAGAGGCCGTTTACGTCGATGGTCGGGCGCAGGGTCAGGCGCTCCCGCACCGAATAGGCGGGGTCGCCATGCGGCAGGGCGCCGCTGCTGGCGTAGAAGGCGGCCTCGTCCGCCGCCAGCTCCGCCGCATCGGCGCGGTCGCGCGGGGTGAGGGGGGTGGCATCCGCGTCGAAACCGGCGACGCGGATGCGGCCCTGCTCGTCATGCAGGGTGGCGACCAGCCGCGCCATCTCGTGCAGGGCGTTGCGCACGGCGCCGCCATAGCGGCCGGAATGCATGTCCTTCGCCGCCGCGCGCAGGTTGATCTCCAGTTTGCACAGGCCGCGCGCGCCGGTGTTCAGGGTGGGGATGGTGGTGCTGGCCCGGCCGCCATCGGCCGAGAGCACGGCATCCGCCGCCAGCAGGCGGCGATACTTCGCCAGCAGCGGGCGCAGGCTGGGGCTGCCGCTTTCCTCCTCGCCCTCCAGGAAGAACTTGATGTTGACCGGGCAGGCGCCGCCGAGCGCCAGGAAGGCGCCCACCGTCTCCACCGCGATGGTGGTGGAGCCCTTCACATCCGAGGCGCCGCGGGCATAGAGCCGGCCCTCGCGGATCGTGGGCTCGAAGGGCGGGGAGACCCATTGCTCCAGCGGGTCGGGCGGCTGGACGTCGTAATGGCCGTAGATGAGCAGGGTGGGCCGGCCCGGCGCGCCCAGCCACTCGCCATAGAGGGCCGGGTGGCCGCCGGCCTCCAGCGCCTGCACCTGGGAGAGGCCGAGGGCGCGCAGCCGCTCCAGCAGGAAATCCCGCGCTGCGGCCATGCCGGCGGCATAGGCGGGGTCGGTGCTGACGCTGGGCAGCCGCAGCAGGGCCTTCAGCCGCTCCAGAATGGCGTCTTTCTGGGCCAGGAGATGGTCGGCGACGGCTTGGGTCATGGGCAGGGCCTGTTTGAATTCAGAATAAATGTTCTTTTTTGGAAAAAAGAACCAAAAAACTTTTTTCAGTGTAGCGTCCCGCTGTGCCGGGAGACGGCGGCAGCCTGAAAGAAAGTCTTTTTGCTTCTTTTTCTTTAGAAAAAGAAGATATTGAAAGCATTATTCTCGCCAGGAGGCTTGACGGCGCATCCCGGAATGCGAGGCTGCGCCGCATGCGTGTCCATGTCCAGAACCCCGCCAACGAAACCCTCTTCCCCATCACGCCGGAGCAATGGGCCGCCGCCGTGGCCCGCGCGCCGGACATGGCGGATCTTGAGGTCAGCTATGCCGATGACGATGCCGGCTTCGCCGCCGCCCTGCCGCAGGCCGATGCCCTGCTGACCTGGGTGAAGGAGGTGCATACCCGCATCGCCGTGCCGCGCCTGGCCCTGCCGGAGCGGCTGAAGGTGATCTTCTGCACCTCCGCCGGGGTGGACCGGCTGCTGCCCCTGGGCGAGTGGCTGCCGCCGGGCGTGGCGCTGCTGAACAACCGCGGCACCCATGCCGCCAAGGCCGGCGAATTCGGCATCATGGCGCTGCTGATGCTGGCCAACCACCTGCCGGTCTTCGCGCATGACGCGCGGGCGGGGCGCTGGGCGCCGCGCTTCGGCTCGGTGCTGGCGGGGCGGACGGTCTGCGTGGTCGGGCTGGGCTCGCTGGGCGGGGCCGTCGCGGCCTGGGCGAAGCAGTTCGGCATGCATGTCATCGGTGTGCGCCACAGCGCCGCGCCGCACGAGTCGTGCCATGAGGTGGTATCGCAGGCCGATCTGGAGACGGTGCTGCCGCGCAGCGAATTCCTCGTCATCGCCTGCCCGCTGACGCCGCAGACCCAGGGGCTGTTCGACCGCCGCCGCCTTGCCCTGCTGCCGCAGGGGGGCAAGGTGGTGAATATCGGCCGCGGCGCGCTGTGGGACCAGGAGGCCGCCTGCAACCTGCTCGATGCCGGGCACCTCGCCGGCTGCGTGACGGATGTGGCGGTGCCGGAGCCGCTGCCGCAGGAGCACCGCCTGTGGCGCACGCCGGGCATGTTCGTCACCCCGCATATGTCGGCGGACGACCCGGGCACCTACAACGACCGCAGCCTGGATATCTTCTTCGAGAATCTGCGCGCCCTGCGCCAGGGCGCGCCGCTGCCCAACCGCATCCGCCCCGAACGGGGCTATTGAGGCGGGGCTGGGGCTTAGGGGGCGAAGCCCCCTCAGCCTGCCGTCTTACTTGTGCGCCGTCTTGGCGATGGGCGCGACGAACTGCGGCTCGGTGTCCCAGGGGAAGAGGATCCAGGTATCCTGGCTCACTTCCGTGATGAAGGTATCGACCAGCGGCTTGCCGGCGGGCTTGGCGTAGACGGTGGCGAAATGCGCGCGCGGCAGCATGCCGCGCAGCTGCTTCGCCGTGGTGCCGGTGTCCACCAGATCGTCGATCACCAGCCAGCCCTCGCCCTCGCCGGCGGCGATGGGGGGCTTGGCCACGACCGGCTCGCCCTTCTTCTCCTCATCATAGGTGATGATGGAGACGCTCTCGATCAGGCGGCAATCCAGCTCGCGCGCGATGATGGCGGCGGGGATCAGCCCGCCGCGCGTGACGGCGACGATGCCCTGCCACGGGCCTTTCTCCACCAGCCGCCAGGCGAGTGCCTTGCTGTCGCGGTGAAGCTGGTCCCAGCTGACGGTGTAGTAGCGCGAGGCCATGTCTCAGAACATCCTGCCGCCATTGGGGACGGCGAAATCGGGGCGGAGCAGCACCACGCCACCATCGGCATCGGGCAGGCCCAGGGTGAGGACCTGGCTCTCGAAGCCGGCGATGCGGCGGGGCGGGAAGTTCACCACGCAGAGCACCTGCCGGCCGATCAGCCGGTCCGGCGTGTAGTGCACGGTGATCTGGGCGGAGGAGCGGCGGATGCCGAGTTCGGGGCCCAGGTCGATCTCCAGCCGGTAGGCGGGCTTGCGCGCCCCCTCCAGCGGCTGGGCATCGACCACGGTGCCGACACGGATGTCGAGGCGCTCGAAATCGTCGATCGTCGCGGTGGCTTCCATCGGGTTTCGATAGCGCAGCGGCGGCGGCGGCGGAAGGGCGGATTGCCGCGGCCCCGCCCGCATGCCAGCGTCCGGCGCAGGAAACGCCCCCATAGGTCCGCCAAAGGCCAGGATCCCCATGACCGAACCCCTGCCCACCACCCCCTCCCTGCGCTGCGACGGGCAGCGTGCCCTGGTCACCGGCGCCTCGCGCGGGATCGGCCGCGCCGCCGCCCTGGCCCTGGCCGCGGCGGGGGCGGAGGTGGTGATGGCCGCGCGCGCCCTGCCGGAGATGGAGGCCACCATCGCCGCGGCGCGGGCCGCCCATGGCCCGGCGGGTGGCCCAGCGGATGGCCCAGCGGATGGCCCTGGCCTGCGCCTTTCCGCCCGGGCGCTGGACGTGACGGACCGCGCCGCCGTGCGCGCCCTGGTGGAGCGGGAGGGGCCCTTCGACTTCCTGCTCAACAATGCCGGCACCAATATCCGTGAGCCCTTCACCGCGGTGCAGGATGAGAGCCTGGACGCGCTGCTGGACCTCAACCTGCGCGCGGCCTTCACGGTGGCGCAGGCGGTGGCGGCGGGCATGGTGGCGGCGGGGAAGGGGGGCAGCATCCTGCATCTCTCCTCCGTCAATGGCCATGTCGGCGGGCTGAACCGCAGCGTCTACACCGCCACCAAGCACGCCATCGAGGGGCTGACCAAGGCGATGGCGGCGGAGCTCGGGCCGCGGGGCATCCGCGTCAACGCCCTCAGCCCCGGTTTCGTCGAGACGCCGTTGACCGCCGGGCTGCTGGCGGACGAGAAATTCCGCGCCGCCCATCTGCGCCGCACCCCGCTCGGCCGGATGATGACGGTGGAGGATGTGATGGGCGCGGTGGTCTTCTTCGCTTCCCCCGCCTCGGCCATGATCAGCGGCGCCTCGCTGCTGATCGATGGCGGCTTCTGTTCCGTTTGAGTCCTGACCGAAAGAATCCCATGCGCGACTTCCATTCCCCCGGCCGCAGCCCTGTCCTGGCCATGAACGGCATGGCCGCCACCTCCATGCCGGTGGCGACGCTGACGGCCATCGACATCCTGCGCCAGGGCGGCAACGCCATGGACGCCGCCATCGCCGCCGCCGCCGTGCTGGCGGTGGTGGAGCCGCAATCCACCGGCATCGGCGGCGATAATTTCTGCCTGTATGCCCCGGCGGGGACGGGCGAGGTCTTCGCCATGAACGGCTCCGGCCGCGCCCCGGCCGGCGCCACGCCGGAGAAGCTGCGCGCCGATGGCCTCACCGCCATGGCCAATACCTCCGCCCATTCGGTGACGGTGCCGGGCGCCGTCTCCGCCTGGGAGAAGCTCAACAGGGCGCATGGCCGGCTGTCGCTGGCGCAGATCCTGGCCCCGGCCGTGAAGCTGGCCGAGGAAGGCCACCCGGTGCATCCGCGCGTCGCCGCCGACTGGGCGGATGCCGCCGGCAAGCTGGAGAAGAACGCGGCCGCCGCGCGCCACTTCCTGAAGGATGGCAAGCCCTTCGCGGTGGGCGAGACCTTCGCCCAGCCGGCGCTGGCCCGCACCCTGCGCGCCATCGGCGAGAAGGGCGCCCGCGCCTTCTATGAGGGCGAGATCGCCGCCGACATGGTGGCCACCCTGCGCGCCGCCGGCGGCACCCATACCGAGGCCGATTTCGCCGCCGGCCTCGATGTGGCCGAATTCGTCACGCCCATCCGCACGCGCTGGAAGGGGCTGGACATCTTCCAGTGCCCGCCGAATGGCTCCGGCCTGCTGGTGCTGCAGATGCTCGGCGTGCTCGGCCAGTGCGAGACGCCGGAGGGCGGTCCGCTCTCCGTCACCCGCCTGCACCGCCATGTGGAGGCCGCGCGCCTCGCCTACCGCGACCGCGACGGCTTCCTGGCCGACCCCTCGCAGGTCGAGGTGCCGGTGGCGAAGCTCACCAGTGACGACTACACGCGCCAGCTCCGCGCCCTGATCCGCGACGACGCGGCGATGCGCGAGCTGCCGCCGGCCGGCATGGCGGAGATGCTGCCGAAGCACAGGGATACGGTCTATCTCTGCGTCGTCGATGCGGAGGGCAATGCCTGCTCCTTCATCAACTCCCTCTTCGAGAGCTTCGGCTCCGGCATCCTGGCCGAGAAGAGCGGCGTGATGCTGCACAATCGCGGCTTCGGCTTCCGCCTGCAGGAGGGCCACCCCAACTGCATCGGCCCCAACAAGCGCCCGATGCACACCATCATCCCCGGCATGGTGCTGAAGGAGGGCCGCGCCATCATGCCCTATGGCGTCATGGGCGGGCATTTCCAGCCGATGGGGCAGACCCTCTTCCTCACCAACCATTTCGAGTTCGGCCTCGATGTGCAGGCGGCGCTCGATCTGCCGCGCCTCTTCCCCTATGCCGGCAAGGTGCAGGTGGAGCGCGGCATCCCCACCGCCGTGGTCGACCAGCTCAACCGCCTCGGCCACCAGTGCGAGCTGATCGCCAAGCCGCATGGCGGCGGCCAGGCCATCCTGATCGACCATGCGCGCGGGGTGCTGGTCGGCGGCTCCGATCCGCGCAAGGATGGCTGCGCGCTGGGCTACTGAGCCCTGCCGGGCGCCGGCCGCCACGCTGGCCGGCGCCTTTCTTGCCGTGTGCCACTGGAAGGAATTTGTTGCGTGACCGAGCCCTGCGACCTGTCCGCCGTCACCCTGCGCCGCCTGATCGGCGAGAAGAAGCTCTCGCCCGTCGAGCTGCTGGATTCCTGCCTGAAGCGCATCGGCGAGGTGGACCACGCGGTCAACGCCATGGTCGCGCTCGATGAGCCCGGCGCCCGCGCCGCGGCGCAGAAGGCCGAGCAGGCGGTGATGAAGGGCGAGAAGCTCGGGCCGCTGCATGGCCTGCCGCTCGGCATCAAGGACCTCGACGACACCGCCGGCCTCGTCACCACCTTCGGCAGCCCGATCTTCCGGGACAATGTGCCGGCGCGGGATTCCACCATGGTGGCCGATCTGCGCGCCGCTGGTGGCATCGTCCTCGGCAAGACCAACACGCCGGAATTCGGCGCCGGCGCCAATACCCGCAACGCCGTCTATGGCGCCACCGGCAACCCCTTCGACCCGACGCGCTCCGCCGCCGGCTCCTCCGGCGGCTCGGGCGTGGCGCTGGCCTGCTCCATGGTGCCGCTGGCCTCCGGCTCCGACACCGGCGGCTCGCTGCGCAACCCGGCGGCCTTCAACGGCATCGTCGGCTTCCGCCCCAGCCCGGGCGTCGTCCCGGCGGAGCGCCGCCAGCTCGGCTGGTCCAACCTGCCCGTGCTCGGCCCGATGGCGCGCGATGTGGGCGACCTCGCCCTGATGCTCTCCGTCATGGCCGCCGACCACGGCGTGGACCCGCTGGCCTATACCCTGCCGGACCGCGATGTCCGCCGCGGCCTGGCGCTGGACGAGGCGGTGGACCTCTCCGCCCTGCGCGTCGCCGCCACGCCGGATTTCGGCTTCGCCCCCACCGAGAAGCATATCCGCGCCGTCTTCGCCGAGCGGGTGAAGGCGCTCTCCCCGCTCTTCGCCAGCGTCGAGGAGGCGACGCCGGACTGCGAGGGGGCGGACGAGGTCTTCGCCGTGCTGCGCGCGCTGAACTTCCTCGCCGCGCATGAGGAGAAGGTCCGCCTGCGGCCGCAGGATGTCGGGCCGAATGTGCGCGCCAATGTCGAGGAAGGGCTGCGCTACAGCGCCAATGACGTCGCCCGCGCCTCGGTGCAGCAGACGAAGATCTACCGCAACTGGCAGGCCTTCTTCGCCCGCGGCTATGACGTCGTCATCTCCCCCGCCATCACCCTCTCGCCCCGGCCGTGGAGCGAGCTCTACCCGGCGGAGATCGATGGCCAGCCGACCAAGAACTATTTCCATTGGCTGGCCCTGGCCTATGCGGTGACGGTGCCGGGGCATCCGGCCATCTCGCTGCCGCTCGGCGTTGACCATGCCGGCCTGCCCTTCGGCCTGCAGATCGTCGGGCCGCGCGGGGGGGATGCGCTGGTCATCGCGGTGGCCGCCGCCATCGAGGCGGCGGTGGCGGGGGA
The DNA here is from genome assembly GCF_024437745.1 of Roseomonas sp. GC11. GTDB lineage: Bacteria > Pseudomonadota > Alphaproteobacteria > Acetobacterales > Acetobacteraceae > Pseudoroseomonas. The sequence continues at coordinate 4,528 of NZ_JANFNY010000031.1, read as the reverse complement.
TGCCACCCTGGCCCGCCCGCTGCCGGACCTGGCGAAGCTCAGGGCGGCGCCCGCCATCAAGACCATGCCGGGCTTCCTCAGCTTCGACTGAGCGGCGGGTGGCCTGAGGGGGCTTCGCCCCCTCACGCTCCCCCCCTTTGGTTGCCTGGGCAGAGGGCAGGCGGCAATGGCCTGCCACACAAGCCTGTGGTCAGGCGATCAGCAGCTTGTCCGACAAGTTGCGCCTGCTATCCTCCGCGTAACCGCCGCCCTGGCGGAAGCGCGAAGGAAACGCCATGACGACTGCCCGGCCCCGCATCCTGGTGGCCCGCCGCCTCACGCCCGCCGCCGAGGCCCGCGCCCGCCGTGACTTCGACGCGCTGGTGGCCGCCGAGGATATGGGCACCGAGGACGCCCTGGCCGCCGCCGCCAGCCACGGGGCCGAGGCCCTGCTGATCGGCCCCAGGGTGAGGCTGGATGCCGCCGCCATCGCCCGCCTGCCCGGCTCCGTGCGGCTGATCGCCAATAGCAGCGTCGGCTATGACCATATGGACGCCGCCGCCGCCCGCGCCCGCGGCATCCTCGTCACCAACACCCCGGATGTGCTGACGGATTGCACGGCCGATCTCGCCTTCCTGCTGCTGCTCGCCGCCTGCCGCCGCGCTTATGAATATGAGGGGATGATGCGCCAGGGCTGGCGCAGGGGCCTCGGCCTGCCGGACATGCTGGGGGTGCGGCCCTCGGGCAAGGTGCTCGGCATCGTCGGCATGGGGCGCATCGGCCGGGCCATGGCGCAGCGCGCGCGCGGCTTCGGCATGCGCATCCTCTACCACAACCGCAACCGCCTGCCGCCGGAGCTGGAGCAGGGGGCGGAATACTTCCCCGCCCTGCGCGACATGCTGCCGCACTGCCAGATCCTCTCCCTGCACCTGCCGGGGGGCGCGCAGAATGGCACGCTGATGGATGAGGCCGCCTTCGCCGCCCTGCCGAAGGGCGCCGTCTTCGTCAACACCGCGCGCGGCTCGCTGGTGGATGAGGAGGCGCTGCTGGCGGCGCTGCAATCGGGCCATCTCTTCGCCGCCGGGCTCGACGTCTTCCGCAAGGAACCGGATTTCGACACGCGCTTCGCCGCCCTGCCGAATGTCTTCCTGACGCCGCATGTCGCCAGCGCCACGCTGGAGACGCGGGAGGCGATGGCGATGCGCGCGCTCGACAACATCGCTGCCGTCACCGCCGGGCAGGCACCGCCCGACCCGGTGTGACGGCCATGTCCGGGGGGCGCGTGCCATGCCCCCCAATGGGAACGTCCAAGGAGAAGAACAATGAAGCGTCGTACCCTGCTGCGAGCCGGGAGCCTCGCCATGCCGGCCCTCATGCTGGGCCGGGCCGCCGGAGCCGCGGAGGACTGGCCCTCCAAGCCCGTCACCATCACCGTGCCTTTCGCGCCCGGTGGCTCCTCCGACATTGTCGGCCGCGCCGTGGCGCAGCGCATGACCGAGGCGCTGGGCAAGGCGGTGGTGGTGGAGAACCGCCCTGGCGCCGCCGGCGAGATTGGCGCCCGCGCCCTGGTGCGCTCCGCCCCCGATGGGCATGCGCTGATGGCGGCGCCGATCAGCACCTTCGCCATCAACAAGGCGCTGCGGCCCAATCTGGGCTATGACCCGGTCAACGACTTCACCAACCTCACCCTGGCGGTGACGACGCCGAACGTGCTGGTGGTGAACCCGAAGCAGGTGGCGGCCAATGACCTGCCTTCGCTGCTCTCCTGGCTGCGCCGGGCGGGCGCGCAGGAGAGCTATTCCACCAGCGGCGTCGGCTCCTCCGACCACCTGACGATGGAACTGTTCAAGCAGCTCACCGGCACCCAGATGGCGCATATTCCCTATGCCGGCGGCGCCCCCGCGACCACCGACCTGATCGCGGGGAATGTGCAGATGTCCTTCCAGAATCTCGGCTTCATCACGCCTTTCATCCGCGACAGGCAGGTGAAGCCCATCCTCGTCACCTCCGAGCAGCGCCACCCGCTGCTGCCCGAGGTGCCGACGGCGCAGGAAGCCGGGCTGAAGGATTTCGTGGTCTATTCCTGGCAGGCCTTCGCCGGGCCGCCGAAGATGAGCCCCGCCCTGGTCGGCCGCGTCCACGCCGCCATCGCCGCCGCCCTGAAGCACCCCGCCACCGTGGAGCAGATGGACCGCATCGGCTTTTCCGTCGTGGCCAATACGCCGGAACAGTTCCAGGACTTCCAGCGCGCCGAAATCGCCCGCTGGACCGATGTGGTGAAGCGCGGGAATATCCAGGCGGCTTGAATATTTTGCAGTAAGGGTTCTTTTTTGAAAAAAAGAACCAAAAAACTTTTTCAGTTGGCGTCCCGCTTCAGGCCTGAGGCGGGACGCCAAACTGAAAGAGTCTTTTTGCTTCTTTTTCTTCAGAAAAAGAAGAATGCTAAATTAAACAAACATCACTCCACAAACGCCAAAGCCAGCCCGAAGGCCTGCGCCGCCGGCACCACCAGCCGCCCCGGCTGCTCCAGCGGCGTGATGCCGCCCGCCTGCAAGGCCGCGCGGGCGGTGGCGAGGCTGGCGCGCAGGGTCAGGGCCACCATGCGGTCCGCGCCATCGGCGGGCAGGGGGGGTAGGGCATCGCCCCAGTGCAGCGCGGCCGCGCCGGGTTCCAGCACCAGCACGCGGGCGCCCCCGGCGGCGAGCAGCGCCTGGCCACCCGGCACCTCCTGGATCGCCGCCGCGCCGAAGATCTTCGCATAGGGCGCCAGGGCGCGGGCGGGGTCGCGGCTGACAATGCCAAATTCCGCGACGCCGGTGGCACCGTTCGGGTGGCGCTGCCATTCCGGGCGCCAGACCAGATCCGGCGTGAAGTGGTGGCAGAAGAAGACCCGGCCATTGAAGGCCACCTCCGGCCCCAGATGCGTCACGCGGAAATGCGCGTCCGGGCTGGTGCCATCGGGCAGGGCGACGGGGCGGGTGAATTCGCGCGATTCCGCCACGGGCAGGCCGGCGGCGGCCACCGCATCGCGGAAATCCGGCGCGGCGGTGGGCTTGAACACCAGCCCGCCCAGGCCCGTCGGCATCTCCCAAAGCTGGGCGCGGGCGCTGGCGCGGCCGGGCTCATAGCCCAGAAGCTCCAGATAGTCGGTGCCGAAGATCGCCAGGTTGTTGCTGGAGCCCAGCGAGTGGTGGCCGCGCTCGGTCAACTGGAAACCCAGCCGCGCATATTGCGCCGCGGCCTCGTCCAACTGGGCGCCGACATGGATCACCACATGGTCGATGGCGGGCTTCAGCAGGCTGGTCATGGCATCGGGTCCTCCGGATGGGGCGGCGATACTGGACCCGGGAGGCGGCTTTGCGAAGCCTGCTTGCGAACGCAACGCATTTTCTTTAAGTATATGAAAAAACTTCGTTTTCCGGAGGATTCCCTCTTGCCGGCCGGCGCTTCGCGCGGAGATATGCGGGCAGGAGGGCCTGCCCCATGAAACACTTCCGCGATCTGAGCGAGGCCGAGACCCTGGCGCTGGCCATCGCCAATGAGGAGGAGGATTCGCGCATCTACCGCAACTTCGCCTTGCGGCTGCGCGCGAGCTACCCCGGCACGGCGGCGATGTTCGAGGCGATGGCGGAGGAGGAGCAGGGCCACCGGCACCGTCTGCTGACGCTCTACGAGCAGAAATTCGGGCCGGAGATGCCCTATATCACCCGCCAGGATGTGCGCGGCTTCCTCAGGCGCCGCCCGGTCTGGCTGATGCAGGATCTGCGCATCGAGACGGTGCGCGCCCAGGCGGCGCTGATGGAGCGCGAGGCCGGGCAGTTCTATGCGAAGGCCGCCGAGCGCGCGCGGGATACCGAGATCCGCCGCCTGCTGGGCGACCTCGCCGAGGTGGAGCAGAAGCACGAATCCCGCGCCGCCGCGCTGGAGACGGAGAAGCTGCCTGATGCGGTGCGCAGCGCCGAGGATGCCGAGGCGCGGCGGATGCTGCTCCTCCAGGTGGTGCAGCCGGGGCTGGCGGGGCTGATCGACGGCTCCGTTTCCACCCTGGCGCCGATTTTCGCCGCTGCCTTCGCCACGCAGAATTCCTGGGACGCTTTCGTGGTCGGGCTGGCGGCCTCGATCGGTGCTGGCATCAGCATGGGCCTGACCGAGGCGCTGTCCGATGATGGCGAGATCACGGGCCGGGGCCACCCCTGGGTGCGCGGCGTGGTGTGCGGGCTGATGACGGCGCTGGGCGGCCTCGGCCATACCTTGCCCTACCTGATCCATGATTTCTGGACGGCGACGCTGGTGGCTGGCCTGGTCGTGGCGGCGGAGCTTTTCGCGATTGCCTGGATCCGCTGGCGCTACATGGAGACGCCGTTCACGAGCGCGATCGTGCAGGTGGTGCTGGGTGGCGTGCTGGTGCTGCTGACCGGCATTTTCATCGGCAGCAGCTGAAACGGAAGGCGGGGTCCGGGGAGGCCCTGCCTCCCCGGCGGGGGTGTGGGGGGGGCGGCCCCCCCCAAACATCCTTCAACAATTTCCCTTCCAGCCGCACCACCCGCTC
>NZ_JANFNY010000030.1 GCF_024437745.1 Roseomonas sp. GC11 | reverse complement strand
TTCGGCGAGCGTTTCACCCGCGCCATGGCCTGAGCATGTTCAACCGCTCCGCCCTACACGAAATTTCTGACAGTCCCGCGCAGGTCGGTCGCCATGGCCCAGCCGACGATCCGGCGCGACCCGACATCGAGCACGACGGCGAGGAACAGGAAGCCCGCAGCGGTCGGCACGTGGGTGAATGTCGGCCACCCACAGCCGGCTCAGGCCAGCGGCCCGGAAGTCGCGGCCGACCAGATCGTTGGCGGGCCTGTGGCTCGGCTCGCGCTGCGTCGCCGCCGGGAAGCGGCGCCGGGAGGCGCCGCGTAGCCCGGCCCCGCGCATCAGCCGCGCCACCCGCTTGCGGGCCACGGCCGTGCCGGCGTTCTCCCCGATCGGACCAACTCCACCATCTGCCACCGGAACTCTGGCGGGCAGGGAACCCTGAATTTCGGCATCCTCGACACCTCCGTCTCAAGCCTCGGGATGTCCACGGAAGCGGGTCAACTCAAACTTCAACGCGCTCCGCAGCCGTATTGAGTGCTTCATCAACTGCCTGAAGAGCAACCGCCGCGTCGCAACCCGATACGACCAGACCGCCGACAGCTTCTTCGGCTTTGCCGCCCTCTCCTCAATCCACCGATGGATCAGCTTTGTCCGCGCAACCCAAAAGCGATTCATTATTGACAAATTTAACAAAAAAATTCTTTTTTATGAAATTTAAATTTTCATACAGCCTTCAAGAACCTGAAATCATTGTTCAGACCTCCGGATGGTAAGCGGCGCGCGCCTGCATTTGTAACAAAATGCGACAACACCACCGGGAAGATATCACCAATGCGTAGCCGCCTTCTGCCCCTGTTGCTCGCCGGGACCTGCCTATCCCCGATTTCGGCTCTTGGGCAAACCAGCACTGCCGTCAATTATACCAACAGTTCAACCCCTGGGGCCGGCGCCTCGGTGGCTGGCGTTCTGGATTCCTACACCGACCTGATGGTCAACAACCCTGCGGTGATGACGCAGAACATCCAGACCGTCGTGGAGATGACGCAGAACCGGACAGAGGCGCAGACCATCGCCGCGATTTCTACCGACCGCGTCGGGCAGCAGTACAATGTGATGAACGGCCTCGGGGTGCTGACCTCGCTGTTCCTGACGGGCAGCGGTGCCTCAGCCAGCGGCACCGCGCCACAAAGCCTGACGCAGACCAGCTTCGTCACGCCGACGCTGGCCGATTTCGTGAACAATATTAACTATATGAACAGCGCTTCCTGGGGCCGCACCACCTTCGGGGATGGCAGCGCGACGCCGCTGGCCTCGGCCGTGACGTTTATCGAGACCATCGCCCGGGCCAACACCTCCTCCGAGCCCTCCAAGCGTCTTTTCTCCCGCTATATGGGCGAGAACCCGGCCATCGACCCGCTGGATGCGCGCTACCAGAACTATTCCGCCGCCACATCCTCCGGCCGCCTGCTGCTGAGCACGGCGGATACGGCGAATTTCGTGGCGCCCTCCTACTTCTCCAATTTCGAGGTGCCCGCAGTCTACGGCACGGTGGAGAACTGGGTGAAAGGCTTCACCGTCACCCAGGCGATGATCGACGCCAATGGCGGCAACGCGCTGGTCATTCCCAATATCGGCACTTACGCGGCCGATGGCACCTTCACCCCCTATACCTTCACGGTGGGCGAATATGTGCCCGGCATCGGTACCTCACCGCGCCCTTACCGGCTGAGCAGCGAGGTCAGCATCCCGACCCTGCTGATGCAGCGCATCAATGGCACCAACCCCTATGCCGATGGCGGCTATCCCAGCGGCCATACCAACCTCGCCAATTTCCAGGCGCTCAGCCTTGCCTTCCTGGTGCCGGAGCAGATGCAGAGCCTGCTCGCACGCGCCTCGGAACTGGGCGAGAACCGCATCCTGGCCGGCATGCATTCGCCGCTCGACGTGATGGGCGGGCGTATCCTCTCCACCGCGCTGGTCGCCAACAACATCTATCAGGCGCTCTATGACGCGAGCGGCAACCGGCTGGACTGGACGAACCCGGCCAATGCCAATGCCTATGCCACCTACCGCGCCTTCACCGAGACCCAGGCCTATCTCGCTTCTGCCTGCGGCACGGCAACAGTCGCGGCCTGCGTCGCCCAGGGCGGCAATGGCACCAGCGCCGCCTATGGCAGCTATGCCCAGAACCGCGCCGACTATATCCGCCGCCTGACCTACGACTTCACCCCGGAAGGCGAGAATGTGCCGATGACGGCGGCCGAGGTGCCGGTCCAGGCCCAGGTCCTGCTGCTGACCCGCCTGCCTTACCTCTCCGACCAGCAGCGCCTGGAGGTTCTGGCCAGCACTGCGCTGCATTCCGGCTATCCGCTGGCCTCCGGGAACACTTATGACGGCTGGGGGCGGCTTGACCTCTTCTCTGCCGCCAATGGCTATGGCGCCTTCACCGGCAATGTCGCCATCACCATGGATGCCAGCCAGGGCGGCTACAGCGCCTCGGATACCTGGATGAACGATATCGGCGGCAGCGGCGGGCTGACGCTGAACGGCACCGGCAAGCTCTCCCTGGCTGGCGCCAACACCTATAGCGGCGCCACCATCGTCAATGGCGGCACGCTGTCGGTGGATGGCTCCATCGCCTCGCAGGTCACGGTCAATAACGGCGGCACGCTGCGCGGCACCGGCACCATTGGCGGTGCGACGACGGTGGCCAGCGGCGGCCGCCTTGCCCCCGGCAACAGCCCGGGCACACTGAATTTCACCGCCCCCGTGACCCTGGCCGATGGCGCCACGACGGAATTCGACATCGACGGCACGGGCACTGGCACGGGGGCCGGCAACTACAGCCGCATCATCGTCTCTGGCACGGGCAACAGCTTCACCGCCGCCGGCACGCTGGAGCCGCTGCTGCGCGGCATCACGGGCAGCGCCACCAACACCTATACGCCGGAGATCGGCCAGCAGTTCACCGTCATCCAGGCGGAGGGCGGGCTGCTCGGCAGCTTCAGCGGGCTGACGCAGCCGGCGGGCCTGGCCAGCGGCACGCGCTTCGACGCCCTCTATGACAGTACCGCGCTGCGTCTGGTGGTGACCCCTGCCGCCTATGCCAGCTTCGCCACGACAGGCAACCAGGCCGCGGTGGCCGCGGCGCTCGACAGCCAGCGCCCAGTGGCCGGGGTCCGCATGGGCGCGGGGCTGGCCAGCGTCTATGCGCCGCTTTACGTCCTGCCGGCGCAGGCCATCCAGCCGGCACTGGAGCAACTCTCGCCCTCCGCCTATGGCGATGCGCTGGTGGCAGCGCGCGATGCCTGGTACCTGACCGACGCGGCGGTGAACCGTGCGCTGGAAGCCCGCCGTGGCGCCCAGCCTGATGCCGGCACCAGCACGGCCACCGATGCGCGTGGCCTCAACACCTGGATGACGGCGCTCAGCCAGTTTTCTTCCACCGGCGCCAGTGGCGGCGCGCCGGGGCACAGCCGCAGCCTGGGTGGCTTCGCCGCCGGCCTGGATGGCGACATCCGGCCTGGCCTGACGCTCGGCCTCGCGGCTGGCTATGCGACGCAGGATATGCGGGTGCGCAATGGTGCCAAGCTCTCCGCCGACACGTTGCAAGTGCGGCTCTATGCCAGCCTGCGGCAGGGCATCGGCTTCCTCGATGGGCAGATCGGCCTTGGCTATAACGAAGGCGGCCTGCGCCGCAGCGTCACCGCTTATGGCAGCCGCAGCAAGGGCGATGTGGATGGGCTGCTGGCCGGTGGCCAGATCCGCGCCGGCCTCGGCCTTGACTGGGGCGGCACGCGGATCGAGCCAAGCCTGGGCCTGCAGGGCGTGCAGGTGAGCCGCGACGCGACGCGCGAGAAGGGTGGCAATGGCGCCGCACAGGCGATTGATGCCGCCGACCTCACCAGCCTGCAGAGCGTGCTGGCGCTGCGGGCGGAGCGGCGCTTCAGCCTGCCGGGCGGCTACGCGCTGGTGCCTTCCGCCCGTATCGGCTGGACGCATGAGATGCTGGATATCCGCGGCACCACCACCGCGCGCTTCCTTGGTGCGCCGGACAGCGCCTTCACCGTGCGCGGTAGTTCGGCTGGGCGGGATGCCGCCGTCGCCGGCCTGCGCGCGGAATTGGAGACGGGCGCGCCCTTCACTCTCTATGCCGGCTATGACGGCGCCTATAATGCCCAAGCCAAGGCGCACAGCGTGACCGCAGGGCTGCGCATGAGTTGGTAAGAGAACCAACGCCACCCAGCCTCGTAGAGGCCGGGTGGCGTTGGAGTTGGAGTTGACCCACTTCTGTGGACGATTTGCGGGTTAGGATCAACTCCAGTGCGCAGCGCGCCGAAGCGGTCCATCAGCCGGCCGGTCAGGGCGGAGGCGATGGCCGCGGCCAGCGTGCCACAGAGCGGCCCGAGCGAGGCGGCGGAGCGGGACCACCCGAATTCCGCCGCCAGAGGCTTGAGGAACAGCCCCTGCGAGTATGAAGAACAGCGAGCTGACTCCCGCCGCCACGCCGATGAAACAGCCGAGCACGATGGCCCAGCCCCTGCGGAATTCTCCCATGGGTTCCTCCTGGTCTTGCTTGGTTTTGTCAGAAGGTCCGCCGGGCGGGGCAGGCGCGCGCCTTTCCATCCGGCAGCCGGGCGCCAGAGGAAGGAAGGCAGAATGATGCAGGGGCCGCAGGCCCCGCCCGTGCGGGGAAAGAGGACCAGCGCCCCTGTCCGGTCAGACCGGTTTGCGCTGGCCCTGGCCTCGTCGCGGATGGCGGATCACGGTGCGGGGGCGCATGCCCGGCGTCCTCTGCTGTGCGGTTTGTGGGGTCTCAGCCCTGCCGTGGCGGAGGCTGGGCCTGATCCCAGTACCCGGCGGCGTCGAGCACATCGGCGGTGATCATCATGTGCCGCTCGACGGCCGCCGCCGCCGCCGCCGCATCGCGCGCCAGGACGGTGGCCACCAGGTTCTCATGCTCGGCGATATGGGCATCGCGCGAGACCTCCGGGATGACGATCAGGCGGCGGTAACGCAGATGCTGTTCCTGGTAGCGCGCCTGCAGCGCGAGAAGCCGGGGGGAGCCGCAGGCGCAGATCAGGGCGCGGTGCAGGGCGTCATGCGCCTTCTCCCAGGCTTCCAGGGCGGCATCCTCCTCGAAGGCGCGGGCGGCGAGGCGCTTGTAGTGATGCAGCGCGCCAACGATCTGCGCCTCCCAGGCATCATCCCCCAGGGCTATGGCCCGGCGCACCGCCGCGGTTTCCACCGCGCCGCGGGTGATGGCGATGTCCAGCAGATCCGCCCGGCTCAGGGCGGGAACGCGGAAGCCCCTGTTGGCTTCCAGTTCGACAATGCCTTCCGCCAACAGGCGGGAGAGCGCCTCGCGGATGGGCGAGAGGCCGGCATCGAAGCGCGCCTTGAGCAGTTCCATGCGCAAGGGCTGGGAGGGTGCGAAGACGCCGCGGGCGATATCGGCCTTCAGCAGTTCTTCGACATGGTCTGTCAGGGATCGCGACATGAATCGATGATCGATTCGATTTTCGATAATATCAAAAAGATTCTAAAATCCTGGCGGCCTGGCCGGCTGCCCGCGCAGCCCGGGCGGAATCCCGGAAGCACCGCGCCACCGCCAAAGGCCTACGGCCTCTGGAAACTCATTCGCCAATGCCTCCCGGCGGCGGGTGCAGAGGCCCCTGTCCCCTGCCCGGAGACGGAGGCCCCTCACCCGCCCCCGGCGGCCCTCTTGCGCAGCGGGCGGGAAACGCTCTCGCCATTGCCCGTGAAGCCCAACGCGGCGCAGAAGCACGACGCCACCGTGCTTCCAGATGGCAGCGCCAGTTCCAGCCTGTCACAGCCAGCGGCACGGGCCCATTGTGACGCCGCCTTCACCAGCAGCCGGCCGATACCGGCGCCGCGCTCCGCCTCATCCACCACCAAGGCGGTGATGCGCGCTTCCGGCCGTTCAGCCAGCAGACTGGGGGTGCGATGCAGCGCCACCAGCCCGATCACCCGGCCATTCCAGCCCGTGGCCACCAGCACGCCACAGGCAGGGTCACGGGCCAGGGCCTCCAGCCGTGCCCCGGCCTGGGGCGGGGAGGAAGGGGCGCCCAGTTGTGCCAGCAGGGCCGCAACATCGGCGGCATCCGCCGGCAGCGGCCCGCGCAGTTCCACGCCGTAGCGCTGGCCGGCCGCCATCAGCGATCAATCGGGGGTCTGTGCATGCCCCCGATCTTGGCCCGGCTGTGCCGGCTGGCAAGCATCCGCCCCATTGAGACTTTCCCACGGCACGCGCCGGGCCACCGCCATCACCAGCGACAGCACCGCGAAGAGCAGCAGCGAGCCCGCCAGCAAGGCGTAGCTCTCCAGCCCCAGCACGATGTAGAGCACGCCATAGAGGGCGGCCAGCACGCCGCCGAAGACCAGGCCGAGCCCCCAGCGCGTGATCCCCGCGGTGAAGAGCGTGGTCTGCGCCGCCACCGCCAGGGCGCTGATCAGATAGGCGGTGCCGAAGCCCAGCGGTTCCCCCAGCGCCAGCAGCAGGAGCGGGAACAGCACCACGGCGCAGCCCAGCAATCCGTAATGCACCAGATGGATGCGCAGCCGGGCCAGCAGTTCGAAAAGCAGATAGGTGGTGAAAGCCAGCACCAGGAAGAGCAGCGCGTATTTCGCCGTGCGGTTGACCATGCGGTAGGTCGGCACCGGCTCCAGCAGCGTCACGCCGGCCGCTTCAGCGCCCGTTTGAGTCAGGGCCATGCAAGGGTCCGGGCTGCGCCGTAGAAGGTTGCCCTGTTGGGCTGTCACCCAGCGGGCACTGAAGCCATCGGCGTCGTTCTCGATGCTGTCCGGCATCAGGGCCTCGGCGAAACCCGGCGTGGGCCAGGGGGCGGAGACGGTGACCTCAGCGCGGGCGGCGGCGGCGCGCAGGCCGAAGTGCTGCGTGCCGCGCAGATCCAGCTGCAACCGGAAGGGAATGCGCTGCTCCGCCGCTGGCGGCCCGGCGAGCCGCACCGGCCAGCGCAGTGCCTGGGGGCAGCTGCGCGTCTCCGCCAGCATCACCTCCGGCGCCAGGCTGGCGCCATCCCATTGCAGAGGCGTCGCAGCGGGCAGGTCGCGCAGGTCGGTGGAACTGGCCATGACATAGGCCGCATCCCACAGGATCTCGCCCTCCGGCATGCCGGGGTTGCCCAGCAGGAACTCACCCTCCATCACCGTGGCGGCGGTATAGACGGTGGCGCTGAACAGGCCGCGCTGCCGCGATGCCGGGCTGAGTACCGCCTCGGCGCGCAGCGTGGCGGGGAGCAGCAGCAGGTTACCCTGCGTTTGGTTGTGGGCTTGGTGCTGGGCTTGGCCCGGGCCTGGGCTGGAGGCCTCGCCCGCCACCGGCCGGAGGGCGCGATAAGGCACCACCAGCACGGGCGTATGCACCATCTGCGCCGCCCCCCATTTGCGGGCGATCTCGCGCTGCACCTCCTGCTGCCGCGCCTCGCGTTCCCCGATCACATCGCCGATCATCAGGGTGGGTACCAGCAGCACGGCCAGCAGCACGGCCAGGGCGCCGAGCTTGCCGGGGCCGGGCAGGCCGCGCCGCAATGGCGAAAGGGAAGGAAGGGTCTCGGTCATGATGATGCGCCTCGTCGCGGTGGCAAGGCGGGCATCCTGGCGCGGCGGCATGCAGCCTTGACGGAAACGCCTTGCAACCGCCAAGGACATGCTGTGCAGACCCTGTGCAGGAGGCCATGCCGAAGGTCCTGGTCGTCGATGACGATCCCCATATCCGCAGCGTGCTGTGCTTCGCCCTGGCGCGCGACGGCTTCGCCACCGCCGAGGCCGCCGATGGCCTGGCCGCGCTGGAGGCCTTCGCCCGCGAGCGGCCCGACCTGCTGATCCTCGACGTGATGATGCCGGAGATGAGCGGCACCGACCTGCTGCGCCACCTGCGGCGGGAGGCGGCGACCCCGGTCATCTTCCTCTCCGCCCGGGATGACGAGCTGGATCGGGTGCTGGGCCTGGAGCTGGGTGGCGATGACTACGTGACCAAGCCCTTCAGCCCGCGCGAGGTGGTGGCGCGGGTGCGCGCCGTGCTGCGGCGCGGCGCCGCCGAGATGGCACCGCCACCGCAGGCGCCCTCCCCCGCGCTTCCACCCCCTGAGGCGCCGCTGCGGCATGGCCCGCTCTGCCTGCATCCGGAGCGGCTGGAAGCCTTCTGGCAGGACCAGCCGGTGCCGCTGACGGTCACCGAATTCGCCCTGCTGCGCAGCATGGCGGCGCAGCCCGGCCGCGTCTTCACCCGCGACATGCTGATGGACGTGGCCTATCCCGACCGCCGCGTGGTCAGCGACCGGACGCTGGACAGCCACATCCGCAACATCCGCGCCAAATTCGCCGCGCTGGGCGCGGAGCCGATCGGCACGGTGCATGGCATGGGCTACCGCGTCTTGCCGGTCCAGGGCGGCTGAGCGCGTGGCCCTGCCGGCCTGGCTGCGCCGCAAGCCGCGCATCCGCAGCCTGCTGCTGCTGGCCAATCTGCTGCTGCTGGCGCTGCCGCTCGGCGGGCTCTGGCTGCTGCGGCTGTATGAAAGCGCCCTGGTGCGGCAGACCGAGAGCGAACTGGTGGCCCAGGCGGCGGTGATCGGCGCCGCCTACCACGCCGCCTGGCGCGCGGCGGAAACCGGGCCGCCCACCGGGATGGCGCCCCTTGGGGCGTCCGGCTGGGCGCCGCGCCTGCCGCGGCTGGACCTGGCGCGCGACCCGGTGCTGCCGGTGCCGCCGCCCGCCACCGTGCCGCCGCAGCCGCCCATACCGCGCGCCCTGGCCGCCGCCCAGGGATTGCAGCCCGTGCTGCAGGAGGCGCAGCGCATCACCCTGGCCGGCATGCGGGTGCTGGATGCCCAGGGCATCGTGGTGGCCAGCAGCCGCGAGGAACAGGGCCTGTCGCTGCTGGGGCAGGAGGAGGTGGCCGCCGCCCTGGCCGGGCGCGAGGCGGCGGTGCTGCGCCGGCGGATTTCCACCTCGCCCCCGGCCGCGGTGGATTCCATCAGCCGCAGCGCCGGCCTGCGGGTTTTCGTGGCGCAACCGGTGCTGGAGGACGGGGCGGTGATCGGTGCCGTCCTGCTCTCCCGCACGCCGGCCAGCCTGGGGCAGGTGCTCTGGGGCAAACGGGCGGAGGTGGCCGCGCTGGTGCTGGCGGTGCTGGCAGGGGCGGCACTGCTGGCCCTGTTCATCGGCTATGCCGTGGCGCGGCCGATCCAGGCCGTGGCGGCGCAGGCGCGGGCGGTCGCCGGGGGCGCGCGCCGGCCGCCGCAGCGCCTCCGGGCCAGCGCGGTGCGCGAGGCGGACGAACTCCGGGAGGCGATCCAGGCCATGGCCGCGACGCTGGAGCGCCGGGCGGAGTATATCGGCGGCTTCGCGGTGGAGGTCAGCCACGAGTTCAAGACGCCACTGGCGGCGCTGCGCGGCGGGCTGGAACTGCTGCAGGACCATGGCGCGACCATGACCCCGGCGGAGCGCGATCGCTTCCTGGCCCAGGCCATGGCCGATGTGCAGCGGCTGGACCGTCTGGTGCGCCAGTTGCTGGAACTGGCCCGGGCCGAGGCGCCGCCACCGGCCGCAGAGGCGCGTTGCGAGGTCGGCGCCGTCGTGCAGGTGGCGGCGACCACGGCCCGGCAGGCGGGGTTGCCGGTCGCGCTCGAGGCGCCGGCGGCGCCACTCTGGGTCCGGATCGGGGCCGAGCCACTGCGCGCCGTGCTGGTCCTGCTGCTCGACAATGCACGCCAGCATGCCGGGCCGCAGGCCCAGGCGCGGATCACCTGGGGGCCGGCGGCGGGCGGGGCGGTGCTGCGGGTGTCCGATAGCGGGCCCGGCATTTCCCCCGGCCATGCCGGGCGGATCTTCGAGCGCTTCTTCACCACGGCACGGGCGCGGGGCGGCAGCGGGCTGGGCCTGCCGATCGCCCGCGCCCGGCTGGAGGCGGCGGGCGGGAGCATCCGCCTGCTGCCGGGCCAGGGTGGCGCCTGCTTCGAGATCCAGCTGCCCGGCGCGGACGGCTCGCTGCCTGCTGGGAGACGTCCTCGAACTGCCCAGTGAGAGCGACCCAGTGAGAGCGGCCCAGTGAGAGCGGCCCAGTGAGAGCGGCCCAGGCTCTGACTTTCGCATGGCTTTCTTACCACAGCGCCGGCTTCGCGATCATCAGCCAGAAGATCACGGCCACGCCCAGGAAAGCGGGCCAGCCCAGGCCAAACCAGAATGCGGCATAGCGATGATAGAGAGGCGGCAGAGGTGAGCCGGCCGTGGCGGCCTCCTCGGCCAGGCGGCGCATCCGGATTTGCAGCCACACGACAGGCAGCCAGCAGGCGCCAACGAGCACGTAGAGCATGATCGAGCCCAGAAGCCAGGAATCACGCAGCCCGAAGCCCGCCCGCTGTGCCAGGAGCAGGCCCGTCACAGGCTGCAGGATCACGGCGGGTGTCGTGAAGATCCAGTCGGCGATGACAACGTTCCGGCCGGAGATGGCCATCGCCTGCAGGTTTCCGCTGCGGGTTGCCATCCATCCGTGGAAGGCGGTGCCAAGACCCGTGCCGAAGAGCACGGTTGAGCTCAGCACATGGACCCATTTCAGAAGGAGATAGAGATCCATCGCTCAGTCCCTCATCGCCAGCAGGGCCAGCGTGGCCATGATCATGGCGAGGTTCTTCAGCAGCGGCGCGAAGGGATGGGCCCACATCTCCGGTGCCGCGATGCTCGCCAGGAGCGTGAAGGCGAGTGTCATGGCGATGGCCAGGGCGCCGGCCAGCCCCGTGTGGCGTGGCCGTAGAAAAGCCAGTCCCACCGCGATATCGAGCAGAGCCCCGGCCAGCAGCACGGCCTGCCCGGACATCCCGTGCAGGCCAAGACCTGCCAGGAGGGCCGCGTTGAACGCTGGCGGTGTGAACAGCAGGGGCACCACGCCCGAACCGATCCAGACGACCGCCAGGGCGCCGCGCAGGGCCGGGCGCAGGGGCAGCAGGCGCGCGTGCCAGCGATCCGCCGGGGTGGCCGGCTCCATGGCCAGGGCCTGTGCCAGCGGGCGTGCCTGCCAGCCTATCCGTTCCATGGCGGGGCGCGGATCACCGGTGCTGCCGTTCCGCAGCATCGCCAGCGTGTCGGGGGTCAGGGGTGAGGCGGGCAGGATCGCGCCCATGCTGGCGGCCAGGCGGAGCACCGCGCCCGGCACGGCGACGAAGCGGCGGGCCGGCAGGCGCAGCCAATCGCGCAGGGCCAAGGTCAGCGCATCCGTGCTCATGGCCTCTGGCCCGACCAGATCGAGGCCATCCGGCACAGGCAGCGGGTGCTCCAGCAGGGAGAGCACAGCGGCGGCGAGGTCCTCGACATGGAGGGGCTGGACCTGCCATGGCCCGCCGCCCAGCCGCGCCGGCCATGGCAGCGCGGCGAGCGCCGCGAAAAGCCCCGTGCTCGCCCCGCCGCGCCCCACCACCAACGCGGGGCGGAGCACGCACCACCCTGCCCTGCCAGCCTCCCGCCGCAGGCGCAGCAGATGGGCATCGGCCCTTCCCTTCGTGCGCAGAAAGGCCGTCGGTGCGTCTGGCGCGGCGCCCAGCGCGGAAATCTGGACCAGCCGGGCAATGCCCGCCACCGCGCAGGCATCGAAGAGCGTGGCCGGCCCGCGGTGGTGAATGCCATCGAGGTCACCGCGCAGGATGCCGGCCGCATTCACCACCGCATCCACCCCGGAAAGATGCTCCGCCCAGGTGGAGGGCTGCGCGCGGGAGAGGTCGGCATCGCGGCGGCCGAAGTCGAGGACCGTATGGCCCGCCTCCCGCAGCCGGGCGGCGATGCGGCCACCCAGGAAGCCACGGGCGCCCAGCAGCAGAATCCGCATGGCCGCCTCACTCCGCTTGCTCAGCGCCCGGGGTGCTGCCCTGCGGCGCCCTCTCAGGCCGCGCCGGACGGACGCAGGTGGCCACCGCGAGGCCCATGATGCCAAAGGCACCGATCAGCCCGAGCGAGCAGAGATAGACAGCCTGCCGGATGAAGGCGGCAAGCGTTTCCGCCCGGCCTGCCGCGAAGCACACCAGGAAGAGCGGCCCGCAGACGAGCATGACAGAGGCGAAGGTCGTCCAGAAGCGCGCGGGCACCGCGCCGTGGCAGACGAGTTCCAGCACGCCATAGAGCGGCCGCCACATGATGCGCGCGACGGTCAGCGTTGCCGCCAGGGTCAGCGTGAGAGCAATGCCGAGTTCGATCCAGGTGATCACGGGAGAACCTCCTTTGCCGGGATTGGCAGGCGGTTCTGCGCACAGGGCATGCCAGGGAAAGAATTCTTTCTAAGTATTTGATAAAATTAAAAAAATACATCGCTTTAGCCTCCCCCTGTTGCTGGTGGAGTCAGGTTCGGGGCGTCTCCTGTAAACCGCGTTTACAGCCCCCTGCCCCCCTGCCAGTCTGTTCCCAGGGCCGGCGAAGCTGGCCCGGCCCTTGCCCCGAATCCCGTATGGCCATCCACGTCAGCCTTGTCCTCGCGCTCCTTGGCTCCCTTCTGCTGGCGGCGGTGCTGGCGCGGCATGCGGCCCGCGTGCCTGGGGCCAGGCGGCTCGTGCTGTTCCTCCTCGGCGTGTCCGCCTGGATCCTCGGGAATGAATTGCCGGCACTTCTCGGCCCAGGGGCGGAGCGGGCCGGCCTCGCCCTGCTCGCGACCGCGCCGCTCACCTCGGCGGTCTTCCTGCACTTCGCCCTGGCCTTCACCGGGCGGGGCACATCCCGCGGGAAGATCGCGGCGGCCTATCTGGCCGGCGGCGGCGCATCCCTGCTGGCCCTGCTGATCGTGCCGGGCAGCTTCGGCCCCTATGCGGGTCTGCCCTTCGTCGCCACGCCCAATAAGGTGGGATGGCTGGCGAGCGTGGCGTGGGGTGGTCTTGCCGCGCTCGGCACGCTCGTGCTGCTGCGGGCCGGCATGGTCGCGCGCGGGCTCGCCCGCCGGCAGGTGCTCGCGGTCGCGGCCTCCTCAGGCTGGGGCGCCGCCTGCATGGCGGGCTACGCGGCCGCCGCGCTGCGGCTCGATCTCTACCCCTGGCCGTTGCTGGGCCTGCCGCTCTACCCGCTGATCCTCGTCTACGGCGTCCTGCGCTACCGCGTGCTGGTGGCCAATGCCTGGGCGCGCCGTGCCCTGGCCTGGACACTGCTCGGCGCGGTCGGGGCGCTCGTCGTCGCCGGTGCTTCCGCCGCTCCGGGTTTCGCCGCGCTGGGCCCGGTGGCTTCCGGCGTGGCTTCCGGCGCTGTCGCGGCGCTGGCCTTCCTCGCCCTGGGCGGCCCGGTGCGCTGGCTGGCGGAGCGCCTCATCTATCCCGGCGGCTAGGTGACGGAGGCGGTGCTCTCCGCCTGGCGCTCCACCCTCGCCCGCTGCGCCACCGAGACCGCGCTGGCGGAGGAAGCCGCGCGCCTGCTCTCGGCGCGGCTCCGCATGCCGGTCGAGGTGCTCGCGGGCGCCGCGCCAGCCCAGGATCCGACCGCCCCCCGGCTGCGCCTGCATCGCGACGCGCACGGTGCCCGCCGGACCGAGCTGGATGGCTGGGAGGCCGCTCCGCCCGGACCACGGCAACTCGGGATGGTCTTCGCCACCCTCCTGTCCGATGAAGCCGCGCGGCTGGACCGGGCCGCCGAACTGGCCAGACAGGCGCGGGAGCAGGCGCAGGCGGCACGGCTCGCGGAACTGGGCGCCCTCGCGGCGACGGTCGCGCATGACATCCGCAACCCGCTGAACATCATCGCCATGGCGGCCGCCACGGCTCCACCGGCAGCGCGGGCGGAAATCCGCGAGCAGATTGCCCGCATCACGCGGCTTTCCGCCGATCTGCTGGATTATGCCAGGCCCTGGCGCGTCGAACCCATTCCGATGGACCTCGCCGATCTCGCGCGTGCGGCCGTGCAGGGCGAATTCCCGGTCCGCTTCGGGCCCGGCCTGGATGCGCCACTGCCGGTGCGGGCCGATCCGGGCCGGCTGCGGCAGGCGCTGGGCAATCTGCTCGACAATGCCCGTGCCGCGCCCGGCGCGACCTGCGCCCTGCTGGATGCGGAGGAGGCAGCGGATGGCGCGCTGCGCCTGCTCGTCGCCGATGACGGCCAGGGCGTGCCGGCGGAATTGCGGGACCGGCTCTTCCAGCCCTTCGTCTCCCGCACGCCGGGCGGAACGGGCCTCGGGCTGGCGATCGCCGCCAAGGTGATGGAGGCGCATGGCGGGACGGCAGGTCTGGAGCCGCTTGCAGGCTGGGGAAGCTGCTTCGTTCTCACCCTGCCGGCCACCGCGCGCGACACTGGGGAGAAGGCCGCATGACGCAGGAAATCGCCGGCCGTATCCTGCTGGTGGATGACGAGCCGGCCTTCCGCCGCATGGCCGGCGCCTGGCTGGAAGGCTTTGGGCACCATGTTGACCTCGCCGCCGATCCGGAGAGCGCCACGGCGCGCTTCGCCGCGGCGGAGCCGGAGGTGGTGATCCTCGATCTGGTGATGCCGCCGCGGCTGGTGCCCGAGGCCGGGCTCGATCTGCTCCCGCGCTTTGCCGCCGTGCCCGTGATCGTGCTGACCGCGCATGCCGAGCATGAGCTGGCGCTGCGCGCGGTGGAGGCCGGGGCCTGGGACTTCCTCCCCAAGCCGGTGGAGCCGGAGCTGCTGCGCTTCGCGGTCGAGCGCGCGATCCGTGTGGCGCGGCTGCGGCGCGAACTGGCCGAGTGGCGCACCGGGGCTGCGGGGTCTGGGGATCTCGGCCTGATCGGCCGCAGCCCCGCCCTCACGCGCCTGCGCGAGACGATCCGGCGCCTGGGGCCTACTTCCCTGCCGCTCATCATCCTCGGCCCCACCGGGACGGGGAAAGAGCTGGTGGCACAGGCCCTGCACCGCAGCGGCCCGCGGCGCGGCGGCCCCTTCGTGCCGGTGCATTGCGGCGCGCTGCCGGCGGAACTGCTGGAGAGCGAACTCTTCGGCCATCTCAAGGGCGCCTTCACCGGTGCGCATCGCGACCGTCCTGGGCTGGTGGAAGCCGCGCATCGCGGCACGCTCTTCCTGGACGAGATTGGCGAGATGCCACCGGCGATGCAGGTGAAGCTGCTGCGCTTCCTGAACGACGGCACCTTCCTGCCCGTGGGCGCGCGCGAGCCGCGCCGGGCTGAACTGCGCGTCATCGCCGCGACACATCGCGATCTTGAGGCGATGGTGGCCGCGGGAGAATTCCGCGAGGATCTTTATTTCCGCCTGAAGGGCTTCATTCTGCGCACACCCGCGCTGGCGGAGCGGCGGGAGGATGTGGCGATCCTCGCCGCCACCTTCCTGCGCCGCGCGGCCCCCGGGATCAGGCTGGCAACCGATGCCACCCCCTGGCTCGCTGCGCGCGAATGGCCTGGCAATGTGCGCGAACTGCGGGCTCTTGTGGAAACGGCCGCGGCACTCGCGGGGCCGGAAGGGATGGTGGATGCCGCGTTGCTCCGCTTCGCCGCCGGCGAGGGAGAGGAGATGGATGCGGCCTCGTCTGCCACACCGGCCGCGCCTGGGCGGCTGGAGGAAGCCATCGCGGCGCTGGAGGCCCGGATGCTGCGCGAGGTGCTGATGGAGACCGGCGGCAACCAGTCGGAGGCGGCGCGGCGCCTGGGTATCTCCCGCCCCGGCTTGATCAAGAAGATGGCGCGGCTCGGCCTGCGTTGAACGGGCAACGGAAACCGTTCAAATCCGCACGCCAAGTTTGGCCCAGGCGAATGGGCCCGTGTGATGCCACGAAAGCGAGAGCATCGGTCTGCCATTGGCAGTCTGTCCTCGGTCATCGTGTCCTCGGTCGGCCAGGGGTGGGAGCCTCGCAACTCCACCCTAGCCGCCAGATCCGATCGCGCCCCAAGCCTTACACCCCGGCCGAGGCCGGAATTTCCATCACTGCCACGGACGCTCCCCCCCGGGGGCCTCGTCCAGCAGTTAACTAAGCTGTTGCGAAACGCATTTCGGGAAAGAATCAGCTATTTCAAATCCTCGGCAAACGGGATGTCGTGATCCACGAGGTCCCAGATATAGCGGCCTGTGGGCTCTCTTTGCTCTTCGGCCATGTGCGCCACCAGGCCCGCGGCCCGGGCAATGATCGCGAAGCCCCGCATCACGGCGACAGGGATACCGACATCAGCGAAAATCGCTGCGGCTGAGCCCGTGGCGTTGATGGTGAGGTGGCGGCCATATGCCTCGTCCACCAGAGGGGAAAGGCGCAGCAGCGCCTCCTGATGCGGCCCCGCCACGCCACGTTCCCGTGACATCTCCAGAAGCCGCATGGCCCGAGGGTCATCGGGGCTATGCAGATGATGCCCGAAACCAGCCAGGGGGCGCCGCTGCGCCCGGTGCCCGGCAATCAACTCGCGCCCGGCCGCCTCCTGCTCCATGGGGGAGAGCTTCGCCAGGCCGACGAGATAGGCGCCGCAATTCTCCATCGTCCCGACGAACTGCGAGGCAACCCCGAGCAGGCCGGCCGCGACGCCTGCCTGCATGTTCTCGGGTGAGCTCATGTAGATGGAACGGGCGGCGATGGCACTGGGGGTGAAACCATGCTCCATGACGGCGATCATGACGGCTTCGACCATCGCCAGATGCTCGGCGGGGAGGTCGCGCCCCAGGATCTGCCGGGACGCCACGGCCATGAAGCCAGAGGAGCCCAGAAGGTCCTCGACCAGATTTTTGTCCCGGTAATAGATGGCGTCCTGATAGTGCTTGCAGAGATACGTCGTCGGCTTTTTCTGGGCACTCATGGGTTCTTTTTCTCTCCTGCCGCAAGCTCAAGGCTCTTGATGCGGTGCTCGATCTGGTTACGAAGGTCGGTTTTCAGCACCTTGCCAACGCTGCTCCGGGGTAGGTCCTCGAAGATGTGGACCGCCTTGGGGGCTTTCACGGAATCCAAAAGCGCCTTCACATGGCTGATGATCTCGGCCTCGCTGGCCCGCGCCCCGGGGCGAAGCTGCACGGCGGCATGCACGGCCTCGCCCCATTTGGGATCGTCCAGCCCGACCACGGCGCAGTCGTAAATGGCGGGATGGTGCCCCAGGGCATTCTCGACATCCGAGGGGTAGACATTGAAGCCGCCGGTGATGATGAGATCCCGCGAGCGATCCTTGAGGGAGAGGAACCCATCCGGGTCCAGCACGCCACGGTCGCCGGTCCAGAGCCAGTTGCCCCGCAGGGCCTCAGCCGTCTTCTCCGGCAGGCGCCAGTAGCCGGTCATCAGCAGATCGCCACGGATACAGACCTCGCCGACCTCGCCATCCGGCAGGGGCCGTCCCTCGGCATCCAGGATGCCGATCTGGGAGAGCAGCGAGGCCCTGCCCACCGAGCCCATGCGGGCAGGCCCGACAAGGTCGGCGGGGGGCATGAAGGTTGCGATTTGCGGGGCCTCGGTCTGGCCATAAGTCGTGGCCAGGATGGGCCCGAAGATCATCTGGGCCTGGCGGACCATCTCCGGCCGCATCGGCGCACCGCCCCAGACCATGTAGCGCAGCGAAGCCGTATCACGCGGTGCGGCCACCTGTTCGGCCATGACCGCATAGAGCAATGTGGGTGGCATCCAGGTCATGGTGATGCGGTGGCGCTGAATGGCGTCCAGGATCGCCGCGGGTTTCGTGCTGTCAGGGAAGACCAGGCTCGCGCCACAGGCCAGGAAGGGCAGCAGATAGGTGGAAGTGCCATGCGTCACCGGCGCCACCGCGAGAAAGCTGTCCTCCTGGCGGAGGCCATAGCTGAAGATCTGCGTGACGATATTGGTGTTCCAGGCACGGTAGGGCTGCATCACGCCCTTGGGGATTCCTGTGGTGCCGCCTGTAAACTTAATGGCCTGGGTTGCCTCGGGTGGCAGGTCGAAAGCAGGAAGGCGGGCCTCCGCGTGGCGCTCCTCGACCCGGGCGAGGCTTTCATCACCGGCGCCATGCCCGAGCAGCAGCACCGCAGCCCGCCCGGTGTTCAGCCTGGCCATGTTGGCCCTGTCGAACACCAGGATGGTGGGTTCCGTCGTGGCGAGGATGGTATTGAGTTCAGGATTGCCGTTGCGCGGATTGACGGGCACCCAGATTTTTCCGGCGGCGAGCGTGGCCAACAGCGCGACCACATGGTCGGCGCTGTTGCCCGCGCAGATGCCGACCCTCTCCCCTGGGCGGGGATCGATGCGCAGCATACCCGCGGCTGCCGAGCGCACACGGCGTTCGAGCGCCGCATAGGTCAGCGTGCCCTCAGGCGAGATGATGGCAGGGCGCGCCGGGTGCTGGCGCGCGGCACGGAAGAAGAAATCTATGGGGAACACGGTTCAGCTTCCCTGAAAGCGTGTGGTGATCCCGCCATCGGCGAGGAATTCGCTGCCCACCACACAGGCAGCCTCGTCGCTGGTGGGATGAAGAGCCGCGTTGGCACCATTCCAGGCGTCGCCCGTCTTGCCGGTGGGGCACTGCGCGCCCCGCTTGCGGAGGGCCTGCACGGAGAGGCACCTGGCACGCGGGCGCCGGCCCCAGCCCACCGATGCGAGGCGTGCCCCAGGATTCCGCCGCCCGATATCAGCGCAACCTTGCACGCGAGGCTTGGGTTTTGCCCGGGAGCCGGGGGAATTCATTCGACGCGGGCTCCAGCCTCGCGCACCACGCCTCCCCACTTGGCAATCTCCGCCTCGATGAAGCTGCGGAATGCTGGCGGGGTGCTGATATCGGGCGTGGCGCCAAAGCCTGCCAGGGTGCTCCGGAAGCTGTCTGAGGCCAGGATCTCATTCATGGCCTCGTTGAGCTTCTGGACAATTGGCTCGGGCGTGCCCCGCGGGGCCAGGACGCCATTCCAGGCGACGGCAACAAAATCCTTCAACTCCGGCACTTCGGTGATCTCGCGCAGTGTCGGGATGTCGGGCAGTGCAGGATTGCGCTCCGCCGAGGACACCGCCAGCGCCCGCAGGCCGCCCGATCGGATATGAGGCAGGGAAGAAGGCAGGTTGTCGAAGATCATGTCCACCTGCCCGCCGAGCAGGGCGGCCAGCGCCGAGGCGCTACCCTTGAAGGGGACATGCAGCATGTCAGTGCCAGTCCTGGCCTTGAACATCTCGCCCGTCAGGTGGATCGAGGTTCCGTTGCCGGCGGATGCGAAGGTCAGCCGCCCTGGCTGGCGGCGGGCAGCGGCGACGATGTCGGCCACGCTGCGATAGGGGCTGCTGGCCTTGACCACGAGTACATTGGGGATCGATCCGATCCGGCCAACCGGCACGAAATCGGCCAAGGGATCATATTGCAGGCGGGCATAGAGGCTCGGGGCGATGCCGTGCGACGAGACCTGACCGAGGAAGAGCGTGTAGCCATCGGGCGCAGATTGCGCCGCCAGCACGGTTCCCAGCGTGCCGCCTCCACCCGGCCGGTTCTCGATGACAAAGGGCCGGCCGAAAGCCTGCGCGAGGCGGTCTGCCATGGATCTGGCCATGATATCCGTCGCGCCTCCCGCCTCGTAGGGGACGATCGTGCGGACCGGGCGTTCAGGATACTGGAGTTGGGCCGTTGCCGGCAGAGGCATCGCAGCCATGGCCAGGCAACTGGCGAGCACGCCAGCCCAGAGCTTTCGCATCGGACATATTCCCCCGTGATGGCATCCGCTCTGAGGCGGCTTCGCAGCCAGGATCGGGGATGCTTGACCAAAATGTCAATTAATGAATTTATTTATTCATAATATGAAAATAGAGGAAGAGCATGCCCCAGGGGAAAAAAGTCTCCGGCGCCCAAAGTGTGGAACGGGCTGCCGCCGCACTGCGGGCGGTTGCCCGCTATGGTCAGGCTGGCGTTACCGCTCCCGACATTGCGCGCGACCTCTCCCTGAATGGCACAACGGCCTATCGGCTCCTGATGGCGCTGGTCGGTGAAAGGTTGCTCGAACGCGATGCCAAGGAGCGCCGCTTCCGGATCGGACCCGGCATTCACGCGCTCAGCGCCAGTGCCACCAGCGGGTTCTCCTTCACCGAGCATTTTGACCAGGCTCTCAACAGGATCGCCGATGAAACCGGCGACACCGTGATGCTGTCGGTGCGGCGAGGAAACCAGTCGCTCTGCCTGGCGCGGAAAGAGGGTTCCTTCCCCATCCGAACCATGACGCTGCAAGTGGGCAGCAGGCGCCCGCTTGGTATCGGCGCGGGCAGCCTCGCCCTGCTGGCCTTCCTTCCCTCCGCTGAGATGGATGCGGCCCTGGAAGCCAATGCCCGGTTCTATCCCGAGTTCGGGCTGGACAGTGCCGTGGTGCGCCAGATGATCGAGGAGGCGAAAACTCTTGGCTATGCCTTGAACGACGGGCGCGTGCTCGAAGGCATGACCGCCATCGGCGTGCCGATCCGGGATATTGCGGGACGTGTGGTGGCCGCCGTTTCGGTGGCGGCCATCAGCCCACGCGTGGCGGGGGAAAGGCGGTCGGCCATCCTCACTGCTGTGCGCTCCGCTCTCGAGGGCTTGGCACCAGTGCCCGAATGAATGGCGGGCCATCCCATAAATTCCTGATAGTCCCCCAGCGCCCCCTTTTTGCTGCGATGGATGCGCTGCCCATGCAGGCATGGCTCCTGTCAATCCGGTCCGCTTGGTGCAAGCGGCACAGCAACGCCTGATACAGCCGGTCCCACACACCAGCTGCCTGCCAGTCGCGCAGCCACAGCCAGCAGGTGACGCCGGATCCACAGCCCATCTCCTGCGCCGGCATCTCCCATGGAATGCCAGAGCGCAGCACGAAGAGGATGCTGCTCAGGGCGGTACAGCCGGTCGCCCCCTTCGACTTGGGCAACTCCACGGCAACAGTGGCTCAATGACCGGCCAGAGTTCGTCTGGAAGCAGAGACTTCGCCATGGCCTTCAAATCTGTGCAGGCCTGCCGCTTTTCCAGATTTTGAAAGGCGCTGTTATTCCGGACAAGATGGCAGCGGCGGTTCCAGTGGCAGGTCGGGCCTGCGTCATCGTGTCCACATAAGCGCAGCAAGCTCAGAAGAGACGACCAAGCGAGAGTTTCATGTGCAGCCAAGGCGCAAGAGCGCTGAGGGAGCCATGCCGAAGCGGGTGCGGAATAGCCGTGCGAAGTGGCTGGGATTGGCATAACCGACAGCCAATGCCGCCTCCACCACGCTGACGCGGTTTTCCGTCAGCAGTCGATAGGCCTTTTGCAGCCGTGCCTGCTGGACGCAGCCATTCACCGTCGTGCCGAAATGTGCACGAAAGCCTTGCTTGAGCTGCTTCTCGTTCAACCCGACGCGTCTGGCCAGAAGCCGGATGGTCCAGGGTTCTTCCGGCTTCGCGGTGACCAGTTCCTGCGCCCGCTGCAGGCCGCCGATCCCGCGGGAGGCAGGCACCATGGCGCGGGGCGGTGCGTGCATGAGCGCCATGCCTGCCACCAACAATTCCAGAGCCCCTTTCTCGACCAACAGATCATTGGCGCTCCCTGTGACCCCAAGGCGCAGCAGGCTGGCCGCCGCATCCGCCATGGCGGCTGGGGTTGCCAGAAGGCCGATCCAGACCTGATCGAGCGCCACATGGCAAATGGGGTGGCCCGTCCCCGCCTGGCGGAAGACCTCGCGCATCCCGATGCTCTCCAGGAAGTCGAGCGAAAGGCGCAGTTCAACGGCGCGGAAGGGTGCCGCCGGCGGCAATTGGCTGCGGCCATGGATGAAGCTTTCCCCGAAGCACAGATAGGTCATGCCGCCGGCATAGGGGATGGCGATATCCGACATGGGCCGCCCCGGTTGCGCGAGGAACCCTCTGCCCTTGCCATCGAACAACACCGTCACGGTCAGGCCTGGCTCCATGGAACCCCCTTCGGGGAAGCCATGGGTCATGATGAAATCGTAGAGGGTCAGATCGAAGCCCGGCCGGATCCCGACCCGGTGGCAGAGCCCCTGATACTGATTGGGTGCCGGCGCGCGACTCTGGAGTTCCGACATGAGCGTGCACGGCTTGGCGGTGGGCTGGGCGTGGCGAAGTCCGCGCTCCTGCAGATCCAGCTGGGGGGTGCTGAGCGGCATGGGGACGCTCCGATTTATTGAGAACGATTATCAATATCATGTAAGGCCGTGGGCATGAAAGTCCCGATTCCGGCTGCCGCGGTCCCGCTTCGGGTGGAGCGGGAAGGCTGCCCCGCCTAGTCGGGTGCTGGTCCCGAGATTGCCCGGAGTGCTGCCAGATGTCCCGCCACCCGCCCCACTACCTGCCCGCCATGGCGCTACTCGCCTGCCTTGCTGCTCCGGTCAATGGCCAGGCCCAGGAACCACCTTCGTCCCCGCATCTCCTGCCCCCCATCGAGGTCAGTGGTGGCAAGCGCACGCAGGATCTGCAGGATGTCGATGGCACGGTGATGGTGGAGGAGGCCGAAAGCCTCGCCGCCCGCGGCATTACCGCGGTCGACCAGCTCGACCGCGTATTCCCCGACACCTTGATCCGCCCGCGCTCTTCCACCGCCTATTCCAACCTGACCATGCGCGGCCAGACCTCGTCGGATTTCTACAACCCCTCGGTCCTCGTGCTCGTGGATGGCGTGCCGCAGGATTTCGCCCTGGCGAGCCAGCTCCTGCCGTTGCAGCTGGATCATGTCGAGGCGCTCTATGGACCGCAGGGCACGCTGTATGGGGCGGGCGCGGTTGGCGGCGTGCTGAACATTGTCACGCGCCGGCCGGAAGACCGTTGGAGCGCCACGCTGACGGGCGGGCTGAGCAACAGGCAACGTGAAAGCGGGGTGCTGCTCAACGCGCCCCTCGTGCCCGGCGCCCTGTTCGGCGATCTCGCGCTCAGCACGCGGCAGGAAGTGGGCCGCTACCGCGACGCGAATGGCAGCGACGATCTCGGCGGCAATCGCGATGCCACCGGTCAGGTCCGCCTGCGCTACGCACCGGCCGGCAGCCCGTGGGACGTGATGCTCAGCGCCGCGCGCGCCATCCGGAACTCGGCCGAGGAGCAATATGTGCTGGGCTCGCAGCTCGGCGACCGCAAGGCCTTGCCCTATGATTCCCATTATCGTCTCGCGACGACGAGCCTTGGCCTGAATGCCAGCTATGACCTGGGCGGCGCGACCATCGCCAGCATCACCCACTGGCAGGACCGTGACCTCAACCGCACCATCCAGGGCTACTATAGCCCTGAGGCGCAAAAGACCTTCGGCCAGGAGCTGCGCCTTGCCAGCTCGCCCGGGCATGGCCGGGCGCTCGACTACGTGGCCGGCCTTTACTATCAGCATGTGGATTTCGAGCGGCGTATCCCCGGCCAGGTTTCCAGGCAGACCCTGCAATCCTATGCGCTCTATGGTGAAACCATCTGGCATGTCACCGACCGCCTCGACATCACCACCGGCCTGCGCTTCGATGTGATCGACACCGAAGCCTCGGCCCATGGCTTTGTCGACCTGCGCGGGGGCCGGCAGGATGCGGCTCTCTCGCCCAAGATCGCGCTGGGCTACAGGCTGACCGACGAATTGCGCGCCTTCGCGCTCTACAGCAGCGGCTTCAAGTCGGGCGGCTTCACCCGTACCGTCACGCCCTACAACTTCGCCTATGACTTCTCACATGCCCGCACCGACAATCTCGAAGCGGGCCTGCGCGGCCGCTTCCTCGGTGGGCGCTTCGAGGCCTCGGCCAGCGGATATTACAGCTATACCCACGGCTACCAGGCCTTCATCGGCACGCAGCCCATCCAGTATCTGCAGAATGTGGGCGATGTGGAGTCCTATGGCCTGAACCTCAGTGCCAGCGCCTGGCTCACGCGCTCCCTGCGCCTGGCGGGCGGGCTCGGGCTGAACCATACGGAATTCGTCTCCTACCGTGACCCCACGGGCACGGGGGCGGATTACAAAGGCCATGCACCCGCCTATGCGCCCAAGATCACGGGGCGCCTGGAGGCCAGTTACGTCATCGACCTGCCGGGCGAATGGGGCCAGCTGCTGCCTCGGGCGGGCCTGAGCCATATCGGCAAGACCTTCTATGACGAGGCCAATACCGTCAGCCAGGGTGCCTATACACTGTTCGACGCCGGCCTGTCCTGGCAGGCCGCTGACAAGCTGGCCGTGCATGTCTATGCGAACAATCTCACGGATCAGCGCTACACCACCTACGGGTTCGCCACCGGCACGGTGCTGGGCAATGCCTATCAGCTTGGCGCGGGCCGCGAGGTCGGCTTCCGTGTGGTGAAGGGGTTCTGATGCGCCCTCCCGCCAAGGCCGCCTCCGCGGGCGGCGTGCTACTTGCGATCGGTGGGCTGTATCTTGGCCAATCGGTCATCGGCGGTCTCGCCTTCCAGGCACTCCCTGCCATCCTGCGGCAACAGGGGCAGGGCCTGGAACTGATCAGCCTCCTCTCGTTGATGATGCTGCCGCAGGCGTTGAAATTCCTCTGGGCGCCGATGGTGGAGCGGTTGCGCCTCGCGCCGGATGGCCGGCGGCGTTCGCGGGCCATCATCCTTGCCGGGCAGGGCATGGCTGTCTTTCTGCTCCTGGTCATGGCCGTCGCCGATTTCACGCCCGGCCGGGTTTTCATCCTGCTTGCGGCCGCCATGCTCGTCGCGGCCACGCTGGACATCGCCTGCGATGCCTTCGCCATCGAGCAATTGCCGCCTTCTGCACGGGGCTGGGGCAATACGGTCCAGATCGGCGGTGCCTATCTCGGCATGATGCTGGGGGGCGGGCTCTCGCTGGTCGTCACGGCCTTCGCCGGATGGCGGATGGCCGTCGCGCTGCTGGCCTTGGTCCTGGGCCTGGCCGCCCTTCCGCTGGCGCTGATTGCCGAGGCGCCGCGCGGGCGGGGCGTGTCACCGCCGCGTCCTGCCCTGCGGCATGCCCTGGCCCGGCCCGCGCTGCGCCAGGGGCTGGGGCGGGTTGTGCTGATGCAGGCGGGGCTGCGCCTCGCCCTGCCCCTGGCACCCGCGCTGCTGGTCGATGCAGGCCTTTCGCTGGCGGCGCAGGGCTGGCTCAATGGAGTGGGCAGCACCGCGGTGGGTCTGGCGGGCGCGCTGGCTGCTGGCGCCCTCGCCAGCCACTTCGGACCCGCCCGCGTGATGCGGGGCGCGCTGGCCGTCCAGGGCCTCATCTTCGCGCTCATCGCGGCGGCCACCCTGGGCGGCGCGCCCAGCCCTGCCGTCATGGCCGCCCTCGCCCTGGCTCTTGGCCTGTTCGGCGCCATGGGCTTCGTCGCCCTCTACGCGGCCATGATGCATTGGGCGGATGGGCACCAGCCCGGCGTGGACTTCACTCTGCTGCAATGCGCCGATGCCCTGCTGGCTGCATTGGCCGGTCTCTGCGCTGGCCTGCTGGCCCAGGCCCTCGGTTATGCGCCTGTCTTCATGCTGGCGGCCTTCTGCGCCTTTCTTGCTGTTCCCTGGCTGACACCGCGCATGCCCCGGATGGAATCCCTGCCATGACGATGCCTCATGTCCTCATCCTTGGTGCCGGGGTTGCCGGTCTTGCGGCGGCACTTCAACTCGGCCGGGCCGGCTGGCAGGTGACGATCGCCGAACGGGCATCCGACCTGCGCTCTGACGGCTATATGATCGGCCTTTCCGGCCCCGGCTTGCACGCGGTGGACAAGCTTGGCCTCATGCCGCGCCTGCGTCCCATGGGCCGCGACATCGGCGAGAACGTCTATCGTGACCGTGCGGGGCGTGAACTGATCCGCCTGCGCTATCGTGATCTGTTGCGTGGGATCGACTGGCTGACCCTGGCGCGCACCGAACTCGTCGCGCTGCTGCAGGAGGCGGCAGCACCCTTCACCGCGCTCCGGCTGGGCACCACGCTGGTGCGGCTGGAACAAGATGAGGCCAAGGTTCGCGCCTGGCTCTCCGATGGCAGCATGCTCGAAGCGGATCTGCTCATCGGCGCCGATGGCGCGCGATCCTCACTGGGACGCCAGCTTTTCGGTGAGCAGGCAGGCTTCGAGCGCCCGCTCGGCTATCGCGCGGCCGCATTCCGTATCCCTGACCGCCTGGGCCTGGGCGAGGACTTCCTCTCCTATGTCGAGCCCGGACGTGTCGCGGAAACCTACCAGCTGGCCGATGGCGAACTGGCGACACTGTATGTCTGGCGGACCCGCGAGACGGGCTTTGTCCCAAGTACCGAACGCCGTGGCGTGCTGCGGGCGGCCTTCCGGGGTGCGCATCCCGATACCCTTGCATGGATCGATGCCTTGCCCAAGGAGGCACCGATCTATCTGGACGCGCTGACCATGATCGATCGTCCCAGATGGTCGCAGGGCCGTGCGGTCCTGCTCGGCGATGCTGCCCATTGCCTTACCCTGGTTTCTGGCCAGGGGGCGGGCATGGCCATGGCTTCGGCCTGCCTGTTGGCGCAGGAGTTGCAAAAGGGAAGCGTGATTTCGGCTCTCGCACGGCATGAAGCGAAACTCCGCCCGAGCATCGCCCGGCTCCAGGCGCATAGCCAGAAGACGGCCTCTTGGTTTGTGCCCCGTTCAGCGATCGGCTTTTCCTTGCGCAACGCAGCCCTGAGATACACGCCCCGCTGGCTGCTTGCCCGGCACTTCACGGGGGCTATCCGGCGGGAGCAGGCCCTGCTGGGTGACCAGACAGTTTTTATTGCCCTGGGGCGAAAGGCCCCAGCGGCGTGGTGAGCGTCATCATTTTATAGCTTGATGCATTGACGGTCGATGCATACCTTCCGGGCATGACCCCTGTCCGTCGTGCCCCTTCTCCCCGCGTCGACTATGCCTCCCGCGACTACTGGGCAGGCACGATCAAGATGGGCCTGAGCAAGTTCTTTATCCTGCGGGTCCTGCACAACGGGCCGCTGCACGGCTATGACATCGCTCGCCTGGTCGAGCGCACTACCAATGGCTGCTGCTCCCCCACCGAGGGCACGATCTACCCCGTGCTCCGCGAGTTCGAAGCCGGCGGCTTCGTCACCGCGACCGAGGAGGTCGTCGGCGGCCGCCAGCGCCGGGTCTATGCGCTGACGGACGCCGGTCGCGCCGCCTTCCGCGTGGCGCTGGAGGCCTGGATGGAGGCGACCGCCGCCCTGCAGGACACCGGCCGCGCCTTCGCCACCGCCGACCGTGCGCGGGCGGAGCAGCGCTCCGGTGGAGCGTGCTGTACGTGACCCCAATCGCGTTTTTTCGCGCATGGATGCCTTACCCCTCTATGCATCAAGGAGCATCACCATGAGCGCACCCAGCCTACCCATCGTCGTGATCGGTGCTGGCCCCATCGGCCTCGCCGCCGCCGCGCAGCTCCTCGCCCGTGGCCTCGAGCCCTTGGTGCTGGAGGCCGGGCCCGATATCGGCCATGCGGTGCGGGCCTGGGGCCATGTCCGCATGTTCTCGCCCTGGGCGTTCAACACCGATGCCGCAGCGCGGGCGCTGCTCGAGGCCGAGGGGTGGTCGGCACCCGACCCCACGCTTTACCCGACCGGCGCTGAACTCGTCGCCAGCTACCTCGCCCCGCTGGCCGCGACGGCGGCGCTGCGCGGGCGCATCCGCACCGGCTCGAAGGTCGTGGGCGTCGCGCGCCGCGACTTCGGGCGGCTGCACGGCGGGGCCGGCCGCGACACGTCCCCCTTCGTGGTGCACCTTGAAACCTGCTGCGGCGTGCGGGCGGTCGAGGCGCGCGCGGTGATCGACTGCTCCGGCACCTGGCATGCGCCGAACCCCGCCGGCAGCCACGGCATGCCCGCACCCGGTGAGACGCAGCACGCGGCGCGCTTCGCCTCTGGCATTCCTGACGTGCGCGGGACCGAGCGCGCGACCTATGCGGGCCGTACGACGCTCGTCGTCGGCGCCGGGCACTCGGCGATGAACGCCGTGCTGGACCTGGCCGCACTTGCGAAGGAGGCGCCGGGCACGCGCATCCTATGGGCCTTCCGCCGGCCGCTCGGGGCGGTGAATTTCGGCGGTGGCGCCAAGGACGGGCTCGCGCAGCGGGGCGAGTTGGGCGCCCGCGCACAGGCGCTGGTCGAGACCGGCGCCGTCACCGCCCTCGCGCCCTTCCTGATCGACCGCATCGCCGAAGCCGAAGGCAAACTCACCATCATGGGCCGGCAGGAGGCGCGCATCACAACGGTCCAGACCGACCGGGTGATCGTCGCGACCGGCTTTCGCCCTGAACTCTCCTTCCTGCGGGAGGTGCGGCTCGGCCTCGACCCGGCGGTGGAGGCGACGCCGGCGCTCGCGCCACTGATCGACCCGAACCTGCACTCCTGCGGCACGGTGCGTCCGCATGGCGAGGCCGAGCTGCGCCATCCAGATCGGGGCTTCTACATCGCCGGCATGAAGAGTTACGGTCGCGCGCCGACCTTTCTGATGGCGACGGGGCATGAGCAGGTTCGCTCGATCGCAGCCTTCCTTGCCGGCGATGTCGAGGCGGCGCGCCGGGTCGAGCTGGTGCTGCCGGAGACGGGGGTCTGCTCGACCGGCCGCGCACCGGCGGGCGCCGCGGCTGCCTGCTGCACGCCCGTCACCCCCCAGGGCATCTGCTGCGACCCGAAGCCTGCGCTGGCGCCGGAGGCGCCATGCTGCGCGACGGCGGAGGTGGCAGCGGTGCCCGACGGGCAGCGTGGCGCCTGCTGCGGCTGAGGCGCGGGCCTGTCGAGCATCGTGCGCGGCAGCGTCCCGCTGAGCCTGTTCGGGGCAACGGGCTATGGCGCCCGGCTCGGCCAGCTTGCCGCGGTGCGCACCGTGCTGAGCGCCGGAGCGCCCTTCCTGTTCGCGGCGGGGATCGAAGGGGTTGGGCCGGGGGCCGCGCTGGTTGCGGCTTTGGTGACCGGCCTGACCGCGCTTGTGCCACTCGGGTTGCTTCGCCGCCGCGTGGTGGGGCGCGGGCGGTGACAGCCCCCCCGAGACACCACGCGGATCAAGGCGGCGCCGGGATGTGCCGCGTACCCGACCGCTGACGCAACTGGCGGCGCGCGACCGGCGGGGCCGCCAGGTCATGCTGCAGCAGCGCGGGCAGGAGGACAGCGCCGATCTGCCCCAGTGACTGCGCCGCGACCACGACCGCCGCGAACCGGGCGGCCGGCGCAAGGCGGGAAAGGGAAAACACACGCCATCCCAGGCTCGGAGCCGAAACAGGGATGTCCGGTCTTGCCCGCCCCCATTCCGTCCGCCATTCTCGACAAATGGACGAGACATCTGCCGTCGAGGCCCTTGGCGCCCTTGCCCAGGAGACCCGGCTCCGCGCCTTCCGCCTGCTGATCCGGCAGGGCCCGGAAGGTCTTCCCGCTGGCGAGGTGGCCCGTCGCCTCGGCGTCCCCCACAACACCATCTCCACGCACCTCGCCATCCTCGCGCGGGCCGGCCTCGTCGCGTCCCGGCGCGAGAGCCGGCAGGTCATCTACGCTGTCGAGGCGGGCGGCGTCCGTGACCTGATCGGCTTCCTCGTGGAGGAGTGCTGCGGCGGACAGCCGGAGGCCTGTGCGCCGCTGATCGAGGCGGCGCTGCCGCTGGCCGCCTGCTGTCCGGAGGAGATGCGCGCATGAGCGACGCCGTGCCCCGCCGCCTGTCTTTCCTGGACCGCTGGCTGACCCTCTGGATCTTCGCCGCGATGGCGCTCGGCGTCGTGCTGGGGGCGCAGGTGCCCGGCCTGCCCGCGGCCCTCGACGCGCTGTCGTTGGGCGGGACCAACATCCCGCTCGCGGTCGGGCTGATCCTGATGATGTATCCACCGCTGGCGCGCGTCCGCTACGAGGCGCTGCCGCAGGTCTTCGCCGACCGCCGCGTGCTGCTGCTCTCGCTCATGCAGAACTGGGTCATTGGCCCGGTGCTGATGTTCGCCCTGGCCGTGATCTTCCTGCGTGACCAGCCAGAATACATGACCGGCCTGATCCTCATCGGGCTCGCACGCTGTATCGCCATGGTGCTGGTCTGGAACCAGCTCGCACGCGGCGATGGCCAGTACGTGGCGGGGCTCGTCGCCTTCAACAGCCTCTTCCAGCTGCTCTTCTTCGGCGCCTATGCCTGGTTCTTCCTCTCGGTCCTACCGCCCTGGCTTGGCCTCGAGGGGCGTGTGGTCGAGGTCTCCTTCGCCACCATCGCCGGGGCCGTGCTGCTTTATCTGGGCCTGCCCTTCGCGGCTGGCTTCCTGACGCGCCGCCTGCTGGTCGCCCGGAAGGGCGAGGACTGGTATGCGCGGGCCTTCCTGCCGCGCATCGGGCCGATCACGCTCGGCGCGCTGCTCTTCACCATCACCGCCATGTTCGCCCTCAAGGGCGGCGAGGTGGTACGGCTGCCGCTTGATGCGCTGCGGATCGCCGTGCCGCTGGCGATCTACTTCCTCGTCATGTTCGTCGTGTCCTTCTGGATGGGGCGGCTGATCGAGGCCGACTATCCGCGCACCACGGCCATCGCCTTCACCGCGGCATCCAACAACTTCGAGCTCGCCATCGCCGTGGCCATCGCCGCCTTCGGCCTGGCCTCGCCGGTGGCTTTCGCGACCGTCATCGGGCCTCTTGTGGAGGTCCCGGTGCTGATCCTGCTGGTGGGCGTCGCGCTGCGGCTCGGGCAACGCTGGTTCCCGCGGACGGCGCCGAGGTGACGGACGCGCCCGATGTGGCCGCGCCGGAAGCGCTCGACGTGGCTGTGATCGGCGGCGGCCAGGCGGGGCTCGCGGCCGGCTACTTCCTCCGCCGAACGCCCCTGTCCTTCGTCATTCTCGACGATGCCGATGCCCCAGGTGGCGCATGGCAGCACGCCTGGGATTCGCTCGCGCTGTTCTCGCCGGCGCAATGGAGCTCACTCCCCGGCTGGCCAATGCCCTCTCCGCAGGGCGGCGGCTACCCGCCGCGGGACACAGTGGTGAGCTACCTCGCCGCCTATGAGGCCCGCTACGCGCTGCCGGTGCGGCGCCCCGTGCGCGTGGCGGCAGTGCGGCGCGATGGGGATCGCCTCCGGGTCGAGGCCGTGGACGGCCGGTCCTGGCACTCCCGCGCCGTCCTCAGCGCCACAGGCACCTGGGGCAGGCCCTGGATCCCCGACGTGCCAGGGCGCGGCGTCTTTCGGGGCCGGCAGGTCCATTCAGCGCAGTACCGGCGGCCGGAGGACTTCGCTGGTCAGGCCGTGCTGGTGGTCGGGGGCGGCAACTCCGGCGCGCAGATCCTCGCCGAGGTGTCAAAGGTGGCGCGGACCACCTGGGTGACGGAGCGCGATCCGACCTTCCTGCCGGACGAGGTGGACGGCCGGATCCTGTTCGAGCGCGCGACGGCCCGCTGGCAGGCGGAGCGCGAGGGACGCCAGCCACCCGAGCCACGCGGCGGTCTGGGTGACATCGTCATGGTGCCGCCCCTGCGGGAGGCGCGGGCGCGGGGCGCCCTGACGCGCAGCCTGCGGCCCTTCGCGCGCCTCGAAGCGGACGGCGCGGTCTGGTCCGACGGAACCCGCGTGCCGGCCCAGGCGATCATCTGGTGCACAGGCTTTCGCCCGGCGCTCGACCATCTTGTGCCGCTCGGCGTGCTCGGGGCGGACGGACGGGCTCTGGTCGGGCCGGACGGACGAGCGGCGTGCGAGCCTCAGCTCTGGCTGCTCGGCTATGGGGACTGGACGGGGACCGCCTCCGCGACGCTGGCCGGCATCACCCGGGCCGCACGCGGCACCGTGGCTGCGATCTCGGGCGCGCTGGCCCTCGACACAGCCCGGGCAGACCCTGCGGTGGGATCACTGGGATCATCCTAGGCACCGTGGCGGGCGTATCGTCATCCAAGCTTCACGCACAGCGATTCCAATTCGACTATACTGGAATTATGGATAATGACGAGGCAGCAGCCGGCTTCACCGCCCTCGGGCAGGGCACACGGCTCGAACTGATGCGCAGCCTGCTGGCGGCCGGTCCTTCCGGCCTGCCGGCCGGCGAGATCGCGGTGCGGCTCGGCGTGCCGGCCTCCACCCTGTCGTTCCACCTCAAGGCGCTGGAGGCCGCGGGCCTGGTCGCCGCGACGCGGCACGGCCGCAGTCTGGTCTACGCCGCGCAGGTCGCGCGGCTGCGTGCGCTCCTCGCCTTCCTGGCCGAGGCCTGCTGCGGCGGCGATCCCGCGCGCTGCGGTGACCTGCACCGACTTTTCGACACCGATGGGGAGACTGCCATCATGCAGAAGCCCGTGTTCAATGTGCTGTTCCTGTGCACGCGCAACTCGGCCCGCTCGATCATGGGCGAGGCCATCCTGAACCGCATCGGCGAGGGCCGCTTCCGAGCCTTCTCCGCGGGTTCCGCGCCGTCAGGGAGTGGGCCGCTGCCAGAGGTGCTGAGCCAGCTCAAGGCGCTCGGCCACGACGTCTCGGCGCTGCGATCGAAGTCCTGGGACGAGTTCACCGGCGTAGCGGCACCCCGCATCGACTTCGTCATCGCGCTCTGCGACATGGTGGCAGGCCAGCTCTGTCCTGACTTCGGGGAGACGACCGTCACCGCTGCCTGGCCGCTGCCCGACCCGGCGAAGTTCACCGGCAGCGCGACCGAGCGCGCGACGCTGCTGAACGAACTCTACGCCGCGCTGCACCGCCGGCTCGGCATCTTCACCAACATCCCTTTCGCGTCGCTCGACCGGATGGCGCTGAAGGCGCGGGTGGACGAACTGGCCGACCCGCACGCATTGCCGCAGCGCGGCACGACCGCGACACCGCAGCGCGGCACGGCCGCGACACTGCCGCGCGGCACGGCCACGACACCGCCGCGCGGCACAGCCGCGACGGCACGCTAACCGACAAGAGCGGGAATACTGGGATGAGGGTTGGCATCAGCGGCATGGGCCGCATCGGGCGGCTGGCGCTGCGCGCCGCACTCGGCGCGGCGGAGCGGCCGGAGGAGGACCCCCGGCGGGGCAACCGGCTGGAGGTCGTCCACCTCAACGAGATCAGGGGCGGTGCTGTGGCCACCGCCCACCTGCTCGAATTCGACAGTGTGCAGGGCCGCTGGCGCGCGCCGATCGCCGCGGAAGGAAAGGACGCCATCCGCATCGGCCATCGCCGCCTTTCCTTTTCCGAGCAGCCGCATCCCGCCGAGATTCCCTGGGGCGATCTGGGTGTCGACGTCGTGCTGGAATGCACCGGCAAGTTCCTTGACCCAGAGACGATCGGGGGTCACCTGAAGCGCGGCGCGAAGCGGGTGATCGTGGCGGCGCCGGTGAAGTTCGACAGCGTGCTGAACGTGGTCGTTGGCGTGAACCATCATCGCTACAACCCCGCGCGGCACCCGATCGTCACCGCGGCCTCCTGCACCACGAATTGCCTCGCCCCAGTAGTGAAGGTGGTGCACGAAGCAATCGGTATCCGCCACGGCCAGATCACCACAATCCACGACCCGACCAACACCAACGCGGTGGTGGATGCGCCGCACAAGGACCTGCGCCGGGCACGCTCCGCGATGCTCTCGCTCCAGCCGACCACGACGGGCAGCGCGACCGCGATCGCCCTGATCTACCCGGAGTTGCAGGGCAAGCTGAACGGCCACGCGGTACGCGCCCCGGTGCTGAACGCCAGCCTGACCGACTGCGTCTTCGAGATGGCGCGGGAGACCTCGGCCGAGGAGGTCAACGCGCTGTTCCAGGCCGCCGCCGCGGGGCCGCTCGCCGGGATCCTAGGCTACGAGGCGCGGCCGCTGGTCAGCGCGGACTACGCCCGCGATACCCGCAGTTCCATCGTGGATGCGCCAAGC
Source organism: Roseomonas sp. GC11 (assembly GCF_024437745.1). GTDB lineage: Bacteria > Pseudomonadota > Alphaproteobacteria > Acetobacterales > Acetobacteraceae > Pseudoroseomonas. Next base: position 25,006 of record NZ_JANFNY010000030.1, on the reverse strand, counting down.
ACCCTGGTCACCGACGGCACGCTGCTGAAGGTCTACGCCTGGTACGACAACGAGATGGGCTACGCCTGCCGCATGGTGGACCTCGCCTGCCACATGGCTGAGGCAGGGATCTGACGGGATGAGCAGCAGCGCCCCCATCCCGTCCTCCCCGGAGACCCGCAACTACGCCATCGTTACCGCAGCCTATTGGGGATTCACGCTGACTGACGGCGCGCTGCGGATGCTGGTGCTGCTGCACTTCTTCCGCCTCGGCTATTCGCCCTTCACGCTCGCCTTCCTCTTCCTGCTCTACGAGGGCACAGGGATAGGCGCGAACCTGATCGGCGGCTGGTTGGCGACGCGGTTCGGCATCGCGCGCATGCTGGCTGTCGGGCTGACCACGCAAATTGCCGGATTCCTGCTGCTCTCGGTGGTCTCGCCCGACTGGTCGGCCACCCTCTCAGTCGCCTGGGTGGTCGCAGCGCAGGGCGTCTGCGGGGTTGCGAAGGATCTGACCAAGACGGCGAGCAAGAGCGCGATCAAGCTCACCGCTGGCGAGACGTCCGGCCGCCTGTTCAAGTGGGTCGCGTTTTTCACTGGCAGCAAGAACGCCATGAAGGGCTTCGGCTTCTTCCTTGGTGGCCTGCTGTTGGAAGTTCTGGGCTTCCAGGGCACGCTGTGGGCCATGGCGGCTGCGTTGGGCGTGATCCTCGCCGGCGTGACGCTCTCGCTTCCGCCGATGATGGTGAGGGCGAAGGCGTCGAAGACCGCGCGGGAGCTCTTCTCGAGGAACCGTGGCGTGAACCTGATAGCCGCCGCGCGCGTCTTCCTGTTCGGCGCGCGCGATGTCTGGTTCGTCGTTGGCCTGCCGGTCTTTCTCTACGCGTCGGGCTGGACCTTCACCATGGTGGGCGGCTTCCTCGCGGTGTGGACGATCGGCTACGGCGTGGTCCAGGCGGCTGCGCCGGCCTTCGTCCGGCGCAGTGCTGACGGTTTATCGGCGGAGGTTCCTGCTGCGCGGGCCTGGTCCCTGGCGTTGATTGCCGTGCCCGCGGTGCTTACCGCGATGATGATCGGAGACGTGCCGGGGGCCGGTTTCTTCGTGCCGGTGGGGCTTTGCGCCTTCGGCGTCCTCTTCGCGGTGAACTCCTCGGTGCACTCCTATCTCGTGCTGGCTTACGCTGGCAGCGAGAAAGCGGCGGAGGATGTGGGTTTCTACTACGCTGCCAACGCGGCCGGCCGCTTCGCCGGCACCTTGATGTCCGGCCTGCTCTACGCCTGGGCAGGGCTCCCTGCCTGCTTGGTCGGCTCCGCCCTGATGCTCGGAATCTGCTGGGCACTGACGCTCGCCCTGCCGACGAGCGCTGCAACACGCGCAACTGCGGCGTAGCATTGCGCACCGTAAGGATACTCAGCCGGTGAGACGGATTGAACCGCCCCGGGTTGCCAGAGGCTGGTTGGTTTGGGTTAAGCGGCCAGGGCTGGTGTATCCCCCGTAGCATAGTAACGCGCCTCGCTTCGGCGTGAGGGATGTTTCCGATCGGCACGAGGAGGCGATGGTTCTTGAACCAAGGCACCCACGCGAGGGTGGCGTATTCAACGGCTGCCAGCGACCACCACATGCCGCGGCGGCGGATAACCTCGGCCTTGAACAGCCTGATCACCGTCTCAGCGAGCGTGTTGTCGTAGGAATCGCCAACGCTCCCGACGGACGGCTCGATCCCGCAGGCCTCGCGGTGAGCGTCGATGAAGGCGATCATGGCTTCGAGCAGCGGTCGAGTTCCACCATCGCAAAATACGCCGACGCCTTGCGCAGGATCTCATTGGCCTGCCGCAACTCGCGGTTCTCGCGCTCCAGGGCCTTGATCCGCTCCCCCTTCGCGCTGGTGGGGCCAGGCCGCAACCCCTGGTCGCGCTCGGCCTGCTTCACCCCCAGCCGCGCAGCGTCTGCCCAGTCGGCGGGGTTGAGCCCGATCGCGGCGTTGCGCACCAGCGCCGTGCCGGGTTCGGGCGCGCGTGGAGGCTGCTCGGCCAGGCGCAGAGCCAGGGGGCAGATCAGCCTGCCAGGTCCAGGTCAGATTCAGGCGCTCAGGCATAGGCCCCAGCCGAGTAGGTCAACTCGTAGCTGTGGCTGTAGATCTCAAGAATGTTGCCAAAGGGGTCTTCCATATAGACCATGCGGTAGGGCTTGCCGCCGGGGAAGTATTCGCGCACCGGCATGCGCTGCCTGCCACCGGCCGCCACGATGCGCGCGGCCAGCCCCTCGACGTCCGGGTCCTGCACGCAGAAATGGAACACACCGGACTTCCAGTACTCGAAATTGGCCTCGCGCCTCTCGGCGTTACGGAATTCAAATATATCGACGCCGACACGGTCGCCCGTTGAGAGATGCGCGATGCGGAAACTGCCCCAGCCAGGGCCGAAGACATCCGAGCACATCACGCCGATGGCGCTGCCGTCCTCGGTGATCGTGGTGGGCGGCATGATGAGGTACCAGCCCATAACCCCGGTGTAGAAGGCCACAGCGGCGTCGAGATCGGGCACGGAAAGGCCGATATGCGAGAAGCTGCGCGGATAGGGGCTCAGCATGGCGTACAAACTCCGGAGAAAATGGATCCCTGGAGATAGACGCCACCCAATATAATAAAAATACACCGCCTGTTATCAGATTGATAAGCAATCATGATGGCACAGCTGGAATGGCTCCATTCCTTCACAGCCACCGCAGAATTCGACAGCTTCACCCGCGCGGCACGACAGCTGAACCTGGCCCAGGCTGCCATCAGCCCGCACATCCGCGCGCTCGAAGCACAGTGCGGCCATCTGCTGATCCGCTGGCCGCAGTTGGTGGAGGTGACACACGCCGGGCGCGCCTTGCACAACTACTGAGCCGAGATCGAGCGTGTCGCCCAGCGTCTGGCCGCGCGCCTGGCCATGCAGGACGAAACCGACGGCAGTGGTGGGCTGCTCACGCCGGGCCGCGTGGGCCGGTAGTACGGCACCGTTCGCCCCCGACGATGAGGCCATCGCACGCGTCCTTGCCAGCCAGCACGGCATCGGGCTGACGGCATGCCGCCCCGATGACCCGCGCCTGACAGCAGCACCCTTCGCGCAGGAACCGCCCGAACTGGTGGTCCGGCGGGCACCTCGGTCACCGGCTGGGCCGATCTCACACCCGGGCATGCCGGCATTGCCGTATCGTGGCTTCAGCAGCCAGATCACGCTGATCCTCGGGCCGGTGGGGCTCGGGCCTGGCTTCACCGCGCTACAGCGCCCGGCAGCCATAATCTACAATCACCAAGTCAATCACGCCAAAACCATTAAATCAAATATTTATCCCCCATTTACAGGCCCTGCCGCTCTCCCCGTGGGCAGGGCGCCACAGGCCACCCACCAGTCCCGCTTTGCCCGCGCCATGACAGGCGGCGCCTCCCCGCCCCCCTCCAGAACAGCACGCGCCAGAGCGATCTCCGTCGCCGTGGCCGGCAGGGCGGTGCCAAGCGCCGGGGCCGCCAACCAGCCGGCGTCGGGCCGCGCCGCGAGTTGGTGGTTCAACCGCCAGCCGGGGGCCGGGTCGGGCAGCGGGCGCGCCACGGGGTGCAGACAGCCGCTCCAGAGCAGCATCTGTACCGCCTGGTTCAACTGGGACGGGTGCGGAGAAAACCCGGGCAGGCGCGCGAGTTCGCCCAGGCTGCGCGGCCCGCCCTGCAGCGCCCGCAGGAGGGGGCCAAACAGCGCAGCCTCACCGATCACGGGCCCGCCCGGCGTCTCAAAGGTGAGATCCCCCTCCCCCGAGGGCGCCCCAGGGAGCAGGGTCACGGCCAGCTGCTCCAGCGCCAGGGCGTGCTGCGCGGAGGAAAGCGGCGAGCCGCCACGCTGATAGAGATCCCGCCGCAGCGACTGGTTGCGGGCGAAGTCGCGCAGCGTCTCCGCCAGGGCCGGGTCCGCCACGCCGACCAGGCTGCGGCGCGCCCCCTGCGGCAGGCTGGCGGCATCGATATTGTCAAGCGGCGTCGCGCTGCCGCGATAGAGGCAGCCCAGCGCGGCAAAATCCTCCATCACCCTGGCGACGTGGAATGGCTCCCAATGCTCTGTCAGCCATTCATGCGCCAGGGCGGCGGGCGGCATGCGCGTGGCAGCCTCCAGCCGCTGGCGCTCCTGTGGATGGGCTGTGAAGAAACCCGCCCCGGCCTCGGACAGGCTCCGCAGGAAGGCCAGCGCCTCCGCCGCGCGCGTGGCGGAGCCACCCGGGCGCATGCTGGCATGGTACCTGACGAGGTGCTGGGCCGATGCCGCCGCCGCCATGCCCGGCTGCGCCATGTAATGCACATAGACGAGGCCACCGGGCTTCAGGCAGCGGTCGATGAAACGGTGGAGTGCCGCGCGCTGCGCAGGTGAAATCCAGGACAGCACGCCATGCGTGACGATGATGTCGAAGCAGCCTAGCGGCTCCGCGGGCAGCGCCGCGAGCTCCTCGAAGCCCGCCTGGAGGAAGGTGATGTTGGATAGGGCCGCGGCGGCGGCGATGCGCCGGGCCTCACCGATCTGCGCCGCATCCATGTCCACCGCCAGGAAGTCGCCCTGCGGGCAGGTCGCGGCGGAGACCAGGCTGTTCAGCCCGGCGCCACAGCCCAGTTCGCACCAGCGGAAGGGGGCCGCAATGTCGGGCGCGGCGCAGCCCAGCGCGCGGGCCACGGCATCGATCCAGGCGGGGGTCATCTCGCGGTGGAACAACGCCGGATAAGCGACGTCGCTGATATAGCCATCCATGGAGCTGATCACCTCGCGCGGGGCCGCCCCGCAATGCCGGAAGAGCCGGCCCGGGCGCGCGCCCGGGCCGGGAAAGGGAAGGCCGCGCTCAGGAGCGCGGGCGGATGCGCAGCAGCGTGTCACCTTCCTCGCCGCGGGCATTGGCCGACTTGTCCACGGCGAAGATCGTGCCATCCTTGCCGGCGGCGACATGGTTGGCCAGCGGAGCGGGGCCGAGATTGGCCAGGATCCGGCCATCGGCGTCGAGCACCGTCACCGTCCCGGCGCCACGGCTGGCGACATAGGCGCGGCGACGCTGCGGGTCGAACACCACATTCAGCGCGCCGGCGCCCACCGGCGTATCGGCCAGCACCGCGCCACTGGCGCCATCGAGCACCACGAGGTTGTCGCTGCCCTGGGCCGCGACGAAGATGCGCCCCGTCTGCGGATCATGCGCGACGCCGATCGTGCCGCGCGCGCCCGGCACGGGGAAGACCTTCTCGACGCGGCCGGCGCGCGTGTCGATGACCGCCACCTCGCTGGTGCTGTTGCTGACGACATAGAGCCGCCCCGCCGCGGCATCGAGCGAGAGGCTGGCGGCGGAGAAGGTGGCGCCGCGCTGGCGCGTGGCGATCTCGATGCGGCCCGCGACCTCTGGCGCGCGGGTGTCGAACACCACCACCTCAGGTTTGAAGGTGGCACTGGCATAGGCCTTGCCGGCCACCGCATCCACCACCACGTCGCGCGCATGACTCACCGTGCCGGGCGGAAACTGCCGGACCAGGGCGAGATCGGACTGGCGGTAGACGGCCACGGTGTCCTGCCGCGAGTTGGTCACCCAGACCGTGCCGTTCGCGTCATCGACGCCGATACCATAGACGGCATGGACACCACCCTCGGCATTGGCGCGCGCGGGCGCCGCCTGCGGCGTGACGCGCGCGGTGATGGCAAGGCTGTCCGCGTCCAGCCGCAGCAATTCGGACTGGCGCACCGGCGGGCGGCCCACGGCGGAGGTGACGAAGAGCGCATGGCTGCGCGCGCTGTAGGCGGACTGGTAGAGGCCCCGTGCCACCCGCGCCTCGCTCAACTCATAGCCGGCTTGGCCGGAGAGCGGGATCTGCGGCGAAATCTTCAGCGTGGCCAGGCTGGCGCTGTAGGGCGCCTGGGTGATGACGAGGATGGGATGGTTGCCGGCCACCGCATCGGCGGGCAGCTTCAACGTGGCGGCCACCTTGCCCTGCGCATCGGCCACCAGCGCGCCGCCCGGCAGCGCCGTGGTGCCGTAGAGCAGCGTCACCGGCTGGCCTGGGCGGAAGCCCTGCCCGGCGATGGCGACCTCCGCTCCGGCATGGATGGGCTGCTGTCCCTGCCCGGCGGCGCTGAAACGGAGTTGCGGACTGGCGGTGGCATCGAGAGGGCCGAAGAGCGGCTGGGCCTGCGCGGCCAGGCCGCCCAGCAGCAGCGAACCAGTGATGGCCAGGCCCGGCAGGGCGTGGCGCAGGCGGGAGGCGAAACGGGGCATAGGGTCGTTCCTCGCGGAGGAAGGGGGGCGGGTGCTGCAGCGCCCGCCTGGCGTTGGTCAGGTCAGAAGCTCGCGGTCAGGCTGACGAAATAGGCGCGGCCCGGCTCGTTGTAGGTGTTGGCGCCGGCGGCACTGGAGGTCGCCTCGCGGAAGAGTTGCTGGTCGAAGAGGTTGCTGATGCCCGCGGTCAGCCGCGTGGAGGTGTTGATGTCATAGGTGGCGCTGACATCGACGAGCGAATAGGGCTTGCGCTCGCGCAGCGCGTCGCCCGTGTTGGCGAAGCCCGTCATGCTCACCGTGCGCGCCTCCTGCCGGCCGTAATGCGTCACGCCAAGGCGGAAGGAGAGATCGTCACGCGCCTGCCAGTCCAGCGTGGTGTTGATGGTGTATTCCGGCACCAGGGAGAGCGGCTGACCGGTGGTCTTGTCCTTGCTCTCGATCATGTAGGTGAAGTTGGTGTTCCAGGAGAGGCTCTCGCGCAGCGGGATGAGGATATTGCCCTCGATCCCCTGGATGATGGCTTCCGGCGTATTCTCCCAGCGCAGGATGCGGCCATTGGCCGAGGTCTGGCCCACCGGGATCAGGCCGGCGACGATTTTGTCGTGATAGTCGTTGTGGAAATAGGTGAGGCTGCTGCTGAAACCGTCCTTGTTGTAGGACAGGCCGATTTCCTTGTTCAGGCTGGTTTCGGCGCGGAGATCCGCATTGCCCTGCACATAGCAGCCCGCGCCCAGGCTGGCATAGCCGTTGGGGCAGCCATTGCCCATCGTGTAGTAAACGAAGTTCGGGTTGGACTGGTAGAGGTTGGGCGCCTTGAAGGCGCGCGCGATGCCGCCCTTGATCGAGAAGCCGTCAAACAACTCGTAGGAGGCATTCAGCGACGGGCTCCAGTTCGAACCAAACTGGCTGTGGTTGTCGAAGCGGACACCCGGCGTCAGCACAAGCCGCGAGGTGGCGTAGATATTGTCCTCGACAAAGGCCGAATAGGTCTCGGCGCTGGCGCTGCCGGGGCGCGTGCCCGTGCTCAGGCCGGGCAGCACGCCGCCATTGGCCAGGGACTGGGTCATCGAATAGGGGTCGTTGAGATTTTCCCTGAGGAATTCGGCGCCGAGGGTCAGGCGCTGCGGTGCGACGAAGTCCAGCGGGATATTCAGTTCACCACTGGCCGAATAATTGTTCAGGGTCGAGGTGGAATAGCCGGTCGCGGTGTTGATGCTACCCTCAGGGCTGCCCGCCAAGCCTTCATTCAGCCGCTTGTTGCTGGTGCCTTCATACTGGAAGAGCAGACGCGAATCCGCCCAGCCCCATTCGCCACGATGCTGCAGCGAGGCCGTGCTGCGCGTCATGATATTGGTCTCGGCGCCATCGCTCGCGAGCTGGGTGAGCAGCGCACTGCCCGCGCTGTTCACAGCCCGGTCCCCGGCATAGATATTGCCCTGGCGGCTGTAGCCCAGTTCCAGTTCCACGACATGCTGCGGATTGAGGTCCCAGCGCAGCAGGCCATTGAGGTCGCGGTTCTCGACACCCTCGCGCCCGGCGGGCGGCGTATTGCCCGCAGCGGTATTGCCGGCGGCGCGGTTCAGTTCCAGGCTGTCGGCATCGGTGCGGTTGAAATTGCCATAGGCGCGGAAGCTCAGGCCCGGCAGGGTGGTCGGGCCGGAGAGGTTCAGCGTCACGCGGCGGCCATCGCCCTCACGGTCATCCTCAGGCTGAAGGGTATAGAGCGTGACGGAGCCATGCAGTTCGTCGGTCGGCGGCTTCGTGATGATGTTGACGACACCGCCCGCTGCCCCCGAGCCATAACGCGCCGCCGCCGGGCCGCGGATCACCTCGATCCGCTCAATCGCATCCGCGGGCACCCAGTTGGAATCGCCGCGCGTGTTGCGCTCACCACTGCGGCCCATGCGCACCGAGTTGCGGCTGCGCACCGGCTTGCCGTCGATCAGGATCAGCGTGTTCTCCGGCCCCATGCCGCGCAGGTCGATCTGCCGGTTGTTGCCATACTGGCCGGAGGAGGAATTGCCGGTGAGGTTCACGCCCGGCATGGTGCGGATGATCTCGGAGATGTCGTTGGCCGGCGGCATGCGCCGGATATCCTCGCCGGTGATGACCGAGACGCCCGGTGCCTGCTTCAACTCCTGCTCCGCCGTGGCAACGACGCTGACCTCCGCGAGGACCAGGGTACCATCCGCCGCCGGCGCCTCCGCCCGCGGCGCGGGCGCCACGCCGCGCAGTGTGTAGATCACGCCATCCCGCGAGACGGCCTCCAGCCCGGTGCCGGAGAGCAGGCGCACGAAGCCGCCCTCGATGCTGGACTGGCCGCGCAGCCCCGGGCTGCGCAGTTCCGCCACCTGCGCCGCGGTGAAGGAGAGGGTAATGCCGGATTGCTGGGCAAAGCGGTTCAGCGCACCGGCAAGGGGGCCGGCGGGAACATCATAGCTGGCCACCTGCGCGGAAGACCCGGTCTGGGAAAGGGCCTGCCCGGCCGGAAGGGCCAGCAGCGTCACGCTGCCAAGCAGCGCGGCACGCAGCGTCCAACCAAGGCGGCGGGAAGGGCGGCGGGCGTGAGTCATGGGGCGTTACGTCCGGTTTCCGTGAGTTACAGAAACGCAGACGGATGAGATGGCCGGAGAGACAGCGCCCCGGTGATGTTTTCCACATTTTTTTGTGGCGCGGCTCAAAGCCGACGCACGCTCAGAATGAAGGGCGCCTCATGCCGGATCTCAACCGGCAGAGCGGCAGCGATCGCCTCCAGCGCGGTCTCGGTCTTCCGCAGCGGCAGCACGCCGGAGAGGCGCAACCCCTCCAGCGCCGCGCGATCATAGCGCAGCAGGCCAGGCCGGTAGCGCGCCAGTTCGTCCAACACCTCGGCCAGCGGGCGGTCCTCAGCGACCAGCAGGCCCTGCGCCCAGGCGGTGGCACCGGGCGGGGCCGGAAAGGGCCCGGCGGCACGGTGGCCGGCCAGCCGCCCGGCCTGGCCCTGCCGCAGCGTGATACAGGCCGCGCCTTCCTCCACTGCGCCAGGGCAGGCCCGCACGGCAGATTCCTCGACCACGATGCCGGTTTCCGCCACGCCGCGCCGCACGGCGAAGCGGGTGCCCAGGACGCGCAGCCGCCCCTCGGGCGTCTCGACCACCAGCGGGCGGCCCGGGTCGGGCGCCACCTCGAGCAGAAGGGCGCCGCGCACCAGGATGACGCGGCGCATCCCCGCATCAAAGCGCAGGGTGATGGCGCTACCGGTGTCGAGCGTCACGCGCGAGCCATCAGGCAGGGTGAGGCTGCGGATCTCCCCGGTTTCCGCGCGGTGGTCGGCCAGCCACCAGGGCCAGTCCGGCAGCAGGGCGGCCAGGGCCAACAGGCAGGCGGCGCCGCCCCAGGCCAGGCGGCGGCGGCGTGGCGCGGCCTGCAGGGCACGCCGCGCCGGCTCGGCCGGCAGCCCCTCGAAACGGCCCAGGATGGTCTCCATGCGACGGAAGGCCTCGGTATGGCCCGGATGCTCGGCCTGCCAGGCGCGGCAGCGGGCCTGCTGCGCCGCTGTGGCCTCGCCGGAGGCCAACAGGGCATGCCACTCCGCCGCGCGGCGCACCATCGCGGCACTGGGTTCGGTCATGCCCGCTCCACGGGCAGGCCGTGGACCACGGCGTAGCAATGCACCAGGGCCGTGGCGACATATTTGCGCACCATGCTGGTGGAGACGCCCAGAAGGTCCGCGATCTCGGCATGGCCCAGCCCGTCCAGCCGGCTCAGCAGGAAGGCCCGGCGCGGCCTGTCCGGCAAGCCGTCCAGCATGCGGGCGATGAGGGTCAGAGCCTCCACCGCCTCACAGATCTGGTGCGGGGAGGCCGCCATCTCCCGCTCCTGCAAGGCGGTCAGGGCAGAGAGATAGGCCTTCTCCAGCGCCAGCCGGCGCTGCTGGTCGATCAGCAGGCGGATGGCGGCGGTGGCCAGATAGGCGCGCGGACTCTGGAGCCCCTCCCCCGGCGGCCGTTCCAGGATCTTACAGAAGAGGTCCTGCGCCAGATCGGCGGCCCGCTCATGGCAGCGCACGCGGCTGCGCAGCCAAGCCACCAGCCAGCCGGCATGGTCATTGTAGAGGTCGATCGCAAGGGTACTGCGCATGGCGGGCGATATGATTGAAACGGAGCGTAACCAGAAATAACGATAATGAGAATTAATCGCAATAGCGCATCGCATGGGCGGCTGAAACCAGCCAGCGGCTGGCGGCCAAACGGAGTTGCTTGCCAGCAGCGGCGGCGCATCGGTGGTCCGCCAGTGGGCCGCGGGCTCGACATAGGTGGCGCGCACCCTATTGAAGAGATCGCGCATCGCCCGGCTGCCCGGCTCGTGAAGATGCGTGCGGCGGACAGGTGAGGCACAGTGTTCGCCGACTCAGACGCCGGCAACCCGTCAGCGGAGCAAGAAGATCACCGGCGTCGTGATGGTGAGCGGCAGGCCCGCCGGGGGTGGCGGCACGCGCGCGGCGCGCCGGATCATTGCCAGCACTTCCTCATCCAGTTCCACGAAACCAGAGGAACGCTGGAGCGAGGCGGACAGCACGCGGCCCTCCTCGTCGATCGTGAAGCTGAGATAGGCCATGCCCTGCTCGCGGCGGGCGCGGGCCCCGGCGGGGTAACGCTTGTGCCGCTCCAGATGGGCGATGAGCCTGGCCTGCCAACTGACGACGCCCGCGGCGGAGACGCCGGAGGCGCTCTGGCGGCCGGCATCGCGGCTGGCCTGTTGAACCTGGGCCTGTGCGGCGACGGCGGCCTGCGCGCCGGGTTGCGGCGGGTCAGCCTGGTCCGGCATGGGCGGCCTCGCCCGCGGCTGCGGCTCTGGCTGGGAGCGCGGAGAGCGCCTCGCGGCTTCCTGCCGGGGTGGCGGCCTGGGCTTCGCGGGCGGAGGCAGCGCAACAGGGGCAGTCAGGCGCGGGGTTTCTTCCGCCACAGAGTTCTCAGCGGCGTCCTCTGGCGGGGGGAGCTGCGCCTGTACGGCCGCAGCCGTGGCATCTTCCCGGTCGGGCGTGATCTCGTTCCGTGCCACATGCCGCGCCTCCGCCACCTCGGCCAGTTCGATCGCGATCGCCATCGGGGGCGCGGCATCGGGAAGCGTGACGGCGGCTTCGCGCATCAGCCAGGCCACCGCGCCGAGATGCGCCATCAGCACGACAAGCCCCGCGCCGGGCCAGAGGGCGCCGACAAGCAGGCGGGCGCTGCGGCTGGCTGGCGCGCTCCAGCCGCTCATGGGGCGGCCCCCGCGGCAGGCACCGCCTCCACCCCAACCAGAGCGATCCGCAAATAGCCGGCCTCACGGAGCAGGTTCATCAGCGCCATCAGTTCCCCATAGGCGACGAGCCTGTCGGCGCGCAGGAAGATACGCGTCTCCTTGTCGCCATCGGCGATCTTGTCGAGTGCGGCGCCCAGGGCATCGCGCGGCACGGCAACCTCGCCCAAGGTCAGCGTGAGGTCGCCTTTCAGCGTGAGATAGAGCGGCTTCTCAGGCCGCGACGCGGGGGGCGCGGTCGAGGCCGGGAGATCGACATTGACATCGACGGTCGCCAACGGCGCGGCCACCATGAAGATGATGAGCAGCACCAGCATCACGTCGATGAAAGGCGTGACGTTGATCTCGTGATTTTCCTCGAGATCATGCTGCCGTTCGCGGATGCCTCCAGCCATCACGCCTACTCCGCCGCGAGGGCGCGCGCGGCAGGCAGCGGCTCGGGCATGGCCATGACATCGAGTTCGAGGCTCACCAGCCGTTCCACCGCGGCGGCGGCATCGGCCAGAAGATGCCGGTAATCGGCGTTGGCGCGCGCGAAGACGTTGTAGAGCACCACGGCGGGGATTGCGGCGACGAGGCCGATTGCGGTGGCAAGCAGCGCCTCGGCGATACCGGGCGCGACGACGGCGAGGCTGGTGGTCTGCGCCTTCGAGATGCCGATGAAGGCATTCATGATGCCCCAGACCGTACCGAAGAGGCCGATGAAGGGCGCCGTCGAGCCGATGGTCGCGAGGATGCCCGTGCCGCGCGAGAGACGGCGGCCAGCCTGGGCCTCGATGCGAATGAGGCGCGAGAGGACGCGCTCCTTCACGCCCAGCCCGCCGGCATGGGCGAGCAGGTCGCGCGAGCGGCGCATCTCCTCTGCCGCCGAGCGCAGCATGAAGGCGGCGGGGCCGCCCCGGCCGGCGAGGGCCTGCGCGGCGTCCGACAGATCGGCCACCGCCGCGAGGGTAGCCAGCGCACGCCGGGCCCGCGCCCTGGCGCAGGCCAGTTCGATGGTTTTCGCCAGCCCGACCGTCCAGGTCGCGAGCGAGGCCAGGGCGAGGCCGATCATGACGCCCTTCACCACCCAGTCCGCGGCCAGGAACATCCCCAGCGGCGAGAGATCATGCGGCCGTGCCCCGGCGGGGATGAGCAGCCGGGAAAGCCCGGTCGCGCCCTGCTCGATGGCCGTGGCCGCCTGGGCCGAGGCCTGGCCCGGCAGGGTGGCGAGCAGGGCTGCCAGTGTGCCGAGGAAGAGCGGTTTCAACCTCTGTGTAAAGCGGGCGGCGCGGCGATATCGGGTCATGGCGAGGGTCTCGTTTCTGGCACCTGTCGGCGAGACGGTCGTGAGGCGGCGGGGCCTCACTCCTCCCGGAAGGCGCGTTTGATCTGGTCGGAAATCGGCTTGAGCAGGTACGAGAGCGGGCTGCGCTCGCCGGTGCGGATCAGGGCTTCGGCGGGCATGCCAGGCAGCAGGGCGAGCCCCCCGAGGCGCTGCAACTCGCCGGGCGGGACAGCGATGCGCACCAGGTACCAGCTCAGGCCCGTCCGTTCGTCGCGGCTGATATCGGCGGCGAGGCGGCTCACCTGGCCGCTGAGTTCGGGCGTGGTACGCAGGTTGAAGGCGGACAGGCGCAGCACCGCCGGCTGGCCGAGCACGAGCTGGTCGATATCCTGCGGCGGGATCTGCACCTCCAGCGCCAGACTCTCACCCTCGGGGATGATCTGCAGGATAGCCTCGCCCGGCGCGATGACGCCGCCCAGCGTATGGATGGCGAGGCGATGCACGATGCCGCTCTGCGGCGCGAGGATATCGATCCGCTTCAACTGATCCTCGGCGGTGACGCGGCGCTCGACGAACTCACCGATCTGCGCCTGAACCTCGCGCAATTCGCGCCCCACCTCGGCCTTCAGCTCCTGGTCGATGGAGAGAATCTGCAGCCGCGCCTCGGCGATGCGACCGGCCGCCTGCGCCTGGAAGGCGATTTTCTCGCCATGCTCGCCGCCGAAGGTCGCGGCCTGGGTCGCAAGGCTGTTGAGCCGCTGGTTGCTGACGACGCCGCGCTCAAAAAGCGGGCGCAGCGCCGCGATCTCCTTGTCCAGCACGGCGAGGCCCTGGGCATAGGCGCGTTCCTGCGCCTTCAGCCCCTCGATCTCATGCGCGTATTGCACGATGCGCTCGCGCAGCTGTGCTTTTCGGCCTTCGCGGACCTCGCGGCGGGAGGCGAAGAGGCGCTGCTCGCTGCGCAGGGCGGCATCGAGATCGGCATCGCCACGCCGCGCGAGAAGCGTGGCGGGGAAAGCGATCTCGGCCATATCGTCCCGCTCGGCCTCGAGCCGGGCGAGGCGGGCGCCCATTTCGTCGAGGCGCTTGGTCACGATGGCGAGTTGCGCGCGCGTCTGGGTCGCATCCAGCCGCAGCAGGACGTCACCGGCGCGGACGCGCTGCCCCTCGGCCACCAAAATCTCGCCGACGACACCGCCCGTGGGGTGCTGCACCGTCTTGGCGTAGGTATCGACGACGAAGCTGCCCTGGCTGACGACGGCGCCAGCGAGGCGCGCCGTTGTCGCCCAGGTGCCGAGGCCCCCCAGCAGCGCGCCGCCGAGAGCCAGGCCCAGGAGGAGGTGCCGGCGGATGGAGCGCCCGGTGCGCGCGGCCTCATGCATCGGCATGCTCCCCCTGCCCGGCCGCGACGACGCGCAGGGCGCCCGGCTTCAGGACCTGCGCCAGCACAGCCTCGCGCGGGCCAAAGGCCTTCATCCGCCCGGCCTCCATCATCAGCAGTTGATCCACCGCGGCGATGGCGCTCGGGCGATGGGCGACGACGATCGCGATGCCGCGCCGCGCGCGGATGGCGGCGATCGCAGCGATGAGGGCGCGCTCGCCCTCGGCGTCGAGATTGGCATTCGGCTCGTCCAGCACAACGAGGAAAGGCTCGCCATAGAGCGCGCGGGCGAGGCCGATGCGCTGGCGCTGGCCGGCGGAGAGCGTGCCGCCCACCTCGCCGATCCGGGTATCGTAGCCGGCCTCCAGGGCCAGGATCAGCCCATGCGCCCCAGCAGCCCTGGCCGCGGCGACGATGGCCTCGGGCGTGGCTCCAGGCTCGAAGCGGGCGATATTCTCGGCGATGGTGCCGTCGAACAGCTCGACGCCCTGCGGCAGATAGCCGAGATGGCGGCCGAGCGCCTCACGTTCCCATTGCGCGAAGGTCGCACCATCCAGGCGCAGGCTGCCGGCCGCAGGCTCCCAGGCGCCGGCAAGGGCGCGGGCGAGGCTTGATTTGCCGCTGCCCGAGGGGCCGATGATGCCGAGCGCGCTGCCGGCCTCCAGCGCGAAGCTGATGCCCGTGACGGTCGGCTTCGGCGCGCCAGGCGGGCGGATCGTGAGCGCCTCGGCGCGAAGCCCCCGCTCGGGACGTGGCAGGGCCAGGGGGACGGCCGCCTCCGGCATGGCCGCGAACAGCTCCCGCAGCCGCGCCCGGCTCTGCCGCGCCAGGAGGAAGGGCTTCCAATTGGCGATCGCGAGATCGACCGGCGCCATGGCCCTTCCCATCATGACCGAGGCCGCGATCATCACGCCCGAACTGGCTTCCTGGCGGATGACGAGATAGGCGCCGATGGCGAGGATGGCCGATTGCAGCACGACCCGCAGCGCCTTCGAGGCGCCGCCGAGCCCGCCCGCGACATCGCCGGCCCGGCGATTGGCGGCCAGATAAGCGTCATTGGCCGCCTGCCAGCGCAGGCCGAACCGCCGGCCCATGCCCAGTGCCTGCACTACCTCGGCATTGCGGCGCCCGGCCTCCATCAGCGCGTTGCGCGTCATGTTGTGCTCGATCGTCGCGCGGGCCGGGGCGCGGGAGAGGAGATGGGCGAGCAGGGTGAGCGAGACGAGAAGGAGGGCGCCCGCCAGCGCGGCCAGGCCCAGCAAAGGGTGGAAAAGGAAGCAGAGCGCCAGGTAGAGCGGCATCCAGGGCAGGTCGAAGAAGGCCGTCGGCCCCTGGCCGGAGAGGAAGCCGCGGATATTGTCGAGGTCGCGCAGCGGCTGCAGCCCGTCGCCCGCCATCCGTGCCCGCAATGGCAGGCGCAGCACTGCCGCATGGACGCGTGCCGAGAGGCGCCGGTCGAACAGCTCGCCCAGGCGCAGCAGGATGCGCGCGCGCAGGATGTCGAGCGCCGCCTGGACAGCGAAAAGGCCGAGGGCAAGGAGCGCGAGGGCCGCGAGCGTGGGCAGGCTGTGGCTCGTCAGCACGCGGTCATAGACCTGGAGCATGAAGAGCGGCGAGGTGAGCGCCAGCACATTCACCACGCCGCTGATCAGGGCCAGCGCCGTGACGGTCGGGACCATACCAGACAGGCCAGCGGCCGCTTCGGGTGCTCGGGGCGGAGGGGCGGGCATGGGCGGGAACCTCTCTCGGCCCTGGGGCAGCTTGCCCCGGCGCGAGGCCGGGGCAGCGCCCGTGAGGCCGCGAAGCCTCAAGGATCAGGCGAAGACGAAGTCCGAGGCATCGAGCACGGCGGAATCGACGCCGACGAGCTCGATCGAGCTGTTACCATAGGCGACGTAGGCGGAGCCGCTGTCATCGAAGATCTCGAGCGAGGCGAAATCCGTCACCCCCCAGGCCGAGACATCGAGCGTGTCCGTCCCGTCCACATAGCCGGAGGTACCAGCCGGCCCGGCATTGGTCACGGTGTCGTCGCCACCGTTGAAGACGAAGGTATCGGTGCCGCCGAAGCCCACGAGCACGTCGCTGCCCGTGGTATCCTCGATCACGGTGCCGGTGGCCGCGAGATAGTTGTAGAGGTAGCTCAGCGTGCCGAGACGGGAGATGCCGTAGATGGTGTAGTCGAAGGCATCGAGGCCCGAGCCGTTATAGTTGAAGGACTGGTCGAGCCCGAGCGTCAGCTCGGCGGTGGAGAGGCCGACGCCGCTGCTGGACTGGCTGTAGCCGGTGCCGAAGGTGAGCGTGTCCACATCGCCGGTCAGGTTGCCGCCGCTGTACTGGAAGCTGCTGCTGCTCTCCAGCACGACGCCGTCACCGCCGCTGGTGACGCCATTGCCCCATTCGCTGTACTGCCAGCTCGGATTGGCCCCGATGGTCGCCGTGTTGGTCTGCAGCCCCACCGTGGGGCCGTAGAAGGCGCCGTAGGTCGAACCGTAACCGGCGTTGCTCCAGCTCGAAAGATAGCTTGCGAGGTTGGAGGAAGCGGAGGTTAAAGAAATCGTGGTCGCCATGGACTGGTTCCTTGTTCCTGGTGGCGGTGGCTGGCCCGGATCGGCTGATCCGGGCGGTGACTCCCCTGGCCGGGTTGCCCCCCGGCCGGGGGAACTCGAAGCGCGCGTCGCCGCGCGCGGCGATCACCAACGGGTCTGCAGGCTGACGTAGAAGGTGCGGCCAGGCGCCGGATACCGGCTACCGGCGGGCACGTGGTTGACGTCGGTGACATTGTCGACGCTCACCCGCACGGTGACGTTGCCGCTCACCGCATAGGACCCGTAGAGATCGAATTTCGTGTAGTCATTCGTCAGGTAGGTGCCATCGGAGCTGATGGTCTTGACCTGCGAGAGGGTCGGCGTGACGTGGCTCACGCGCCCGCCGAGCGAGAGGCGCTCGTTGAGGAAGCGCATCCCCGCATCGATCGTGCCCTTGAACTTGGGCGGCACGTCCGCGGCATAGAGCTGCACGGCGTCCGAACTGGTCTGCTGCCCGTACCAGCTGCCCTGGACCTTCTGCGGCCAGTCGGTCTCGAGCCAGGTGGCCGAGCCGCCGATCC
Source organism: Roseomonas sp. GC11 (assembly GCF_024437745.1). Classification (GTDB taxonomy): domain Bacteria; phylum Pseudomonadota; class Alphaproteobacteria; order Acetobacterales; family Acetobacteraceae; genus Pseudoroseomonas. The sequence goes on along the minus strand of NZ_JANFNY010000030.1, from coordinate 7,722 downwards.
AGAAGCGCCCGGTATCATAATTGCCTTCGGCCTCCACGCCGCGCATCCGCGTGGTGCCCTCGGCATTCACATAGCCGGTGTACTGGCGGGCGGTGGCGTTCGGGTAGAAATAGCCCAGAACGATATAATCCTCGATCCGGCGGTCGAAGGAGGAGAGCTTGAGGCGCAGGCTGTCCCTTTCCGTCAGGAGGCCGTCGAGCAGGATATTGGCCCCGATCTCCCAGGTCACCGCGGTTTCGGGCCGCAGGGCCTCGTTGGACGCGTAGCCATAGCCGGGGTTCGTGGCGCTCGGCAGGTCGCCGGTGAAGAAGGCCTCGGCCGTGCTCGGCGGGCGATAGCTCTGCGAATAGGTCACATAGGGGCGGAACCAGGGGACGGGCTTCAGCTCGATGGTCGCCGAGGGCAGCAGGGCGCTGCCGGAACGGTCGATGTCGAGTGTCGTCGCCGGGTAGGAAACTGGCGTGGAGAGGGCGCTGATCGCGCTGCCCGTGCCATAGAATGTGCCGTTATAGGCCTCGCCGCAGCGGTTCCGGAGAATTCGGGTCAGCGCGGCTGAGGCCGTGAAGTTCGGGTTCTGGCTCAGCCGGAAATCATACTCGCTCATCACGCAGCTGGCCGTGTAGGTCGTCGCTGCCTGATAGCCGTAATAGGTCGGCGAGCCCTTCAGCCGGTACCAGTCGTAGCGCAGGCCGGTGGAGAGGGTGAGCCAGTGGGTCGCATCCCAGCTCTGGCTGGCGAAGGCGCTCGCGGTGTCACGCCGGCCGGCGGGGCTGAAGGAGGTAAAGTTGCTCTCCAGCTCCGGCCAGGCCGTGATGGCCTCGCTCGCCGCGTTCGAAGTGGCGGTGTCGCGGAAGGCCTCCACGCCATAGTTGAAGCGGAAGGCACCGATGGGCGTGGCGAGGCGGCTGGTATTGTCGAGCCCGGCGCCGATGGTCAGGTAGTTGGCATGGATCATGGTGTCGGGATAGCCGCTGGCCGGGTAGCTGCCGCGGGCGCGGCGCAGCGTCTCCTCCCGCGTGCGGTTCATCCAGATCCGCGCCTGCAGGTCGATCAGCGGGTTGTCGGCAGGCTTCCAGCCAAGGGTGGCGGTGATGGTATCGACCATCGCCCGCTCCTCGCTGGGCGCGCTGCCGGCGCCCTGGGACCAGGCGAAGCTCTTGTCCTGGTGCGTCCAGGCGATGGCGGTGCGCAGATCGCCGAAATCGCCTTCAAGCTTGAGCAGGGAGGACCAATTGTCGCGTCCCATGAGCGAGGTCCGCCCGCTCTGGTCGCCCGACCATTCGACGGTGCCGTTATGGCCGACGCGGTATTCGCCCAGATCCTGCCGGCTGAGGCCCGCGGTGAGCGTGAGGGGCGTGCCGATGATGCGCGTGGCGCCAAGGATGGAGCTCTGGAAGCGCTGGTTATTGGTGCCGAAGGTGGTGTTGGTCTCCACGCCCCAATCCTCGCCGGGCTGGATCAGATCCTCCGCGCCGACGGTGCGGAAGGTGACGGCGCCGGCGAGCGAGCCCGCGAGCCCGGCGCTCGCGCCCGTCATGCGCTGCACCTCGACCGAGCGGATGAAGGCGGTATCGACGAAGCCCTTGCCCGAACTGCCGACATAGCTGTCGCCGCCGGAGGTGAGAGTGCGGTTGGCATTCTGCCGCGCGCCGTCGATCGAGACGACGATGCGGCCCATATCCTGCAACCCGCGCAGATTGGGCGAAACAGCGGGGGAATTGGCGACCGAGCTGTTCACATAGGCGCCGGCCACATTGCCGAGCAGGTCGCGCGCATCGCGCGCGCCGGCCGCACCCTTGATCGCCTCACGCGAGATGACGCTGACGGATTCTGGGGTTTCGTAAACCCAGTCGGGCGTCGCCATGAAGCCCGCGCCGGTGGCAGCCCCCCGCCCGGCCTGATCGGTGACGGTGATGGGGGCGAGCAGGACCGAGCCATCGGCCGCGACCGGCGCCCCACCGGCCATCTCGCCGGGCGAGGCGGCTGGCGTGGCCTCGGCCAGGCGGGGGCCGATCAGCACGCTGGCCGGATCGGTGAAGCGATAGGCGAGGCCGCTATCCTGCAGCAGCAGCACGATAGCCTGCTCGCGGGAGGCCGGCCCCGAGAGGCCTGGCGAGAATTTTCCGGCCACCACCGCCGGATCATAGGAAATCTGGGTCCGGGACTGGCGGCCGAAGGCGGCGAGCGCGCGATCGAGCGGCCCGGCGAGCACCTCGAAGGCCGGGGTCGCTTCCGGTGTTATTTTTTGCAGATGACTCTCATTCGCAATTGCAGACAAACCCGACGAAATGGCCGTGGTCGCCAGCAGGGCCGCCACCATGGTCCGGCCACCGATACGCTCAACACTGCCCCTGAGAGACCCGATCCCCATCGTCAACGCACCCCGTCATGTCGATTTGGAAGGGGTGCTTGCCTGCGTGCAGGGTAGTGCAGCCCCTATTGACCCTTACGAACGGGGAAGGCGGATTTTCTGCCCGCCATGCACTTTTTTCGCCTCCCCCCCATCGGCCCGCCTTTCGGGGTGCCTCAGGCGGGCGCGATCACCGTCATGAAACGCCCGAGCGCGTGCACCCTCGCATCGAAGGGGCGCACCACCGCCTGCAAGGCGCGCAGGGGATCGTTCAGCGTGAAGACGCCGCTCACCACGCGCCGGCCCAGCCGGCTGTCGGCCAGCACCACGCGGCCCGGCTGCCAGCGCGCGATCCGCGCGACCACGGCCGAGACAGGTTCGCTATCGGCGATGATCATGCCCCGGCGCCAGGCCGCGACCTCCCGCCCGTCGCGCGTGCCGCGCGCGGAGAGGCCGCCCTCAGGGTCCAGCGTAAGGCGCTCGCCCACGCCGAGGCGGCTGCCCCAACCCATCGCCGGCATGCGGATCTCAAGGCTGCCCTGTTCGACACAGAGGGTGGTAAAGCCTGCATCGTTGGAGAGTTCTAAGGCGGCTGCCGCCGCCTGCACGACCAGCCCGCCAGCCGAGACGGAAAAGGGCAGCGCCGGGTCGGCCGCGATGTCAAAATAGGCCATGCCGGCGAGCAGCGTGGCGGAGCGCCCTGCCCCACCCCGGCCGATGGCGATGGCGCTGTCAGGGCCGAGGGTGATCGCGCTGCCGTCGGGCAGGCCGATCCGCTCGATCTGCGCGGTCTGGGTGAGGCGGTCGGCCTTCCCGGCCATGATGGCACGCGGCACCGCCCAGGCCCCGAACGCCACTGCCGAGAGCGCCGTGACCCCGCCGGCGACGAGCCCCCGGCGTGACAGCCCCCTCCTCCCGGCCGCCTGACGTTCCCGCGCAAGGATCTGGCCGGCCATGCCGTGGATCTCAGCCACGCTGGCCCAGGCGGCGGCATGGCGCGGGCTGCGCAGCGCCCAGGCGCGGACCATCTCCTGCGACACCGGATTGGCGGGGTCGTTCTGGAGTCTGATCGCGAGATCGGCCGCCTCGCGGAACAGCCGGCGTTCCTCCGGCACCTCTGTCATGCATCCCCTTTTTGCCAGCCCGCGATCACGGCACGGAAATCGTGCCTTCTCTTAACCCATACGAGTGGCGAGCGGGAATTTTCGGCGCTTTCGGTGGGACAGCAGTCAATCGCCGTTCAGGCGAACGCCGATATGCTCATAGGCTTCGCGGATCAGCGCCCAGCTGCGCGAGGTGGAAAGGCCCAGCTCGGCCGCGACCGCCGCGAGGGTCATCCCTTCCATGCGGTGCAACTCGAAAGCCTTTCGTGTCCGTTCGGGCAATTCCTCGATAGCCGCCTGGGTGCGCAGCAGCCGTTGGCGGTCATAGGCAATGGTATCGGGCGCGGGCGCAGGGTCGAGGATGGCCGTGAAATCTTCCGCCGCGAGATCCACGCGGGGCAGCAGGCGTTCGCGCCGCTGGTGGTCGATGCCGAGATTACGCGCCACCCGGAAAAGATAACCGACGGGGTTATGGGCGACTGCTGCCTCGGCAGGTGGAGCAGCGAGAATCCGGACGAAGGTGTCCTGCGTCAGGTCGGCCGCCGTTTCCGCGGAGAATCCCCTGCGGCGGAGGGATTGGAGAATCTCCTTCGCGTGGCGCCAGAAAAGCTCTTGCAGATCCCAAGTCAAAGCGGGGGCCACCTTGATCTTCAATGCGGCAATCCGCCTAGCGGATCATCAAATCCCCTACAATGGCGGCCGGGCGCGGCCGGCCCGCTGAATGCCAGGGCGATAGGGCCGGCAAGAGTGAGTTTACCGGTTGATTTCCCTCACGTCAGAAAGGGGTGAGAAAGGCCCGCCACAAACGGCCGCACATTTTCGGGGGATCAAAATCTTTTTAATCAATTTTTCGTGACAATTTACATGAACATGATTGGCATGCGGGATTGATCCGGCTTTGCAGACACCGTGAAGCTGTCGCATGGGCGTTCCCAATGCCCGAAAGCCGACCGCCCTATTCGCCTGAGTTCTTCTTTAAGCTGTTGATCTTTTTTGATCTGGACGAGCATTCCTGCCATGCAAATCCGCGCCCGCGGTGAGGCAGATGTGGCTGGCCGGCACCACGCCCATGCGGAAGTCCTCATGCCGCTCGAGCAGCCGCTCCCAATCCGGCTGTAGCTGCCGTTGCGAAACTGACCCGAGCGCCATTTGAAATCTGACCTATGCCTAAGGTGGCCCCGTCGTGGTGACGGGGGTGACCAGCCCCCATTGACTGGTCCGGGCAAGATTTTAGTGGAGCATGGTCAGAGGCGGCGGCGATGAGCCATTGGAACCGGGGGGCATTGGTCCGGCTCTTTCCGACATGATCACCTCCGGCGCTGGTGGCCTGTAGCCCAGCAAGGAATGGGGGCGGGCCGTGTTGTAGTGGACACGCCACTGCTCGATCAGCACCCTGGCTTCGGCCAGTGTGTTGAGCACCTCGCCGTCAAGCAGTTCATCGCGCAGCTTGCCGTTGAAGCTCTCCACATAGCCGTTCTTCCAGGGGCTGCCGGGCTCGATGAAGGCGCTCTTTGCGCCGGCGCCGCAGATCCAGCCCTGCACCGCCTTGGCCACGAACTCAGGGCCATTGTCGGAGCGAATATGGGCAGGCGTGCCCCGGGCGATGAACAACTCCGTCAGCACGTCGATGACATCAAGGGAGTTCAGCTTGCGCGCCACCCGGATCGCCAGGCATTCCCGGGTGAACTCGTCCACCACGTTCAGCATGCGGAGCTTGCGTCCGTCGCGGGTCCGGTCCTCCACGAAGTCGTAGGCCCAGACATGGTCTGGCCGTTCGGGGCGCAGCCGCATGCAGGAGCCGTCGTTCAGCCATAGCCTTGCGCGTCTGGGCTGTCTGGCAGGCACTTTCAGCCCCTCGCGGCGCCAGATCCGCTCCACCTGCTTGTGGTTTCAGTGCCAGCCTGCGGCCCGGAGCTGGGCCGTGATCCGGCGGTAGCCGTATCGGCCGTATGGCCGGGCCAGACCAATGATCGCCGCCGTCAGCACCGCTTCGTCGTCCGGAGAAACTGCTGCCTGCCGCTGCGTCGCGCCCCCGCCCACCTGGCATGGCAGGCGGGGTCGTATCATATCACCCGAAGAGGAAACTATCGGCGCCTAAATCGCTGATAGCCACAGCCTTGATGAGGAGCTTATCTCCGCTGCCAAGATCCAGGATGGTGTTGCTGCCTGAGGTGCGCAACGCCGCCTGGACTTCCGCCCAGCTATCGAAGGACGTGCCAAAGCCGCTGAGCTGGAGCTTGTCCTGGCCTACCGCGAAGTCGGTGATCTGGTCATAGCCATCACCCTTGGCGAGCAGGAAGAGATCCGCGCCCGCACCGCCCGTCAGCGTATCCGTGGCCGCACCGCCCACCAGCACGTCATTGCCGGCGCCGCCCTGCAGCACATCATTGCCGGCGAGGCCGCGCAGCGTATCATTGCCACTGCTGCCGGTCAGCATATTGGCCAGCTCGTTGCCGGTGCCGGTCAGGCCGCCGCTCAGCAGAACGAGACGTTCCACCCCCTCACCCAGCGTGTAGCTGATAGAAGATTTGACGATATCGATGCCGCTGCCGCCCGCTTCGGACACCGCATCGCCGGCATCATCGACGCTGTAGGTATCATTGCCGGCGCCACCCATCATGGTGTCCGCACCGGCCTGGCCGTTCAGCACGTCATTCCCCGCGCCGCCTTCCATCCAGTCATTGCCATCACCGCCGCCCAGAGTGTCATCGCCCCCGTTGCCGTAGAGCCTGTCATTGCCACCGCCGCCCAGGAGCGTGTCATCGGCGCCGCCACCGATGAGCACATCCTGACTCGCATTGCCGGTCAGCCGCTGCGACACGTTGAACTGCTGCAGCGCGATGTCCGTGCTGTTGCCATAGGCCTCGCTGGTCCAGCTGGCCACGAGCGTGCCGTTAGTGAGTTGCACGATGGAAGGCTGGGACTGCCAGAGAGTGGCCTGGGTATCGAGCAGGAAGTAGTCCGTCATCTCGGTGCCATCGGCCGCGAAGCGCTGCGCGCTGACGGCCGAGCCATCGCCATCGGCACCGCCCTGCCAGGCGATGATGAAACCGCCATCAGCCAGTGCAGTAATGCTCGGCGTCACAGAACCGTTCGGGCTGTTGTCCACTGCCGTTTCGGCACCCAGCTTGTTGCCATTCGCATCAAAATGCTGGAACGCAACGCCGCCGAAGGCTGCAGAATAATAGGCGACCACGAAGGTGCCATCCGCCAGGGTGGCGGCAGCGGGCTGTCCCTGCTCGAGCCGTTCATCCGTATTGACGCGGAAAGCACTGCCCACCACACTGCCCGACGGGGTCAGGATTTCAGCCCAGACATCGGAATAATTGTTACTGGCATGCGGCTCGGACCAGATCGAGACGACATTGCCGTTCTGGAGCGCGATCAACTCGCCAGGCCCGTTGGACAGGTAAGTGGAACCGCCAGAGGGCGAGAAAGCCTTGCTGGCCGTGAAGGCGCTGCCCAGCGCATTCCAATTGGCATCGAAATGCTGGGCCATCTCCTGCACGGCGCCACCGGTCAAGCCAGCCTGCTGCCAGGAAACGACGAAGCTGCCATCAGGCAGCGCCACGACATTCGCCCCCTGCTCTTGCAGGGCGCTGGAAGAGGCGATGGCGAATTCACCGCCGAACTTGGCGCCGTTGGCATCAAAGCGCTGGGCCATGATGTCATTCGTACCATTCTGGGAGCTGGTCCAGAGGATGGTGAAGGCGCCACCGGGCTGGGCCACCACGGTCGCCCCGGCCTGATGGTCACCGGTGCTCGTGTTGACATGAAATTCGCCGCCGATCTTCGTGCCATTGGCATTGTAGTGCTGGGCGTAGACGCCCCAAAGGCTGTCGCCAGGCTGATTCATCGAGCTCCAGACGACAAGAAAGGTCCCGTCCGAGAGGGCCGTGACCTGCGAACCTTGCTGGAGGTTGGCGGTGTAGGTGTTGACCAGGGTTTCCGTCCCAATTTTCTCAGGAACAATGGCAATGTTCGGCAAATTCGTCTCCCGTATAAAATTTTGCATGAAAAAGGGGTTTTGCAAAAGTGAATGGGTTCGATTTTGGTTGATATTCCATTCACACACATCACGGATTTTTTATGAAAATTAATCCCCACGTCAATCTTTTTTGTGACGCACAAACTGCACCAAAACCGTGCCGGGCTTGTGCAGCAACCGTTAGAGTGTTTTTCGATCAGTCTGCATCATATCCGCAGTTGGCGAAGTAGTTTGCGCATTCCTGTGGCGAGTAGAGGTCGAGGATGCGGCCGATGGCGTTC